>NZ_JAULLN010000001.1:0-715429 GCF_041357655.1 Bradyrhizobium sp. DN3 | reverse complement strand
CTCCCGTAGGGAGAGGTCGGATCGCATCGCAAGATGCGATCCGGGTGAGGGGATCCGGTCTCACTGGTTGCCGCGGCCCCTCACCCGGGATTGCACTGACGATGCTTCGCATCGCCAGGCGCATTCCGACCTCTCCCCGACGGGGAGAGGTCGCACCGAGACGCCTGATGCTCATCCCGCTCTAGGACCGTTGCAGGATCAGGTTCAGCTCGAGCTCCCGGAAGGCGATGTAGTTCCGCCGGGTCCATTGGTGCAGCTCGGTCGAGGCGTCCTTCTCCTGGCGCAGATAACCGGTGAAGGAGAAGGTCAGCCGGTCGATATAGGTCTTGAGAAAGCCGGGGAGCGCGGGCAGGCGGAACAGCCGGCCGCCGGCCATTGCGGGCGGCAGCTCGCCGCGCACGACATATTCGTTGTCGACCGTGATCAGGTTCATGCGCGGGATCTGCCCACGCAGCATCTCATGGGCGCGGGCCGAGACGCGGTCGGTGTCGGCGACGAACAGGATCTGAGGCGCGACGTGACGGCGGGCCGCCTCCTTGAGCAGGCCGATCTCTTCGGTCATCTTGAAGAATTCGTCGAAGGCGTGGAAGCCGAGGTCGATCACCTTGGCAAGGCCGTCATCGACGATGACACGGTCCATCAGCTGCATCTTGCCGTAGGTGTCGATCACGTCGGCGGTCTCGGTGATCTTCGGCAAGTAATCCAGCAGCGACGGCTCCTTCAGGTTGACGTCGAAGGCCGCGACGTCACCATTCTTGAGCAGCAGGAATTCGCTCAATAGCCGCGCCAGCAGGGTCTTGCCGACCTGCGGGCGGGGCGAGCAGATGATGTAGACGGGTGTCGCGGGCATCACGCATTATCTGAGCGAACTTGTCGCCCAATCCAGCCGTATCAGCCCTGCTTGCGCAACTATTTTTCGCTGTTGCGGGTCACGGGTTTCGAACCGACGATGTCGGTCAGCCGGATCCGGTCGAACTCGCTCCAGACATTCGCGAGCCAATGCCGGACATAGCCGCGCAGCACGAAGGAATAGTTCGCGGCGTCGTCGTTCATGCCCTTGTTGGCGACGAATTTCAGGAACGGGACGGAGGAGACCTCGACCTGCTCATAGGCCATTTCGTTGAGCTTGGGGATGGTCAGCTCGGTCGCGTCCTTGATGCGGTGGAAGTAGGAATTGTAGGTCGACTGGTCCCATTGGAAGAACTGGGTGTCGTTGATGAAGTTCTTGACCAGGAAGTATTTTGCGCCGGCCATGAAACCCGCGGTCTCGGCGATCTCGTCCAGCGAGGCGATCGAGGGTCCTAGGATGTGGAACACCGCGAAGGTGATCTGGCCGGCCTTGGCGGCGTCGAGGAAACCGATGTCGCGCAGTGACGCCAGTGCCGGCGAGAGCAGGCCGGCGCGGACGTCGATCACGGTCACCGACGGGCTCGCCGCGTTGAGCGTGTCGAAGATCTTCATCTGGTCGGCCGTCGTCATCATGTCGACGATCTCGGTGATGTCGGGGTGGAAGCGCTTCAGCGTTCCGCGCGGCGACTCCGTGTCGAACGCACGCGTCGGCACGTTGTTGGCGGAAAAATAATCGAGCAAGGTACGCGACACCGTGGTCTTGCCGACCCCGCCCTTGTCCGCGCCCACCACAACCACTGCCGGCTTTGCCATTGCTGTCCCCTAACGCGCGCCCCCGATCGCGAGGTCGCAATCGGCCGGGCCCCAAATCGATGTCCCAAGTCTGCTGTTGGGCGTGAACATGGCAGAAACAAGGGAGAATTCAATTCCGTAGGCCCCAGTTACGGCAATTCCCGAGGTTTTTCCCAATCGCGGTGAAACTCGCCGCGTGGGGCGGGAATCAGGTGCTCAATGGCGGCCCCAAGGCCCCATAGAGTTACCCATTGGATTGCCCGCCGGGTTGCTGGGGGCGGTTCCGGAGGGACTGGGTGCCGGCACCGGCGGCGGGCTGGCCGATCCGTCGGCGTCATCCCACGGGCCATGGCGCAACGGCGGCGGGGCGTCCTGCCGGTCGGCTTGCGCCCCCGGCTCTTCCGTCTCCTCCGTGAGCGTCGGCAGGGGACCGGGGTCGCGGCCGCCGGCAAACCTAACCAGCGCGTCGACCCGGGACTGCACCGAGGGGTGGGTCGCGAACAAATCGGCAAAGCCCTCGCGGGGATTGTCGACGCAGAGCTCCATCACCGCCGAGGTCGCGCCCGGCAGCTCGCCGCGGCCCTCGATCTTGCGCAGCGCCGAGATCATGGCGTCGGGGTCTTTCGTCAGCTCGACCGAGCCGGCGTCGGCGAGATATTCGCGCGACCGCGACAGCGCGAGCTTGACCACCTGCGACAGCAGCCAGACCAGCACGATCAGCACGACCGCGATGATGATGACGATGATTGCGCCGCCGCCGGAGCTCTTGCTGTCGCTCGACGACGAGGACGACCGCGACGACGAGGAGGAGCCTGAGGACCACGAGCCGCCGGAGCTGGGGCTCCAGTCAAAGCTCGTGAACAGGCGGAAGAACAATTCGCCGAAGAAGCCGACCACGCCGGCGATGATGACGGCGACCACCATGAGCTGCACGTCGCCATTCTTGATGTGGGTCAGCTCGTGGCCCAGCACCGCCTCGATCTCCTTGTCGTTCAGCGCATCGAGGAGACCGGTGGTGACGGTGATGGAATATTGCCGCGGATTGAGGCCGGTCGCGAACGCGTTCAGCGCCGGGCTCTCCATGATCTTCAGCTTCGGCATGGTGATGCCGCGCGAGATGCAGAGGTTTTCGAGCAGGTTGTAGAGCCGCGGCTCCTCCTGCCGCGTGACGTCGTGGCCTCCGGTCACGGCGTCGATCATCGACTGGTGGAAGAAATAGGCGATCGCGATCCAGGCGATCGCCGCCATGGTCGCGAACGGCGCGGCTTTGAGCAGGTCGGCGAAGGCGCGGCTCAGATAGTAGGCCACCGTGCCATTGCCGTTGATGACGACCTCGGCGACCAGCGCGCCGGCATAGACCAGCACGTAGACCAGCATGAACAGGCCGGCGAGCAGCAGCATCGAACGAAACTTGTTCGAGGCGATGTGCGTGTAGAGACCATACGCGGCTATGACGCGGGTGCCCTGCCGGCCTATCGGCTCAAATCAGAACTTCACCTGCGGCGCCGCCTCGACCTCGGTACGGCTGGTGCCGAGATCGAAGAAGTCCTTCCTGGTGAAGCCGAACATGCCGGCGAACAGCGCGGCGGGCATCTGCTGGATGCCGGTGTTGTATTCCTGGACCGCGTTGTTGAAGAAGCGGCGGCTCGCCGCGATCTTGTTCTCAAGGTCGGAGAGCTCGCTGGCCAACTGCTGGAAATTGGCGTTGGCCTTGAGGTCGGGATAGGCCTCCGACAGCGCGATCAGCCGGCCGAGCGCGCCGGACAGCTGGTTCTCGGCCGCGGATACCTGCGCCGGTCCCTGCGCCGACATTGCCGAATTGCGCGCCTTGATGACGTCGTCGAGCGTGCCGCGCTCATGCGAGGCATAGCCCTTCACCGTCTCGACCAGGTTCGGGATCAGATCGTGGCGCTGCTTGAGCTGCACGTCGATGTCGGCAAAGGCCTGGCCGACGCGCTGGCTCAGCGCCACCAGGCGGTTGTAGGCACTGAAGGCGAACAGCACGAGGACGACGATGACGCCGAGAACGATCCAGCCGGTCGACATGGAGAACTCCTGAAGGGGGAAGAAAGCGGGCGCTAGGGTAGACCAAATTGGCGCGAAGCGAGAGCCCGGCGCAGAGGGGAGGTAAGGCTTGGTCGGATCAGGAACCACCCAAGTTCAAGGCCAAAGTGCCGGACGAGGTTAACTTTCGGACATGATCGCATCGCCCCAGCGCCAGCGCCGGGCGTCCGCATAGGCGGGCTTGTCGCGTCGTGGGACTTTGGTGATAGCGACACCGTCCTCGGTGCAAAGCTTTGTATTGATCTCGGCCTTGCCGACATCAGGCGGCGCCAGCACGCGCGCGGCGCGGCTTCTAGGCGGCGTGCGGGTCAGGGCGACGTAGATGAAGCGCTCGTCCTCGAATGGCACCTCGGCGCCCTTGATCTGCCGGTGCGCCTGCGAGCGCGGCAGGCGTTGGCTGAAATGGCACCAGTCGGGCGCGATGAGCGGGCACGGTTTTTCGTGTGGGCAGGGTGCGGCGACGTAGGCGCCTGCCGCGATCAGCTGCTGGCGCAGGGCGAGGATGCGCGCGTAGCCGGCTGGCGTACCGGGCTCGATCACCACCAGCGCGTGGCGCGCTTTCGCCCACATCGCGTCCGCGAGCTTGCGCTGGTCGCCTTCGTTGAGCTCGCCGATGATGTAGCTGGCAACGACGAGATCGGCTTGCGAGACCTCGGCGAGGTTACCGCCGGCGTCACCGGGCAGATAGCGGCAGTCCGACAATCGCGAGCTGTCACGCGCCAGTTCGAGCGCGAGCCGGCTGAGCGTGCTGTTGGCGTCGAGCAGGGTAAAATCCTGCAGCGACGGAAACGCCTCCGCGGCGGCCCAGCTGGCGGTGCCCGGACCTGCGCCGACATCCAGCAATGTTTCCGGAGCGAAGTCCGGTGCGATCTCGGTCAGCGCATTCAGGCTTGCGGCGACGGCGGCGTAGGTCGCCGGCATGCGCGCCAGCGCATAGGCGAGGGCATCGGCCTCCGACTTGATCGTGCCGGAGCCGCCGCCGGCGCGATAGGTGGTCGAGATTTTCTGCGAGCGTTGTGCGGCGTCAGTGCGCGAGAAGCCCTGGAGCTTGCCGTCGAGGGCTGCTTTCAGTTCGGCCGGGAGGGTGGGTGAGATCATGTTGGCCCACCGTCATTCCGGGGCGCGCGTAGCGCGAGCCCGGAATCTGGAGATTGTAGCGCGAGATTCCGGGTTCTCGCTTTGCGAGCCCCGGGCCGACGGCAGAGATATCACGCCACGTTCTGGTCGAGAATGTCCACGGCCTCTGCGAGGCTGACCGACACCAGCTGCGAGACGCCGCGCTCGGCCATGGTGACGCCGAACAGCCGGTTCATCCGCGCCATCGTGATCGGATTGTGCGTGATGATGATGAAGCGCGTGTCGGTCGAGCCGGTCATCTCGTGCAGCAGGTTGCAGTACCGTTCGACGTTGTGGTCGTCGAGCGGCGCGTCGACTTCGTCCAGCACGCAGATCGGCGAGGGGTTGGTGAGGAACACCGCAAAGATCAGCGCCATCGCGGTCAGCGCCTGCTCACCGCCCGAGAGCAGGGACAGCGTCTGCGGCTTCTTGCCCGGCGGCTTGGCGATGATTTCGAGACCGGCCTCCAGCGGGTCGTCGCTCTCGATCAGGTGCAGCGCGGCCTCGCCGCCGCCGAACAGCTCGACGAACAGGCGCTTGAAGTGGTTGTTGACGATCTCGAACGAGGTCAGGAGCCGCTCGCGCGCTTCCTTGTTGAGGCTCTGGATGCCCTGGCGCAGGCGCTTGATGGCCTCGACCAAGTCGTCGCGCTCGGTGACGAGACCGGTGTGCTGGGTTTCGACCTCGCGCAGCTCTTCCTCGGCGCGCAGGTTGACTGCGCCCAGGCGCTCGCGGTCGCGGCGCATCTTTTCGAGGTCTTCCTCGATGTCGTGCAGCGGCGGCAGCTCGGCGCCAGGCTCGATCTCGGCGAGGCTGGCGACGGCCTGCGGCTCGACTTCGAGCATGTCGCGGATCTCGCGCTCGATGTCCTCGAGCCGGCGCCGCGCGCTTTCCATGCGCTCCTCGGCGCGGGCGGTGGCCTCGCGGGCGCTGGAAAGCGCCTCTAACGTCAGCTTCGCGACGCGGTCGGTCTCGGCCATTGCGGTTTCCGCGGTGGCGAGCGCGTCGGCGGCCATGCGGCGATCGTTCTCGGCGTATTCGATCTCGGTGATCAGCGCGCTGCGCTTCTCGGCGAACACGGCCGGTGCGTTTTCGAGCTCGCTGCGCTCGATCGTCAGTTCGGCGATGCGGGCCTGGATGGTGTCGATGTGGGAGGCCGCGCTCTCCTTGCGGTTCTGCCACTCGGTGCGCTCGGCCAGGATCGCCTGCACGCGGCGGTCGGCGAGCTCCGCCTCGCGGGCCAGCGCCTGCGCCTCGGCGCGGACCTGAGCGGCCATGCGGCGATGGGCTTCGATATCGCTGCGGACGGCGGCGAGCCGGTTCTCGGTGTCCTCGCTCGACGGCAGTTCGGAGATGCCGGCCTCGGCGTATTCGTAGGCCGCCTCGGCCTCGGCACGGTCGGCGGCGAGACGGCTGTGCGCTTCCGACAGCGTCGCCTTGCGTGCGGCGTGGCGGCTGATCTCGCGCTCGGCGCCAGCGTGGCGCTCGCGGGCGACGTTGAGCTCGCGCTGCGCGGCCCGCCAGGCTTCGCGGCTGGCGCCTTCGGTGCTGGCGGCCATCTGCAGCTCGGACTCGGCGTTCTCCAGCGCCTGGCGCTTGATCTGCGCGTCGATGCGGGCCTGTTCCAGCTCGTTCTCGATGTCGACGAGGCGGGCGCGTTCGGCAAGCCGCCGCGCGGCACCGGTTGGGGCGTGGGCCGCGGCGACAAAGCCGTCCCAGCGCCAGACGTCGCCCTCCGGCGAGACCAGCCGCTGGCCGGTCTTGAGTTGCGAGACCAGCTCGGCGCCGCGCTCGCGCGGCACCACGCCGATCTGCGCCAGGCGGCGCGCCAGCTCGGCCGGCGCCTGCACATGGTTGGCGAGCGGAACGACGCCCTCGGGCAGCTCCGGATCGCCGTCGGTGACGCCGGCATTGGTCCAGCGCATCGGCGCCGACGGATCGACCGGCGCGTCGAGATCGTCGCCGAGGGCGGCGCCGATCGCCTTTTCAAATCCCTTGTCGACGGTGATGCCGTCGATGATCGGCGGCCACAGATTCTTGGTCTCGCCGTTGACGATCTTCGAGATCGTGCGCGCCTCGGTCTCGAGCCGCTGCACGCGCTTGTCGGCTTCGACCAGCGGAGAGCGCGAGGATTCCAGCGTCTGGCGCGCGGCGACATGGGCGGCTTCGCTCGCCTGCGCCGCGGCTTCCGAAGCGGCCAGCGTCTGCTCCGCGGTCTCGACCAGGGCGGTCAGCTCGTCGAGATCGCCGAAGCCGCCGGTCTCCTGCGCAAGCTTCTGCTCTTCCGCCGCGACACTCGCGATCTCCTGGTCGAGCCGGGCGAGCTTGTCGCGATGGGTGCGGACATTGGCTTCAAGCTGGTTGCGCTTGGCGGTGAGGTCGGCGAGCGCGGTGGTGAGCTCGGCGAAGCGCTGCTCGGTTTCGGTCAGCACCGCCTCGGCTTCCGCGACGCGCTCGTCGACGCCGGAGCGCTTCTCGACGCGCGACTTGATCTCTTCCTTCAGCTCGGCGTCCTCAGTGTCGAGCCGCTGCAGCGCGACATCGGCATCCATGGTCTGCTGCTGGGCGCGCGAGATGTCGCCCTCGAACTGGGCGAGGCGCCGCTCGAGCTCGGCGACGCGCTCCTTGGCGCGCTCTTCCTCGCGGTCGAGCTGCTCGCGGGCATTGGTGAGGCGCTGGAGCCCGGCCGCGGCGCGCGCTTCGGCATCGCGCAGCGCCGGCATCTCGGCGGCGCGAATGGCCTGGATGCGGGCGGCTTCGGCCTGGTGCTGGGTGCGCTCGGCCATCTCGCGGACCGCGAGATCGTGCGTCTGGCCGGACTCGTTGACGTCGGCGTGGGCGCCGATCCAGCGCAGGTGGAACAAGGTTGCTTCGGCCTTGCGCACCTTGGCCGCGACCTCGCGGTAGCGCACGGCCTGGCGGGCCTGCTTCTTCAGGCCTTCCATCTGGCCGGAGAGCTGGCCGATCACGTCCTCGACGCGGGTGAGGTTGGTTTCGGCCGCCTTCAGCCGCAGCTCGGCCTCGTGACGGCGGGCGTGCAGGCCGGCGACACCGGCGGCGTCTTCCAGCACACGGCGGCGCTGCTCGGGCTTGGCCTGGATGATTTCGCCGATCTTGCCCTGGTGGACGAGCGCCGGCGAGCGCGCGCCGGTGGCGGCATCGGCGAACAGGATCTGCACGTCGCGGGCGCGCACGTCGCGGCCGTTGATGCGATAGACCGAGCCGGCCTCACGCTCGATGCGGCGGGAGACTTCCAGAAGCTGGCTGTCGTTCATCGCCGCCGGCGCGGTGCGATCGGCATTGTCGATCGTCATCGTCACTTCGGCGTGGTTGCGTGCGGGACGGTTGCCGGAGCCGGCGAAGATCACCGCGTCCATGTCGGCGGCGCGCAGCGACTTGTACGAGGTCTCACCCATCGCCCAGCGCAGCGCCTCGACGAGATTCGACTTGCCGCAGCCATTGGGTCCGACCACGCCGGTCAGGCCGGGCTCGATAACGAAGTCCGTGGGCTCAACGAAGGACTTGAAACCGTGAAGGCGCAGGCGGGTGATTTTCATAAGCACGCATCTCTGTTGGCAGGCGCGAATCCCCTGCCGGGACAATACCATGGAAGGCGTTGTCGCTGTCTGGGCGAGTCGCGCGAGGCGGCTCGTGCGGCGGACAATGGCCGCGGTGCGCCGCGAGGGCAACCGGCGAAAGCCGTTTTTCCCAAGGGATTTATGCCGGGAATGATACGGCTTTAGATGCGCGAATCAGGATTGTGGCGTTGCGAATCAGCTCTTCAGCAGCGGATTGATCTTCTTGGCGAACTCCTCGAACGAGGCCTCGCCCTTGATCTTCTCGCCGTTGATGAAGAAGGTCGGCGTCGAATCCACCTTCAGAACGTCGCTGGCGTATTTCTGGTCCGCGGCGATCTTGTCGAGCAGCGACTGGTCCTTCAGGCAGGCCTCGACCTGCTGCTGGGTGAGGCCGGCCTGCTTGCCGATCCGCGTCAGGGTCTCGGTGGTGTTCTTCATCACCCAGTCGCTCTGCTGGCGGAACAGCATGTCGGTGACGGCGAAATATTTCGGCGCGTCGTCCTTGGCGATGCAGCGCGACAGCATCGAGCCGGCGGCGGCTTTGATGTCGAGCGGGAACTCGCGGAAGATGTAACGCACCTTGCCGGTGTCGATGTATTCCTTCTTGATCTTGGGGAACACCTGCTCGTTGAAGGCCGCGCAGTGCGGGCAGGTCATCGAGGCGTATTCGGTGATGGTGACGGCGGCATCCTTCGGGCCGAGCGCCATGTCGGGCAACGACACCGGCTTGGCCACATCCGCGGCGGATTGCGCCATTGCTTCAGGGATCATGGCCTCGGAGATGAACCGCAGCGGCGAGAGCCCGGCGAGCGCGGCAAGCCCGGTCAGCGACAGCATCGTGGTGAAGGCGCGGCGGGTGATGATCAAGGTCGGCTCCCGGATTGGCAAGGTGTCGCCCCAGGGGTCTATCGAGTTCCCGCTCGGGCGGCCTGTCGCTAGCTTGAAACGTCGTTTGAGGCAATGGCGAGCGGCAAGTCAGGGTCCAGATTAGCGGCGGAATAAGGCTCAATTTCGCTTGATGGCGGCCCCGAGCCGCGCCAGCGCCGTCTTGAGTTGTTCATCTTCGATATCGCCCAGGCTCTCCGCCACCTTGGCCACCGCTTTGGGATCCGGCGGGCCGGGCCGCACCCGCCGCCGGGCGCGCGACAGGGGGGCCTGGCGGAAGGCCAGCTTGCCGACCGCGCTCCAGCCGAAGAAGCGGTTGACCCGTTCCAGGATCACATCGGCCGAATGCTGGATCTCCAGCGCCATCGGCCCTTCGACCCGCAGCACCAGCGTCGCCGGCTCCTGCGGCTGGCCCTCCACCGGCCGCGGCCATTGCATCTTCAAGGGCTCGGCATGGGCCGCGATCTCCGGCCCGGCGATCTCCGCCCACCGCGTCACCAACTCGCGCGCCGCAAAGCCCTGCTTGGCATAGGCCTCGGCAAAGACGTCGTTGAGCAGGAGCGAGAGCGGCTTGGCGCTGATGGGACCGGGCTTGGGAGGGAATTTGGACATCGGGCCCTTATAGCACCGTGCGCGATGCCTCAGGAACTGCTGCCGTCATGGCCGGGCTTTGTCACGGCCATCCATGTCTTGCCGCGAAGAAAGACGTGGATGCCCGCGACAGGCGCGGGCATGACGTGGAGAGACCGGCGCGTTGCCGCTACAGTGTAGCCATGAGCCCCAGATCTGCCCTCATGGCCAAGTCGGAACCAGTTCAGTCGAAAGCCTCATCGCGCCCGAAACTCCTACTCGCTTGGTACGACCGCCACCGCCGCCGGCTGCCCTGGCGGGCAGTGCCGGGCGAGGCAACGGACCCTTATCGCGTCTGGCTGTCGGAGATCATGCTCCAGCAGACCACGGTAAAGGCGGTCGGCCCGTACTTCGAAAAATTCGTCGCGCGCTGGCCCGACGTCACGACGCTAGGGCGGGCCTCGCTCGACGACGTGCTGCGGATGTGGGCCGGGCTCGGTTACTACTCGCGGGCGCGCAACCTCCATGCCTGCGCGGTCGCAGTGACGCGCGGGCATGGCGGCGTCTTTCCCGACACAGAGGAAGGCCTGCGCGCGCTGCCGGGCATCGGGCCTTACGCGGCGGCCGCGATCGCCGCGATCGCGTTCGATCGCCGCACCATGCCGGTCGATGGCAACATCGAGCGGGTGGTGTCGCGCCTGTTCGCGGTCGAGGAGGAGCTGCCACAGGCCAAGCCGCTGATCCAGCAGCTGGCCGCGACGTTGCTGGCGGATTCTCGTGCCGGCGACAGTGCGCAGGCGCTGATGGACCTCGGCGCCTCGATCTGCACGCCGAAGAAGCCTGCCTGCTCGCTGTGTCCGCTCAACGAGGATTGCATCGCACGTGCGCAAGGCACGCAGGAAACATTTCCGCGCAAGGCGCCGAAGAAGAGCGGAACGCTTCGGCGCGGTGCTGCCTTCGTCGTCACGCGCGGCGATGAGCTGCTCGTCCGCTCAAGACCGGAAAAGGGCCTGCTCGGCGGCATGACCGAAGTCCCCGGCTCGGATTGGCTCGCCGGCCAGGACGATGCGGCGGCGAAGCTGCAGGCGCCGGAGCTGAAGGGGCTGACGCGCTGGCAGCGCAAGGTGGGCGTCGTCACCCACGTCTTCACGCATTTTCCGCTGGAGCTGATCGTCTACACGGCGAAGGCGGAGGCCCGCACCCGCGCGCCCGGTGGCATGCGCTGGGTGCCGATCGCCACGCTTGCCGGCGAAGCGCTCCCCAACCTCATGCGCAAGGTGATCGCGCATGGATTGGATCTCTAGCGCCCACCCTGCTGACATCATGCTGGCAGCAGGCCTGCGTTATCCCCTTCGACGGCAACGGAGGTTCGTATGGTCAAGACTGCGCTGGACAACTTTCGAAAGCCGCCCTGCGCCGAGCTATTGGGCTGGCGCCTGCTCGATGCCCGCCCGCAGGAGGGCTGGATCAAGCTCGGCTTCGAAGGCAAGCCGGAGTTCTGCAATCCCGCAGGCTTCATCCAGGGCGGCATGCTCTCGGCCATGCTCGACGACACGATGGGCCCGGCCGTGCTCGTGATGAGCGAGGGCCGGCTCTACACCACCACCATCAGCATGACCGTGAATTTCCTCAGCCCCGCAAAGCCCGGCCCGATCATCGGTGAGGCCAGGGTGACGCAGCTCGGCAAGACCATTGCGTTCGTCGAGGGCAAGCTGACGGCGGAGGACGGCACCGTGCTGGCGACGGCGAGCGCGAGCGAGCGGCTGCTGGAGGCGGCGAGGGTGGTGAAGTGAGGTGTGCACCGCTCTCTCACTCCCTCGCCCCGTTCTTACGAGGGGCTTCTCTCCACACGGGAGATTGTCGAGAGACCTGTACCCCCTCACCCGGATTGCATCTTCGATGCAATCCGACCTCTCCCCGCAAGCGGGGAGAGGTGAAGAGGAACGCGCGGCTCGACGATCAGCAAAAACTCACGCCCCCGCGCGCGTCGCGCCTGCGTTCACGATCGCCGGCTTGGCATTCAGCGCCTCGACCTGGAATCCCGCCACGCGCTTGTAATTCGCGGCGATCTCTTCCAGCTCCTTCTGCGACAGCACGTCGGTGACGACCTCAAAGCCGTCGGGCGCGCGCTCCTCGACCAGCTGCATCACCTGCTCGGGGCCATTCTTTCGGTTGAGCAGGACGAGGTCGGTGGTCGCGGGCCGCCGCTCGGCCTCATAGGCGAGCAGCGCGGCTTCCGTCGGTCCATGCGCCATGATTTCACGCGTGATGACACGGGCATCGAGAATCGCCTGCGAGGCGCCGTTCGATCCGATCGGGTACATCGGATGTGCGGCATCGCCCATCAGCGTGACGCGGCCGAACGTCCATTGCGACACCGGATCGCGGTCGACCAGCGGATATTCATAGGCGTGCGGGCAGTTCTTGATCAGGCCGGGCACGTCGAGCCAGTCGAACGTCCAGCTCTCGAACCAGGGCAGAAACTCCTCCAGCCGCGCGGTGCGGTTATAGTCCTCGCGGCGCCATTGATAGGTCGGCGGCATGTGGCGCTCGGCCACCCAATTGATGAGGTGATTGCCCGCCGCATCCGGCTCTTTCGAGATCGGGTAGCAGACGAATTTCAGGATTTCGTGACCGGCCATGATCATGGTGCGGCCGCTGAGGAAGGCCTTCGCAGGCGTGACGCCGCGCCAGAGGATGCGGCCGTTCCAGATCGGCGCGCCTTCGCCCGGGTACAGCTTTTCGCGCGCGGCGGAATGGATGCCGTCGGCGGCGATCAGGATCGCGCCGTCGTAGGTCCCGGCGGGTTTGCCGGTCGCCTTGTCGATGAAGTCGGCGCGCACGCCATCCGCCGTCTCGGTCCAGCCGGTCAAATGATGGCTGGTGAGAATGTTCTCGCGGCCGAGCCGCTCGACCGTGGTGTCGAGCAGGAGTTGCTGGAGCGTGCCGCGATGGATCGAGAATTGCGGCCATTTGTAGCCGGCCTCCAGCCCGCGCGGCTCGCTCCAGATCGGCTTGCCGTGCTTGGAGAAATAGGCGAGCTCGCGGGTGCGCACGCCGCTGGCATCCAGCTTGTCCATCAAACCGAGCTCGATCAGCTCGCGCACCGCATGCGGCAGCACGTTGATGCCGACGCCGAGCGGCTTTAATTCCGCGACGCTCTCGAGCACTTTTACGGGAACGCCGATTCCGTGCAGGCTGAGCGCAAGCGTCAGCCCGCCGATGCCGCCACCGGCGATGAGTACCGTCATGACAAAACCCCTCCGACTGCGGGCGTCTTGGCATAGGCGGGCGGCGGTGGGCAACTGCGAAGAGGGGCTCGTGCTATGGACCTGACGGCCGACAGCCGCTAATTTCCAGCTTTCCCAGGAGGTCCGACATGCTCAAGCTCTATTACGCCACCGGCACCTGCGCGCTCGCCACCTACATCACCCTGGAGGAGGTTGGCGCCGACTACACGGCCGAGCGGCTGAGCTTCAAGGACAACCAGCAGAACAGTCCGGACTATCTCGCGATCAACCCGAAGGGCCGCGTGCCGGCCCTGGTGACCGATCGCGGGATCCTGACCGAGACGCCGGCGATGCTGGCTTATATCGCGCAGACCTTTCCCAAGGCGAAGCTCGCGCCGCTCGACGATCCCTTCGATTTCGCCCAGGTGCAGTCGTTCAACTCCTATCTCTGTTCGACCGTGCACATCAACCATGCCCACAAGATGCGCGGCGCGCGCTGGGCGACGCAGGAGAGCTCGTTCGCCGATATGAAGGCGATGGTCCCGAAGACCATGGCGGCCTGCTTCGCCCTGATCGAGCAGAAGATGTTCAGAGGGCCCTGGGTGATGGGTGAGCAGTTCACGATCTGCGATCCCTATCTCTACACGCTCTCGACCTGGCTCGAAGGCGACAGCGTCGACATCAACGCGACGCCGAAGATCGCCGATCATTTCAAGCGCATGTCGGATCGGCCCGCGGTGCGCAAGGTGATGGACGCGCAGAAGGCGTAGCGCGCGGCCACATACTCCGCTGTCGTCCCGGCGAAGGCCGGGACCCATACCGCGGAATCTATCGATTGCGATCGGTAGGCGTACGACCAGTCTTCGCCAAACTGCTCCCAGTGGTTATGGGTCCCGGCCCCCGTGCGCAATTGCGCACTAGGCCGGGACGACACCATTTGTTTTGAAGCTGCATACTACCGGACACGCCGCTTTTCCTTCTCCAGCTCCCGCCCCGTCTCCAGCATCAGCCGCCGCAGCCAGATCGAGCCGGGGTCCATCTGCGCGCGCGTCGGATGGAACATGAACTGCTCGTCGATCCCAGGGTCGAGCGGCGGCGTCACCGTGACGAGGCCGAGCTGCTTCGACAGCGCCGCGATCAGCCTTCGCGGCACGAAGGCGACGAGGTCGGTGCGGGCGGCGACGTGCAGCGCTTCGAGATAGCCTGCCACCACCAATGAGATGTGCCGCTCGATGCCCTTGCTGCGCAGCCAGGTGTCGATCAGGTCCTCAGCGCTGCCGCGGATGATGACGCCGACATGGCGTGCGGCCAGGAACGTTTCGCGCCGCATTAGCTTCGCAGCCATCGGATGGCCGCGCCGCACCGCCAGCGCGTCGCTGTCGGTGTAAAGCAGCTGGCGGTGAAAGCCCTTGAAGGCGTTGCCGATCGAGATCACGAGGTCGATGGTGCGGGCGAACTCGGCGTGGAAGATCGCAGATCCGCGCCACGGCACGATCTCGATGCGGACGTTGGGCGCAAGGCGCGTCACCTTCTCCATCAACGGCGGCATCAACAGCTCGACCGCCAGGTCCGGCATCATCAGGCGAAATTGCCGTTCGCTGCGCGCCGCGTCGAAATCCTCAGGCACGAACAACCCGCGCACCTGGTCGAGCGCGTGGGCCAGCGGTGCGCGGAGCGCCTCGGCCCGGGGCGTCAGCTCCATCCGCGCGCCGGTGCGCACCAAGAGCGGATCGGCAAAGATGTCGCGCAGGCGCTGGAGCGCATGGCTCGCCGCCGGTTGCGACAGGCCGATCCGAAGTGCGGCGCGGCTGACATTGGCCTCGCGCAGCAGTGCGTCGAGGGCGGTCAGCAAATTGAGGTCAAGCGAATTCAAATTCATGAGGTGAATAGATATCATATTCGCTATCGATTTGAAGAATTCTCGTTGAGCGGCGATGTTCTCCGTGTTGCCACCAAACGGAGATGCCGCCATGAGCGCGAGCGCCAACAAGAAACTGATGCAGGATATCTTTGCCGCCGCCGCCAACCCTGATCCCGCCGCGCGCGATCGTGCGCTGTTCGCCGCGAGCCTTGCCGACGATGCCAAATGGGTCGTGACCGGCCAGTATTCCTGGTCGCGCACCTTTGCGGGCAAGGAGGCGATCCTCAACGATCTGCACGGCTATGTCCGCACCCGCCTGCGTGACCGCACGCGCACGGTCGCCCACCGCTTCATTGCCGATGGCGACATCGTCGTGGTGGAAGCCAAGGGCGACAACGTCACGCCCGAAGGCGTCCGTTACGACAACGACTATTGTCTCGTGTTTCGCCTGGAGGACGGCAAGATCAAGGAGATCCGGGAATATTGCGACTCGGTCCTGACCGAGAGGGCGCTCGGTCCTTTTCCGCAAGCGGGCGCGGGGGCTGCGAGCTGACGAACTTGAGCCGCGTCACGTCCGTCGGCCGATCTCGTCCGTCAGAGCCGGTGATGATCGTGCGGGCCTGGCAGGCGCTGGTCGAGTTGATCCGTATCAGACGCGAGCGGTCTCGGGCACGGTGTCAGCTCGCCGCCATGACCGAACGGGAGCTTCAGGACTGTGGGATGACCCGGGCGGAGATCGCGTACGAGCTGGAGAAGCCTGTCCGGCGGAAGTAGGAAGCGGGAGCAACTGCCGACAAAATCAGCAGGTTTTGTCGGCGCTGCCGCGGCTCTGCGCGAACAATTGGAAGGTTCAATTAACGAGTGTCCCCCATTGTGTCGCGGTGCAGCGTGAGTCGCAAAGACGCGACACGCGGCTGCCGGGGTGGCCGGTGACGATCGCCGGAATCGTTCGGCCGCTCGAAGTGAAATGCATCTGGGTGGACAGTGGGAATGTCGAAGTTTCGTTTGCGGATCAGGGGACGCCTGTACGCAGGCTTCATGGCCCTCGTGGCGGTCGGTCTGGTGATGGCGGTGGTCGCCGTCTGGAATTTGCGGGCGGTGCAGGATCAGGTCGCAAGGCAGTCCGCGCTCTCGGACAGCACGGCGCGGGTGCTGGAGATATCGACCCATCTTCAGGCGATCCAGCGCGCCAATCTGCGTTACGTATACGACGCCAACGAACCCGCGATGAAAGAGGCGCAAGAGCGGGAGACCGCGGCGACCGAGCTGTTGCAGGTCGGGGCGAAGGGCACGCTCTCGGAGGAGCGGCGAGCCCTCTACAACGGCCTCATCGGCGACATCGCCAAGATGCGACGCCTGCGTGACAATCTCGGGGATGCCGTCAACGAGGCGAGAACGGGCAAGGCGACCCTGCTGCCGAGCGGGGAGGAGCTGGCCGTCAAGATGGGCAAGCTGGTCGATGCGGCGCGCGCCGCCGTCGATGAAGACACCGCGGCCCTGGTCGCCGACCTCGAATCCAGGATCCTCCTTGTCCGGGTCGCAAACTGGCGTTTCCTGGCCCTGCGCGACGCGCAGGGACCGGCGAATTTCAGGGCGAGTGTGGACAGGGCAGCGCAACGGCTCGCGGCGATCGAGAAAAGCCCGCAGGCCGCGGACTTGCGCGCCACGCTCGCGCCGGTGAAGACCTCGCTCGGAATCTATAAATCCGCGTTCGAGACGACATCGGCCGCGATGCTTCAGGCCGACGAGATCTATCACAAGAACCTCGCGCCCCTCATCGTCGAGAGCATCGGCAAACTCAAGGCCGCAGAAACGACGCTGAAGAAGGACTATCAGGAATCGCGCAACCATGCCGCAGCCGTGATCGCCAGCACGACGACCGTTCAGGAGACCGCCGGCGGTCTCGCCATCCTGTTCGGCGGCATCGTCGCCTTCCTGATCGCCCGTAGCATCGTCGGTCCCCTGACCTCGATGACGCGTGCGATGGGGCGGCTGGCCGGCGGTGATCTCGACACCGAGATTCCCGGGCGCGGCAAGGCCGACGAGACCGGCGACATGGCCAAGGCGATCCAGGTGTTCAAGGACAACATGATCGACACCGAGCGCATGCGCACCGAGCAGGCCGAGCTCGAGGCGCGGCAGGCCGAGAGCCGCAAGAAAGACATGGTCAGGCTCGCCGACCAGTTCGAGCAGGCCGTCGGCGAGATCGTCAATACCGTGTCGTCGGCGTCGAACGAGCTGGAAGCCTCTGCCGGCACGCTGACCACGACCGCCTCGCGGGCCCAGGATCTGTCGACCGAAGTGGCATCCGCATCGCAGGAAGCCACCGCCAACGTGCAGGCGGTCGCCTCCGCCACCGAGGAGCTGTCCTCCTCGGTGAGCGAGATCGCTCGCCAGGTGCAGGAATCCGCCCGCATCGCGGGCGAGGCCGTCGGTCAGGCGAGCAGGACCAATGACCGCGTCGGCGAGCTCTCCAAGGCGGCCGCCCGGATCGGCGACGTGGTCGAGCTGATCAGCACCATCGCCGGCCAGACCAATCTCCTCGCGCTCAACGCCACCATCGAGGCCGCGCGCGCGGGCGAAGCCGGCCGCGGCTTTGCCGTGGTCGCCTCCGAGGTCAAGGCGCTCGCGGAGCAGACGGCGAGGGCGACCGGCGAGATCGGCCAGCAGATTGCGAACATCCAGGCCGCCACCGAGCAATCGGTTGGCGCCATCAGGGAGATCAGCGGCACCATCGAGCGGCTGTCGGAGATTTCCTCAGCGGTCGCCGCTGCCGTGGAAGAGCAGGGCGCCGCCACGCAGGAAATCTCGCGCAACGTGCAGCAGGCCGCTCACGGGACCCAGCGCGTCTCGACCAATATCGGCGACGTGCAGCGCGGGGCCTCCGAGACCGGCTCGGCCTCATCGCAGGTGCTCTCGGCGGCGCGCTCGCTGTCGGCCGACAGCAACCGCTTGAAGATCGAAGTCGCCAGGTTCCTGGAGACGGTTCACGCCGCCTGAGCTTTAAAAGCAAGAGGCCACGCGCATGTGCGTGGCCTCGAAGAACGGCGCGCGATCAGGCCACTTTCGTTTTCATGTGCTTGAACATGTTGGCTCTCGCCTCCTCGTCCATCTCGGCCTTGAATGTGAACTTGTCCTTCAAGGCGATGGCGCGCGCCGCCGCGGGCCGCGCCGAGATCTCGTCCACCAGCCGCTTCACGTTCGGGTATCGCGCGAAGGCGTCGTCGCCGAGCTTGAACGGCACCATCCGCGCCCAGCCCCACAGCGCCATGTCGACGATCGAATAGTCGTCGCCGACCATGTAGCGGCGGCCTTTGAGGTGACCGTCGAGAACCCTGTAGTGGCGATCGGTCTCGTACTGGTAGCGGTTATGGGCGTAGTCGTGGTTCTGGTCCTTCGGCGCAAAATGCTTGAAGTGCACGGCCTGACCCGAATAGGGCCCGACGCCGGTCGCGATGAACATCAGCCACGACAAAGTCTCGCCGCGCACGCTGGCGGCGGGCAGGAATTTTCCGGTCTTCTCGGCGAGATAGAGCAGGATGGCGTTCGAGTCGAACACGATGGTGCCATTGTCATCGATCGCCGGCACCTTGCTGTTCGGATTGATCTTGAGGAACTCCGGCGAGAACTGCTCGCCCTTGCGGGTGTCGACCGCGACCGGCTCGAAGGGCAGGCCGGACTCTTCGAGATAAAGCGCGACCTTGGTCGGGTTCGGCGATCCGTTGAAATAGAACTTGAGCATCGATCATCTCCCCAGGGGGTTGTTGCCGAGAGCGAGCGCAGCATCATTGCAGCGAGGCCGCTTGTCTTGCCCGAACCTTTCGGAAGCGCAACCGGCGAGTTTGCCGGGCGGTATCTGCGCGCAGCGCAGATCAGGCGGCGTAACAGAGGCCGATCGCCGCCGTAATGATCATCGCCGCGCCGACCGCTTCCAGGCGCAGGCCGAGTCGCGTGGCGAGATGCATATCGGACGCCCGCGCCTTGCGCTCCGTTCCGCGCGCGTAACCGTGCACGATGACGTCGTGATTGAAATTGTCGTGGGCCTCGTTGCTGCTGGCGAGCCCGACACAGACCACGAGCACGCCGAACAAGGCGAGGCCGAAAAATCCCAAGAGCGCGATCAGGAACATTGGAAACATGCCGAGCAGGAAGATCGGCAGCAGCGGCACCAGCAGCAATGTCTCGGACTGTCGTCGCATGGGAGGACCGGTCGGGACGAGACTGATCGGGCGAATCTAGTCCTGGCTGTGGCGGCATTCAAGCAGCTGTAGGGTGGGCAAAGGCGCGAAGCGCCGTGCCCACCGGGTCCTAGACGGCTTCAAGATGGTGGGCACGCTTCGCTTTGCCCACCCTACGAGATCACGATCGGATTACTCCGCCGCCATGCCGGCGCGGATCTCCGCGCGCAGCTCGTCGATCAGCTTGAGGCCCTTCTTGGTCTCGACGTGCCAGAAGGTCCAGCCGTTGCAGGCGGCCGAGCCTTGCGCCACGGCGCCGATGCGGTGGATCGAGCCGACCTTGTCGCCGAACATGATGGCGCCGTCGGCGCGCACGAGAGCGCCGAGCTTCTTTTTGGAGTCGAACAGTTTCGTGCCGGGCATGATCATGCCGCGCTCGATCAGCTCGGAGAACGCGACCCGCGGCGCCTCGCGCGCGGTCATGAATGGGGCAAGGCTCTCTTCCGGCAGCGGCTCGACCGCCGCGATGCGGGCTTCGGCTGCCTTCGCATAGGTCTTGTCACGCTCGAAGCCGATATAGGAGCGGCCGAGACGCTTTGCGACCGCGCCGGTGGTACCGGTGCCGTTGAAAGGATCGATCACGAGATCGCCGGGCTTGGATGAGGACAGCAGCACACGCGCGAGCAGGCCCTCCGGCTTCTGCGTCGGATGAACTTTCTTGCCGTCGGCGCCCTTGAGGCGCTCCTCGCCGGTGCAGAGCGGGATCAGCCAGTCGGAACGCGCCTGCACGTCCTCGTTCGCGGCTTTCAGGGCCTCGTAGTTGAACGTGTAGCCCCTGGCCTTCTCGTCGCGCGCGGCCCAGATCATGGTCTCGTGCGCGTTGGTGAAGCGGCGGCCGCGGAAATTCGGCATCGGGTTGGTCTTGCGCCAGACGATGTCGTTCAGGAGCCAGAAGCCGAGGTCCTGCATGATGGCGCCGACGCGGAAGATGTTGTGATAGGAGCCGATCACCCAGATCGTCGCCGACGGCTTCATAGCGCGGCGGGCGGCAAGCAGCCAGGCGCGGGTGAAATCGTCATAGGCGGAGAACGAATCGAACTTGTCCCACTCGTCGTCAACGGCATCGACATGGGATTCGTCAGGGCGCTTGAGATCGCCCTTGAGCTGGAGATTGTAGGGCGGATCGGCGAACACGAGGTCGACCGAACCGGCCTGAAGCTTCGACATCTCGGCGACGCAATCGCCGAGGATGATGCGATGCGAAGGGGACTCAAAATTTGTGCGGGGCGCCCTTGCAGACGCCCCGCGACGCGACTCTACCATGACTCAAGAACTCTGACTCAGGCGACGCTGTCGGCGACGCGGGACCAAACAACCGACTGACCGTTACATTGAAGCGGCAAAGTAAAAATCGACTTAACCCGCCGCTTTCGTGAGCAGCCTCCGCATCGCGCCTCGTGTGCGGGACGTTGCGCGCATTCGCCGCGTTTTACAGTGCATTTCGTGCTTCTTCGCCTCACGCGAGCAGTCGAGGCTTCAGAAAAGATCCAAATTTCTCTCGGAAAAAATTGCTCGACCCTCGGAAAAAATTGCTGGCATCGGCATGGTGTCGCACTAGGCAATTTTTGCCGGCCACGATATTGATAAACGCAACGGAAATTTTACCTGTGTGGCGCGTTGAGCTTGGCGCTCATGCGCCCGACGAAGCCGACGATACCAGGGACCCCCAGGGGAAAGGCCGCCATGCGTTACGATGACTTCCGCCGCAGCGACGACATCGAGGATCGTCGCGACGAAGGTGGTGGGTTTGGCGGCGGCGGAGGAGGCGGGTTCGGGCTGCCGATGGGCGGCGGCGGGCTCGGCATCGGCACCATCATCATACTCGGCCTGGTCGGCTACGCCTTCGGCATCGACCCGCGCATCCTGATCGGCGGCGCCGAGATCCTCACCGGCGGCGGCCATGCGCCGACCTACCAGACCGACCGCCAGGCCTCCTCCGGCAAGCGCGGCGCACCGACCGACGAGATGGGCAGCATGATCTCCGGCATTCTCGGCGAGATCGACGATCGCTGGAGCGAGATCTTCCAGGCCAGCGGCCAGTCCTATACCGGTCCGAAGATCGTACTGTTCCGCAACGCCACCAATGGCGGCCGTTGCGGGATGGCGCAGTCGGCGATGGGGCCGTTCTATTGTCCGCCGGATCGCACCATCTTCCTCGACACCGGCTTCTTCCGAGAGGTCGAGACGCGCTTCCGCGGCTGCTCCGGCAAGTCCGCCTGTAACTTCACCACCGCCTACATCATTGCGCATGAGGCCGGCCATCACATCCAGAACCTGCTCGGCATCATTCCGCGCGTGACGCGGCTGCAGCAGCAGGCCGGCAGCAAGGCCGAGGCGAATGCGCTTCAGGTGAAGGTGGAATTGCAGGCCGACTGCCTGTCCGGCGTCTGGGTCAACCGCGAGGCCAAGAAGCGCCCGAACTTCCTCGAGCCCGGCGACATCGACGCCGCGCTGACCACGGCGAGCGCGATCGGCGACGATACGCTGCAGCGCCAGGCGACGGGCCGCGTCGTGCCCGATTCCTTCACCCATGGCTCGGCGGCGCAACGCAAGCAGTGGTTCATGACCGGCTATCAGCAGGGCTCAGTGCAGGCCTGCAACACGTTCGGTGCCGGGGCGTTGTAACGAAGGCTTCGTGCCCCGGACGGAACGCAGCACGAATTATGTTGCGCGGTTGCGCTTCTGAGGATTCAGAAGTAGTGGCGTCATCCTGAGGTGCTCGCCGCTTCGGCGAGCCTCGAAGGATGGCGGAGCCCGTGGTCCATCCTTCGAGGCTCCCCATTCGGTGCGCTTGCACTGCAGCGCGAGCGCCTCAGGATGACGGCGGTGGGCGGGATAGAAGGTGCGATACAATGGCCTCCATCGACGAAACAAAGCAGTTCGTTCCGCTCAATATCGCGGTGCTCACCGTCTCCGACACGCGCGTCCTCGCCGACGACAAGTCGGGCCAGACGCTGGCCGACCGTCTCCTGGCTGCCGGCCATAAGCTCGCCGCGCGTGAGATCGTCACCGACGACGTCGAGGCGATCCGCAACGTGATCCGCCGCTGGATCGCGGATGCCGGCATCGACGTCGTCATCACCACCGGCGGCACCGGCTTCACCGGGCGCGACGTCACGCCGGAGGCGATCGAGCCGCTGTTCGAGAAGCGCATGGATGGTTTCTCGATCGCGTTCCATATGCTGAGCCACGCCAAGATCGGCGCGTCGACGATCCAGAGCCGCGCCACTGCGGGCGTCGCGGGCGCAACCTACATCTTCTGCCTGCCAGGTTCGCCCGGCGCCTGCCGCGACGGCTGGGACGGCATCTTGGCTGCCCAACTCGACTACCGCACGCGGCCCTGCAATTTCGTCGAGATCATGCCAAGGCTGGACGAGCATCTGCGCCGGCCGAAGGCGCAGGGCGCGACGGTGTGAGCGCGGTTGCTTTGACGCTCCCTCCGCTGAGCTAGGCGCGGGCCTCTTCCCCTCTCCCCTTGCGGGAGAGGGTGGATCGCCGCGGTAGCGGCGAGACGGGTGAGGGTGAGGGGTCTCTATCGGCACGGAGAGTTCGGAGACATACCCCTCACCCAAGCGAGTCTGTGTCTGCCAGCGTCGCCGCCCTCTCCCGCAAGGGGAGAGGGCACATCAACGTGAATCTCGCCGCAACGTGCATTTCTTCCGCAGCAAGCTCGTCAGAGATCCCGCTCCCAGGTCTCCCCGACCAGATCGGCACCGAAGCTGTGGTGTTTCTCTTCCTTCACGAGCTTGAAGCCTGCACTTTGATAGATGCCGCGCGCGGCGACAAGGATGCTCTGCGTCCACAACGTCATCTTGCTGTAGCCCCTCTCGCGTGCGCCTTGGATGCATTGCTCGACCAGCGCGCGACCGATGCCGAGCCCCCGCGCTTTCTTCTCCACCTGCAAGAGGCGCAGCTTGGCGATCTCGTCCGTGGCCTTGACCAGAAAGATCGAGCCGACCGGCTCGCCACCTACTTCCGCGATCCAGCAGTGCTCGCGCGCGGCGTCGTAGTTCCTGATGAACTGTGCACAGATCTCGGCGACCAGCGCCTCGTAGCTGATATCCCAGTTGTAATCCGCGGCGTAGGCGGCGGCCTGTCGGGAGATGACCCAGCCCATGTCACCGACGCGATGGCTGCGCAGCATGAAAGCCGCGGGCTGGCTTCGACGTTGCTCCAGCACGGCCTCGATGGTCGCCATCGCCTGCGTGAGTCGCGTTGCATCGCTGGTAGAAAGCTGAGCCAGCATGGCGGCGACCTCATTTTGCGAGCTCAGGTTCAGCTTGGCGAAGGCCTGGCGGCCCTTGGCGGTGAGGCTGAGCTGGTATTGCCTGCGATCTGCGGGCAGGGGCCTTCGCGTGATCAGCCCCTTTTCGTCGAAGCTTTGTACGATGCGGCTGAGATAGCCGGGGTCGAGACCAAGCTCGTTTCCGATCTCTTTGGCCGCGAGGTCGTCGCGATGCGCGAGCTCATAGAGCACCCGGGCCTCGCTGAGCGAAAACGGGGTTTTTCCAAGATGCTGGTCGAGCACACCAAGCTTGCGGGTATAGAAGCGGTTGAAGGCGCGGACCGCTGCGATGTGGTCGTCGGTAGCTTCAAATGACATGGGGTCACCTCGATACTTGCCATTGTCAAATAATTATTTGACGTTGGCAAGTATTTGGTGGCTTCAGCCAACCATGACGATCCGGCTGCGCAGCATGGTCCGGGACGAGCGGCCGAGCCGCCGGAGCAGCCGTGCCTCGGACCGGCGGGCCTGCGGCGGGTAGCCGCCGATCCGGTCATAATGATCACGCGCGATCAGAAGCCCCTGATCGCCGAGGGGACCGACGAGCCTGCGCGCCACGGCGCGGACGATGTCGCCGAGCCCGGTGTCGGCGTAGGGTGAGCGCGCATAGCGAAACACCGCCGCTCGATCGCGGCCGCTGCTCGAGACGGCCTGGATGAACTGGGTGGTCTCCTCGATCCAGCCGGTTTCCAGCACCGCGCCGGCGGGGAGGAACATCAGCCACGGCGAACGGGCCTGAAGCGCGCCGGCGGCGCGCGCGGCCCCTCGCGAGGAGCCCTCGAAGCCGATGAAGCGGCAGCCTGCGACGTCGGCGACGCGCTCAATGACGCCATTGCGGGTGCCGTCGACCAGGAGCACTTCCCGGATGATGCCGGCCGCGGCGCCGGGGACGAGCGCGGCCAGCGTTGCGACTGCCGTCTGCTCGACGCCTTCGGTCGGAATGATGACGCTCAGCATGATTGAAGCTTCAATATCTGCACTTCGGAAGAAGCGTAGCTTTTCATGATGTTGTCATAAACACGTGGCGTTGCCGAGTGCAACTTTTCGGCGGGGCTTCGGCACGCAATGGTAAACTCGCAGCCAAATGTGTCGCGTGCGGAATGGTATTTTGGTCGAATGTTCCGGCACAAGCTCGTCCGGCCCGTATTAACCCGGAGTCCGACGACGATATTGCGCGGCCCAGGGCAACTGTCCAAGTAGAGGATGGGTTGCACCAACCGTCGAACGGGGATGATGTGCGACTTGGGTGCTGATTGGTGCTGACGGAGGCTTTGCATGAACGCCGATCAACTCGCCGTTAACGCGACGGCAGCAACGCCGAAGCAGGACGCCGCGCCGACCCTGCGGGTCCGCGCCCTGATGCTGGGCGACCGCATCAATGCCTCCGGCCTCGAGATGGGCACGCTGGTGTCCTCGACGCCGGCCGCCTTCCGCGTCCATGCCGGCCTTGTCGTGATCTTCCGTTACGGCGTCGTGGTGCTGATCGGACTTCTGCCCTCGGAGGAGAAGGTGCTGATCGACAGCTTGAAGCCGCGGGTGATCGGCGAGTTCAGTCCTCATGAGGAAGAGACCGCGCAGGCGCAGCTCTGCAAGGACGAGAACCTCGAGGCGATCCAGCCGGGCGGGCCGATCTGCCTCGCCAAATTCTCCGACGATCGGCTGCTCCTGATCGCGGATGCGCTCGCCAAGAGCACGTCGCTGGCGCGCGACGAGCGGCGCGTCGCGGCGGTCTTCGACGTGATCGAGCCGTTTGCGCGGGAGCTCGCCGAGCGCGGCCGTACGCCGCGCCGGCGCAAGGGTATTTTGCAGCTGATCGGCAATGCGCTTCTCGTCCAACAGCGTGTCGCGGGCCGTGTTGCTGTCGCCGAGAAACCCGACGTGCTCTGGGAGAAGCCCGAGCTCGACCGGCTCTACGCCCGTCTCGAGGACGAGTATGAGCTGAAGGAGCGCCTCGACACGCTCGAGCGCAAGCTCACAGCAGTGTCGGAGACCGCTAACGCATTGACCGACATCATCGACACCCAGCGCTCGCTCCGCCTCGAAATCGCGATTGTGGTGCTGATCGTGATCGAGATCGCGATCGGGTGTTTCCAGATATGGTCGGGCACGCATTAATAGCGAGCGACTGCGCATTGCAGTGCCCTCTCCCCTTGCGGGAGAGGGCGGCGACGCTGGTCGACACAAGCTCACTTCGGTGAGGGGTTGTCGCCGCATAATCGCCGGTGCGTTGTGATGCGTTGCTTTGCCGCATTCGTCGTCATTGCGAGCGGAGCGAAGCAATCCAGAGTCCCGCCGCAGAGCCAGTCTGGATTGCTCGCAATAACGGATTGGCGGCCATCACGGGCTAATCGGATAAGACTCTATTGTCTGCAGTACCGCCGCACAATGCCGCGCGATCGTTAGTTCCTCATTCGTTGGAATGATGAACACCTCAACAGCGCTATCGCCCCGGCTGATGCGCTCGCGCGCGGCATCATTCGCCGCGGCATCGATGCTCACACCGAGCCAGCTAAGACGTTCGCCGATCGCGCTACGGATCTCCTTCGCATGCTCGCCGATGCCGCCGGTGAAGACCAGGCAGTCCAATCCTTCAAGCGTGGTCGCCATCATCGCGATCTGCTGCGCCGCCCGGAAAACGAACAGATCGACCGCCTCGCGCGCCGCAGTCTCGCGGCTTGCCAGCAGCGTACGCATGTCCGCGGAGATGCCGGAGACGCCGAGCAGGCCGGACTCGAGATACAGCAAATGCTGGATGTCCTCGACCGACATGTTCTGGTGCTGTTGCAGATAGAGCAGCACGCCGGGATCGATCGTGCCGCAGCGCGTGCCCATTACGAGGCCGTCGAGCGGTGTCAGTCCCATCGTGGTGTCGACGCTGCGGCCATCGCGCAGCGCGCACAGGCTCGCCCCATTGCCGAGATGCGCGATGACGGTGCGCTTTGCGACGAGCTGCGGCGCGATTGCCGCGAGGCGCCCCGCGACATATTCGAAGGAGAGGCCGTGAAACCCGTAGCGCCGGACACCGCGCTCCTCATAGCGCCTCGGAATGGCGAACCGGCTCGCGGGCTGGGCCATGCTGTGATGAAAGGCGGTGTCGAAACAGGCGATCTGCGTCAGACCGGGGCGGATCGCCTGGATGGTGCGGACCGGCTCGAGGCAACGCGGCTGGTGCAGCGGAGCAAGCGGGGTCAGGGCCGCCAGCTTGGCGTAGACGTCGTCCGTCAGCGCGACGGGTCCTGAGTAATCCGGACCGCCGTGGACGATGCGGTGACCGACGGCGCGCAGACGACGCTCGCCAAATCGCTCGTCGATGAAGGTCAGCACGTCGGCGAACAGATGACCGCTGTCCGTGTCCGACGAGTCCTTCCTCGTCTCGAACAGATTCTCGCCCGCTGGGCTCTTCACCACGAGCCGGGGCGCTGCCTCGTGCTCGTCAAGCAAGCCGTTGCAGAGCAGGTCGGGGCCGGACACCGGCAGCTCGAACAGGCCGAACTTGATGCTCGATGATCCGGAGTTGAGCACAAGGACAGTGTCCGACATGGCTTCAGTCGCCGGCTTTGGCCGGCGTGTTGCCGCCGGCGCTATTCGGCCAGATCCAATCGCGGACCTCAGGCATGTCCTCGCCATGCTCGCGGACATAGCGGGAGTGTTCGATCAGCTTGTCGCGGAACTGTTGCTTGACCTGCGCAGCCCTGGTCGCAAGCCCCGGGACGCGCTCGATCGCCTCGATCGCGAGATGGTAGCGGTCGAGCTCATTGAGCACGACCATGTCGAACGGCGTCGTCGTGGTGCCTTCCTCGGCGAATCCGCGCACATGTAGGCCGGCATGGTTGGTGCGGTTATAGGTCAGCCGGTGAATGAGATAAGGATAGCCGTGGTAGGCGAAGATGACCGGCTTGTCCGATGTGAACAGGCTGTCGAAATCGCGGTCGGACAGGCCGTGCGGATGCTGCTCCTTCGGCTGCAGCGTCATGAGGTCGACGACGTTGACGACGCGGATCTTCAGGTCAGGCAGCGCCTTGTGCAAGAGGTCGACGGCGGCGAGCGTCTCCAGTGTCGGCACGTCGCCGGCGCAGGCCATCACCACGTCGGGCTCTGCGTTTGTGTCCTCCGTGCCGGCCCAGGTCCAGATGCCGATCCCGGCATCGCAATGCGTGGTCGCCTCCTGCATCGACAGCCATTGCGGCGCAGGCTGCTTGCCGGCGACGATCACGTTGATGCGGTTGTAGGTGCGCAGACAATGATCGGCGATCCACAGCAGCGTGTTGGTATCAGGCGGGAAATAGATCCGGACGATATCGGCCTTCTTGTTGGCGACGAGATCGACGAAACCAGGATCCTGATGGCTGAAGCCGTTATGGTCCTGGCGCCAGACATGCGAGGTCAGGAGATAGTTGAGCGAAGCGATCGGGCGGCGCCAGGGCAGATCGCGCGTCACCTTCAGCCATTTGGCGTGCTGGTTGAACATGGAATCGACGATGTGGATGAAGGCCTCATAGCAGGAGAACAAGCCGTGCCTGCCGGTGAGCAGATAGCCTTCGAGCCAGCCCTGGCAGAGATGCTCGCTCAGGACCTCCATCACGCGGCCGTCCTGCGCGAGATGTACGTCGTAAGGTTCGGTTGGTTCCATCCAGACGCGTTCGGTGGCCTCGAACACCGCATCGAGCCGGTTTGATGCCGTCTCGTCCGGGCCCATGATGCGGAAGTTGCGCACCTCGGCATTGAGGCGGACGACGTCGCGTAGGAATTTGCCGAGCTCGCGTGTGGCTTCCGCCACGCCGCCGCCGGGCTGCGGCACATCGACCGCGAAGCCGCGGAAATCCGGCAGCTTCAGCTCCTTCTTCAACAGACCGCCATTGGCATGCGGATTGGCGCCCATCCGCCGCTGGCCTTCGGGCGCCAGCGCCTGAAGCTCGGGAATGAACGCGCCGCCGGCGTCGAACAACTTGTCCGGCTCATAGCTGCGCATCCAGTCCTCGAGCAGCTTCAGATGCGCCGGGTTCTCGCGGCAGCTCGCAACGGGGACCTGATGCGCGCGCCAAAAACCTTCGACCTTCTTGCCGTCGACCTCCTTCGGGCCGGTCCAGCCCTTAGGGCTGCGCAGCACGATCATCGGCCAGCACGGCCGCTCGACGTTTCTGCGCCCATCGCGCGCGTGCTGCTGGATTGAACGGATGCTGGCGAGCGCGACGTCGAGCGCGTCCGCCATGGCCTGGTGCATCAATTTGGGATCGTCGCCCGCGACGAACAGCGGCTCGTGGCCGAGCCCACGGAAGAGATCGCGGATCTCGTCGTCCCGCATCCGCCCGAGCACGGTCGGGTTGGCGATCTTGTAGCCGTTGAGATGCAGGATCGGCAGCACCGCGCCGTCATGGGCAGGGTTGAGGAACTTGTTGGAGTGCCAGGACGCCGCGAGCGGGCCGGTTTCGGCCTCGCCGTCGCCGACGACGCAGGCGACGATGAGGTCGGGATTGTCGAATGCTGCGCCATAGGCGTGCACCAGGGCATAGCCTAGCTCGCCGCCCTCGTGGATCGAGCCCGGCGTTTCCGGCGCCGCATGGCTCGGAATGCCGCCGGGGAAGGAGAACTGCCTGAACAGCTTGCGCAATCCGTCCGCATCCCGGGCGATGTCAGGATAGATCTCGCTGTAGCTGCCTTCCAGATAGGTGTTGGCGACCATGCCCGGGCCGCCATGGCCGGGGCCGCATACGTAGATCACGTTGAGGTCAAGCGCCCGGATGACGCGATTGAGATGGGCATAGATGAAGTTCAAACCGGGCGTCGTGCCCCAATGGCCGAGCAGGCGCGGCTTGATGTGCTCGGGCCGCAGCGGCTCGCGCAGCAGCGGATTGTCGAGGAGATAGATTTGCCCGACGGAGAGATAGTTGGCGGCACGCCAGTAGCGATCGAGGAGATCGAGTTCGCTGCTCGCGGCGCGCAATTGTCGTTGACTTGTCATGTTCTTGCCGACCTTCACCCAGCGATCGTCACCAACATTGTTCCGGCGCGATTGATCCCTTCGCCATGAAACGGGATCGCCGCGGCGCCGGTGTTGCTTGAGGTCAAGGGTGCGCGCCCGAAGTTTGGGCAGCGCTACTGTGCATGGGGTTGTTTTCGCGTTTTTTGTTCTTGTTCTTGATTTGTTCCGTTCGGATGCTATGTTGGCTTCATGAGTCGAGCATCTTCTCGTGCCCTCAAGCACCCGCCGGTCACGGCGCCCTCCGAGCCGGCGGGTGCGCCTTCTGATTTTCCTGCCGATTTTCCCGAGCTTGGCGTCGCCATCGACCGCGCCCGCAGGCGAGGGCGGGGTGCCCAATCCAATGCCAGCGGCCGCTACGAGGCCGAGGCGCGCGTCGCCTTCGACGATGGCTGGCAGAGCCTGGAGGAGCTGCCGCCGTTCAAGACCACGGTTGCCGTCGACACCTCGCGCAAAGTGATCACCCGCAACGACTCCCCCGACATCGGCTTCGACCGCTCGATCAATCCCTATCGCGGCTGCGAGCACGGCTGCGTCTATTGCTTCGCGCGGCCGACCCATGCGTATCTCGGCCTGTCGCCGGGGCTCGACTTCGAGTCGAAGCTGTTCGTGAAGCCCGAGGCGCCGGCGCTGCTCGAGAAGGAGCTCGCAGCAAGCGGCTACGAGCCGCGGATGATTGCGATCGGCACCAACACCGATCCCTATCAGCCGATCGAGCGCGAGCGAAAGATCATGCGCGGCATCCTCGAGGTGCTGGAGCGCACCGGCCATCCGGTCGGCATCGTCACCAAGTCGGCGCTGGTTGTGCGCGACATCGACATTCTCGCGCGGATGGCCAAGCGTAATCTCGCCAAGGTCGCGATCTCGGTGACGTCACTCGACCCAAAACTTGCGCGCACCATGGAGCCGCGGGCCTCCACGCCGCCGAAGCGGCTGGAGGCGCTGAAGCAGCTCTCCGACGCCGGTATTCCCACCACCGTGATGGTCGCGCCTGTGATCCCTGCGCTGAACGATTCCGAGATCGAGCGCATCCTCGATGCCGCAGCCCATGCCGGCGTCAAGGAAGCCTCCTACGTGCTGCTGCGGCTGCCGCTCGAGGTGCGCGATCTGTTCCGCGAATGGCTGATGGCGAACTATCCGGACCGCTACCGCCACGTCTTCACGCTGATCCGCGACATGCGCGGCGGCCGTGACTACGATGCAAAATGGGGCGAGCGGATGAAAGGAACCGGCCCGATGGCCTGGACCATCGGCCGCCGCTTCGAGATCGCCTGTGACAGGCTCGGCCTCAACAAACGGCGCTCCAAGCTGACCACGGATCACTTCGCACGGCCGAAGCGGAACGGCGATCAGCTCAGCCTGTTCTGATCGGGAAGTGGACGAGGGGTAGCATGGTTAGGGAACTCACCGTGCCGGTGCCGCGGCTGACCGTCATCACGCTCGGTGTCAGCGACATCCGCGCCAGCATCGCTTTCTACGACGCGCTCGGTTTCTCGCGCCGGCTGAAGGTGACCGGTGAGGCGGTCGCCTTCTATGATACCGGTGGTCCGGTGCTCGCCCTGTATCCCTGGGATCAGCTCGCTGCCGACGCGGCGTTGCCGGACAATCCGAGGCCGTCGACCTTTCGTGGGATGACGCTCGCCTGGAACTGCCGGACGCGCGCGGAGGTCGATGCGGTGCTGGCTTTCGCTGTCGACAAGGGCGCAGCGCTGCTGAAAGCGGCGCACGAGACCGATTACGGCGGCTATGCAGGCTATTTCACGGACCCGGACGGGCATCCGTGGGAGGTCGTGGTCGCGCCCGGCATCGATGTCGGCGACGACCGGCGGGTGCATCTGGGGGAGTAGAGGGCAACCTGAATAACGGGAATTATCTGGGGTTCCCAGTTGCGCTGGCGACGTCCCTTGCGCACGATCCCGGCCATGATTCGGGACAAGTCCGCGACGAAGCCAGCCAAAGACGCGCCAAAAAAGAACGGTGCGAAGAAGGCCGCGCCTGCCAAGGCCTCGCAAGCCAAGAAGTCGGAAACTAAGCCTTCGGAGGTTGAGGCTTTAGCCGGCAAGAGCGCCGGCCCGAAAGGCATCATCGCCGTAGCGCCGCCGAGCTTCCGTCGGGAGCGCGCGCTGATCAAGCGCGGCGTCTGGCCGGTCGCGGGCTGCGACGAGGCCGGCCGCGGCCCGCTGGCCGGCCCAGTGGTGGCGGCCGCGGTGATTCTCGATCCCGACCGCATTCCGCGTGGCATCGACGATTCCAAGCGGCTGACGGTAGAGGAGCGCGAAAAGCTGTTCGACAAGATCTGCGCCACCGCGCAGGTCTCGGTTGCCGTGGCTTCGCCCGCGCGGATCGACCGCGACAACATCCTGCGCGCCTCGCTGTGGGCACTGAAGCGTGCCGTGGTGGCGTTGCCCGAGACGCCGCGCCACGTCTTCGTCGACGGCCGCGACCGGCTCGATACGGAATGCGACTGCGAGGCCGTGATCGGCGGCGATGGCATCGTGCTGTCGATTGCGGCGGCATCCATCGTCGCCAAGGTCACGCGCGACCGGCTGATGTGCGCGCTGGCGCAAGACTGCCCCGGCTACGGCTTCGAGCAGCACAAGGGTTACGCCGTGCCCGAGCATCTCGACGCCCTCGACCGCCTCGGCCCCTCCATCCACCACCGCCGCTTCTTCGCCCCCGTCGCGGCCGCCCGCGCCAAGCATATGCCCTGGACCGTCGAGCCGGTGCAGGATCTGTTCTCCGTCACCGAGGTCGAGATGGAGGTGGAGGCGGGTGTCGAAGCCGGCGCCTCCACAGGTCTCTAGGACTCCGTTTTTCGCTGCGGCCTCTTTGCCTCTCCCCGCGTGCGGGGAGAGGGGGGCAGAGACACTGTCGGGGAGAGGCAGCAGACCGAAGTTGCCACGACGCGCCGCGCCCTTTATCAAAACAGATGTGAGCGAATAGGGCCGGCTGGACGGGTTGGCTGCATCTTTCGGACCTTGCATGCGGTTTACCTCCCTGGTCATCGAGCTCATTCGCGCCCGGCCGCGGCTGATCGTGTGGATCGCGGTGTTGCTTCAGGCGGCGATGTGGCTGTTCGTGGCGCTGGTGTTCTACCGCAGCCCGCCCGGCACCCTTGCGACGCTGCTGGCTTTCGGCCGCGAGTACCAGGTCGGCACCGATCTCGGCCCTCCCTTGCCGATCTGGCTAGCCGACATTGCCTATCGCGCCGCCGGCGGTCACATGTTCGGCGTCTACGTGCTCGCCCAGCTCTGCGAGATCGCGACCTTCATCGCGCTCTTTCATCTGTCTCGCGCCGTGGTCGGCTCCCAGCAGGCTGTGCTCGCCGTGCTGCTGACCATGACCGTGCTGGCCTTCTCCTCGTCCGCGCTCGACTTCGGCCCGCTGGTGCTGGCGCGACCGCTTTGGGCGCTGCTGCTGCTGCACTCCTGGCAGATCATCGGCCAGCGCCGCGGCAATGCCTGGTTCGCTTGGTCGATCGAAGCCGGCCTGTTGTTGCTCACGACGCCCGCCGCGATCTTCCTCCTCCTGCTGATCGTCGTCTTCGCGATCTCGACCGCGCGCGGCCGCAGGACGCTATGGGGGCTCGATCCGCTGTTTGCGCTGATCGTCGTTGCCGTGCTGGCGCTACCCTATGCGATGTGGCTGATGCGGGCCGAGACGTTGACCATGCCGGCCTTGCCGCAGGTTTCGGAGCTTAGCGCCCGCGCCCTGCACGCAGCCTGGCTGCTCGGCGGGCTCGTGCTTGGGGCGGCGGCGATTCCGGCGCTGACCTTCCTCAACACTGGGATGTTCGCCGACAAGGGCGAGGAAGCCCCGATCATCTATCGCCCGCCGGTCGAGCCGCTCGCGCGCAACTTCGTCTATTTCTTCGCGCTGGCGCCGCCGCTCGGCGCGGTGCTGATCTCCGGTCTGCTTGGGCTGGAATCCGCCGCCGGTGGCGCCGGTGTCGTGCTCGTCATGTCCGGGCTTGTCGTGGTGGTTGCCGCAGGGGATCTCATCGCGATGCGCCGCGCGCGGATGCTGCGCATGGTATGGGCCGCCGCCGTCGTGGCGCCGGCTGCGGGCGTCGCGCTCGCCGTCCTGGTCATGCCCTGGACCGGCACCGGCGAGATCGCGACCTCGATGCCGGCGCGCGCGATCTCCGATTTCTTCGACGAGAGCTTCGCCCGCCGCACCAGCCATCGCCTGCGCGCGGTCGCCGGCGAGACCCAGCTTGCGAGCCTGATCACGCTGCATTCCGGGCGGCCGCATCTCTTCATCGACGCCGACCCGGCGCGCACGCCGTGGATGAATCAGACCAAGTTCAGCGAGACCGGCGGCGTCGTGGTCTGGCGCGCCGCGGATACCGCAGGCACCCCGCCGCCGGAGATCCTCAAGCGCTTCCCGGGGATTGTGCCGGAGGTCCCGCGCGCCTTCGAATGGCTGGTGAACGGCCGCCAGCAACTGCTGCGCATCGGCTGGGCCATCGTGCGGCCGAAGGGGACTTAGCGCGGTCTCTCCGTCGTCATTGCGAGCGGAGCGAAGCAATCCAGAGTCTTTCCGCGGAGGCAGTCTGGATTGCTTCGCTCCGCTCGCAATGACGGGGAGGGAGCATTCCGCCCCTCACGTGCCCGCCAGCACCTTTGCGACCGCGCGCAGATCCTGCCAAGCCAACCGCTTGTAGGACGGTGAGCGGAGCAGGTACGCCGGGTGAAAAGTCGGCAGCGCGCGGATGGTGCGCTGACCGGTGTCGTAGTCGAACCAGCGGCCGCGGGTGCGCATGATGCCTTCGCGCGTCGACAGCAGCGTCTGCGTCGAGGGATTGCCGAGCGTCACCAGCACGTCCGGATTCACCAGCTCGATCTGGCGCTGGATGAAGGGCAGGCAGATTTGGGTCTCCTGCGGCGTCGGGGTGCGATTGCCGGGCGGCCGCCAGGGAATGACGTTGGCGATATAGGAGGTGGTGCGGTTGAGCCCGATCGCGCCGATCATGAGGTCGAGCAGCTTGCCGCTGCGTCCGACGAAGGGCAATCCCTCGATGTCCTCGTCGCGCCCGGGCGCCTCGCCGACCAACATGATGCGCGCCTTGGGATTGCCGTCGGCGAACACCAGCCGCGTCGCGGTATGCTTCAGCGCGCAGCCCTCAAAACTCTGCATCAGCTCGCGCAGCGCCTCCAGCGTCGGCGCGGTCCGCGCCGCCTCGCGTGCGGAAGCGATCGCGACGTCGGGCGCAGGGGCGGCCTCGCCGCGCAGGACCGTCGGCGCAGCGACCGGCCGCGATGGCTCGACCGGCGCTGCCATGCGCGGGGCCGGTGGCGGGGCATCTAATTCCGCCAGGCGGTCGATCGGTTCCTCCGCGAGCGCGCAGTCGACACCGGCCTCCAGATAGAAGGCGAGAAGCTCGCGGACGGTGGGTGCGGGTTCGGGGATCATGGGAAAGTTTGACTATTATATCACCTTGGGCGGCCTTGCATCCCGGCAGAACGCGATTCCGAGGTTGTCCTACCCGGAAAAATCGGAAACAAGAGGGCGCAATCGACCAAGGACCGTCTCAAGGGCTGAGATCAGATGAGCACCGAAGAACTTCCCCCGCGCGAATCCATGGAATTCGACGTCGTCATCGTCGGCGCCGGCCCCTCGGGCCTGTCGGCTGCGATCCGGCTGAAGCAGCTCAACGCCGATCTCAACGTGGTCGTGGTGGAGAAGGGCTCCGAGGTCGGCGCGCACATTCTCTCCGGCGCCGTGATCGATCCGGCGGGGCTCGACAAGCTGATCCCGGACTGGCGCGATGATTCCGACTGCCCGCTGAAGACGCAGGTGAAGGACGACCGCTTCTACTGGATGATGGGCGCCGGCGCGATCAAGCTGCCGAATTTCATGATGCCGCCGCTGATGGACAATCATCACTGCTACATCGGCTCGCTCGGCAATGTCTGCCGCTGGCTGGCGCGCAAGGCCGAGGCGCTCGGCGTCGAGATCTATCCGGGCTTTGCGGCGGCCGAAGTGCTCTATGACGAGGAGGGCAAGGTCAAGGGCATCGCCACCGGCGACATGGGCATCGGCCGCGACGGCAAGCCGAAAGATTCCTTCACCCGCGGCATGGAATTGCTCGGCAAGTACACGCTGTTTGCCGAAGGCGCCCGCGGCAGCCTGACCAAGCAGCTCATCAACAAATTCGCACTCGACGCCAAGGCCGAGCCGCCAAAGTTCGGCATCGGCCTCAAGGAGGTCTGGCAGATCGATCCCGCCAAGCACCAGAAGGGCTTGATCCAGCATTCGTTTGGCTGGCCGCTCGATATGAAGACCGGCGGCGGCTCGTTCCTCTATCACTATGACGACAATCTCGTCGCCGTCGGCTTCGTCGTGCATCTGAATTACGACGATCCCTATCTGTCGCCGTTCGACGAATTCCAGCGCTTCAAGACCCATCCCTCGATCCGCGGCACTTTCGAAGGCGCCAAGCGGCTCGCTTACGGCGCGCGCGCCATCACCGAGGGCGGCTATCAGTCGGTGCCGAAGCTGAGCTTCCCCGGCGGCGCGCTGATCGGCTGCGCAGCCGGCTTCGTCAACGTGCCGCGCATCAAGGGCGTGCACAATGCAATGGGCACCGGCATGCTCGCCGCCGAGCACGTCGCCGCGGCGGTCGCCGCCGAGCGCGCCAATGACGAGCTCGTCGAATACGAGAATGCCTGGCGCACGTCGTCGGTCGGCAAGGATTTGTTCCTGGTCCGCAACGTCAAGCCGCTGTGGTCGAAGTTCGGCACCGTGCTCGGCGTCGCGCTCGGCGGCTTCGACATGTGGTGCAATACGCTGTTCGGCGCGTCGCTGTTCGGCACGCAATCGCATCGCAAGCATGACCGCGCCACACTCGATCCGGCCAAGAGCCACGCGCCGAAGAACTACCCGAAGCCGGATGGCAAGATCACCTTCGACAAGCTGTCCTCGGTGTTTTTGTCCAACACCAATCACGAGGAGGACCAGCCGATCCATCTGAAGGTCTCGGACATGAACCTCCAGAAGACCTCGGAGCACGACGTGTTCGCCGGTCCTTCGAACCGCTATTGCCCGGCCGGCGTCTATGAGTGGATTGAGGAGGGTTCTGGCCCACGCTTCCAGATCAACGCCCAGAATTGTGTCCACTGCAAAACCTGCGACGTGAAGGACCCCAACGGCAACATCACCTGGGTTCCCCCGGAGGGCGGTGGCGGTCCGAATTACGAGGCAATGTAAGCCAGGAACGTGCAGCCAGCGCCGATGGGACCAAGGTTACGCGACCCCGGCAATGTGACGCACGTTCGCGTGAGAACCGGGCCGCGGGGGCAGCCCGCGGCCACGATAAGGCCATAGTAGCGGCGTCTTGGGGCGCTCTTGGCCGATTCACCTGACCGATTTGGGGCGTGCGGCGGGGATCGCCCGGTCCGAATCCTTGCGGCGAAGCGCCAAAAGCGGCATTGTCGGCCTGACGGTTCCGGGTCCCGATGCCACCGGCCGCGTTCGCATGCGATACGGCCCTCTGCTGCAGACCCAGGCACTACCAACTCAAGGCGAGCCCTGATGTTTTCAAATCGTTTCAACCGCTGGACTGCTGCCGCCATCGCCCTCATGGGCACCGCGTTCGTCGCGGTCCCCGGCGCGGTCCTGGCGCAGACGCCGGATCACCCGGAAAACACGGCGGCGCAGTTTCCGACCCGGAACGATCTGAAGTCGCTCACCGGCGCCGGCAGCTATCTCGCCGCCCGCCACGCCAGCGTCGAGCGCGACGCCTCCTCCGCCGCCGCATTCTACCGCTCGGCCCTGCGCACCGATCCGAAGAACAACGAACTGCTCGACCGCGCCTTCATCTCCTCGGTCGCCGATGGCGACATCGACGAGGCCGTCAAGCTCGCCGAGCGCATCCTCACCATCGACAAGACCAACCGCGTCGCGCGGCTCGTCGTCGGCGTGCACGATCTCAAGCTGAAGAAGTACACGACGGCGCAAACCAACATCAACCAGTCGATCCGCGGTCCGATCACCGATCTCGTCGCCACGCTATTGTCGGGCTGGGCCGCCTATGGTGCGGGCGACGCCAAGGGCGGTGTCGCTACCATCGACAAGCTGGCCGGCCCGGAATGGTATCCGTTGTTCAAGGACCTCCATGCTGGCATGATCCTCGAGCTCTCCGGCAAGGAGAAGGACGCCGGCACCCGCTTCGAGCGCGCCTACAAGCTCGACGATTCCATGCTGCGCGTCACCGAGGCCTATGCGCGCTGGCTGTCGCGCAACAAGGATTCCGCCGCCGCGACCACCGTCTACCAGGCTTTCGACAAGAAGCTCGCCCGCCATCCGCTGATCGTGGAAGGCCTGCGCGAGACCAAGGCCGGCAAGAAGATGCCGCCGCTCGTCGATTCCGCGCAAGCCGGCGCCGCCGAAGCGCTCTACGGTATCGGCGCCACGCTGACCCGCCGCGGCGGCGAGGATCTAGCGCTGGTCTATCTCCAGCTCTCGCTCTACCTCCAGCCCAGCCATCCGCTGGCGCTGCTCTCGCTCGCCGATCTCTATGAATCGGTGAAGCGGCCGCAGATGGCGATCAAGGTCTATGAGCGCGTGCCCTCGTCCTCGCCGCTCAAGCGCAACGCGCAGATCCAGCTCGCCATTGACCTCGATTCCGCCGACCGCACCGACGAGGCGATCAAGATCCTCAAGGGCGTCACGTCGGAGGATTCCAAGGATCTCGAAGCCATCATGGCGCTCGGCAACATCGAGCGCGGCCGCAAGAAGTTCGGCGATTGCGGTGCGACCTATTCGCAAGGCATCGATGTGCTGCCGGCCGGCAACGATAAGGCCAACAGCGTCTGGTACTACTATCGCGGCATCTGCGAAGAGCGCTCCAAGCAGTGGGCCAAGGCCGAATCCGACATGAAGAAGGCTCTGGAGCTGCAGCCCGATCAGCCGCACGTCCTCAACTATCTCGGCTATTCCTGGATCGACCAGGGCGTGAATCTCGACGAAGGCATGAAGATGATCAAGCGCGCCGTCGAGCAGCGTCCCGACGACGGCTATATCGTCGACTCCCTCGGCTGGGCCTATTACCGCATCGGCAATTACGAGGAGGCGGTAAAGAACCTCGAGCGCGCGATCGATCTCAAGCCCGAGGATCCCACCATCAACGATCACCTCGGCGACGCCTACTGGCGCGTCGGCCGCACGCTGGAAGCCAAATTCCAGTGGTCGCATGCGCGCGATCTCAAGCCCGAGCCGGAAGAACTGCCGAAGATCGAGGCCAAGATCGCCAATGGCCTCTCGGACGACAATTCGAACTCTTCAGCGGCGCAGGCCGAGAAGAAGAAGGACGACGGCAAGGGCGGCTGAGGTTTGTTGGGGGCGTGTCGCCGATGTCGGCGTTGATTGAAGAGGGACGGGCGAAGGTCAATTTGAGCCTTCGTGTCGTCGGCCGTCGTGCCGACGGCTATCATGATCTTGAAAGCGTGGTTGCGTTTGCCGACTGCGCCGACCGGCTGACACTGGAGCCGGGTGGCGAGCTGAAGCTCACCACCACCGGACCGCTGGCGGCAGCTTGCGGCGAAACCGCCGACAATCTCGTGCTCAAGGCCGCCAAGCTTCTCGCGGAGGCTGTGCCCGGCCTGAAGCTGGGCGCCTTCGCACTCGACAAGGTGCTCCCGGTTGCAGCCGGCATCGGCGGTGGCTCGGCCGATGCCGCGGCGGCGCTGCGGCTCTTGGCGCGTCTCAACGATGTGTCGCTCGATGATCCCCGCGTTCAGAAGGTCGCGCTCGCGACCGGCGCGGACGTGCCGGTGTGTCTCCTCTCGCGCGCTTGCGACATGACCGGGGTCGGCGAGCAGCTGCTGTCGCTCGCGTTGCCGAGCATGCCCTGCGTCATGGTCAATCCGCGCGTGCCAGTCGCGACCAAGGACGTGTTCAAGGCGCTGGGCCTGCGCTATGGCGAGCTCCTGGTCGGCGTCACCGACGTTATCCGCGCTCCGGCCTGGCCGGAGGAGGGTGCGTCGATCGCGGACTGGATCGACGTTCTCGAAACCGTCCCCAACGACCTCGAAGCGCCCGCAATGCGCATCGAACCTGTCATTGGCGAGGTGCTGGAAGCCTTGCGCAATTCCGCCGGCGTTAAGCTCGCCCGTATGTCCGGCTCGGGGGCGACGTGCTTTGCGATCTATGGCGCGCCGGCTGATGCCCATGCGGCCGCCGAAAAGATCCGGCGCGATCACCCCGGCTGGTGGGTGCATGCGGGGACGTTGAGCTGAGGCGCGACTGCCGTAGGGTGGGCAAAGGCGCATAGCGCCGTGCCCACCGTTCATCCACGTTGCGCGACGAAAGTGGTGGGCACGCTTCGCTTTGCCCACCCTACGGCAGCGGAGCTAACTCGCGCCGTCCTCGTCGAGCCCGAGAAACCGCCGGATCGCACCCAACACCTCCCGCGGCTTGTCATGCTGCAGCCAGTGTCCCGCGCCGGCGATGGTCTCGATGCGCGCGTTCTGAAAATACCGCTCCAGGCCTGCTGCCTTTGCGCCCGCCAGAAAACTTTCGCCGGCGTTGAGCAGCAATGTCGGGCAGGCGATGCGTGACCACAGCGCGACGTGGTCGTCCGGCCAGAGCCGGTGCGGCGCGCTGGCGCGCTGGTAGGGATCGAACTTCCAGCTATAGGTGCCGTCCTCGTTCCGCCGCGCGCCATGCGTGGCGAGATGCAGCGCGAGGTCGCGGGCGAGGCGCTTGTTGTGCAGCATCATCTGCGCGGCTGCGGCCTCGAGGCTCGCATAGCGACGCGGCGTGCGGTCATGCAGTTTGTCGAGCCGGGCGATCCATTTGCCGATGCGCTCATGCACCGGCGGTTTCGGCGTGTCCGGCAACATGGTCACGCCGTCGAGGACGACGAGTTTCGCGACCTGCTCGGGGAATGATCCTGAAAAAATCAGGCTGACCATGCCGCCCATCGAATGGCCGATGAGCGTCACCTGAGGCGCTGCGATGTTGCGGACAAGCTGGGCAAGATCGTACACATATTCCGTCAGCGCGTAGCTGCCGCCTCGGGTCCAATCGGAATCGCCGTGTCCGCGCAGGTCGGGCGCGAGCACGTGGAAATGCGGCCGCAACGATTCTGCGATGACGTCCCAGCTCCGGCCATGATCGCGGCCGCCATGGACCAGGATGGCGACGGGCGCGCCGTCATTGCCCCAATCGGCATAATGCAGCCGCAGCCCGTGCGATTCATAATAGTGGCTTTGCGGGGCGCTAGCCATTTGCCGGCCGCCGCGCCAGTGCGAGCGACAGGCCGAGGCCGGCGATGAAGACGCCTGAGCCTTGCGTCAGGCGCCGCATCAGATGCGGCCTTCCGATCAGCTGCGTGCGCGTCGCTGATGCCATGAGCACCACCACCACATCGGCGAGCGTGTTCAGCGCGACCGAGATCGAACCGAGCACGATGAATTGCGCCGTGGGGTTCGATCCCGCGGGATCCAGGAATTGCGGAATGAAGGCGAGGAAGAACGCGGCGGTCTTCGGGTTCAGCGCCTCCACCAGCACGCCGTCGCGGAATGCGCGCCGGTCACCGACGGGTTCGCTCTCGAGCGACAGCGTCCGGCCGGCGCTGCGAAACGTCTTGATGCCGAGCCAGATCAGATAGACCGCGCCGACGAATTTTACGGCCGCGAACAGTTCGGCGCTGGCCAGGATGATCGCGGAGATGCCGAGGCTGCCCGCGACCACATGAACCAGCCCGCCCAGCGCCGTGCCCGCGGTCGATGCGAAACCGCTGATGCGTCCTTCCGACAAGGTTCGTGCCGCGACATAGAAGATGCCAGGGCCGGGAATGGCGGCAATGAGACAAGCGGCGGCGAGGAACAGCCAGAAATTCGTCGTGATCATGCTGTCTTGGTAACGAAGCCTGACGCGATTGCAAGGCCCCTCGTTTAGCCCATCCGGCGGAAGATCACGCTGGCATTGACCCCGCCAAAGCCGAAGCCGTTTGAGATGGCATTCTGCATCGGCATCGGCCGCGCTGCGCCGGAGACGATGTCGATGCCATCAGCGCCAGGATCCGGGTTTTCGAGATTGAGTGTCGGCGGCGCGATCTGGTCGCGCAAAGCGAGCACCGTGAAGATCGCCTCGAGACCGCCGGCGGCGCCGAGCAGATGGCCGGTGGCCGATTTGGTCGCGCTCACCGCGATGCCGCGGCTGCGGCCGAACAGCGCGCCGACTGCACCAAGCTCGCTCTCGTCGCCGGCCGGCGTCGAGGTCGCATGCGCGTTCAGGTGCTGCAAATCTGCGGGCGCAAGGTCCGCCTGCCGAAGCGCGATCTCCATGGCGCGGCGGGCGCCATCGCCATCGGGCGGACCCGACGTCATGTGATAGGCATCCGCCGTCGTGCCGTAGCCGACGATCTCCGCGATCGGCGCCGCGCCGCGCGCCAGCGCATGCTCCAGCGTCTCGATCACCAGGATGCCGGCGCCTTCGCCCATCACAAACCCGTCGCGGTCGCGATCGAACGGGCGTGAGGCGCGCGCGGGCTCGTCGTTGAAGCCGCTCGACAGCGCACGTGCTGCCGCAAAGCCACCGAGGCTGACGATATCGATACAGGCCTCCGCACCGCCACAGATCGCGACATCGATCTCACCAGCGCGGATCATGCGCGCGGCATCGCCGATAGCCTGCACGCCGGCGGCGCAGGCGGTGACCGGTGTCCCCAGCGCACCCTTGTAGCCGTATTTGATCGAGACGTGACCCGCGGCGAGATTGGCGAGGAACGAAGGGATCGTGAACGGCGAGAGCCGGCGGGCGCCGCGCTGCTCGGTGATGCGCACCGCCTCTGCCATCGCCGGAAAGCCGCCGACGCCGGAGGCGATGATCGTCGCGGTCCGTTCCTGCGCCGCTGCGTCTTGCGGCATCCATTTGGCTTGCGTCACCGCTTCTGCGGTGGCGAGCAGCGCGAACAGGATGAAGCGGTCCATCTTGCGCTGGTCTTTTGGCGCGGCCGCCTGTGCGGGATCGAAGCCGCCTTCGGCGTCATCGGCCCTGTCGGGCACGAGCCCGGCAATGCGCGCCGGCAGTACCTGTGCCCATTCCGGCAGCGGGCGCAGCCCGCTTTGGCCGGCGAGCAGCCGGCGCCAGGACAGTTCGACACCACAGCCAAGCGGCGACACCGCGCCCATTCCGGTCACGACGATACGACGCATGTCAGTCTCCAGCCGGCGCGACGGCCGGGTTCATGGCCTTGAGCGAAGCGAGCCGCGCACGCATCCCGCGGCTGGCGCGGGGACCTGCGATGACGACTGCATTGGTGAGCGTGATCGGACGCATGTCGGCGGCGTCGACCACGACCGGATCGAAGGGGCGAACGTCGCTCCGGTTCGCCAGCAGGATGGACTCGCCCTTGGGCGCGAGATGCTTGTTGCCCCAGGCGAGCAGCGCCACGATCACGGGAAAGAAATCCCGCGCCTTATCCGTCAGCACATATTCGTAGCGCGGCGGCCGCTCATGATAGCGGCGGCGAACGAACATGCCGCTCTCGGTGAGATGGGCGAGCCGCCGCGACAGGATGTTCGGCGCGATGCCGAGGCTTTGCGAAAATTCGTCGAACTTCGTCGCGCCCTGAAACGCATCGCGCAGGATCAGGATGCTCCACCATTCGCCGACCGTCTCCACGGCGCGGCCAACCGGGCATTCCAGGATGGAGGGGGATTTGGGCTGCATGGCGGGAAGGTAAGTGCGTAACTTGCAAAATGCAAGTGACTAGGTGAGTGCGCGTGGGGGCCGGTCAGGAAGCGGCGCGACCGCGGGGCTGTGGGGTGAGTTGAAATGCGAGTTGGCGCAAGATGGTCGTGCGCCACACGCCGTCATTGCGAGCGGAGCGAAGCAATCCAGACTATTTCCGCAGAGGGATTCTGGATTGCTTCGCTGCGCTCGCAATGACGATGGTGGAGGCAGCGGTGGGCGATCTCACCGGTGTCGCCGGTGTGTGCCGTAGAGGCGCGCCTAATGCGACCGCGCCAAACAGAACGCCACGACCTGCTCCAGCGCGCTCTTCATCGGCGAAGAGGGGAACAGTGCCAGTGCGTCGACCGCCATGGCGCCGTAGTGCTGGGCGCGGCTCAGCGTGTCCTCGAGGGTGCGGTGCTTGTTCATCAGGCCGATGGCGTGGTCGAGATCGGAATCGCCGATCTCGCCGCGCTCCAGTGCCCGGATCCAGAAGGCGCGCTCGGTGTCGTTGCCGCGGCGGAAGGCGAGCACGACCGGCAGGGTGATCTTACCCTCGCGGAAATCGTCGCCGGTATTCTTGCCGAGCTTGGCGCTCTTGCCACCATAGTCGAGCACGTCATCGACGAGCTGGAAGGCGATGCCGAGATTCATGCCGACCGAGCGGCAGGCGGTCTGCTCCGCCTTCGGGCGGTTAGCGATGACAGGGCCGACCTCGCAGGCGGCCGCGAACAGCTCGGCGGTCTTGCCGCGGATCACGGCGAGATATTCGTCCTCGGTGGTCGCGGTGTTCTTGGCAGCCGCGAGCTGCATCACCTCGCCCTCGGCGATGGTGGCAGCGGCCGCGGAGAGGATGTCGAGCGCGCGCAGCGAGCCGACCTCCACCATCATGCGAAAAGCCTGGCCGAGCAGGAAGTCACCGACCAGCACGCTCGCCTCGTTGCCCCAGAGCATGCGCGCCGACAGCTTGCCGCGGCGCATCTCGCTCTCGTCGACGACGTCGTCGTGGAGCAGGGTCGCGGTGTGCATGAACTCGACGGAGGCGGCGAGCTTGATGTGGCCGTCACCGGTGTAGCCGGCGAGGTTGGCCATGGCGAGCGTCAGCATCGGCCGCAGGCGTTTTCCCCCGGAGGAGATCAGATGATTGGCGACCTCCGGGATCATGGTCACATCCGAACCGGTCCGTGACAGGATCGTGGCGTTGACGCGCTCCATGTCACCGGCGACAAGGGCAACGAGCTCTTCGATCGACGCGCCGGGAGTTTCGAAAGGTACGATGACGGCCACGCCGGTCTCCAATATTTGCCCCGGAAGGGCTATTCTGATGGAAAGACAATAGAAACTGGCGGCGGATGCGGCAAGTGCCGCGGAACCATTGACATTTGCCGCTATCCCCTTTTTCAGGCAGGAGACCTGCGTTTTGCGTGAACTGGTTCGGACCAACGACATGGTGCTGGTGTCGGCGATTGGCGCGCTGCTCGACGGTGCCAACATCCATCATCTGGTGCTGGACCAGAACATGAGCATCATCGAGGGCTCGCTCGGCATTTTGCCGCGGCGGATCCTGGTCCATGAGGACGACGCCCTCGAGGCCCGCCAGCTCCTCACCGAGGCCGGCCTCAGCCACGAACTGCGCGGCGATGATTGAGGCCTCAGCAGACATCACCGAGGACGCCTTTCTCGGCGGGCAATTGCGCCTGAAGCAGAAGCGGTCCGGCCATCGTGCCGGGCACGACGCCATCCTGCTCGCCGCGGCGACCGAGGCCAGGGCAGGCGATCGCGTGGTCGATCTCGGCGCCGGCATCGGCGCAGCGGGCCTCGCGCTCGCCCGGCGCGTGGCGGGGATCAACCTCAGCTTGGTCGAGATCGATCCGAAGCTGGCGGAGCTTGCGCGGGCCAACGCCGCGGCGAATGGAATTGCCGCCGAGGCGATCGTGCTCGACGTCACGGCCGATGCCCAGGCGTTTGCGGCACATGGGCTCGTGCCCGACAGCGTCGACGTGGTGCTGATGAACCCGCCTTTCAACGATCCGGCTCGGCATCGCGGGTCGCCGGATCAGGCGCGTCACACCGCTCATGTCGCGAGCGAGGAGACGCTGAATGCATGGGTGCATGCGGCGCGGCGCATCCTGCGATCGAATGGCGTGCTGACATTGATCTGGCGGGCGGATGGGATCGCCGACATCCTGACAGCGCTGTCACGCGGCTTCGGCAGCCTGTCGATTCTTCCGGTGCATGGGGAAGCCGGACGGCCCGCGATCCGGGTGCTGGTGCGCGCGGTCAAAGGCGGCCGGGCGCCGGCGCGACTGCTGCCGGGCCTCATGCTCAACGACGAGTCAGGCGTGCCTAAAAAAGAGGTGAAGGAGATTCTGGAGGGGAGGGCGGTGTTGCCGCTGGCGGAGCCGTGACGGCCTTACTGCGGAAGCGATTCCGACTGCTGCTCCTGCGGCGTCGTCAGACGGATCGCCATGAATAGCGCACCGATCAGCAGCATCAGCAAATAGATTTTCATGGTGTTCTCCGCTGCCGCATTGCAGCCTCCCAACGGAAAATCTGCAAAACACGTTCCAGGCACTTCCAATGACAGTCGCGTGATAAGAAATGGTTAAGCAGAGGTAACGGCATGGCCGAACAATTGAACGATCGTGAGAGTTCCGGCCTGGCCGACAAGCTCATGCAATATCTGCCGGCGCGTTTCCGGCCCGGCGCGGCAATCGTGCCGGTGGTGCGGCTATCCGGCGTGATCGGCGCAGTGACGCCGCTGCGTCCGGGCATGACGCTCGCGACCGTCGCCCGGGTGCTGGAGCGGGCGTTTTCGTATCGGAACGCCAAGGCGGTGGCGCTGGTGATCAATTCGCCCGGCGGCTCGCCGGTGCAGTCGCGCCAGATCTACCTGCGCATCAAGCAGCTCGCGGCGGAGAAGAAGCTGCCCGTGCTGGTCTTCGTCGAGGACGTCGCGGCCTCGGGCGGCTACATGATCGCCTGTGCCGGCGATGAGATCATCTGCGATCCCTCTTCGATCCTCGGCTCGATCGGCGTGGTCGGTGGCAGTTTTGGTTTCCAGGAGGCGATCAGGCGGCTCGGCGTCGAGCGGCGCCTCTACACGGCCGGCGCCCACAAGGCGATGCTCGACCCGTTCCTGCCGGAAAACCCGGATGACGTCGCCAAGCTGAAGGCGATCCAGCGCGAGATCCACCAGATCTTCATTGCCCTGGTGAAGGAGAGCCGCGGTGCGCGGCTGAATGGCGCGGACGACACCCTGTTCACGGGAGAATACTGGGCCGGCGAGAGCGCGATCGCGCTGGGGCTCGCCGACGGCATCGGCGATCTCCGCTCAACTCTTCGTGCCCGCTACGGCGAGAAGGTTCTCACCCCTGTGATCGCGCAGCCGACCGGGCTCCTCTCCGGCCTTCTGGGCCGGAAAGCGCCCGGCGCGGGGCAGCTTTCGGCCCTGGAATCAATGGCCAGCCTGCCGGACGAGCTGATCTCGGCGGTCGAGACGCGGGCGATTTGGGCGAAATTCGGGTTCTAGGGCTCGCGCTCCCGCGCCATTTGGCCCCTCGACGCTCCGATTGCGGTGCAGGTCCATCTGCGCAACAATGCGCGTGGGGGCTGAGCACTAGACAAGGATCGACCGATGCCGCCGTTCGTCGCTTTCGCGGGCGTCCTGGGCGGGCTTGCCGTGGTCCGCTGGGCCTACAAGACCGCTGTCCGGATCAACCAGGAGCTGGAGGAGATGCGCCTGTCGCGCGTCACCGAGGCCGCCCCTATGGGGGACATCCAGACGCTGAAACGTGACCCCGTGACCGGAGCTTACCGGCCGGGGTAGCTCTTCCCGCGCGCAAGGTGCGGCCCCTCTCCCGCTTGCGGGGGAGGGCTGGGGAAGAGGTCTCTCGACAAGCGAGAAACCCCAAGAGGAGAAAGCCCTCACCCGGCGCTTCGCGCCGACCTCTCCCGCAGGCGGGAGAGGTAAGAAAGTCCCCTTCGCCTTGATTCCCATCCCCGCCGTCGATACGGTCCCGCGCGATTCAAACCCCCCGCGAGAGCCTGATCTGACGATGGACGCCTCATTGCCCGCCCATATGCGCCCGGAACGCTCGTTCCAGGGCTTCATCCTCGCGCTCCAGCGGTTCTGGGCCGAGCAGGGCTGCGTGATCCTGCAGCCCTACGACATGGAGATGGGCGCGGGCACCTTCCATCCGGCGACCACCCTGCGCGCACTCGGGCCGAAGCCTTGGAACGCGGCCTATGTGCAGCCCTCGCGCCGGCCCAAGGACGGCCGCTACGGCGAGAACCCGAACCGGATGCAGCACTACTACCAGTTCCAGGTGATCATGAAGCCGTCGCCGCCGAACCTTCAGGAGCTGTACCTGAAGTCGCTCGCCGCGATCGGCATCGATTCCGCCGTGCACGACATCCGCTTCGTCGAGGACGATTGGGAGAGCCCGACGCTGGGCGCCTGGGGCCTCGGCTGGGAATGCTGGTGCGACGGCATGGAAGTCAGCCAGTTCACTTATTTCCAGCAGGTCGCGGGCTTCGAATGCGCGCCGGTGGCGGGCGAGCTCACCTACGGGCTCGAGCGCCTTGCGATGTATGTGCAGGGCGTCGATCGCGTCTATGACCTCAACTTCAACGGCCGCGACGGCGACGCCATGGTCACCTATGGCGATGTGTTCCTGCAAGCCGAGCAGGAATATTCGCGGCACAATTTTGAATACGCCGACACTGCGATGCTGTTCGAGCAGTTCAAGATGGCGGAAGCGGCCTGCAGGAAATATCTCGACGCAGGCTGGCGCGAAGGCGGCAACAGCAAGCAGCATCTGATGGCGCTGCCGGCTTATGACCAGTGCATCAAGGCGAGCCATGTCTTCAACCTGCTCGATGCGCGCGGCGTGATCTCGGTGACCGAGCGGCAGAGCTACATTTTGCGGGTGCGCGAGCTGGCCAAGGCCTGTGGCGAAGCCTGGATCCACACTGAAGCGGGCGGAGCGGCCTGATGCCCGATCTTTTGCTTGAACTGTTCTCGGAAGAAATCCCCGCGCGCATGCAGGCCAAGGCGGCCGACGATCTGCGCCGCCTGGTCACCGACAAGCTGGTCGCCGAAGGTCTCGTCTACGAGGGCGCCAAGGCGTTCGCGACGCCGCGCCGCATTGCGCTGACTGTGCACGGCATCCCTGCGCGCCAACCGGACCTCAAGACCGAACGCCGCGGACCGAAGATCGGCGCGCCCGATGCGGCCGTGCAGGGTTTTCTCAAGGCGACGGGTTTGACTTCGCTCGAGGAAGCCAAGATCCAGCGCGATCCCAAGGGCGACTTCTACATCGCGCTGATCGAGAAGCCCGGCCGCGACGCGATCGACGTGCTCGCCGAGATTCTGCCGGTGATCATCCGCACCTTCCCCTGGCCGAAATCGATGCGCTGGGGCGCGCGTTCGGGCAAATCGGGTTCGCTGAACTGGGTGCGGCCGCTGCACGCGATCACCGCGACCTTCGGGCTCGAGACCGAAGAGCCTGACGTCGTGAAATTCTCGGTCGACGGCATCGAGGCCGGCCAGACCACTTACGGCCATCGCTTCCTCGCACCCGCGGCTATTTCCGTGCGTCGCTTCGAGGACTACGAAGCAAAGCTGCTCGCCGCGAAGGTCGTGCTCGACCCTGAGCGCCGCAAGGATGCGATCCTCACCGACGCCAAGCAGCTCGCGTTTGCGCAAGGGTTCGAGCTTGTCGAGGACCAGAACCTGCTCGACGAGGTCGCAGGCCTCGTCGAATGGCCGGTCGTGCTGATGGGCTCGTTCGAGCCGGAATTCTTGACGACGCCCGCGGAAGTCATCCGCGCCACCATCCGCAACAACCAGAAGTGCTTCGTGGTGCGCGACCCCAAGACGGGCAAGCTCGCCAACAAGTTCATCCTGATCGCCAACATCGAGGCCACCGATGGCGGCAAGACCATCATCGGCGGCAACGAGCGCGTGATCCGCGCGCGGCTCAGCGATGCAAAATTCTTCTACGAGACCGATCTGAAGACCAAGCTCGAGGACCGGCTGCCGAAGTTCGAGCAGATCGTGTTCCATGAGAAGCTCGGCACGCAGGCCGCGCGCATCAAGCGCATCGAGCGCCTTGCCGCCGAGATCGCGCCGCTGGTCGACGCCGATGGTGGCAAGGCCACGCGCGCCGCGCAGCTCGCGAAAGCGGATTTGCTGACCGAAGTCGTCGGCGAATTCCCGGAAGTGCAGGGCCTGATGGGCAAGTACTATGCGTTGGCGCAGGGCGAGGACGCTTCGGTCGCTGCCGCCTGCGAGGAGCACTACAAGCCGCAAGGACCTGCCGATCGCGTGCCGACAGATCCGGTCAGCGTTGCTGTGGCGCTCGCCGACAAGATCGATACACTGGTTGGCTTCTGGGCCATCGATGAGAAGCCGACGGGCAGCAAGGATCCGTATGCGCTGCGGAGAGCTGCTCTCGGGGTGATCAGGTTGATTGCCGAGAACGCGCTGCGTTTGTCGCTCATGAAGGTGGCGGCGTCCGCACTCGCCGGTTTGTCGGTCAAGCCGGCCGATGCGCAAAAGCTTCCGAGCGATCTCCTCGCCTTCTTTGCCGATCGCCTCAAGGTCCAGCTCCGCGAGCAGGGCGCGCGTCACGATCTCGTCGACGCCGTGTTCGCACTCGGCGGTCAGGATGATCTCCTGATGATCGTGCGCCGCGTCGAGGCGCTCGGCAAGTTTCTCGACAGTGACGACGGCAAGAACCTGCTCGCCGGCACCAAGCGCGCCAGCAACATCCTCTCGATCGAGGAGAAGAAGGACAAGCGCACGTTCGACGGCGCGCCGGATGCGGCGCTTTACAGCCTCAACGAGGAAAAGGCGCTGGCGAGGGCGATCGGCGAGGTCAAGGCGGAGGCGAACTCTGCCGTCGCCAAGGAAGACTTTGCCGCCGCGATGAGCGCGATGGCGAAACTGCGTTCGCCGGTCGACGCGTTCTTCGACAAGGTTCGCGTCAATGACGACGATGCGAAGGTGCGCGAGAACCGCCTGAAGCTGCTGAACGAGATCCGCAGCGCCACGCGTGCGGTGGCGGATTTCTCGAAGATCCAGGATTGATCGCGCAGGAGCCTGTCATTCCGGGGCGCGCGGAGCGCGAGCCCCGGAATCCATTCATCCTCATGCGCTGCGGCCCGATGGATTCCGGGTCCACGCCTTCGGCGTGTCCCGGAATGACAGCTATTGCTGTGGCACAAAAAAGCCCCACCCGGCGGGGGGAGGACCGGGCGGGGCCTGATGTCCGATTAACACTGCTCGCGCCAGCCTGATGTGGCGCGCCGGACATCTAGTCGATCTCAGGTCGTCGATCTCAGTTCAGCACCTCGACGATGCGGCGCGAGCGCGGCTCGACCAGCACGGTCTCGCCGTTCACGACGGTGTAGCGATAGGTGGTGGCGCCGAAACGTTGCGGCACGTCATAATAGGTGATGCCGCTCTCGGGTAAGATGGCGCCGACCACCACGCGATCCGGGATACGGAACGGCGGCACACGTTGTTCGACGACATAGTCGCGGAAGGCCAGCCGCTGGTCGGCCGCAATGGTCGGGCTGCTGTCGACCACGGCGGGCGCGCGTCCCACCGTGACATCGCTTTGCGCCTGTGCCGCGAGGGGCGAGCCGATCGCAACGCACAGCGCCGCGAGGGCAAGAATCCTGTTTCGCATGGGCAACTCCTTCGAAGTGATGTTCGGCAAGCGCCAGTGGCGCAGTCGGTTGCCAATGCATGCGACTTCGCAATGTTCCGGGAAAGGGCCTGCCGTATCCGCGGCAATTTCGGGCAGTTTTCGCGAAGCCGGGAACTCGCATCGGTCTTACGCGTCTCTACTCGCGGAACCGGGACCGCTATGATCCGCCCGCGATTCGTCCACCTCCACAGAAAGATAATTCATGCACATCACCGTCGCCCACATTTCGCCGATCCTGTCGTTGATTGCGGGCGTGCTCATCCTGATCATGCCGCGACTCCTCAATCTGATCGTCGCGATCTTCCTCATCGTGAATGGCGCGATCGGGCTCGGGCTCCTGAAGTGGCTCCACCTCTAGGCGTTCACTTTTCGGAACTGTCCGTCTTGCGCGGGCCCGCCCAAAATGGTGTAAGGCCCGCGATTTCCCATTCCTCTCGCAGGTTGTGTGCAAGCTATGGCCAAAGCCGCTTCGAAGCCGAAGAAAATGCCAGCGAAAATCCCAGCGAAATCAAAGTCCTCCGCCGCGGCGAAGGCCGCGCCGCCGGCCCGCAAGGCGCTGGCCAAGAGAGCGCCGAAGCCGGTCGCCAAGCCCGCTGCCAAATCCGCCGCAAAGCCGGCGGCAAAGGCTGTGACCAAGGCGGCTCTGCCGAAGGTCGCTGCGAAGCCCGCACCGAAGAAGGCTACGCCCGCGAAAGCGGCGCCAGCAGCGGCCAAGGCCGGCAAATGGGTATTCACATTCGGTGACGGCAAGGCCGAGGGCCGCTCGGAAATGCGTGACCTGCTCGGCGGCAAGGGCGCCAACCTCGCCGAGATGGCCAATCTGGGCCTGCCGGTCCCTCCGGGCTTCACCATCCCGACCTCGGTCTGCACCTATTTCTACGCACACGACAAAACCTATCCGAAGGAACTGCAGTCTCAGGTTGAGAAGGCGCTGGATCATGTCGGCAAGTTGACCGGCAAGGTGTTCGGCGACACCAAGAACCCGCTGCTCGTCTCCGTGCGCTCCGGCGCGCGCGCCTCGATGCCGGGCATGATGGACACCGTGCTCAATCTCGGCCTCAACGACCAGACCGTGGAAGCGCTGGCCGAGCTGTCGGGTGACCGCCGCTTTGCCTATGACAGCTATCGCCGCTTCATCACCATGTATTCGGACGTGGTGCTCGGCTTCGAGCATCATCATTTCGAGGAAATCCTCGACACCTTCAAGGACGGCCAGGGCTACACGCTCGACACCGATCTGTCCGCCGACGATTGGGTCGAGCTGGTCGGCAAGTACAAGGACGCGGTCGCGCGCGAGACCGGCAAGGACTTCCCGCAGGATCCGCACGACCAGCTCTGGGGCGCGATCGGTGCTGTGTTTTCCTCCTGGATGAACACGCGCGCGGTGACCTACCGCAAGCTGCACGACATTCCGGAATCCTGGGGCACCGCGGTCAACGTGCAGGCCATGGTGTTCGGCAACATGGGTGAGACCTCCGCAACGGGCGTTGCCTTCACACGCAACCCTTCGACCGGCGAGAGCAAGCTCTACGGCGAGTTCCTGATCAACGCGCAAGGCGAGGACGTGGTGGCGGGCATTCGCACGCCGCAGGACATCACCGAGGAGGCGCGCAAGGAATCGGGCTCCGACAAGGCGTCGATGGAATCGGCGATGCCGGAGGCCTTCAAGGAGCTGACGCGGATCTACACGCTGCTCGAGAAGCACTACCGCGACATGCAGGACATGGAGTTCACGGTAGAGCAGGGCAAGCTCTGGATGCTCCAGACCCGCGGCGGCAAGCGAACTGCGAAAGCAGCGCTGCGCATCGCGGTCGAGCTCGCCAATGAAGGTCTGATCTCGAAGAAGGAAGCGGTGACGCGCATCGATCCGGCTTCGCTCGACCAGCTCTTGCATCCGACCATCGATCCCAACGCCAAGCGCGACGTGATCGCAACCGGCCTGCCGGCCTCGCCCGGCGCTGCCTCCGGCGAGATCGTGTTCTCCTCGGATGAAGCGGCCAAGCTTCAGGCCGACGGACGCAAGGTGATCCTAGTCCGCATCGAGACCAGCCCGGAAGACATCCACGGCATGCATGCCGCAGAAGGCATCTTGACCACGCGCGGCGGCATGACCTCGCACGCGGCGGTGGTCGCGCGCGGCATGGGCAAGCCCTGCGTCTCCGGCTGCGGCACCATCCGCGTCGATTACGGCCGCGGCACCATGAGCATCGGCTCGCGCACCTTCAAGACCGGCGACGTCATCACCATCGACGGCTCGCTCGGCCAGGTGCTCGCGGGGCGCATGCCGATGATCGAGCCGGAGCTGTCCGGCGAGTTCGGCACGCTGATGAACTGGGCCGACCAGGTCCGCAAGATCGGCGTGCGGGTCAATGCCGATACGCCGGAGGACGCGCACACCGCGATCAAGTTCGGCGCGGAAGGCATCGGCCTGTGCCGCACCGAGCACATGTTCTTCGAGGAGACGCGCATCCGCACGGTGCGCGAGATGATCCTCTCCGAGGACGAGCAGTCGCGCCGTGCCGCGCTCGCAAAGTTGCTGCCGATGCAGCGCGCCGACTTCGTCGAGCTGTTCGAGATCATGAAGGGCCTGCCCGTCACGATCCGCCTGCTCGATCCGCCGCTGCACGAGTTCCTGCCGCACACCCATGCCGAGGTCGAGGAAGTGGCGCGCGCCATGAACACCGACCCGCGGCGCCTCGCCGACCGCGCCCGCGAGCTCTCGGAGTTCAATCCGATGCTCGGCTTCCGCGGCTGCCGTATCGCGATCGCCTATCCTGAAATCGCCGAGATGCAGGCGCGTGCGATCTTCGAGGCGGCGGTCGAGGCGCAGAAGCGCACCGGCAAGGCCGTCGGTCTCGAGGTGATGGTGCCGCTGATCGCGACCAAGGCCGAGCTCGACCTCGTCAAGGCGCGGATCGATGCCACCGCACAGGCGGTGATGCGCGAGACCAATACGAAGCTCGCCTATCAGGTCGGCACCATGATCGAGCTGCCGCGCGCCTGCCTGCTCGCGGCCGAGATCGCGCAGTCCGCCGAGTTCTTCTCGTTCGGCACCAACGATCTCACGCAGACCACCTACGGCATCAGCCGCGACGACGCGGCGAGCTTCCTCGGTCCGTACGTTGCGAAGGGTATCCTCTCGGTCGATCCCTTCATCGCGCTCGACCAGGAAGGCGTCGGTGAGCTCGTCAAGATCGGCGTCGCGCGCGGCCGCAAGACGCGGGCCTCTCTCAAGGTCGGCATCTGCGGCGAGCACGGCGGCGATCCCGCCTCTGTCGCCTTCTGCCACCACATCGGCCTCGATTACGTGTCGTGCTCGCCCTACCGCGTACCGATCGCCCGCCTCGCCGCCGCGCAAGCCGCGCTCGGCAAGGAGATCGCGAGCCAGGCGTAAGCAACGAGGTCAAATGTTGAATGCGAAGAGGCGGGGCCCAACCCCGCCTCTTTCATTTTGCGCCGTGCTGTATCCACACCGTCATTGCGAGCGCAGCGAAGCAATCCAGAGTCCTTCCGCGGAACGATTCTGGATTGCTTCGTCGCAAGTGCTCCTCGCAATGACGATCGTGTTGCATGCGCCTCGCGCCACACACTCACTGTCATCGCCTGGCTTGACCGGGCGATCCAGTACGCCGAGACGGCAGTGTCTGAATCGAGAAGCCGCGGCGTACTGGATGCCCCGCTTTCGCGGGGCATGACACCGGTTATGAGGAAACGCTTTGCGCAAACGCCAACAACGGAACTCATCACACGTCCCGTAATGATACGTGCGTGCAAGAGTTCCTTCACCATTTGCGTTGACCCATTGTTTACCGCTTCACCTCGCTCGGCATTTACCAACACGCGCGATCACCCCGTGAAAACACCTGTGTTCGCTTGAGTGTGCCGTGCGCGCAACGTCGATTAACGCTCCGGCAACCTAAATTAGATACTTACGATAAAGATCGAATTGCACGGACGTACTGCGGTCCGATTTTTCTGGCGTAAGCGTAGCGTGAGCGTATCGATGTCAGTGTTGCGTAACCATCCGAAGGGCGCGCGGTTCGCGTCCTTCGGCATCGGTCTCTGCATCTTCGCATTGATGCCGAGAGAGACCGGCTATCAGGACATTGCCTCGCTGCTGGCGCGCCAGCCCGGCGTCGCCGAGCGGTGGCAGAAGCAGGTGTATTCCGCGGCGTCCTCGATCCAGCTCGCCACCTACAGTTTTTCCCGGCCGATCGGCACCTCGGTTCCGCAGAGCGCGATGGTTCGCCTTGCCAGCATCGATGGCCGCGACGTCACCGGCGCGATCAGCCGCAATCCGGCGCTGCAGGCGCCGCCGCGCTACCAGGCCGCCGATTTTCCCAAGGTCGATCGCTCCATGAAGGGTGATCGTCTCGCGATCGTGACGCCGACGACGTCTCCCGATGCGGCTGCGCCGCCGGCAGCGCCCGCGCAGGAAGATCCGGCGACGTCGAACAGCTCCGTGTTTGGTGCCAAGACCGCCGCGTTACCGCAGCCGATGTCGCCGGAGTCCGCGGCCGCGCTCGATCCCGAGCTCCAGGAAGCGCTGCGTGCGCCGCCGCTGCCGCAATATACCAACGCGCCGCAGGCGAGCGATGCCGCGCGCGCGTTCGCGGTGCAGCCGCTCGACGAGCTGAAGCAGGCCACCGCGCCGGCCCCGCCGGCGCGCGATCCCTTCACCGTCAAGACGTCGAACCTGTTCTTCGGCAGCTCCTCGCTCGGCGGCAATCTCGAAAGCATCGAGAGCTGGCAGCCCGGGGCCGAGCCGCTGATCGTGATGCCTGATCCCGACATGAAGGTGACGGCCTCGCTGTCGCCGCCGACAGCGGAGATTGCCAAGGACATCGAAAGCGGCGAGAGCGTCGCGCCGAAGGGCGAGGTCAACGCCGACAACCAGCGCGCCAGATCGCCGGCGGAGCGGCTCGCGCTCGACGACAAGTCGCGCGCCAAGTCCGAGAAGTGCCTTGCCGAGGCGGTGTATTTCGAATCGCGCGGCGAGGCCGTGCGCGGCCAGATCGCGGTGGCGCAGGTCGTGATGAACCGCGTCTTCTCCGGCAAATATCCCGACACCGTGTGCGGCGTCGTCTACCAGAACAAGTACCGCCATTTCGCCTGCCAGTTCACCTTTGCCTGCGACAACAATCCGGACGTGATCCGCGAGCCCGAGATGTGGGAGCGCGCCAAGAAGATTTCGAAAGCGATGCTCGATGGCCAGATCTGGCTGCCCGAGGTCGGCAAGTCGACGCACTACCACGCCTATTGGGTGCGCCCGTCCTGGGTCGCCGAGATGAAGAAGATGTACAAGACCGGCGTGCACACCTTCTATCGGCCGCGCAACTGGGGCGACGGCAGCGAGGAGCCGAGCTGGGGCACGCCCGCGCAGACCGCGGCGCTCTCCGCCGAACTCGCGCAGGAAGCCAAGAGTTCCGCGGAGATGGGCGAGCGGCGGTAGTTCTCTTACCTCGCCCCGCTTGCGGGGAGAGGCAAGGACCATCACGCCTCGATGTCCAGCGCGCAGTCGAAATTCGGCGCCGAATGCGTCAGCGCGCCGGCAGAAGCGTAGTCGACGCCGGTGGCCGCGATCGCCGCGATCGAGTCCAGCGTGACGCCGCCGGACGCCTCCAGCTTGAGGCGGCCCTCGGTGAGCCTCACCGCCTCGCGCAACGTCGCGGTATCCATGTTGTCGAGCAGCACCGCGTCGGCCAGTCCGGTGGCCAGCACCTCGCGCAGTTGCGCAAGCGTGTCCACCTCGATCTCGATCTTGACGAGATGGCCGGCATGAGCGCGGGCGCGCTCCAGCACGGGGCGGATGCCGCCGGCGACCGCGATGTGGTTGTCCTTGATCAGGATCGCATCGTCGAGGCCGAAGCGGTGATTGAACCCGCCGCCGCAGCGCACGGCATATTTCTCCAGCGCTCGCAATCCCGGCGTGGTCTTCCGCGTGCAGCAGATGCGCATTTTCGTGCCTTCGGTGCGCGCGACGTAGTCGGCCGTGAGTGTCGCAATTCCCGACAGGCGGCCGATGAAGTTCAGCGCGGTCCGCTCCGACGTGAGAATGGCGCGCGCGGGCCCTGAGATCGTCAACACCTGCTGCCCGCGGGCAACCCGCGCGGCGTCGCGGACATGCGCGCGGACCTCGATGTCGGGTGAGAGCTTTTGCAGCGTCGCCAGCGCCAGCGGCAATCCAGCGATCACGCCGGATTGGCGCGCGACCAGGATCGCCTGCGCCGTCGTGGCTTCCGGAATCGTTGCCAGCGAGGTGACGTCGCCGGCGCGCCCGAGGTCCTCGTCGAGCGCGCGCTGCACGGCCTCGTCGATGGCGAGCGGCGAGAGAAAGGCGTCGGGATAGAGCAGTGAGGTTGCGGTGATCATGAGAACTCCGTCAGGCCATGATGGATTGCGCGGTGCGCGGCATTAAGCGATCGGCGAGGCCGTCGGCCACCTCGCGCACTGCGGCGAGCGTGGTCATCGTTCGTTGCGCCAGGGCAGGGACTTCCGCCGGATGGTCGGAGCGGAAATGCGCGCCGCGGCTCTCCTGCCGGCTCCAGGCCGCGGCGGCGACGAGCAGCGCGGACGTCGCCATGTTGCGTAGCGCGATGCTCGTAGCCTCGCGTTCAAGCGCGGCGAAGCTGCGGACGGCCTCGGCGAGCCCGTCACCCTGGCGGATCACGCCGACGCGTGCGGTCATCATCGCCCGCAGCCGCTTCACGGCCGCAGCATCCGGCGCGCTGCCGCGCGGCGTCACCAATGCGTCAGGCCAGTGGGCAGGCGAGGGCACCGTGCGACCGGCGATGTCCTCAGCGATGCGCGCGGCGTAGACCACGGCCTCCAGCAGCGAATTCGACGCCAGCCGATTGGCACCATGCGCGCCGGTGGACGACACTTCGCCGCCGGCCCAGAGCCCGTCGATCGAGCTGCGGCCGCGCGCGTCCACCGCGATGCCGCCCATGTGGTAGTGCGCGGCCGGCGCGATCGGGATCGCCTCTGTCGCGGGATCGATTCCGGCGGCGATGCAGCTTGCATGCACGGTCGGAAACTTTTCGGCGAAGCGTGCCCCCAGCGCCTGTCGCGCATCGAGGAAGGCGCCGCGCCCGGCCGCGATCTCGGCAAAGACGCCGCGGGCCACGATGTCGCGCGGCGCGAGCTCGGCGAGCGGATGGCGCGCCGGCATGAAGCGCTCACCATGGCGGTTGATCAGCGTCGCGCCTTCGCCGCGCAGCGCCTCGGTCGCTAGCGGCGCCGGATCACGCCCGACCATCATGGCAGTCGGATGGAACTGCACGAATTCGGGATCGGCGATCACGGCGCCGGCGCGAGCGGCGATCGCAAGGCCCGAGCCGCTGGCCTCGAGCGGATTGGTGGTGGCGGCATAGAGATGCCCGAGGCCGCCGGTGGCGAGCACGATCGCGCGCGAGGCGAGGATGATCGGCCGTGCAGCGGGATTGCCGGCCTCGCGTAATTGGAGGCCCGTGACGGCGCCGTCCTCGCTCAGCAGTGCTTCGGCGACGAGACCTTCGATGATGCGGATCGACGGCGTGCGGCGCACGGCCTCGCTCAAGGCCGCGATGATCGCCGCGCCCGCGCCGTCGCCGCGCACATGCACGATGCGCCGGGCCGAGTGTGCGGCTTCGCGTCCCACAGCGAGCTTTCCTTCGAGATCGCGATCGAATGGGACGCCATAGGCGAGAAGGTCATGGATTCGCGGCGCCGCCTCCCGCGCGATGCCAAGTGCAACGGCTTCATCGACGAGACCGCCCCCGACGGCAATCGTGTCCGCGGCATGCGCTTCCGGCGTATCGCCTTCGGCCACCGCCGCCGCGATGCCGCCTTGCGCCCATGCGGAGGATGCGCCCTGTCCGAGCGGCGCCGCCGAGATCAGCGTCACCGGCCGCGGCGCGAGCTTCAGCGCGCAGAACAGCCCGGCAAGGCCGCCGCCAACGATGACGACGTCTTCGGTGCCCCGGGTGAGATTGTGGATGTTGTTTGTTGTTGTCATCGCTATTTCCTCTTGCTCCGCCGTCGTCCCGGCGAAGGCCGGGACCCATACTCCGCGGCAGCAATTGTTTGGCTCAGCTGCTTAACGTCGGTTTTTTTTGCAACCACGTCGGCCTGTGGTTATGGGTCCCGGATCTGTGCGCGCTTGAGGCGCGCTTGTCCGGGACGACGGCTGTGTTTGTGCCTACGTCTCAAGCTCAATTCTTCAGATTGATCATTCGCTCGACCGAGCGCCGTGCGCGCATCGCGAGCGCGGGATCGATCGTCACTTCCTCGCGGAGCGTCCGCAGGCTTTCCAGGATGTTGGCAAGCGTGATGCGCTTCATGTGCGGGCAGAGATTGCAGGGGCGCAGCATCTCGACGTCGGGCAGTTCCGCCCGCACGTTGTCGGCCATCGAGCACTCCGTGATCATCACCAGCCGTCGCGGCCGCTTGTTGCGGACCCAGTTGATCATGTGCGCGGTCGAGCCGGTGAAATCGGCCTCCGCCAGAACGTCCGGCGGGCATTCGGGATGCGCGATGATTTGCACGGTGGGATCGCCATCGCGAAGGTTGCGCAGCTCATCGCCGGTGAAGCGCTCGTGCACCTCGCAGGCGCCCTTCCAGGCGATGATCTTCACGTCGGTCTTGGAGGCCACGTAGGTAGCGAGATAGCGGTCGGGCAGGAAGATCACGCTTGGCGCGTTCAGGCTCTCGACCACCTGCACCGCGTTGGACGAGGTGCAGCAGATATCGACCTCGGCCTTCACCTCCGCTGAGGTGTTGACATAGGCGACGACCGGCACGCCGGGGAATCTTTCGCGGAGCAGGCGAACGTCTGCGCCGGTAATGCTGGCGGCGAGCGAGCAGCCGGCCCGTAAATCCGGGATCAGCACCGTCTTGTCCGGGTTGAGCAGCTTCGACGTTTCCGCCATGAAGTGCACGCCGCACTGGACGATGATGTCGGCCTTCACCTTGGTCGCCTCGACCGCGAGCTGGAGTGAGTCGCCGCCGATGTCGGCGACGCAATGGAAGATCTCCGGCGCCTGGTAGTTATGCGCGAGGATCACGGCGTTCCGGGCGCGCTTCAGCTCGTTGATCGCCTTGATGGTCGGCGCTAGCAGCGGCCACTCGATCGGCGGGATCACGTGCTTCACGCGTTCGTAAAGGGATGCAGTGGCGCGCTCGACCCCGGGCGTCCAGTCCAGCGAGGGCATTGGCAGCGCGGCTCCCGCTCGGGAGGGCGCGGCGCGAGGGGAGCTGATGTCTTGGACATTGACTTGGCCATTGATTCGGCCGTGCGGCCGGTTGGCGAAGTCGTCGGGACCGTAGATTCCAGTGATCGGCATCGAAGCCTCCCTTGCATGCCAATTATGCTCAATATGAGTATATTTTGAGCCCGAGTAATCCGGCCGAAGGCCGGAGCTGGATGTCATCGACACTCTAATATGCTCAATATGAGTAAATCAAAGATAACACGCTCCGCCGAAGATCGCTAGGTCCCATCGCACACATTCCCGTCAAGTCACTCGACGCGCGTCCGGCGAGCCGCGTGAAACGCAATGCTCCCGCGATAGCTCCTCGTGGAATGCAACCGTTTTTGACTTGGGATTTTCATGCAAATGCATTAAACGACCTGACTCGTGGCTTCCTATTTGCGAATCCGCCAACAGACGAGGAACACCATGTCGACACAGATAGGCGAGCTCGCTCCGGTCTCACGTTCCTCGACCTGGCGCACCCCGGCCGTCATCATTCTCTGCGGCTGTGCGATCGGCATGCTCGGCTTCGGCCCGCGATCGGCGCTCGGCTTTTTCGTGCAGCCGATGAGCCATGAGTTCGCCTGGGGCCGCGACGTGTTCGGCCTTGCGATCGCCGTGCAGAACCTGCTGTGGGGCTTGGGCCAGCCCCTCGCCGGCGCGGTCGCCGATCGCTTCGGCCTGTTCCGGGTGATGTGTGTCGGCGCTCTGCTCTATGCCGGCGGCCTGCTCTTGATGCGCTACTCCTCGACGCCGCTGTCGCTCGACCTCGGCGCCGGCGTCATGATCGGCTTCGGCCTCGCCGGTTGCTCGTTCAATCTGGTGCTGTCGGCGTTCAGCAAGCTCCTGCCGGCCGAGAAGCGCGGCCTTGCGCTCGGTGCCGGCACCGCGGCGGGATCGTTCGGGCAGTTCCTGTTCGCGCCGATCGGCGTCGCGCTGATCGATAATTTCGGCTGGCAGCAGGCGCTCTCCGTGTTCGGCTTCCTGATGCTGCTGATCATCCCGCTATCGCTGGCGCTCTCGACGCCGCCGGTCGCAAGCGCGGCGACCGCGGCGCCTGCGGATGAGCAGACCTTCACCAGGGCGCTGGCGGAAGCCTTCGGCCACCGGTCCTACGTGCTCTTGGTGCTCGGCTTCTTCACCTGCGGCTTCCAGCTCGCCTTCATCACGGTGCATCTGCCGGCCTTCCTGGTCGATCGCGGCATCTCGGCGCAAACCGGCGGCTGGGTGATCGCGGCGATAGGCCTGTTCAACATCATGGGCTCGTTGAGTGTCGGCTACCTCCAGAACACTCTGCCCAAGCGCTACATCCTCTCGACGATCTATTTCACCCGCGCGCTCGCGACGCTCGCCTTTATCTCGTTCCCGATCACGCCGTTCTCGGCGATCGCATTCGGTGCGATCTCCGGCCTGACCTGGTTGTCGACGGTGCCGCCGACCTCGGCGCTGGTGGCGCTGATGTTCGGCACGCGTTGGCTCGCAACGCTCTATGGCTTTGCCTTCGTCAGCCATCAGGTCGGCGGCTTCCTCGGCGTCTGGCTCGGCGGCATCGTGTTCGAGCGCTTCGGTTCCTACACGCCGATCTGGTGGCTCTCGATCCTGTTCGGCGTGCTCTCTGCATTGATCAATCTTCCGATCGTGGAGAAACCGGTCGCACGGGCGGTTGCGCAGCCGGCCTGATCGGCTAAACATTCCCGACAAACAAGTCAGGGAGTTCAGTCGTGGCCACGTTCAAGGCAATCCGGATCGACAAGGCGGACAAGGGCACCACCGCGCAGCTGACGCAGTTCGACGAAGCCGAGCTGATGGACGGCGACGTCACCGTGCGTGTGGAATGGTCGACGCTGAACTACAAGGACGGCCTCGCACTCACCGGCAAGGCGCCGGTGGTGCGCCGCTTCCCGATGATCGCCGGCATCGATTTCGCCGGCACGGTCGAAGCGTCCTCGCATCCGCAGTGGAAGGCGGGTGACAAGGTGGTCTGCACCGGCTGGGGCATGGGTGAAACCCATCTCGGCGCCTATGCCGAGAAGGCGCGGGTGAAGGGCGACTGGCTGGTCGCGCTGCCGCAGGGCCTGTCGGCGCGCGACGCCATGGCGATCGGCACCGCCGGCTTCACCGCGATGCTGTCCGTGCTGGCGCTGGAGAAGCACGGCATCTCGCCGAAGAGTGGCCCGGTGGTGGTGACGGGCGCCGCCGGCGGCGTCGGCTCGGTTGCGACCGCGGTGCTGTCGAAGCTCGGCTACCACGTCATCGCTTCGACCGGTCGCGCCTCGGAGGCAGACTATCTGAAGCACCTGGGCGCAGCCGAAGTGATCGACCGCAACGAATTGTCGGCACCGGCGAAGCCTCTGGCCAAGGAGCGCTGGGCGGGTGGCGTCGATAGCGTCGGCTCGACCACGCTCGCCAACCTCCTGTCGATGACAAAATACGGTGGAGCGATCGCGGCGTGCGGCCTGGCGGCCGGCATGGACCTGCCATCTTCCGTCGCGCCGTTCATTTTGCGCGGAGTGTGCCTTCTCGGCATCGATTCGGTGATGTGCCCGATCGAGCCGCGGAAAGCCGCCTGGCAGCGCCTAGCGTCCGATCTCGACCGGACGAAACTAGCTGAAATCACTCATGAAATTCCGCTTGCCGAGGTGTCCGACTGGGGCGCGAAAATTCTGGCCGGCGCGGTCCGCGGTCGCATCGTGGTAAAAATAGTCTGACGGCGTTCAGACTTTACCAACCAAGCTGCTCCAATCTTGCCATGGTTAGTATGGTAAGCAGCGGGTAAAGAGAGATAAGGCATCGCCCGCCGCGGGGTTGGTTCGGAGTTGAGCATGCTTGCGCGTATTGTGTTGGGGGCTGTCACGGCGGCAGCGACGTTTGCGCCGGCCATTGCCGGAAGCATGAATGCAGACGAGGCGCGCCGCTTCGTCGCCGGCAAGGTGTTTGCTTTCACCTGTTTCGACGGCACCCGCGGTGCGGGCCGCATCCTCGACGACCTCGGTGCCGCCGGCGCGGTGCAGTTCTCGGGCGCAGGTCCGGTCAAACATCTCCGCCTGCCCGGCAACACGCTCCAGATTCGCGGCCAGAACGTCTGCGCCTCGATCAAGGGCATTCCGTTCGAGCCCTGTTTCAACCTGGAAAAGACCGACGAACGCAGCTTCCGCGGCTCGGTCTCGGGCATGGGCTTCGCCTATTGCGACTTCCACCATCAGGGCGGCAATCAGATGCTGATGGCACGCGCCGTCGCGCGTCCGCGCTCGCTGCGCTCATCGGAGCGCACAGGTTCAATCGGCGCGCCCAACACAGAGGTCGCCGCGCGGGTCGAGACGCCGCGTGTCGAGAGCGGTCGCCTCGAGCCGGTAAAGTCGGAAGCCAAATCGGAACCGGCGAAGACCGAGGCTCCGCTGGAGCTGCGCCGCTCGACTCAGTGAGCTGGCTGCGCGGGGCAGGCCGCGCACTTTGTCGTTGAATATCCCTATCGAACACGAAGCCGCCGCGCCGTAGTCATACGGACGGCGGCTTTCATGCGTTGGTAGCTGTTCGCGTCCCAGTTTGCGTACGGCCGGGGGACGCGGCCCTACGCAAGGGTTCAACGATGTCGCTGTACTTTTTTCGCATCAGCACCGGCCGCTATTCCGGCGCTGCCGACCAACCTTATGAGTTCGAGGATCGCGCAGCGGCCTGGACCGAGATGACCGAGGTTTGCGCCAATCTGCTCGGCGGCATCGCCCGCGGCCTGAAGCCGAATGCCGAGTGGCGCATGGAGCTGCTCGACGAGAACAAGCAGCCGATTTTTCGCGTCAGCCTGGTTGGAGAGGCTGTCGGATGCAAAACGTCCTAGGTCCGACTTCAAGCTGCAATTTACAACTATGACGAGACTATCCTCGTTCAATTTCAATTATTTAGCGCGCAAAATCAGTATTTCTGCGAGGGCGCTCATTAACCAAAAGAGGAACTCTGACCGATAGGCTTTCACGGTAAGGGCGATCAACGTCCAAGCGGCCAGCAATGACTTGGCAGCTCGTTGCTTGGGAAACGTACCATGTTGAGCCTTTTTCAGGATATGCGGATCGGGACCAAGCTGGCGATCGCTTCGGCTCTCGGAGTGCTCCTGGTTGGAGCCATGATTGCGAGCCAGATGCTCGGCAATGCGAGTATCCGCGAGACCAGCCAAAGTGCACTTGCACAGCAGGAGATCGCGCGCGACGCAATCAGGGCCGAAGTTGCAGTTCGCGGCATGCAACTCGCAGTGCGCGACCTTCGTCTCGCCAATAGCGCGGCCGATCTTCACAAGGCCAGCCAGAGTCTCGGCGATCAGCAGAATTCGATGAGCATGCTGGTCGAGGCGATGCTGAGGCTTTCTCACGCGGCGGAGAATCGTGTCCGCATGGAGAAACTGAGATCGCTCGCGGCGGACTATGGCAAAGCTGCGCAGCAGATTGCCGGCGTGCGCGGCGAAGCCGTCGCCGTCGCCGCGTCTGGCCCAGACGGCGCGACGCGCGCCGCGAAGCTCAATGACGAAGGCATTCGCATCGCGCGGGAGCTTACGCTGCCGATCGCAGCCCAACTCGACGCGCTGATCAGCCAGATCGCCGACTATGCGAGACACAAATCCGACGAGGACAATGCCGCGGCTGCCGCTCAGATGAGATCGAGCGAGCAGATCGGAGCGGCGGTCGGCGCCTTCGCGGCGCTCGTTCTGATCGGCTCCTGGCTCCTCTCCTTCCTCAGCATCGCGCGGCCGATCCGCGCGCTCACCGTGGCCATGGACAAGCTCGCCGGCGGCGATTTTTCAGTGGTGCTACCCGGGCTTGGTCGCAAGGACGAGGTGGGCGGCGTTGCCGCTGCCGTCGAGAAGTTCAAGATCGTGTCCGAGCAGAAGGCGCAAGAGGAGGCCGAAGCCAAGATCAGGCAGGACCAGATCGCGGCCGCGCGACGCAAGGCCGAGATGCACAAGCTCGCCGACAGTTTCGAATCCGCCATCGGCGAGATCGTCGAGACCGTCTCTTCGGCCTCGACCGAGCTCGAGGCCTCGGCTTCGACGCTCACCTCGACCGCCGAGCGCGCGCAGGAGTTGACCACGGTGGTTGCTGCCGCCTCCGAAGAGGCCTCGACCAACGTGCAGTCGGTGGCATCCGCGACCGAGGAACTGTCCTCATCGATCAACGAGATCAGTCGTCAGGTTCAGCAGTCCGCGCGCGTGGCCAACGAAGCGGTCGGCCAGGCTCGTGTCACGACCGAGCGGGTCAGCGAGTTGTCCAAGGCGGCGACGCGCATCGGCGACGTGATCGAGTTGATCAATTCGATCGCCGGCCAGACAAATCTGCTCGCACTCAATGCCACGATCGAGGCCGCCCGCGCCGGCGAAGCGGGCAAGGGGTTTGCGGTGGTTGCCTCCGAGGTCAAGGCCCTGGCCGAGCAGACGGCGAAGGCAACCGGCGAGATCGGGCAGCAGATTTCCAGCATCCAGACCGCGACCGAGCATTCGGTCGGCGCGATCAGGGACATCAGCGACACCATCGAGAAGCTGTCGGAGATCTCTTCGACGATTGCGGCGGCCGTGGAAGAGCAGGGCGCCGCGACGCAGGAAATTTCCCGCAACGTGCAGCAGGCGGCAGAAGGCACTCATCAGGTGTCGTCCAACATCACCGACGTGCAGCGCGGTGCGAGCGAGACCGGCTCGGCATCCTCGCAAGTCCTGTCTGCCGCGCAAATGCTGTCCGGTGACAGCAGCCGCCTCAAGCTCGAGGTCGGCAAGTTTCTCGGCTCTGTGCGCGCCGGCTGACGGTGGCGTCTTGAGCAGACCCCGATCTGCAACCGCCGCGCGCGAAACTGCGATGGTTGCGCGCGTTCGTATTTCGACGCCGCGACCGATGCGCGCAGGGTTAACCTTCCGGAAAAGCGATGCAGGCATGATCTCCGCAATATTCCGGGCGCTGAGTCGCCCTTCATGTAGGGCACCTCGGAGGTCTCGGCGAACATAGGCCATGTGCAGAGCGGCGCCGGCGAGACTGGGGCTGCTTCTGCGCAGGTGCATTCGGCCGCCCAGTCGCTCTCGCAGGAGAGCAACCGGCTGAAGAGCGAAGTGGCACGTTTCCTGGAGTCGGTGAGGGCGGCGTGACGACGTCGGCCCTGTCTGTTGCTATGCATGAAGCACGGCGCAGCGCGAGATCTGTGCAGCTGCAGCGGATGGTCGGAGAAAATAGTGATTGTCGGGCCGCCCAGTAGTTTACGTAGGACCATGTTAACGCCTGCTTGCGAATATAGGGCGCAATTCTACGCGATAAGAACCAGCCATCATCGTTGAACTGACCTCCGCCGGTCGTCCGTCGTGACGCCTGTGGCGCAGGTTGACGTGCGCGCCGCCAGCTATCATCGGGATTCGTGTGATGTCGAAGTTGTCGATCGTCTTCAAGCTGCTGACCGTGCTGTCGGTCCTCGTGCTCTCGCTCGCCGGTGTCGGCGTTACGGCGATCGGCACGATGCAGAACATCAACGCCCACACCGTCGAGATTGCGCAGAGCTGGTTGCCGAGCGTGCGTGCGCTCGGCTCGATGCGCGCCGACATCAACGAGCTTCGCGTCGCACTTCGTCTGCACCTGATGCAGGACACCGCTGAAGGCAAGGAAGCCGCCGAGAAGCGCCTCGCTTCATTGCGCGAGCGCATCGAGAAGACCCGCAAGGTCTACGAGCCGCTGATCACCGCCGCCGAGGAGCGCTCGCTCTACGAACAATGGACCAGGGCGTGGGCCGAGTATCTGAATGGCGTTCAGGACGTGATGGCGCTGTCGCGCAAGAGCGTCGGCCGCTTCCCGACCGATGCCAACGAGCTGTTGCAGACCAAGGTCGCGAAGATGGCCCAGGCCGCCGATCCCTTGCTCCAGAAGGGCATCGAGTTGAACAATCAGGGCGCCGAGCTGGAGACGAAGCAGGCCGCTGACAGCTACGCCACGATCTTCCGCGTGCTGGTCGGCATCATCGTGCTCTCGGTCGCGATCGCGATCGGCGCCGCCTATTATCTCGTGCGCGACGTTTCTCGCGGCATTGCTTCGATCATCCGTCCGATGCAGTCGCTCGGCGAAGGCGACCTCTCGGCCGAGGTGCCGCATCGTGGCGAGAAGACCGAGATCGGCTCGATGGCCGATGCGCTGCAGATCTTCAAGGAGGCGCTGATCGCCAAGAAAACCGCCGACGAGGCAGCGGCGCGCGACGCCGAGGCCAAGATCGAGCGCGGCCGCCGCGTCGACGCCATCACCCGCAAGTTCGAAGCGATGATCGGTGAAGTGGTCGGGACCGTGTCGTCGGCCTCGACCGAGCTGGAGGCATCGGCGACGACGCTGACCAACACGGCGCAGCGCGGCCAGAAGCTCGCGACCGTCGTCGCAGCTGCCTCCGAGGAGGCCTCCACCAACGTCCAGGCCGTGGCGTCCGCCTCGGAGGAGCTGTCCTCCTCCATCACCGAGATCAGCCGCCGCGTTCAGGATTCGGCGCGGATGGCCGCGGAAGCGGTCGAACAGGCGGCGCGGACCAACGAACGCGTCAACGCGCTGTCGCAGGCGGCCGCCCGCATCGGCGACGTCGTCGAGCTCATCAACACCATCGCAGGCCAGACCAATCTGTTGGCGCTGAACGCGACCATCGAGGCGGCACGCGCCGGCGAGGCCGGCCGCGGCTTCGCCGTCGTTGCCTCGGAAGTGAAGGCGCTCGCCGAACAGACCGCGAAAGCGACCGGCGAGATCGGAGCGCAGGTGTCGGGCATCCAGGCCGCAACGCAGGAATCCGTCAGCGCCATCCAGGAGATCGGCGGCACCATCGAGCGGCTGTCCGAGGTCTCCGCGGCGATCGCCGCCGCGGTCGAGGAGCAGGGCGCCGCGACGCAGGAAATTTCGCGCAACGTGCAGCAGGCTTCGGTCGGCACCCAGGAGGTCTCGATGAACATCACCGACGTGCAGCGCGGTGCGACCGAGACCGGCTCGGCCTCGACCGAAGTGCTGTCGGCAGCGAAATCGCTGGCGACCGACAGCACCCGCCTGAAGGTCGAGGTCGCGCAGTTCCTGGAGTCGGTCCGCGCCGCCTGATCCTCAACTGCCTGTCTGCGGAGCCGGCGGCGGTGCGACCTGCCGCCGGAACAGGATGCGCTGGTAGAGCCAGCCGATCGCCACCAGCACGACGCCGAGGCACATGAACGACAGCGCGCGATAGACGCCCGTCAGCGTCGACATGTCGATGACGAAGGCCTTCAGGATCGTCAACGCGATGACGGCGGCAGAGGCCAGCCGCGCGCGCTCCGAATTCACCAGGATGCCGACGCCGAGCAGCACCACGCCGAAGGCGAGCCAGCCGATCGAATAGGTGTATTGCTCCGCGCCCGTGGTGCCGCCGTAGAGCAGGACCGGGCCGTGATAGAAGCGGCGGATCTCCAACGTCACGTAGGTGAGCGCGAACACCAATGCCCCGCCCGCGATCGTATTCGCGTAGGCGACGAGGCGATGTCCCGCCACCGCATAGGACAGCAGCAGCATCAGCACCGCGGGGAGCGCATAGCCGAGCAGCAGCAGGTTGAACACGAGGCCGCCGACATTGACGCTGGAGAGCAGCAGCGGGTTCTCCAGTATCAGCAGGCCGAACACGCTGATGAGTTCGGCGATCACGGTGAGCGCGATCGCACCGACATTGTGCACGATGCTGTGGCTGCGCAGCCGCAGGCGCTCCAGCCCGATGGCCATCGCGAGCGTGACGCAGACTTGCAGGGCGAATTCGAGCAGCGACGGCGGCGAGATCATGTCGCCACCGGTCGCAAAGTGCCGGATCTCCATGAAGGCGAGCAGCGCGGTGAACAGGATCGCGGCGGTCTCGACCATGCGCAGCGGCGCGTCGTCGCCGCGGCGGCGCAGGAACATGCTCGCCGCCCAGAACGATGCAGCCGGTAGGCCATAGCCCCACAAGAGCCAGTTCAGAATCGGCGTGGTGCCGACAGCATCGCCGACGATGCGCGGGTCATAGACGATGCGCGCGGTGACGATGCCGGCAAAGATGGCGGCGAGCCAGCGCAGGAACGGGATCGGCCGCTGCATCGAGGTCCAGGCGGTGCCGAGCGACATCAGCGCGAGCGTGATGGTGAGCCAGCCCTTCTCCAGCGCGAAGGTCAGCGCCAGTGCCAGCGCGCCGAGCGTGCCGGTCGCGAACAGCGCCGTGGAGATCATGATGCCCGGCCTGGTCTCGCGGCGCGTGAGCGATTCGGTCGCAGCACCAAAGGCGGCGGCGAGCAGCACGGCGAGGATCGCAAACGGGATCGAGCGGTCGAGATGGGCGATGCGCGTGTAGAGCGTAACCAGGATCGCGATCGGCGTCGCGACCGCCGCGGCCGACCACACCACGGGGATGACAGCCGAATTCGACCGGCCCTGCGCGAGGAAGCCGGTGATGCCGAAGCCGGCGGCGAAGACCGCAGCCATCACCAGATGCAGCGTCACGGAGCTGTCGATCGCTGCTGGCCCGACACCCGGCAGGGGACCGCCCGGCAGCACCAGCATGTCGGGATTGGCCCGCACCGCCCATTCGGCGAACACGATGAAGACGGTCGCCGCGGCCGCGCCCAGCGCACCGGTTGCTGCCGGCGCACGCCAGGCGACAAACAGCGTTCCCGCGACCAGAAGGGTGAAGGCGATCAGCGCCAGATCGGCATGCGCGCTCGACAGCACGATGATCATCGCTGCGAACAGATAGGCGCCGAGCGAGCTCGACGACACCGGCTCGATCTCGCCGTCCTCGATGGTCGGGCCGAACATGAAGCCACAGACGACGAGGAGCGCAGCGAGCGTGAAGCCCGCAATGACGTGGAAGGTGTGCGGCGCCACCTGCAACTCGGGCTCGAGCCCCACGAAGGTCCAGAGTACCGCAAAGACGATGGTGGTCACCGCGAGCCAGCGCCACAGCCGGATGCGGGCGAGGCCGAAGCTCGCGGCGGTCACGATCGCGAGATAGATGTAGAGCGCCCAATAGTCCGGCTTGCCGCTGGAGACGAGGACCGGCGTCACGAACGCGCCGACGACGCCGAGGCCCGCGAGCGCGGGCCCATGCAGCAGCGCGGCGGCCAGCGTGCCGAGCGCGACGAGGCCGAGCAGCACGAAGGCGGTGGCGGGCACGAGGAAACCGTAGAGCGCATAGGCTGCATAGATGGTCGCGAACGCCACCGCCGTGCCGGCCGCGGTGAGGATTGCCGGGATGTTGGCGATCGGCAGCGCCTGGATGGTCGAGATGCTTTCCTTGCGCCGCGTCCATTCGCCGGTACCTAACAGCGCCAGCGCGAACAGGCCGCCGAGGAAGACGCGCACGCCGGGGCCGACAAGGCCGGCCTCGATCGAGTAGCGCACCATGAAGAAGCCGCCGAGCGCGAGCGCAAGCCCGCCGATCCACACCACCCAGCGCGTGCCGAGTCGCTCCTCGAAGCCGGGTGCGGGTGCAGGCAGCGGAGGCGGTGCAGCGGCCTCGGTGCTCGTTTCAAGCGGCGGCGGCGAAACAGCTTCGGTGACGGGTGGCGGCGCCGGCTCGGCTTCCGGCGCAAGCGGCGGCGGCTCCGCCGCAGCCGTCGCGGTTGCGGGCGCCTGTTCCCACGTCGGCGTGAGCGGCGGCGGCTGAACCCGTCGCTGCGCATTAAACATCTCTTCGAGCGAGCTCAGCCGGCGGCGAAGCTCGGCTACCTGACTGGAGGCCTTGATCGCGACGAGGAAGGCGGCGATCGCAATGATCAGCGCAAAGACGTCAAACGGGCCGTCGAACATGAAGCCTCCAGGCAACCGGCGGGCAGGGCCGATCGCGAAATCTTAGAGTCTTGGTTTCGAGCATGATCTTGCTCGGAAAACCGCTTACGCACTTTTCCGGATCATGCTCAGCGCCGGGAGCGTACGCGCAAACCCGGCGCGGGCCGCTCCTGGAGCAGTTCGCGGCGGAAGCGATAGAGCGCCGCCGGCCGTCCGCCGGTCTGTGTCGACATCGCCCCGGTCGGTTCGACCAGAGCTTCCGTTTCGACGAGGCGGCGGAAATTCTGCTTGTGCAGGTGGCGGCCGGAGATGGCCTCCACCGTATGCTGCAATTCCGTGAGTGTGAACTCGGCGGGCAAAAGTTCAAAGACCACAGGACGATACTTCAGTTTTGCACGCAGCCGCGCGATGGCTGTGGCGAGGATGCGCCGGTGATCGAACCGCATCGAGGTCCCGAGCGCGGGAAGCGTCTTGCGCGCTAATGCCGCAGGCCTGCCGTCGCGCCGGGCCTCCTCGATCAGCCCGGCCTCGTACAGGAGCTCATAGCGGTCGAGCACGCGCTCCTCGTCCCAGGGCGCACCGTCGAGACCGAAATAGAACCGCACGCGATCCTTCCGCGGCAGCGCGCGCGTGGTCTCCGGCGTCTCCTCCTCGGCCCATTTCATCAGCGCTGGGATGATGTCGCGGGCGATGATCTCTGGCGGCTGTTCGCGCCAGTCTTCCCAGGGGAAGAAGCGATACCATGGCTCGAAGCTCGCGCCGGTCGCGGCGAGCTCGCCATCGACGGCGCGCGTCAGCGCGAGATAGCCGATCGACACCATATGCGCGCCGGTGTGGCCGGCTTCGGCATGACGGCCGCGGTCGCCGAACGTGTAGAGCTGCTCGACATAGCCGAGCCGCAAGCCTGCCTGTTGCTCGACCCAGGCGCGCAGGCCGATCTCGAAGGTGCGATGGGCGAGCGCATCGAACGGCCCGAACGGCAGGCCGGCAAGCCCGTCACCGCCGCGTGCGGTGAGGATCTGCGGCTCGCGGTCCTCGATCGCGACGATCGCGGCGGTCAGGCCAATCTCGATCGGCGTCAGCAGCTTGTCATTCATGCGATGATGATCGCGGGTGTTCCCGCAAACTTGTCATGCCCGGGCTTGTCCCGGGCATCCACGTTCTTTGTACAGCTGGAAAGTTCGTGGATGGCCGGGACATAGGCGAGCGAAGCGACGCCGTCCTTCAGACGGCTATGCCCGGCCATGACGGCAACACCTGCATTGTCGCGCGCAGCTGTCATTCGAGCTCGATCACGAAGGGGCGGCCCTCGACCATCATCGCGCCCGGGCCCATTTCGTCGAGCGCGCGCAGCATGCGGCCATTGCGTCCCAATGCACGATCGGCAAGGCCGACGATGCGCCGGTTCGGCGAGGCGATCGGCGAGGCCGCGCGGATCTTCCTGGCGATCTCGATCTCGTCGCGGTTCGGATTGAGCGCGCATACCGCTGCAAACGCGCTGGCGGTGGAGCGGCTGATGCCGGCGTAGCAATGCACCACCAGCGGCGCGCTGCGGTCCCAGCCCCGCACGAAATTCAACACTTGCTCGATATGCGTCTCCGACGGTGCGACGAAGCCGTCCATCTCCTCGGTGATGTCGTCCATCGACACCTTGAGATGGTTGGCCGGCAGCACGGACACGGGACGCGCCACCTGCTCGACATTGGCCATCACCGTCAGCACATGGCTGGCGCCGGTGAGGCGGACGGTTTCGGGAAGCGCGGCGAGGGAACAGACATGGATCATGGCGGACCTTTTTGCCGCTGATTATAGCGAGCGGCCGTAGGGTGGGCAAAGCATCCCACATCGTCGTCCCGGCGCAGGCCGGGACCCATAACCACCGGCCGGCGTGACTGAGGCGGTGGCAACTCCCAGTCTTCGCAAAACCCCTTCCCGGAGTATGGGTCCCGGCCTGCGCCGGGACGACAGCAGAGATCGAGGCACCACTGCCCTACGCAATCACCGCGCCAAACCGCTCCAGGAACTGCCTCTCGGCCCGCGCCGCGGTCCAGGGCGTGAGATAGTCGCGCCGGACGCTGTCGGGTAGGCCGGGATCCTTGCCGAACAGGCGCCGCGCCTCGCTCTCGCTGAAACCGGCAAGCTCGGTCGCCTCCAGATAAGCCGCGCCGCGATCGGCAGCCTTGATCGCCTGCGTGATCTCCTCCGGCAGCACCGGCGGTAGCCCGAAGCGAATGTGGATGGCGCCGAGCAGGCGTTTCTCGACCGCCTTGTAATGGCCCTCGAGCACGGCCTTGAACGGCGAGATCATGTCGCCGATGACGTATTCGGGTGCGTCATGCAGCAGGGCTGCGAGTCGCACGCGCTGGTCGACGCGCGGCATCTCATGCCGCATCACGGTCTCCACCAGCAACGTATGCTGCGCGACCGAGAAGATGTGGGTGCCGATGGTCTGGCCGTTCCAGCGGGCGACCCGTGCGAGGCCATGCGCGATGTCGGCGATCTCGACGTCGAGCGGGGAGGGATCGAGCAGATCGAGCCGTCGGCCCGACAGCATGCGCTGCCAGGCGCGGGACTGCGCATCGCGCGCGGTCTTCTTCTCGACAGTCATTTGGCCTTGAGGCGCGGCTTGCGCTGCGTCTTGCCGCAGGTCGCGTGACAATGGCAGTCGACCAGATGGTCGTTGACCATGCCGGTCGCCTGCATGAAGGCATAGACGATGGTCGGGCCGACGAACTTGAAGCCGCGCGAGGACAGCTCCTTGGAGATCTGCACCGACAGCGGCGTCGAGGCTGGTACGCTCGCGCTGGTCTTGAAATTGTTGACCTTGGGGCGGCCGTCCATGAAGTCCCACAACAGCTTCGAGAAGCCCGGTCCCTTCTCCATGATCTCCAGATACGATTTTGCGCTCAGGATGGCGCCGTCGATCTTGGCCTTGTTGCGCACGATGCCGGCATCGTTCATCAGCGCGTGCACCTTTTTGCCGTTGTAGCGCGCGATCTTCTCTGGCTGGAAATCGTCGAAGGCTTTGCGGAAATTGTCGCGCTTACGCAGGATTGTGATCCAGGAGAGGCCGGCCTGGAAGCCATCGAGGATCAGCTTTTCGTAGAGTGCGCGGTCGTCATACTCAGGCACGCCCCATTCGGTGTCGTGATAGGCGACATAGAGCGGATCTTCGCCCGGCCAGGGACAGCGGGTCTTTCCGTCGGGATGCAGGCGAGGGGCGCGGCTCATGCGATGGGTTGCTTCGATGGAATGCGGACGATGTCGGGTTCGGCGAGCGTCAGCGCGAGGCCGCCCGCGGTGAGCGGCTGGCCCGCATCGAGCGCATCGGCGACGCGGTCGACGCGCACCAGCGCGATGCCCTTGCCGCGGGCGGTCGAGCCGATGGTGCCGACCGGCTTGTCGCCGGCGAGAATGGTGGCGCCAATCTCGGGCGAGGGTCCCTCGAGCAGCACCTTGACGCTGCGGGTGCGCGCGGTGCCGCGATGCTGCATGCGCGAGACGACCTCCTGGCCGACATAGCAGCCCTTGTCGAAATCGACGCCGGCGAGCCGGTCCATGTTGGTCTCGTGCGGGAACGCATCGCTGTACATGAAATCCAGCCCGCCGCGCGGCACGCCGAGCGCGATGCGGTGGGCCTCGTATTCGGCCGCGTCGACCAGCTCGGCGCCGATGAGATCGGACAGCTTCTGCTTGAGATCCTCGGGGACGAGAATGCGATAGCCGAGCTCATTGTGGCGCGGATCGGCGAAGCCGAGGTCGGGCTGAGCGGCAGGCTGGCCGTCCCAGGCTGCGAGCACGCCCAGAGCATCGGAGAGGTTTTCCACCGTGACCTTGGCGCGCAGCTTGTAGAATTTCAGCTTGGTGGCGAGGCCCTCGGCCAGCGCTTTCGGGCAATCGATCAGGAACCCGCCGCCATGGCCGGCGGGCACCTCCGTGATCAAGAAATCGACGATGATCTTGCCCTGCGGCGTCAGCAGCGCGCCGAATCGCCCCAGGCCCGGCTTGAGCCTGTCGACATCGGTGGTGACGAGGCCGTTGAGGAAGTTGCGCGCATCCTCGCCCGCGACCTTGACCACGCCCCGGTCGGGAAGAAACGCTGATTTCATGCGAAAATCTCTTGCGACATGTTGCTCCGGAACGTAAGCCCGCAAGGCAAAAACGACAAGACCTCGAGCCCTGCGCTTGGGGATGAGAGAGGTCCCATGACCCAGCGTTTCGACGTGATCCTCAAAGGCGGCACCGTGGTCAACCAGGACGGCGAGGGCCTGCGCGATATCGGCATCACGGGTGGCCGCATCGCCGAGATCGGCACGCTGTCGCAAGCCCGCGCCGCGGAGGTGATCGACTGCAAGGGCCTGCACATCCTGCCCGGCGTGATGGACACGCAGGTGCATTTCCGCGAGCCCGGGCTGACGCACAAGGAAGACCTCGAGACCGGCTCGCGCAGCGCCGTGATGGGCGGCGTCACCGCCGTCTTCGAGATGCCGAACACCTCGCCCCTCACAGTGACGGAAGCCGAATTCACCGACAAGGTGAAACGCGCTCGTCACCGCATGCATTGCGATTTCGCCTTCTTCATCGGCGGCACCCGCGAGAACGTGCAGGACCTGCCGGTGCTGGAGCGCGCGCCGGGCTGCGCCGGCGTCAAGGTGTTCATTGGCTCCTCGACCGGCGCGCTGCTGGTGGAGGACGACGAGAGCCTCCGCCGCATCTTCCAGGTCATCCGCCGCCGCGCCGCGTTCCACGCCGAGGACGAGTACCGCCTCAACGACCGCAAATCGCTGCGCATCGAGGGCGATGCGCGCTCGCATCCGGTCTGGCGCGACGAGACCGCGGCGTTGATGGCGACGCAGCGCCTCGTCAAGCTCGCGCATGAGACGGGCAAGCGCATCCACGTGCTGCACATCTCGACCAAGGAAGAGATCGAATTCTTGCGCGACCACAAGGACGTCGCCTCCTGCGAAGCGACGCCGCATCATCTCACGCTGGCCGCGCCCGAATGCTACGAGCGGCTCGGCACGCTGGCGCAGATGAATCCGCCGGTGCGCGGCGCCGATCACCGCGCCGGAATCTGGCGCGGCATCGAGCAGGGCATCATCGATGTGCTCGGCTCCGACCACGCCCCGCATGCGCTGGAAGAGAAGCAGAAGACCTATCCGGCCTCGCCCTCCGGCATGACCGGCGTGCAGACGCTGGTGCCGATCATGCTCGATCACGTCAATGCCGGCCGGCTGTCACTGGCACGGTTCGTCGATCTCACCAGCGCCGGACCCGCGCGCGTCTACAACATGGCCTGCAAGGGCCGCATCGCCGCCGGTTACGACGCCGACTTCACCATCGTCGACCTGAAGCGCAGCGAGACCATCACCAACCAATGGGTCGCATCCAAAGCCGGCTGGACCCCCTATGACGGCGTCCGCGTCACCGGATGGCCCGTCGGCACCTTCATCCGCGGCCGCCGCGTGATGTGGCAGGGCGAGCTGGTGACGGCCTCGCAAGGTGAGCCGGTGCGGTTTCTGGAGACGCTGAAGGCGTAGGCCGCTCCACACTCGATGTCGTCCCGGCGAAGGCCGGGACCCATAACCACAGGGAGACGTTTGGCGAAGACTAGTCGTTGCTGGGCCTTCCCTCGGTACGAATACCTACGTCCACCGATAGATCACGCGGTATGGATCCCGGCCTTCGCCGGGACGACATTGAGGAAGCATGGGAGAGCATTCTATGACTCAACCCCTCATCACCACCGAGCAACTCGCAGGCATGCTCGGCGATCCCAACCTTCGCCTCTACGACTGCACGACCTACAACGAGCCGGTGCCGCCGGGCAGCGACGTGCCGTATCGTGCGGTGCCCGGCGATAAGACGTTTGCGGCCGGCCACATTCCCGGCGCCGATTTCCTCGACCTGCAAGGCGAGTTCTCCGACACCTCGTCGCAACAGTTTTTCATGATGCCCGATGTGGCGAAGCTGGAGGCTGCCTTCGGCCGGCATGGCCTCGACGCATCCAAGACCATCGTGCTCTACAGCATCGGCACGATGATGTGGTCGACGCGGTTCTGGTGGATGCTGCGCTCGCTCGGCGTCGATGCGCGTGTGCTCGACGGCGGTTTCGACAAATGGAAGGACGAGGGGCGGCCGGTCGAGAGAGGTGCGCCGAGGGACTATCCGGCCGCGACGTTCAAGGCCGCGCCGCGCCCAGGCTATTTCGTCGACAAAGACGTCGTGAAGGCCCGGATCGGCGATCCGGCGACCGTTATCGTCAACGCGCTCGGTCCGCAATTTCATCAAGGTCTCGAGCCGAGCCGCTACGGCCGGCCCGGCCGTGTGCCGGGCAGCGTCAACGTCCCAGCGGCGTCGCTCACCAATGCCGACAAAACGCTGACGACACTGGCCGATGCCGAGGCCAAATTTGCGGCCCAAGGCGTTACGCGCGACAAGAATGTGATCCTGTATTGCGGCGGCGGCATCTCGGCGACGATCGACCTGCTCATGCTGACGCAGCTCGGCTATGATCAGCTGACGCTCTACGACGCCTCCATGGGCGAGTGGGCGCGGGATTCTGAACTGCCGATCGAGACGGATTAGGGGTTTACTTACCCTCCCCTGGAGGGGCCCCTCCAGGGGAGGGTAAAGAGAGCGCCGAGTAAGAATGTTGGGAACCTTTCGTTTAGGCCTGCATCCAATGTCCGGAACGAAGCGAAACAAGCAGGTGACAGCCATGCAACGGACCGCAGCCGGCCTGTCCGCCGGCGTCAGGACATTGGAAGCCGAGCTGATCGACCGGGCGCGGGGCCGAGACGAAGCCGCCTTGCGCGAGATCATGCAGGCCAACAACCGCAGGCTCTATCGCCTCGCGCGCGGAATCCTGCGCAGTGACAGCGAAGCCGAGGACGTGGTGCAGGAAACCTATGTCCGGGCCTTCACCCATCTCGACGGCTTCCGGGGCGAGGCCGGGTTGTCGACCTGGCTGTCGCGCATCGCCATCAACGAGGCGCTCGGCCGGGTGCGCAGCCGAAAGCCCGATGTCGAGCTCGGCGCGATACCAGATGTCGCGCTCGACGCGCAGATCATCAAGTTTCCCGTTTCTCCCGCAGGTGATCCGGAAAGGACCATGGCCCAACGTGAAATCCAGCGCGTGGTCGAACGCGCCATCGACGAGTTGCCGGATGTCTTCCGCATGGTGTTCGTCGCCCGGGTCATGGAAGGCATGAGTATCGAGGAGACCGCCGATCTGCTCGCCGTCAAGCCCGAGACCGTGAAGACGCGGCTGCACCGCGCCCGCACTATGCTGCGCGAGAACGTCGAGAAGGAGATCGGCCCGGTGGTGATGGATGCGTTCCCGTTCGCCGGGTGGCGATGTGAGCGCTTGACTGAAGCAGTGCTGAAGCGGCTCGGCTTCGGCAGCTAAAGTTTTCGGGAACGTTTGCGCGAAATGCCCATCCAACTCCTGTGAAGCAACGCGCCGGCCCAAACGTCCGGCACCACAGGAGTATCAAGCCATGTTCTTCCGATCGAGCGCGGCGATCGCCGCAGCCGTCCTGCTGTCGAGTCCTGCGCTGCTGCAGGGCGCTCGCGCAGCCGACAAGCCCACCGATCCGCAGATCGCCCATATTGCCTACACCGCGGGCGTGATCGACATCAACGCGGCCAAGCAGGCGCAGAAGAAAGCCAAGAACAAGGACGTCAAGGCGTTCGCCGAGGACATGCTGCGCGACCACGAGGCCGTCAACAAGCAGGCGCTCGCGCTGGTCAAGAAGCTGAACGTCACGCCTGAAGATAACGACACCAGCCGGGCGCTGTCGAAGCAGGCGAGCGACAAGATGGCTGAGCTCGACAAGCTGAGCGGCGCCGCCTTCGACAAGGCCTATGTCCAGAACGAGGTCGCCTACCACAAGGCGGTCAATAGCGCGTTGGAGACCCAGCTCATTCCGTCCGCGAGCAATAACGAGCTGAAGAGCCTGTTGCAGACCGGCCTGAAGATCTTCCAGGGCCATCAGCAGCACGCCGAGCACGTCGCGGCCGAGCTAAAATAGGAGGATGACATGAAGCCGGGACGCCTCGCGTCGATCGCGTTTGCGGTCATGGTCCTGTCAATGGTCGTCCCGGCGCGTGCGGCGACCATTCAAATCACGATGGACAATCTCGTGATCTCGCCGGCCGAAATCTCGGCCAAGGTCGGCGACACCGTTGAGTGGATCAACAAGGACATCTTCGCCCACACCGCCACCGCGACCAACGGCGATTTTGACGTCCCTCTGCTGCCGAAGAAGTCGGCGACGTTCGTTTTGAAGAAAGCGGGAACGGTCGATTACTACTGTCGCTATCATCCCAATATGAAGGCGACTCTGAAAGTCGAGCCCTGATGCCTGGGCGTGCATTCCCGATCGCATCGGAACGTCTCCCGGTCATCGCCAGACTAATTCTTGTCCGCGTTCAATCGCTTCCATGCGATAAATCGCGGCAGACTTCGCGAGCACTTGGCAAAGTCACATCCGTCAACTGGCCCCGTCCCGTGGCGGGGTCATTTTTCGCAAAGGGTTATTGCCTGGAGAGGCTGACCGAGAACTCGCCGTTGCGGATGCGGCCAGGAAAGCCCTCGACGAACTTCGCCACCGCGTCCTCGCCGTAGGTGCCGACGAGTTCGGCAAAGGCCGCGAACAGGCTCGCCTGCGCCAGGCAGTCGCCGTCGACACCTTCATGGCGCGCCTCGGCCCATGCCTCATTGAGATAGCTCAGTGCGGCCTGCTTCTGCTCGTGATCGGGCAGTGGCGCGCGGGCGGGGGCGTAGGAAATCGGCTGGCTCATGAAACTCGATCAGGGCTGGGGCGCGATCCACGGCGATGCGCTGTGCGAGAGGTGTAGCACGGGCGTTAACGACCGCTAGGCCACATCTTTAAGAACGGTTAACGGCTGTGAACAAAATCGATGACAGGGTTCCAGCCACTGGTCATTCCGGGGCGCGCTGCGCGCGCCCCGGAATGACCAGTGGAGAGAGCTCAGTTCGCGTAGCGCGCCGTGAGATCGCGCGAGATCTTCGAGCCTTCCTCGATATAGCGGCGGATCGCCACCGTCGCCGCGGGCGTGCAGCTCCGATAGGTCTGCTGGAAGCCGTTATAGCCGCGGTTGAAGCCGGCGATCATGCGGGTGCGGCGCTCGCCGGAGGGGGTTTCGGCATCGATCAGCGCCTGCATCTCGTTGCGCCATTTGTTGCCCTCGTTGGACCCGCAGATGCCGCGCAGATAGTGCAGCCCGCCGAGGATCTCCGCCAGCCGCTGCAAGTCGCCGTCAAACGGCGCTGCCCCCTCCTGGGCCCTCGTGGGCGCGGAGGCGCAGGCGAGAATCAGGGCAAAAATGGCCAGAAATCGCGTGGACATCGGCCCGGTGTATGCCCCGTCGAGGCGGTGGAAGCAAGGCGGGGCGGTCAGGACCCAATTAGCCGGGCGGCGGACTGGATGACGTCCTCCAGTCCCCCGGTGAGCTTGAGGTCGCCGAGGCCAGCGACGGCGTCCGGGGCGATCCAGCGGTAATCGTCGAGCTCGTCGTTCAGAACGGGTTCGTTGGCCACCCAGCGGGCGGCAAAGGACATGATCAGGTAATGACCGGCTCCGGCCGCAGCCGGCAGCACCTCGCGCCAGCCGGCGAGACCAATGATCTCGATGGCGAGCCCAGTCTCCTCGTCGACCTCGCGCAGCAGGGCCTGGTGTAGCGATTCGCCGAACTCGACCCGGCCGCCGGGCAGCGAATAGAACCCTTTTGCGGGCGAACGGGCGCGGCGGGTCAGAAGCACCTTGCCGTCGCGAAAAATCGCGGCACTGACCGCGATCTGGGGGTGAGCAGGCTGGACCGCCGAAACCACGGGTCAGTTCGCCATGATGGTGTCGATGTCGGCTTCGGCGCCGCCATTGATGATGCCGCCGCAGGCCGCGATCAGCGGCTTGACCCAGGCCGTGGCCTGCTCGGCGAGCCGGACGCGCGTCGTGTCCTTCTCGACCTCGCGCATGGCCGAGCCGACCGCGGTCAGGATCGAGGTCATGGTATCCGTGATGTGGTCGAACTGGGCGCGCACGTTGGGATCGGCCTTCTCATAGGCCTCGATGGCGAGGTCGCGCGCCCTGAAATTCGACGCGGTGAAATGCTCGGCATAGGACAGTGGCGTCCAGGTCAGAAAATCTTCCGCGCATTCCGGCATGTCGGGGACCATTTCCAGCAGCATCACGGCTTCATTGAAATGGTTGAGATAGTCGGTGGCAAGCCCGGTCCGCGGGTTGATGTTGGCGACGCGCAGCCGCGCGGCCCAGGCGGCGGCCTCGGGGCCCGTCTGTACATGCGTCCGCGCGGGTTGGGAGACCGTTGAGCTCATCGGCCGCAGTGTTAACGTTCGGGGTTAAAAGGACCTGAACGGACCCTATATAGATACCCCAGGATGTGTGGACGCTTCGTCATAACTTCGGCCCCCGCGGCTTTGCGGCAACTGTTCGGCTACATTGAGCAGCCGAATTTCCCGCCCCGGTACAACGTCGCCCCGACGCAGCCGATTCCGGTCGTGCTGATCGAGAACGGCGCACGCCATTTCCGTCTGATGCGTTGGGGCCTCGTGCCGGGCTGGGTCAAGGACCCCCGCGGATTTACGCTCCTGATCAACGCCCGCTCCGAGACGGCGCTGGAGAAGCCCGCCTTCAAAAAGGCGGTTCGCCGCCGGCGCGGCCTGATCCCAGCGGACGGCTATTACGAGTGGAAGGCGGAGGGTGGTCGCAAGCAGCCCTTCTTCATCCACCGCGCCGACGGCGCGCCGCTCGGCTTTGCCGCATTGTTCGAGACATGGGTCGGGCCGAACGGCGAGGAACTCGACACCGTCGCGATCGTCACGGCGGCCGCAGGCGAAGACCTCGCCGCGTTGCATGACCGCGTGCCCGTCACCATTAGCCCGCGCGATTTCGAGCGCTGGCTCGACTGCCGCAGCGACGAAATCGACGCGATCCTGCCGCTGATGACCGCCCCGCGCATCGGCGAGTTCGCTTGGCACCCGGTCTCCACCCGCGTCAACCGCGTCGTCAATGACGACGAGCAGTTGCTCTTGCCGATCAGCGCGGAGGGGATGGAGGCGGCGGCCGAGGCGGTGAAGCCCAGGAAGGCGGTGCGGAAGGTTGCTGCTAGCCCGGCGGATGACGGGCAGGGCTCGTTGTTCTAGCTGCGGTGCCGTAGGGTGGGCAAAGCGAAGCGTGCCCACCATCGTGTATCGAGCAAGCAGATAAATGGTGGGCACGGCGCGTTGCGCCTTTGCCCACCCTACCGCAGCGGTGCTTTAAACAACCTCTCTTGCCCGCAGCGCTGCGATCTCCGCCGCATCGAACCCGAGTTCGCCGAGCACCGCATCCGTATCAGCCCCCAGCTCAGGCGCCATGCGATCCAGCTTGCCGCCGCCATGGGCGAGCTTGAACCCGCTGCCGGCAAAGCGCAGGCGGCCGTAGGGCGTGTCCAGCTCCTGGATCGCGCCGCGCGCCTTGATCTGCGGGTGGTCGATCACCTCCTCGACCTTCCAGATGCTGGCGCAGGGCGCGCCGGCGTCTTCCAGGATCGTCTCCCATTCGCGCGCCGGCTTGGCCGCCAGCGCTTCCTCGATGATGGCGCGGAGCGCGCCCTCGTTCTCGTTGCGGGAGAACCAGTCGGCAAAGCGCGGATCAGTCAGCGTATCCTCGCAGCCGAGTGTGCTCATCAGCGCGCGGTACTGCTTCTCGTTGTTGACCGCGAGCAGAATGTGGCCGTCGCTGCATTTGAACAGGTTCGCCGTGGTCCTGCGGCTCACCGCCTGGTTGCCCGAGAGTGTTTGGCGATGGCCCGCTACCGACCAATCTGCGATCTGGCCCGAGAGGAACGCCATCGTCGCCTCCAGCATGGAGACGTCGATGAGCTGGCCCTTGCCGGTGCGGTCGCGCTGATACAGTGCGCTCGACACACCAAATGCAGCGGTTGCGCCCGACAGCACGTCGCACACCGCAAAGCCCGCGCGCGTCGGTCCCGTCTCGGGATGGCCGGTGATCGCCATGATGCCCGACAGCGCCTGCATCTTGCCGTCATAGCCGGGCCGCAGGCGGTCCGGGCCAGTCTGGCCGAAGCCTGATACGGCGCAATAGATCAGCTTCGGATTGATCGCGGATAGCGCCTCGTAGCCGATGCCGAGCTTGTCCATCACGCCGGGGCGGAAATTCTCCATCACGACGTCGACGGTCTCTGCGAGCTTCTTCACGATCGCGATCGCCTCCGGCTTCTGCAGATCGATCGTCAGGCTGCGCTTGTTGCCGTTGATGGCCTGGAATGCCGGCGCCAGCCCGCGCTCGGCCCATTCGCGGCTGAGCGGCGTGCGGCGCATGTCCTCGCCCTCGCGCCGCTCGACCTTGATGACGTTGGCTCCTAGCAGCGCGAGCTGATAGCTCGCATAGGGACCGGCCAGCACTTGCGTGAAGTCCAGGATCTTCACGCCCTCGAACGGTCGCGTCACGTCTCTCTCCCTTTTTCTTCGTTATCGGAGGACGTCAGGCGGCGCGGTTGCCGCGCGCGATCTCCTTCTGCTTGTCGAATTCGGCGCGGCGGCGCGCCAGCTCTTCCGGCGAAAGCTGCGCCACGTTGTTGTAGTCGAGCTTCCAGGAGGCATCCTCGCTCCAGCGCAGCGGCGATTGCATCGTCGTTTGCGGGCCGCTCGCGGTCTCCAGCAGTCTTAGCGCGAGCTCGAGTGTCTGCGCCTGCGAGCCGACATCATGTGGCTTGCCGGCGGAATTGCCGAGCGGGAAATCGGAGAACAGGAAGCGCGGCACGGCGGCGTGCTCGACGATGTCCTTGGCGCAGCCCATGATCACGCTCGGAATGCCGTTCCGCTCCAGGTGCCGCGCGACCAGCGCGGTGGTCTGGTGGCAGACCGGGCAGTTCGGCACCAGCACGGCGACGTCGACCTTGTCGGCAAGACAGCGCGCCAGGATATCCGGCGCGTCGGTATCCAGCGTGACCCGATGGCTGCGGTTGGTCGGGGCGCCGAAGAAGCGCGGCGCGACCTCGCCGATCCGTCCTGCGGCGCTCGCCTTCAAGAGCTGCGGCAGCGGAAACCAGGTGCCGCTGTCGGTGGCCGAAGTGTGCTTGCGGTCGTAGCCGATGTGCGAGATGCGAAGGTCGTGCTCTGTCGACGTGTCGCCGTCATAGACCTGGTAGAATTTCGCGCTGCCGTTATATGCCGCGCCAGGCCCCTGGTCGCCCTTGGCCGGATCGAACGGCGCCGCCGTCGTGATGATCGTCACGCGCGACTGCGCCAATGGCTTCTTCAGCGGCTGGAACGGTGCCTCCGTGTAATGCGCCCAGCGATACGGCGTGGTGTAGCCGATCGCCGCGTAATAGTCGCGCGTGCGCTGCATGTAGGGCACGGGCGAATCGTAGTCGGGCGCAAAGCCAAATTCGTCGTCGCGCGGAGCGGACATGGGCGCGTCTCCTGGTTCTTGGTTAGGGCCCAGACTAGAGATAGTTTTCGAGTTGCTCAACGGGGAGTGGGTGGCGCAGGCCAGAATTGCATTGCGCAATGGCTCGCCGCGAAGCAGGTCCGCTCCCTCGCCCCGCTTGCGGGGAGAGGGTTGGGGTGAGGGGGAGTCTCCGCGAGGAAGGTGACAGTGGAATTCGCGGAGGCTCCCCCTCACCCGATCGCTTCGCGATCGACCTCTCCCCGCAAGCGGGGCGAGGTGAAGAAAGCCCTACCTGAAAATATGCAGAGCCGCGTATTGCAGGAGCATGATCGCCTTGGCATCGATGATGCGGCCGTCTGCGATCATCGCCAGCGCCTCGTCGATGGAAAGCTCCAGCACCTCGATGTCCTCGCCCTCGTGTTCGAGGCCGCCGCCGTCGCTGACCCGCATCTCCGGCTCGTATTCGGCGACGAAGAAGTGCAGCTTCTCGGTGATCGCGCCGGGGCTCATGAAGGCCTCGAACACCTTGTGGACGTCGTGCAGGCGATAGCCGGTTTCCTCCTCGGCCTCGGCGCGGATGCGCACCTCGGGGGCGGCATCGTCCAGCACGCCGGCGGCCGTTTCGATCAGGAGATCGTCGTAGCCGCGGATATAGGCCGGCAGGCGGAACTGGCGCACCAGGATCACCGTGCGCCGCGCGCGGTTGTAGGGCAGCACGGCTGCGGCGTTGTCGCGCTCATAGGTTTCCCGGTGCTGCGTCTGCCACTCGCCATTGGCGCGCCGGTACTCGAACGTGGTGTTCTTCAGCGGGGTCCAGTTGTCCGAGAGCACGCGGACGTCCTTGATGCGGACACGGTCGGAAATGGTCATGGTTCGATCTCAGTTGCTTGGAGTCATCGCGCGGCCGTCGAGCCACTTCTGGAACATCACCGAGGTGGATTCCTCGTAGCCGAGCGATTGGTAGAACGCATTGGCCTGCGCGTTTTCGCGGCGGACCAGGAGCTGGAGCTTGAGGATTCCGGCCGCCCGCAGCCAGTCCTCGGCCGCTGCCATGATGACGCGGCCGTAGCCGCGCTTCTGGCTATCGGGATCGACCGCGACGTAATAGACCCAGCCGCGATGGCCGTCATGGCCGACCATGATTGTGGCGACGATCGCGCCATTGTCGCGGCCGAGCAGGACCGTCGAGTTGTCGCGCCGCCGCGCCAGCGCGATGTCGGCATGCGGATTATTCCAGGGCCGGGTCAGGCCGCAGCGCTGCCACAGCGCGACGACGGGCTCGATGTCGGAATCCGTGATGGCGGCGATCGCGAGCGGAGCAGGCGGGATCGACGCTCTCACAGCACCTTCCCCGGATTCATGATTCCCAGCGGATCGAGCATCGCCTTGATGGACCGCATCAGCTCGATCGCGGTCTTGTCCTTCACCTCGGGCAGCTCGTCGCGCTTGAGCACGCCGATGCCGTGCTCGGCCGAGATCGAGCCACCCATGCGCAGCACGATCTCGAACACCACCGCGTTCATCTCGTGCCAGCGGGCGAGGAAGTCCGCACTGTTGGCGCCGACCGGCTGGCTGACATTGTAGTGCAGATTGCCGTCGCCGAGATGGCCGAACGGCACCGGCCGCGCCCCGGGGATCAGCTTCACCACGGCGGCATCGGCCTCGGCGATGAAGGCAGGCACGGCCGCGACGGGCACGGAGATGTCGTGCTTGATCGAGCCGCCTTCCGGCTTCTGTGCCGCCGACATCTCGTCGCGCAGCTTCCAGAAGCCGGCACGCTGGGTGAGGTTGGCCGCGATCACGGCGTCGTCGACGATCTCCTCTTCCATGGCGCGGGTCAGGATCATCTCCAGCGGCGTGCGCGCATCCTCGCTCGGAGAGGACAATTCCATCAGCACGTACCAGGGATGCTTTTCTGCGAGCGGATCGCGCACGTCGATGCCGTGGCGGATCGAGAAATCGACCGCCATCTGCGACAACAGCTCGAAACTCGTCAGCGCATTGGCGGCCTCGCTTTGCGCGATCGTGAGCAGCTTGAGCGCCGCCGCCGGCGACTTCAGCCCGACAAAGGCGGTCTCGATTGCGCGCGGCTTCGGAAATAGTTTTAAAGTCGCCGCCGTGATGATGCCGAGCGTGCCTTCGGCGCCGATGAAGAGGTTGTGCAGATTGTAGCCGGTGTTGTCCTTCTTCAGCTTCGACAGCACGTTCAGCACGCGCCCGTCGGCCAGCACCACTTCCAACCCCAGCGCCATCTCGCGCGCGACGCCATAGGCGAGCGCGGCGGTGCCGCCGGCATTGGTCGAGAGATTGCCGCCGATGGTGCAACTGCCTTCGGCACCCAATGACAGCGGAAACAGCCGGTCGACCTCCGCCGCCTTTTGCTGCGCGATTTGCAGCACGACGCCGGCCTCGCAGGTCATGGTGTTGGAGGCGGTGTCGACCTCGCGGATCTTGTCGAGCCGGCGCAACGACACCACCACTTCGCCATTGTGCGGCGTCTGCCCGCCGACGAGCCCGGTGTTGCCGCCCTGCGGCACCAGCGCGATCCTGTGCGCGGAGGCGAGCTTGCAGATCTCCGAGACCTCCGCCGTCGAGCCCGGACGCAGCACCAGCGGCGAGCGGCCGTGGAAGAGGTTGCGCTCCTCGGTGACGTAAGCCTCGATGTCGGCGGTATCGGTGATCGCGTGGCGCTCGCCGACGATCTTGCGAAATTGTTCGATCAGATCGGGCGCAAGCGGCAGGGTGGCGGACTTATTGACGTTCATGGTGTTGTCTCTTCTCAAGCTTCTTATCGCGCAACCGCAGCCCGACGCAGCCGGTCGTTGATCGCTTCGCCGAGTCCTTCTTCGGGGATCGTCATCACGGCGATCGCGCGTGGCCCTCTGGCATCGAGGGCGCGAAGATAGCCGAACAGATTGGCCGCGGCTTCATCGAGATCACCGGCGGGCGACAAATTCATGACAGCGGCGGCGGCATCAAGGCCAGGCGGACGTGCCGGGCCGAAGGCCAGCAGCGCTTCGCCCGGCGCGACCTCGCGCGCATTGAGCCGCACGGCCGCGCGCGGCGCGTAATGCGAGGCCAGCATGCCCGGCGCCAGCGGCTGGCTGTCCTCGCTCTCGGCCTCCGCGGGCGGCCGCGCCAAGGGCGCGCCGAGCACCGCCTCGATTCGCTCACGCGACAGCCCGCCGGGGCGGAGCAGCATCAATGTCTCGAAGCAGCCGACGATCGTCGATTCGACGCCGACCTCGACGGGCCCGCCGTCGACGATCAGGTCGATCCGCCCCGCAAGGTCGCTTTCGACATGGGCGGCCAGCGTCGGCGAGACATGGCCGGAGATATTTGCGGACGGCGCCACCACCGCCCCGCCAAAAGCGCGCAGGATCGCCTGCGCCACCGGATGAGCGGGGATGCGGATCGCGACCGTGTCGAGGCCGGCGGTAGCGAGATCGGCCACCGGGCAGTCGTCCGTCTTCGGCACCACCAGCGTCAGCGGCCCCGGCCAGAACGCCTCCGCGAGCTTCAGGGCGCGTGCATCGAACCGGCCGATCCGCCGCGCGGCGGCAACGTCCGCGACATGGGCGATCAACGGATTGAACGCGGGCCGCCCCTTGGCGGCGTAGAGATGGGCGATCGCGGCGGCATTGGCGGCATCCGCCCCGAGCCCATAGACTGTCTCGGTCGGAAACGCGACCAGCCCGCCGGCCGTGAGCGTCCGGGCCGCGGCCGCGGCGGCAGCCTCTCCGGCCGGTAAAATCAGCGTTTCAAGACCCGTTTTCACAGGGATAAAATTCCTCAACTCGGCCGCTTGCGGTGCGCCAAACCCGACGCTATAAGCCGCCTTCTTGTCGGAGTGTGGCTCAGCCCGGTAGAGCACTGCGTTCGGGACGCAGGGGTCGCAGGTTCGAATCCTGCCACTCCGACCATTCTAAAGCATTGAAATGCTTTAGATTTTCTTTTTGCTTCTTTGCTCAACCTGAGCGCAGGGTACAGGTTGGGGTACAGATTTAGCAAATCTCGGCCTGCTCACTAAGAAAAATTAGAACTGCATCGCGAGTTTCTCGCCGCATTTGTCTTGTGTCTCATCTTTTAGGCGGCCCTTCTGGCATGCCGTGCGTGTTGCACGCAGGGCGCTCAGGTCGTGCTCTACCTAGCTCATGGATATGGGACAAGGCGCATTTGCATTTCAATGAGCGCATCGGTCTGTCGCCCTTGCTTGAATTCGGGCAAACGGCGTTTGCTTTTGTATCTGTAATCAGGCCTTCCAATTGTGCGCTTCTACGCCCTTCACACCTGCATCCTGTAGAAGCTTGTAGATCTCAGTGATCTTCTGCGTCCCCTGGCCCTTGCATATCGTCATGAACAAGCGCTCGCGAGCGCGAGACGCTGCTACGAAAAAAGTTGAGTGGCCCTCGGTAGGATTATTCTTGAAACTCCACCATTGCTCGTCGTCTAGACCCAGTAGCACCACGATGTCGTATTCGAGCCCCTTGCTTTTCGTGATTGTCATCAGTGGGACCTGATTGTCTCCGCGGTAGCGGGACAGCATGTCGCTCCACCTAGCGCCGCCGCATTCGAGAAGAAACGCTTTGGTCGCGGAACGAATGCGGTCGAAAAAATCGCCTTGTAGATACTGCGGAGCCAATGCCTTCAATGACCCTAAACCGAAAAACGCCTCGATCTTATCGATGCAGGCTTCGACTTGGGACTTTTCGACCGTGTCGTCAGGTTTCCCAATTTGGTTTTGAACGTGGAATTCGCCAAGCTTTGTGGAGATGTCCTGCATGCCCTCGGGGTCTTCATTTGCTAGGATGCCCTCCATCCCAGCATAGTGCTCAAGCACTCGGACCCATGCACCGCCTCCGCGCCTTCGCGAAAGCAAATCTAACGCATCGACGATAACCTGTGCGTAGGGTTCGGTCATCAAGTCTTGAATCGAGGCGCCACCTACGTCACGGTCTTCGTTGCGGAGAGTGACCCCTAGAGCGGCTAGCTCCGGGGTAAGCTTCTTTTCCCACTCGCTAGCTTTTTGCCGGACCAAGAGACCGATATTCCGTGCAGATGTCCCCTGGCCAAGCTCGGATTGAACAAAGGACGCTAAGGCTTTCGACTCGCTGTCTGCATTAGGACTATAGATTACGGCACAAATTTTTTCGGGAGGAAGATTCGGCGCAGGGCGAGCAGCCTTGAAGTCCGGCTCATTCGGGGCAAGCCTGTTCTTCAACGTATTCAAGATTTCGACGATCCGGGCGTTACTTCGATAATTTAGTTGAAGGGCGATGTGCCTCTCGCCTTTAGGCGCTCCCCCCTTGAGAAAGTCCCTCTGAAAAACGCCAAAGCTGTCGGCCTGTGCACCGGCCCACCCCATGATCTTCTGTTTGTCGTCCCCGACGGCAGTAACGACGGTCTCGGAGTCGCCAAAGATCGACTTCATCAAGCCATATTGAACGCTGGTGGTGTCTTGGAATTCGTCCATAAAAACGTGACTATAAGTCGCGAGAAACGCATTCTTAATCTGAGGATTGGTATCGACGATTAGCTGAGCCAATCGACCAATTAATGGGAACGTCAGTGACGCTGGCTTCCTCGTGATCGATTGTCGAATGTACACCAATTGCACGAACGCCGCTGCATTCGGTGCAATCAGCGGGTGCAACGTGACATCATTAATAGCCAGATTGAAATCGCTTTGAGCGACGCCCAAAATTTGGCTTCGCGTTGGATTTCCGTTCAGTTCCTTCGCCACCCAGTGCGCAGCATGATTGGGATCGGACAGGCCGTCGGCGGAAGAGCGCAAAAATTCGTTGAACTGATCTCGAGTTAGTACGCGGCTGATCTCATAGCCGGACGGAATGGCCCATAAGTCCGGTAATGCTCGAAAAAAAACGATCCAGAATGATCTTCGCGAAAGCGTCGAAGGTCATCGAATCCAAGCGGTTTGCTTGCTCCTTCGCACATCGACGTTGAAATCGTTCGCGAAGATTCTTTGCGGCGTCGCGTTTGAAACTGATAGCTAGTATTCGTCGTGGGTGAACACATGCTCCAGTTTGCAGGAGATACACCCCGCGTTGGCCCAACAGTTCGGTTTTGCCTGCACCCGGCCCAGCAGTCACCAACGTATTGCCTGTCGCGCGAACGGCATCCATTGCATCCGGTTCGAGGCCTTGTATGCCCACCGGCTTCCAATTTTCCGGATCCACGAGGCCTTGACCGGTCACGGTAAGGGCCCCGCGAGCTGACCGGCGACTCTCTCGACCAGACGCTTCAAGACGGGAGGACAGTCCTTTTTCAGCGATGCATCGTCCAGTTGGGCCAGGGCTCCAAGATGAGCAGCGGGCTTCCCGCGTGCGCCCAAGAAAAGGTAGGCATACCATGGAAATAGAGCCATGTACGGGCCTCCCTCATAAGGATCACTTCCAAAGCCATCCGAACCAAGGACACGCTCTGCAGCAGCCTTCTGTTTGTCTGCTTCGTTCGGCTTCTGTGGTCCTCTGGCTCCTTCCGGCAACTTTTTATAAGCATCTGGAAATGCGTGGAGCATGGCCATATCGAGATCGAGCGGCCATGAGAAGAAGACGCCGTGATGTTCGAAGCAATCGGCCCAACTCTTTAGATTTTCCAGCGTCCAGGAACTGGCCCAATCCGTCTGCCGCTTCCACGACTTTGCCGTCGCGACGTTCTTTTTGTCGGCCTCTGATTGATCGGCGACATAGCTTTCCATCGCTTCCGCGATCGCTTTGACTTGTAATGTGTCGCCGCTGCTGCGACCGAGATCAAAGTCCAACAAGGTGCTATGTGGAATACCTAGCTGGTGCACGAGCCGCCAAAAATGCTGGATATACCGCCCACCAATCGGAACAATCGCAACAAAAGAGCGATCGATAGGGACGCCCAGTGCCTCTGCAAGGCGTGGTAGTACGATCTCTTCAGACGCTCCCTCCCCAAAGATGGCGTGCCGGGCGAAGTATATCTCCGGGTGAGCGCGAACTGCTTCTCGAACGAACTTCGCGGCTTCGTCTCCATCGTCGGGAAGCTTCAGGGCCGATGCCAGTGAAATGCCTGTCGCGGGCTGGCGACGCAAATGCCGCAGTGATTTGGGGTCTAGTCTTCCTACAATTGAGGGAGAATGACTGGTCATCAAGCCTTGAACGCGAGGCGTGACCGTCAGCGTTTTGAGTTCAGTTATCAGTCGCGCTAGAAAGTATGGCGCAAGATGATTTTCAGGCTCCTCGAAGGCAAAAATCGTTAACGCTGGAGCTCGCATGAATTCAGCGGCAAACGGCGGTTTCTTCCCAGCCTTTACCTCAGCTTCTAGCGACAACTTGAAGTCCAATAGCGATTTAACTAGCGCGAAATGAAACAGCGAGCGTTGGCCGTCGCTTAAATCCTCGATGCCCAGAGCGCGTCCGGTTGCATCAGGTTCGAGCACGACGGTCGCGGCCCGCACGATTTGTTGGAAATCCGGGGGCATGATCGCAAGACGGGCTGTCGTTTCGGTGTCTGCCGCTTCTAGTTCAGTCCAACAGCGGTCGATGGCCTTGTTCACGCGCAGCAGCGCGTCTTCTTTGTCTAGCGCTGCCCCGGCTTCCTCCACTAATCTCTTGATCTTCGCTTCATCTTTCCAAATGACAGACTGCATTAAACTGCGGCCGAGACTTCTTACTGTCAGCTTGGTGAGTGCGGTCACGTCGCGCGATGCTGGAATGTAACGAACCGCAATGGCTGCTCTGTCCGCCGCATTCATTTTGTGTTTGATCGTGGTGTCGGTTGGTTCTCCAAATGGCACCTCGGCCGAGGTCAGCAGCCAATAGACGTCTTCTTCAATGATTCCGTCGAGTGTGCCGGACGATTGCCACGTTGCTTCCAGTCGGATGCGCGCAATAGGTGTTTTTCCCTGACCGTCTACGATCATGTTCTTGAAGCTAGCTGGAACGGTGCTTTCGCTTTCTTTTGCCCCCTGTGCGAGTTCCGGAAACGAGATCAGAACCTCGACGTACGCTTTTCGAAGAGCGACGCTATCGATAGTTTCTCCGGGCGGAACAAAGAAATCCGCGGGGCGCACGTTACGTTCGTCGCGCGTTTCCCCGAATAACCGCTGCAGCGCTTCTAGCAGCGCGGATTTGCCCGAGCCATTCCGACCAATGAGGGCGGTAATCTCGGGGTCGAGCGAAATGACCACAGGTTTGGGATCTGGCTTTTCGTCAGTGGCTAGATCGGACGAACCAAAACAGCGGAAATGCCAAAGCCTCAGTTCGTCGATCTTCACATGGACCTCCGCTCACGTAATCTAGACGTCACGATTATCGATACGGCTTGGAATGGCCGTCCAATTGAGCGTGCAACCTAAGGGAGGTCTTCACGAGTCGCGATCAACAATTCGGAGGGGCGCTTATGGCGGGGTACAGATTGGGTACAGAATGAACGTGAACGAAACGAGAAGGGTGTACCCTAATGAGGGCAAAAATTGACGCAATATCAATGGTGTATTGGTGGCGTATATAGTTCGGGACGCAGGGGTCGCAGGTTCGAATCCTGCCACTCCGACCATTCTTCCAAAAGTCGACGTATTCCCAGAGTCTTGGCAGACCGGCCGCCGGCGCCTCGGGAGCGCCTTTTTGCAACGATTTTCGGGGCGGGTCCACGGCCGATTTGGCCCAAGCAGGGACGTCTGTGCGCGTGGCATGGCTCGCGCCGACCAAGGCGTTTTCCGTCCACGCCGATTGCGGTCGATCCTGCGCAGGCCACGAGGCCGTGCAGGGTGGCGCATCTGACCGGCCCGCAGCCCTGGCACTCCGTTTGCTCAGTCATGACCAAAGGCAGCCCCTAGCGGAGGGACTGTTTCAGGTTGAGGCAAAACAATGAAAGAAGTGTCCCGTTTCGGCTCCACTGGAGCGCTTCGGCTCAGCGCGCTGATTGCGGATCTGTGGTGGCGCGTTCAGCTCATGAATTCCGACATCCTCGAAGAAGAGGCCAAGGCCGGGGTGTTTGACGTGAAGGACCCGTCCTATCCGTTGCTAGCGATGAACCTTCGCGCGCGACGTGAGAATCTCGTGTCGACGATAAACGCGCTGGAGCAACGCGCGAAATCGGGCCGCGCGGCCGCCTGACACCGTGTCTCCTGGGCGCTTGCGAGCCTTGGATTCAGTTGGTTTGGCGGTCGCCTGTTTCGGCGGCTTGGCCCGCGTCGCCTACGGCAGCGGCCTCGGCCGCAAGGCATAGCAGATCACCGCCGCGCCACCAGCACGCCGACCAAAAAAGCCAGCATCAGCGACGGCAGCGGTGCCTCGCGCACCATGCCGCGGACGATGTCGGGCCAGTGCGGGGCCGGGACGAGACTTGGCGACCTGACGTCGGCCAACGGTGCCATGCCCCATTCCGAGGCGAGGTCGGTGATCTCGCGCGTGGCCAGGCGGGAGCCGTCGCGGACGCGGAAGACGGCGGCGTCGGATCGGTTGCGCGGCGCGAGCGCCATCAGCGTCGCGATCGCGGTGCGCAACGTCATCTCGCCATAGCCTTGCAGCCTCACCGACTCCTCGGGGTCGGACGTCATGCGAAATCCCTCACGGCGCGAAGTGGCGCGCGATGGTGAATGCAGCCGCCGCGCATAGGACCAGCGTGGAAATCGCGCCGGTGACGCCGCGCGCAAGATGGGCCCGCGTCAGGTGCCTGGTCATGATCTTGCTCCATGTTCAGCATGGAAATGGTGGTGCGCGAGGTTGGTTCCTTGCGGCACGCGCGAATCGCCAAAGGCCTGATGACTTGCCCTGATTACTTGCGCAGCAACTCGCTCAGGGCGGCCGTCGCCTCGGCGCAGCGGATGTCGTCGATCTCGCGCGACAGGCTGAGCGCGCTCGATCTCAGCTCTTCGATCTTCCAGCTCTCGAGATGCTGGCTTTCGAGCTGGCCGAGCCGCTTGTTCAGCTCGTCCAGTCTCGACTGGAGCTGCCCGATGCTGGCGGCCCCATTCACTTTCCAAACGCGCTGTGCACGCATCGTATTTCCCCTGCTGGTCTCACGGCGTTGTGAGAGCGGTTCGTGGCCGGAATGGGAGTTTCTCTTGTCCGGCTTCAGACGGTGGGGAACCGTTGCAGATTGGCAACGAAGTTCCCTTGTTTTAGCGCGCAATCGTATGATGAGACCTGCAGGCACAGAATTTGATTCCTCCCAGCGAAGTCGAGGGCGTTGCCGCGGTATCGACGAACCGCAAAGTGAATGAAGGAACGACGCGTGGCGAGATTTGTGAATGTTGCGGCCGGTCAGCTTGGCCCGATCGCGAAAAGCGAGACGAGGACCGAGGTCGTGGCGCGGTTGATGGCCATGATGCGCCGGGCGCACGCAGACGGCTGTGACCTGATCGTGTATCCCGAGCTCGCGCTAACCACGTTCTTTCCGCGCTGGTATTTTGAGGATCAGGCCGAAATCGACAAATTCTTCGAGCGCGAAATGCCGGGGGCGGAGACGCGAGGCCTGTTCGACCTCGCGCGCGAGCTCGGCATCGGGTTCTATCTCGGCTATGCCGAGCTGACGGTCGAGGCCGGGATTGTCAGGCGCTATAACACCTCCGTCCTGGTCGACAGAAGCGGCGCGATCGTCTTGAAATATCGCAAGGTCCACTTGCCTGGCCATCCCGAGCACGAGCCGTGGCGCAAATTCCAGCATCTGGAGAAGCGCTATTTCGAGCCCGGCGCAGGTTTCGGTGTGACCAGCGCCTTCGATGGCGTAATGGGCATGGCGATCTGCAACGACCGCCGCTGGAGCGAGACCTACCGGGTGATGGGCCTGCAGGGCGTCGAGATGGTGCTGATCGGCTACAACACGCCAGTGCACAATCCGCCCGCACCTGAGCACGACCATCTCTCGCTGTTTCACAACCATCTGGTGATGCAGGCCGGCGCCTATCAGAACGGCACCTTCGTGGTCGGCGTCGCCAAGGCCGGCATCGAGGAGGGCGTGGAGCACATCGGCGGCAGCTGCATCATCGCGCCCTCGGGCGAGATCGTTGCGAGTTGCACGACGAACGGCGACGAGATCGCGATCGCCCGCTGCGATCTCGATCTCTGCAATTCCTACAAGCGGACGACGTTCAATTTCGACGTTCACCGCCGGCCACGGGCCTATGGGATGATCGTGGAGCGGAAGGGCGTGGCCACCATGGCGGATGGGACGCCGGTGCCGCCGAGGGCGTGATTGGCCTCGTGCCTTACCTTGCGACGCTGCTTCTCCGATGTCGTCCCGGCGGAGCCGATGCTCCATACTCCGTCATTGCGAGGAGCCCTTGCGACGAAGCAATCCAGAGTCCTTCCGCGGAGGGATTCTGGATTGCTTCGCTGCGCTCGCAATGACGACGTTGAGAGAGCATGCCTCACTCTTCTCTCGTGCCCCGGACGCAGCGCAGCGCCCTTCAGCGATGCGCTGCAGAGCCGGGGCCCATGTCTCCGAGCATTCCGTGCCGCCATCTGGATCCCGGCTCTGCGCAGCAACGCTGGTGCGTTGCTGTGCGTCCGGGACACGAGCGTGGTGGTCTGCTTGTGCGTGCGCTCCGCCGCCCGTCCATTCACAACCAAGTGTCTTTATTCGGGAACGTTCATTCCCTATCATGCTGCGATGCAAAAAGCCGCCCGCCGATCTCAGTCCGCCGCTCGTCCGCCCGGCCGTCCCCGGGAGTTCGACATGGACACCGCGCTCGACAGGGCCGTGCGCGTGTTTCGCGAGCGCGGTTATCATGCCACCTCGATCGGCGACCTCACCGCGGCGATGCGGCTCGCGACGGGGAGCGTCTACAAGGCGTTTCGCGACAAGCATGCCGTGTTTCTGGCCGCCTTCGAACGCTACACCACGCTGCGCCAGGAGCAGACGCGCAGCGCTGCGGCGCGCGGCGCGAACGGACGCGAGCAAATCCGCAACGTGTTGCTGTCCTATGTCGAGCATTCCCAGGGCCCCGAGGGGCGGCGCGGCTGCCTCGTCGTCGGCAGCGCGGTCGAATTGTCCGCGCTCGATCCGGTGGTCGGCGCCCGCGTCAATGCGCAGCTCAAGACAAACGAAGGCTTCATCGCCGGCCTCATTCGCAAGGGGCAGGCCGATGGCTCGATTCCCCGCCATGTCGCCGCCGACGACACCGCGCGGCTGATGATCTGCATCACGCAAGGCATGCGCGTCGTCGGCAAGGCGCGCCTGCCGCTCGACGGGATGCGTCTGGTCGCCGTCGCGATGAAGCTGCTCGCCTGAATTTTTTGTCATAATAGGGAATAGTCATTCCCTATTCCTGGAGTCTATGCGAATGACGATGAATGCCACGATCGAGACCGCGCCGGGGCCAGATGCGGTGTCGCAGCGCCTGACCTTCGTGCTTGCCGCGGCCTGTGGCATGGTCGCCGCCAACATCTATTATGCCCAGCCTCTGATCGCGCCGATCAGCGCTGCGCTCGGCCTGTCGCATGCCGCCGCCGGGCTGATCGTCACCATGACGCAGATCGGCTATGGCGTGGGGCTTCTCTTCATCGTGCCGCTCGGCGACCTCGTTGAGAACCGCTCGCTGATCTGCTCGGTCATCGCGCTGGGGGCGGCGGCACTGCTTGCCGCGGCGTTCGCGACCCACGCGCTGCCGTTCCTGATCGCCGCGCTGTTCATCGGGCTCGGCTCGGTCGCGGTGCAGATCATCATTCCCTATGCCGCGCATCTGGCGCCGGAGGCCGTCCGCGGCCGCGTCGTCGGCAACGTCTCGACCGGCCTGATGCTCGGCATCATGCTGGCGCGCCCGGTGTCGAGCTTCGTCACGGCGGCGCTATCGTGGCATGCGGTGTTCTTCGGCTCGGCCGCGCTGATGATCGTGCTCGCAGCCGTGCTCTGGGTGACGCTGCCGACGCGCAAGCCGGTCGCGCGGATGCAATATGGCGCGTTGCTGCTGTCGATGCCGCAGCTGGTGCGCACGACGCCGCTGCTGCGCCGCCGCGCGCTCTACCAGGCGAGCCTGTTCGGCTGCTTCACGCTGTTCTGGACGGTGGCGCCGCTCCAGCTCGCGAACGCGTTCGGCTTCACCCAACGCGGCATCGCGCTGTTCGCGCTCGCCGGCGTCGCCGGCGTGTTCGCGGCGCCGATCGCAGGACGGCTCGCCGATCGCGGCCATAGCCGAATCGCGACGCTGGTCGCGATGCTGCTCGCGGCCCTCGGCTTCCTGATCACGCATGTCGGCGCGGCCGGATCGCTGCTGAACCTCGCCTGCCTGGCAGTGGCCGCGATCGCGATCGACATCGGCGTGCAGGGCAATGTGGTGCTGGGCTTCCGCGCCATTTTCCTGCTCGGGCACGAGCACCGCAGCCGCCTCAATGGCCTCTACATGGCGACGTTCTTCGCCGCTGGCGCCGCCGGCTCCGCGCTCGGGGCCTTCGCCTTCGCGCAAGGCGGCTGGACGATGGCATCGGCCATTGGCCTTGCCCTGCCGGTGGCCGGCTTGCTCTATGCGGCGACCGAGTAGCCGCCGGCATGGCCGGAATTGTGCGATACGGCCCGTTTACCAACCCCGCGAGGCCGCAATTTCCGGCTCGCGGTCCGGCCGCCGCTGTAGTACTTTGGTCGGAAGCGGACCTGGTTAACAGGCGGCAGGGGGAGGCTGATGAGGCGTACGGGGCTGTTTGGCGTACCGCAGGTACGGCCATGGTCGTGGCAGGCGTTTCTGCTCGGATTCGTGGTCGTCGGGATGTCGGCGATGCTTCAGGGGATTTGTGTCGCGCTTGGCGCAAAACTCTATTTCGCGGCGTTCCTGCCCGGCCTTTTCGTGCTCGGGCTTGTCGCAGGCGTGCCGGCGGCGACCCTCGCCACGCTGCTGACCGTTCCGCTGGTGTGGTGGGCGTTCATGCCGCCCTTCTTCGAGTTCAATTCGCTGACCAGCGCGAACACCGATTCCATCAACCTGTTCTGCCTGCTGGCCGTGCTGCTGATCGGCCTCGCCGATCTCTGCCGCGAGACGATGGCGATCGTCAGCCGCTGCGGGCTGAAGCGCCCGGGCGAGAGCGCGGCAACGAATCCGCAATAAGTCGGCTTTGCACGACCGTACGCGTTGCGCGCGCGCAACAGTTCGGCAACCATCCGCGAGCCTGCCGCGCGCCGCTAACTTTTCGAAAAAGATTTGGCCGCAGTTTCTCCCGCGGGAATGACGAGGGAGTTTTCGGACATGAACGGCCAAATAACCGGTCACGCCATCTTGGAGAACGTGCGCCGCTACCGCGGCATCGCATCGCTCTATCGCCAGACCGCTGCATTCCGTCCGGGCCAGAGCTGGTCGCTGCTGGAGCAGGCGAGGGATTGGGAAGCGCGGGCGCTGTCGGAGCTGGAAGCCTATTTCGCGGCACGCGCGGATTACGCCGCCCCACTCGCGGCCTGATTGTTAACCATCGGCGCGGCCTCGGTCCATCTTGCCGAAGCTGCGATCGCCGGATCGTGCACGGGACACCACGGGGCGATTATGGAGTTGTCTCGGCACGCGCCTGTGCTAGCAACGGCTCATCGAGATCCTTCACGTCGGCCGGGGCAAGCGATGATCACCTTCAACCGCATCTTCACGACGGAGCGCCTGCTCCAGATCATCGTGGTTCTGATCGCGACGATCGCCATGAAGCTGATGAGCTGAGCTTCGGCTGCCTATCGCCCGCCGAGTTCGGGCACCTCGGGCAGATAGTTCGAGCCTTCCGAACCCAGAAAATCGAACATCGCCTGCGCCGGCGGCAGCAGCACCTTGTCGCTGCGGCGGATCACGTACCATTGCCGGACGATCGGCAGGCCGGCGACGTCGAGCACGATGAGCCGGCCCTCGGCGAGCTCATGCGCCACGGTGTGCGCCGAGATGAAGGCGATGCCGAGCCCGGCAATCACCGCCTGCTTGATGGTCTCGTTGCTGCTCATCTCCATGCCGATGATCGGCTCGAGATCCGACTTCTGGAACATGCCTTCCATCAGCGTCCGCGTGCCCGAGCCCGGCTCGCGGGTGAGGAAGGTCTCGTGCACGAGATCGGTCAGGTTGAGGCCGGAATCCTTCTCCAGCCAATGTCCCTTGCGCGCGACGATGATGTGCGGATTGCGCCCGAGCTGACGGACGTCGACCGTGACGTCGGCCGGTGGCCGACCCATCACGGCGAAATCGAGGTCGTAGCCGTGCATGGCCTCGCGGATCTCCTCGCGGTTGCCGATGGTGAGCTTGATCTCGATCTTGGGATAGCGCTTCGAGAATGCCGCGATCGCGTGCGGCACGAAATATTTTGCGGTCGAGACCGCACCGAGCTGCACCGTGCCGCCGGTCCGCCCCGCCAGCAGATCGAGCGAGCCCTGGCAGTCCATGATCGCGGCCTCGACCCGTTCGGCCAGCGCCAGCACCTCCTTGCCAGCCTCCGTCAGCAGCATGCCGTCACCGGTCCGCTGCACCAGCGGCAGGCCGGCGAGGTCCTGAAGCTGGCGGAGCTGCTGGGTCACGGCCGGTTGGGTCAGCCCGAGATGGCCGGAGGCCGCCGTCACGCTGCCCTTGGCCGAAAGCGCCGCGAGCGAGCGCAGCTGCCGGATCGTCAGATGCCGGAGCTGGGCCGCCGCAAGGCCGGGACCATTATAAGAAAATTCTTTGAGGCTCATTATGAATAGAAATTTTCCTTATTAAGCTCGCCCTGTCAATCTCGTCGTGCTGGGACGGACCGCATCGACCCTCCAAGGGGGAGGGAAATGGATGCGGCGCCAGCAAGGGGATGGACGCAGATGACCGGGCAACTCAGGCTGGACGACCACCTTCAACGGTACTCAGAGACCGCGCCGCACGCGCTCGCCGTGGCGGCCGCAGTCGATGCCATCGCGGCAGCGGCGATCGAGATCGCCGACCTCATCGCCTCCGGCGATCTCGCCGACGCCTCGGGCCTGACGACCGGCCGCAACAGCGACGGCGATGTCCAGCGCGATCTCGACGTCCAGGCCGATGCGATCCTGCGCCGCTGCCTCGGCAGGCTGCCGATCGCGGCGCTGGCGTCGGAGGAGATGCGCGAGGCGCAGATCGTCGACCGCGAAGGCCGCATCTGCGTCGCGATCGATCCGCTCGACGGCTCCTCCAACATCGACATCAACATGACCGTCGGCACGATCTTCTCGATCCTGCCGGCGCCTGATGATCTCTCACTCGCCTTCCATCAGCGCGGCTCGGCGCAACTCGCGGCGGGCTTCGTCACCTACGGCCCGCAGACCTCGCTGGTGCTGACGCTCGGCGACGGCGTCGACATCTTCACGCTTGACCGTAAGGCGGGCTGCTTCCGCCTCGCGCGCAGCGGCGTGCAGATCTCCGAGGCCTGCGAGGAGTTCGCGATCAACGCGTCCAATCGCCGGCACTGGGATGCGCCGGTGCGCGCCTTCATCGACGAATGCCTCGCCGGTGTCGAAGGGCCCGCCAACCACGATTTCAACATGCGCTGGATCGGCTCGCTGGTCGCGGAGGCCTATCGCATCCTCACCCGCGGCGGTGTGTTCCTCTATCCCTCGGACGCGCGCCCCGGCTATGGCGACGGCCGCCTGCGCCTCACCTACGAGGCGCACCCGATGGCGATGATCATCGAGCAGGCCGGCGGCTCGGCCACGACCGGGCGCGAGCGCATCCTCGAGCTGTCTGCGCAAAGCCTGCACCAGCGCGTGCCGCTGATCATGGGCTCGAGCAACGAGGTGCGGCGGGTCGAGGAATTGCATTGCGATCCCCTGTTGGTTGCCAGCGTCTCCGCACCGCTGTTCGCGCGGCGCGGATTCTTCCGGCTCTGAGCGAGGCGTCCCATGTCCAGGAAGCATCCGATCATCTCCATCACCGGCTCCTCCGGCGCCGGCACCACTTCGGTCAAGAAGACCTTCGAGCAGATATTCTTCCGCGAGAAGGTCAACGCCGTCTACATCGAGGGCGACGCGTTCCATCGCTACGACCGCGCCGAGATGCGCGCGCAGATGGCGAAGGAGGCCGAGCGCGGCAACAAGCACTTCAGCCATTTCAGCCCCGAGACCAACCTGTTCGAGGAGCTGGAGCGCGCGTTCCGCGACTATGGCGAGACCGGCACTGCGACGACGCGTCACTACGTCCACGACGCCGAGGAATCCGCGCTGCATGGCGTGCCTCCCGGCACCTTCACCGAGTGGAAGCGGCTGCCGGAGAATTCGGACCTGCTGTTCTACGAGGGCCTGCACGGCGCCGTCGTGACCGACAAGGTCAACGTCGCGCGCTATGCCGACCTCAAGATCGGCGTCGTGCCCGTCATTAATCTCGAATGGATCCAGAAGCTGCACCGTGATCGCAGCGCGCGCGGCTATTCGACCGAGGCCGTCACCGACACCATCCTGCGGCGGATGCCCGACTACATCCACTACATCTGCCCGCAATTCACCGAGACCGACATCAACTTCCAGCGCGTGCCGACAGTGGACACCTCCAATCCGTTCATCGCGCGCTGGATCCCGACGCCGGACGAATCGATGGTCGTGATCCGCTTCAAGAATCCACGCGGCATCGACTTCCCCTATCTGCTCTCGATGCTGCCGCAAAGCTGGATGTCGCGCGCCAATTCGATCGTCTGCCCCGGCGCCAAGCTCGATCTCGCGATGCAACTGATCCTGACGCCGCTGATCATGCAGCTGATCGAGCGCAAGCGAAGCCTGAAGTGATGCACAGCAACGACAACAACGGGAGGATCCGATGAATATCTCGGTTCATGCCGAAGCCGACCTTACGGCGGTCACGCACAACGATCTCGCCAACGCGGTCCGCTTCCTCGCGGTGGACGCCATCGAGACCTCGCAGTCCGGCCATCCCGGCCTGCCCATGGGCATGGCCGACGTCGCGACCGTGCTGTTCTCGCGCTTCCTCAAATTCGACTCGGCCCATCCCAACTGGCCCGACCGCGACCGCTTCGTGCTGTCGGCGGGCCACGGCTCGATGCTGCTCTATGCGCTGCTGCATCTGACCGGCGGCGATGTCAGCCTCGACGACATCAAGGCGTTCCGGCAATGGGGCTCCAAGACGCCGGGACATCCGGAATACGGCCACACGCCGGGCGTCGAGACCACGACTGGACCGCTGGGGCAGGGGATTGCGACGGCGGTCGGCATGGCGCTCGCCGAACGCATGGCCAATGCGCGGCATGGCGACGGCCTCGTCGATCACTTCACCTATGTGATCGCCGGCGACGGCTGCCTGATGGAGGGTATCAGCCAGGAGGCGATCTCGCTCGCCGGTCATCTCCAGCTCGCGCGTCTGATCGTGCTGTTCGACGACAACGGCATTTCCATCGACGGGCCGACCTCGCTCGCGACCTCCGATGACCAGCTCGCCCGCTTCGCCGCCTCCGGCTGGTCGGTGCGCCGCGTCGATGGACACGATCCCGAAGCGATCGCACAGGCGATCGCGGAGGAGCGGGAGACGACAAAGCCGTCGCTGATCGCCTGCCGCACCATCATCGGCTATGGCGCGCCTGATAGACAGGGCACCGAGAAGGCGCATGGTGCGCCGCTCGGCACTGAGCAGACCGCGGCCGCGCGCCGGACGCTGGGCTGGGACTATCAGCCTTTCGTGGTGCCGCTCCCGATCTCGAAGGCGTGGCGGATGATCGGACAGCGCGGGCAGGTCGCCCGTCTCGCCTGGCTCGATCGTTATGAACGTGCGACGCCCGAGCAGCGCGACCTGTTCGTCGAGGGTAAGGCCGTCGCCTTGCCGGGCGCCTATGCGCTCGCTGCGGCGAAGTTGCGCGAGCGCTTCGCCAGCGAGCGTCCGAAGATCGCAACGCGCCAGGCCTCGCAACAGGTGCTCGACGGCATCGCCGGGGCGATTCCGGGCCTGGTCGGCGGCTCCGCGGACCTCACGCATTCGAACCTCACGCACGCCAAGGTGCAGGCTCCCGTCACGCGCGGGGCGTTCGCCGGCGACTACATCCACTATGGCATTCGCGAGCACGGCATGGCTGCCGCGATGAATGGCCTCGCGCTGCATGGCGGCTTCATCCCCTATGGCGGCACCTTCCTCGCCTTCTCCGACTACAGCCGGCCGGCGATTCGCCTTGCGGCCTTGATGCGGCTGCGCGTGATTCATGTGATGACTCACGACTCCATCGGCCTCGGCGAGGACGGCCCGACGCACCAGCCGGTCGAGCATGTCGCCGCACTGCGGGTGATTCCGAACCTTCTGGTGTTCCGCCCCGCCGATGCGGTGGAGACGCTGGAAGCCTGGGATTGCGCACTCAGCTCGGAGAGCCGTCCGTCCGTGTTGTGCTTGTCGCGTCAGGCCTTGCCGACCTTCCGCAGCGATGTCCGCGGCAGAAATCGCGTCGCGCGCGGCGCCTATCTCGTCGTCTCCCCTGACGGCGGCCGCGACGTGACGCTGATCGCGACCGGCTCGGAAGTGTCGATCGCGCTGGAGGCGGCCCGCCTGCTCGCGACCGAGCACATCCGCGCAGCAGTCGTCTCTGCACCCTGCTTCGCCCTCTTCGAGGAACAGCCAGACGACTACCGCGCCACGGTGCTCGGTACTGCACCGCGTGTCGGCATCGAGGCGGCCGTAGCGGGCGACTGGCCGCGCTGGATCGGCACCGAGGGCGAGTTCGTCGGCATGCGCGGCTTCGGCGCCTCGGCGCCGGCGCCCGTGCTGTACCGCGAGTTCGGCATCACACCGCAAAGCATTGCGGAAGCCGCCCGGCGGGCGATCGCCCGCAAGAAACAATAAGGAGGATCAATCGTGGCTCGTATCACCCTTCGTCAATTGCTCGATCACGCCGCCAGCCACGGCTACGCGGTGCCGGCGTTCAACATCAACAACATGGAGCAGGGCATCGCGATCATGCAGGCGGCGGCCGAGGTCGATGCGCCGGTCATCATGCAGGCCTCGCGCGGCGCGCGCAGCTATGCCGGCGATCTCATGCTCTCGCACATGATCGATGCGCTGGAGCGGACCTATCCCGACATTCCGCTCTGCATGCACCAGGACCACGGCAATGACGAGGCGACCTGCGCCTCCGCCATAGCCCATGGCTTCACGTCGGTCATGATGGACGGCTCGCTCAAGGCCGACGCCAAGACGGCGGCCGATTATGACTACAATGTCGCGATCACCCGCCGTGTCGTCGACCTCGCCCATTGGGTCGGCGCATCCGTCGAAGGCGAGCTCGGCGTGCTCGGCTCGCTCGAGCACGGCGGCGGCGAGCAGGAGGATGGTCACGGCGTCGAGGGCAAGGTCAGTCACGATCAGCTGCTGACCGATCCGGACCAGGCCGTCGATTTTGTCCGCGCGACGAAGGTCGATGCCCTGGCGATCGCGATGGGCACCTCACACGGCGCCTATAAGTTCAGCCGCAAGCCGGATGGCGACATCCTGGCGATGCGGGTGGTCGAGGAGATTCATCGCCGGCTGCCGAACACGCATCTCGTCATGCACGGTTCGTCCTCGGTGCCGCAGCCGCTGCAGGACATGTTCAACCAGTTCGGCGGCGAGATGCCGCAGACCTGGGGCGTGCCGGTCGAGGAGATCGTGCGCGGCATCCGAAGCGGCGTGCGCAAGGTCAATATCGACACTGACTGCCGTCTTGCGATGACTGCGGTATTCCGCAAGGTCGCCGCGCAAACGCGCTCCGAGTTCGATCCACGAAAGTTCCTCAAACCCGCGATGGATGCGATGCGCGAGCTTTGCCGCGAGCGCTTCGAGCAGTTCGGCACGGCAGGCCACGCCAGCAAGATCAAGGTCGTCCCGATGAGCGAGATGGCGCGGCGCTATCGCGCCGGCGAACTTGATCCGCGCATCGACGCCCGCGAACCGGTCGCTGCCTAGTCATTCAGAGAGAAGAGCAGGAGAGAGTCATGAACGCACACACAGGAACCGTTCGCGGCAAGGAACGATATCGCTCGGGCGTGATGGAATATAAGCGTATGGGCTATTGGGAGCCCGATTACACGCCAAAGGACACCGACGTTATCGCGCTGTTTCGCGTCACGCCGCAGGACGGGGTCGACCCGATCGAGGCGTCGGCTGCGGTCGCCGGTGAATCCTCAACCGCGACCTGGACCGTGGTGTGGACCGACCGCCTGACCGCGGCGGAGAAATATCGCGCCAAGTGCTACCGCGTCGATCCGGTCCCCGGCTCGCCCGGCTCTTACTTCGCCTACATCGCCTATGACCTCGACCTGTTCGAGCCAGGCTCGATCGCCAACCTCTCGGCCTCGATCATCGGCAACGTGTTCGGCTTCAAGCCGCTCAAGGCGCTGCGTCTGGAGGACATGCGCTTCCCGGTCGCCTATGTGAAGACGTTCCAGGGACCGGCGACCGGCATCGTGGTCGAGCGTGAACGGCTCGACAAGTTCGGCCGCCCTTTGCTGGGTGCGACCATCAAGCCCAAGCTCGGTCTTTCGGGGCGCAACTACGGCCGCGTGGTCTACGAGGCGCTGAAGGGCGGGCTCGACTTCACCAAGGACGATGAGAACATCAACTCGCAGCCCTTCATGCACTGGCGCGATCGCTTCCTCTATTGCATGGAGGGCGTCAACCGCGCGCAGGCAGCCTCGGGTGAGGTGAAGGGCACCTACCTCAACATCACCGCCGCCACCATGGAGGACATGTATGAGCGCGCCGAGTTCGCCAAGGAACTCGGCTCGGTCGTGGTCATGATCGACCTCGTGATCGGCTACACCGCGATCCAGTCCATGGCGAAGTGGGCGCGGCGCAACGACATGATTCTGCATCTCCATCGCGCCGGCCACTCGACCTATACGCGGCAGAAGAGCCACGGCGTGTCGTTCCGCGTCATCGCCAAGTGGATGCGGCTCGCCGGCGTCGACCACATCCATGCCGGCACGGTGGTCGGCAAGCTCGAAGGCGACCCCAACACCACGCGCGGCTACTACGACGTCTGCCGCGAGGACTTCAATCCGACCAAGCTCGAGCACGGGCTGTTCTTCGACCAGTCCTGGGCGAGCCTGAACAAGATGATGCCGGTCGCCTCCGGCGGCATCCATGCCGGGCAGATGCACCAGCTGCTCGACCTCTTGGGTGAAGACGTCGTGCTGCAGTTCGGCGGCGGCACCATCGGCCATCCCATGGGCATTGCGGCCGGCGCGACCGCCAATCGCGTGGCGCTGGAAGCAATGATCCTCGCCCGCAACGAGGGCCGCGACTACGTCCACGAAGGTCCGGAGATCCTCGCCAAGGCGGCCGAGACCTGCACGCCGCTGAAGGCCGCGCTCGAAGTCTGGAAGGACGTCACCTTCAACTATCAATCCACCGACACGCCGGACTTCGTGCCGACGGCGCTGGAAACCGTTTGAGGAGATTCACATGAAACTGACCCAGGGCTGCTTTTCATACCTGCCTGATCTGACCGATGACCAGATCTACAGCCAGGTGCAGTACTGCCTCGCCAAAGGCTGGGCTGTGAACATCGAGTTCACCGACGATCCGCATCCCCGCAACACTTATTGGGAGATGTGGGGCCTGCCGATGTTCGATCTCCAGGATGCTGCCGGCGTGATGATGGAGCTCGCCGAGTGCCGCAGGGTGTATGGCGACCGCTACATCCGCATCAGCGGCTTCGATTCCAGCCACGGCTGGGAATCGGTGCGCATCTCCTTCCTCGTCAACCGGCCGAAGCAGGAAGCGGAGCTCGAGCTGGTGCGGCAGGAGGTGGGCGGCCGCGCAATCCGTTACACCACCGTGCGCCGACCGGCCGCGCACGCGTCAACTTAAGGCATCCGCTTCCGCGCGGAGCTCTCCCTGCTCCGCATCCATGGCGGACCACTGCTTCGCCGCTCCCCCCGCGGCGAAGCCCTTTTCTTCGAGGTGCCGATGCTCGATGTGCCCCACGCAACGACGACTGAACACAGCGAGACCAGTTTCGATCTCCGCAAGGAGGCCGAAGCGGCCGGGATCACCGACACGCTGCAACAGCTTGAGCAGGAACTGGTCGGATTGAAGCCGGTGAAGAACCGCGTGCGCCAGATCGCCTCGCTGCTGTTGATCGAGCGCATTCGGCAGCGCGCGGGATTGGCCTCCGCGCCGCCGACGCTGCACATGTCGTTCACCGGCAATCCCGGCACCGGCAAGACCACGGTAGCGCTGCGCATGGCCAAGATCCTGCACGGCCTCGGCTTCGTGCGGCGAGGGCAGGTGATTTCGGTCACGCGCGACGATCTCGTCGGCCAGTATATCGGCCATACCGCCCCGAAGACCAAGGAGATATTGAAGAAGGCGATGGGCGGCGTGCTGTTCATCGACGAGGCCTATTATCTCCACCGGCCCGACAACGAGCGCGACTACGGCCAGGAGGCGATCGAGATTCTGCTCCAGGTGATGGAGAACCAGCGCGAAGATCTGGTCGTGATCCTCGCCGGCTATGGCGAGCGGATGACGAGCTTCTTCGCCTCCAATCCCGGTTTCCGTTCGCGCATCGCGCACCACATCGAATTTCCGGACTATGCCGAAGCCGAGCTGCTCGTCATCGCCGAACTGATGCTGAAGGAGCGCGGCTATCGCTTCTCGGCAGCGGCGCGCGAGGCGTTCGAAAAATACATCGCGCTCCGCCGGACCCAGCCGTTCTTCTCCAATGCGCGCTCGATCCGCAACGCCGTCGACCGCATTCGCTTGCGGCAGGCCGATCGCCTGGTGTCCGATCTCGATCGCATGCTCGACGTCGCCGACCTCGAAACCATCGATCCCATGGACGTCCTGGCGAGCCGCGTCTTCAGCGGCGGCGCCGACTCGCGGAGTACAAAATCATGACGAGAGAGATGATCATTGCTCCTTCGATCCTGGCCGCGGATTTCGCGCGTCTCGGCGAAGAGATCGCGGCGATCGATACGGCCGGGGCCGACTGGATCCATTGCGACGTCATGGACGGACACTTTGTGCCGAACATCAGCTTTGGCGCGGACGTCATCAAGGCAATCCGGCCGCTGACGAAGAAAGTCTTCGACGTGCATCTCATGATCGCGCCTGCTGATCCTTACCTCGAGGCGTTCGCGAAGGCCGGTGCGGACGTCATCACGGTGCACGCCGAAGCCGGCCCGCATCTCGACCGTTCGCTTCAGGCGATCCGAGCGCTCGGCAGGAAAGCCGGCGTTAGCCTGTGTCCCGCGACGCCGGAGGGCGCGATCGAGTATGTGCTCGATCGCCTCGACCTCGTGCTGGTGATGACGGTCAATCCCGGCTTCGGCGGCCAGTCCTTTCTCGACTCCCAGCTGGCGAAGATCGCACGGATCAAGGCCATGATCGGCGACCGGCCGATCCGGCTCGAGGTCGATGGCGGTATCACGCGCGACAATGCCGCTGCCGTGGCTGCAGCGGGCGCCGATACGCTCGTGGCGGGGTCCGCCGTGTTTCGCGGCAAGAGCGCCGCCGAATACGCATCCAATATTGCGGCCATTCGCACCGCCGCCGAGGCTGGCCGGGTTCCAAAGACGAAAGATAATGCCGCGCGGCCGCTGCGCGTCGGAGAAAGTGCGCGCATCCGGTAGACTACGGAGAGCATCACCAGGCGATTGCGCCGAGGTATCGATCGCTTCATAGCGCGCATTTTTCTCCGGGGTCCTACGGAGAATCCAGCGCGAATCGGCAACACCCTTCATGCCAGGGTAACCAAGAGCGCCGAAGCACGCGTTCGATTAATGCGCCGCGCTACAATCTGTGGTTTAATAACTGCAGCGTAGATGCACATTCAATATCTCCATTGGAATACTGCCCATGGCTGGCGCGGAGCTGATCCCCGCTCAGCTCGTGCTCTAATTCGGCAGCCGTGAGGAGCTATCTCGATCTCGTCGGCGTGACCGTCGAGCGTCGCCTCTATGCCTAGCCCTTGATGGGTGCGGCGGGAATTCAGAGCGAGAGTCCGCTTCGACTGGAACTTTGGCTTCCTTGGGCATTTGCTAGAACTAGCTGAAGTCGGCGCCGCGGCGGGCGCAGCAAAACTTTTGCATGACCGCCATCGGCCTGACGCAAATCCGGGCAATAAGCCCTGTGAATGCGAGGGAGGGTCTCATGGAGAACGTACGTCGCTACCGGGCGCTGGCGTCCCTCTGTCGTCAGCAGGCCGCCTACCGGCCGCTCCAGAACTGGGAGCTCCTCGGCCAGGCCGAACATTTCGAATATCTCGCGGAAGTCGAGCTCAAGGCGCATTTCGACGCGTGCAATGCACAAGGCGGCGAGGACGTCGCTGAAGCCGTCGCATTGAAGACACCTGCCGCGGCGTAGCGGGCGGGCCGGCTCGGCTCAGTGCGACATCAGCGTCGGAACCGTCATGGCCTCCAGCATGGCGCGGGTGACGCCGCCGAGAAAACGCTCCTGCAATCGCGAATGGCCGTAGCCGCCCATCACCAGGAGATCGAGGCTCTCATCGGCCGCCAGAGACAGGATCGTGGGCTGGATGTCGGCGCGCGTGGCCGACAGGCCGACCGTACGGGTCGAGAGCCCGCGCCGGCTGAGATGTCTTGCCAGATTGGTCGCTGAAGCTTCGCCGCAGGCTACATCGGCTTCGTTGATCGTGATGATCACGATTGCCTCGGCGCGGGCCAGGAACGGGGCTGCGTCGCGCATTGCGCGGGCAGCGAGGGGGCTGCCGTCCCAGCAGATGCCGATCCGGTTCGCCTTGAAGGTCCCGCGGAAGGTGTACGGCAGGAACAGCACCGGGCCGCCCGCCTGGAACAGGATCTCGCCAGGCATGTCATTGTCGAACGAGCCTTGCGTCGGATCGGGCTGGAGCACGATGCTGAGGTCGTGCAGTCGCGCCATCTCGCCGAGCGTGCCAGCTCCGTCCATCGGGATCGCGCCGAGCGGGTGGCAGGCGTAGGAGATGCCCGCGTTCACCGCTTCGCTCCTGAATATTGCGAGCGCGGCCTCGGCCCGCTCCATCGCGCGCTCGCGTTCCAGCTCGAATACGGCCGCCACGGCGGCGCCACCCTCCATGACGGAAGCCGCACTGGTTGCGATATAGCCGACCGCGACTGCGTCGAGATGGGCGTTGAGGTGTGCCGCGAGCGAGATCGAGCCATCGATCGCGGGACGTATCGGACGCTCGGTCGGGATGTGGACGAGAATGTCTTTGTACATGGCGCGCCTCCGATGAACATCATCCGGTGACGCAGTTTTTCACTGCACGAAGGACCTGCGTTGAGCTGCATCAATGTGCAGCGACGAGCTCGCCGCGGGGCCCGGTCCCAATCCTTTTGCCAAGATTTAATCGCCTGGACGGGACGCCGTAAGGTGGCAACGCCCATGTTACGCGCAAGGCGACACCTGCTCAACATGGACATTTCGACATGAACGATCGCGTCAATTCCGACACCCCCACGTCCCGCAAGATCTTGAGGCCGCGCAGGCTCGCGCTGCTCGGCACCGCAGCCGCGCTTGGCGCGGCGGTGCTGGCGGCTGCTCCCGGTGCTTCGCCATTCGGCTTGACCTCCTTCGTCGCGCCGGCCCAGGCCGCCGAAAAGGCTGCGACCCCGCCGGGCTTCGGCGATCTCGTGGCCAAGGTCAAACCCGCCGTCATCTCGGTGCGGGTCAGAATCGACCAGGACAGCGACAAGAGCGCGATGCTGCAACAGAACCGGATGGATTCGGACGAAGACTCGCCGTTCGACCAGTTCTCGCGACAGTTCGGCTTCCGCTTCCCCGATGGCATGAACGGCATGCCGCGTCAGCGCCACCAGATGATCACGGGCGAGGGCTCGGGCTTCTTCATCTCCGCCGACGGCTATGCCGTGACCAACAACCACGTCGTCGATCACGCCGAGTCCGTGCAGGTGACCATGGATGACGGCACGACCTACACAGCGAAGGTCGTCGGCACCGATCCGAAAACCGATCTCGCGCTGATCAAGGTCGACGGCAAAAAGGATTTTCCGTTCGTCAAATTCTCCGACCAGAAGCCGCGCATCGGCGATTGGGTGGTTGCGGTCGGCAATCCCTTCGGGCTCGGCGGCACCGTCACCGCCGGCATCGTCTCGGCCAGCGGCCGTGACATCGGCAATGGTCCTTATGACGACTTCATCCAGATCGACGCGCCGATCAACAAGGGCAATTCCGGCGGTCCGGCTTTCGACATGAGCGGCAACGTGATCGGCGTGAACACCGCGATCTTCTCGCCCTCCGGCGGTTCGGTCGGCATCGGCTTCGACATTCCGGCCACGACCGCAAAACTGGTGGTGGCGCAGTTGAAGGACAAGGGCGCGGTCACCCGCGGCTGGCTCGGCGTGCAGGTGCAGCCGGTGACGTCGGATATTGCCGACAGCCTCGGACTGAAGCAGGCGCGCGGCGCGATCGTCGACAATCCGCAACCCGACAGCCCGGCGGCGAAGGCCGGCATCGAGGCGGGCGACGTCATCACCGCCGTCAACGGCACGGCAGTCAAGGATTCCCGCGATCTCGCCCGCACCATCGCCACCCTGGCGCCCGGCAGCTCAGTCAAGCTCGACGTCTTCCACAACGGCGAGAGCAAGACGGTGACGCTGGCGCTCGGCGAACTGCCGAACGAACGGCAGGCTCAGGGCAAGGCTTATGACGGCAAGGTGCAGCCGGGCGCCGGCACGCCGCGCCTCGGGCTCGGTCTGGCTCCGGCCGGCGATGTGCAGGGCGCCGGCCAGAAGGGTGTCGTCGTCACCGAGGTTGATCCGGAAGGGCCGGCCGCGCAGCGCGGCATCAAGACCGGTGACGTCATCCTCAATGTCGGCGGCAAGGCTGTCAGCAATGTCGGCGACGTGCGCTCGGAGCTGGCGCAGGCCAAATCGTCCGGCAAGCGCAGCGTGCTGTTGCAGGTCAGAAGCGCGGATGCCACCCGGTTCGTCGCGGTGCCACTCGCGTAAGGCGAACCTCGATCGGTACAATTCAAAAAGGCGGCCCTCGGGCCGCCTTTCGCATTCGCACCCACAAGTCACCCGATAACATTCTCGTTAACGGCAGGGAGGGTGACCCGGTTCGTCCGAAAAAGCCGTGTTCGGCCATCACACTTTCTGGTCGGGCATCTGCTCGGCGGCAACGCAGCCGCGGAGTGGGCTCGCGAGCGTGGAACCTTCGAACCTCCGGCCGCTTTGTGGAACTGGCCGCTGGTTCACATTGATCGGTGCCGACATGGATCGATTGAAGCTCTCGCTGATGAGTACGCTGCTCGTGGCGTGGTTCGTGCTGCCGGCTGGAAACGCCCTCGGGCGCGACGATGGCCGCTATGCGAACTCGCCCCTGAAGCCATGGTTCGACAGTCTGCGCAGCCACCTCGGTCCGTGCTGCTCGGATGCGGACGGCTTTGCCGTCTCCGATCCCGATTGGGAATCGCACAACGGGCATTACCGCGTTCGGCTGGACGGGCAATGGGTCGAGGTGCCAGATGAAGCCGTGATCACCGAGCCGAACCGCGCCGGCCGCACCATGGTGTGGCCGGTGAAAACTGCGTTCGGGATTTCGATCCGCTGCTTCATGCCGGGCAGCATGATCTGACTGAGGTCAGCGCGACCGCTTGCTGGATTTGCGCTTCGACGATTTCTTGGAAGATTTCTTGGAAGATTTCCTGGACGTCTTCTTCTTGGACGTCTTCCGCTTGGAGGCCTTCTTCGGGACCTTCTTGCCCTTCTTGCGGGCCTTCGACAGCCCGATCGCGATAGCCTGCTTGCGGCTCTTCACGCGTCCGCCGCGACCGCCACGTCCGCTCTTCGCGGTACCTTTCTTGTAACGCCGCATCTCGCTTTCGACATCGCTGCCGGAGCTGCGTGAGTAGCGGCGCTTCTTTGCCTTGCGTGCCATGCCTGTTCTCCCTTGGCGGAGGGAGAACCATTCGACACTGGCATGGTTCCGACAGCAGGCCTGCAATGTTCCGGGCGGTGAAGGCAGCTCAGAACGAATTCGCCAACTCGATTTCCGCCTCCAGCACCTGAATGCGCCGCGCAGCCTCGGCAGAGGACAGATCTCGCGCATATTGCGCCGGCTGATAGGCCTCTTCGCTCAGCCGCTTCAACCTCAATCCCTGCGCCCGTGTCATCTGCTCGCCAAGGAAAACCCTGGCGTCGTATTTGGCCTGGACCTGCATGTCGCTCCTCCGTCCTTGAAATCTGGCTTGACTATATGTTCTTATTTTGTTCTAACAAGCCATGGACAACAGAATTAATGAAATTCGGCGTAAAATCAGCGCCTTGAGGCTGGAAATGGCCGATGTCGAGGCGTCTGTGCGCGCTCTCGTCAACGGCGATTGCGACTGCACCGAACAAGCTCTGGCGCAGATCAATCTGCGCCGGAAGATCAACCTGCTCATCGACGAATGGAAGTCGGCCGGGGGCGGCGATGTCCTGCCCGACGTCCGCGACCGGATGCGTCTTCGCTCCGTGAAGAATGTCGACAAGCCGGCGCGCGTGTTGGCCCGCCGCTGAGACATTGGGGGCCGCGCGGTGGAGGAAGACCCGGACAACTACCGGATCCTGAAATTGCGCGCCGAGATTCTCGAACTGGGCTCCGCCATCCGGCAATTGCAGCGCGAGGGCCTCGACGACGCTGCGGCCCAACTCCTGATCGCGCGCAAGCGGGCGCAGCTCGAGCATCTCGTTAAGACGAATTCCGCGGCAAGCTGTCTTAACATCACTGACATCCGACGCAGCTAAGGCGTGCGCGCAAGCGACATGCTGGAGATTGTCGATGCCGTCGGACGCCGAACTGGCCGCCTTGCTGCGGGCGGTGCTGGACGAGGTCTGCGTCAACGTTCCCTCATCCGACGTGGTGACACGCCGCCGCATTGCCGCGAAACTGCGCGAGGCCTTGCGCGCCGATCGCTATTCCCTGGACGAGTTGAAGCAGGCCGGTCGCGATGCGCTGGTCAGCGTGCCGACCATGTGGCGCTAGAGCATGATCCGGACCCGAAGAGCCGCGTTTGCGCAAAATGTGCAGCGGTCTTCCGATAAGATCATGCTCAAAAAAATAACCTAAAGCGCAATGACGATTCATCCAAATCTCATCGCGCTTTGGAGCGCGACGGGGACAGGATGAATCGTCGTCGTCCTCGAGTGAAGAGCCCCGCGCTGAACGCGGGACTCTCACCTTGCCGGGCAGAGCTCACTTGGTGTTGCTCATGCCGCCCTTGTTCGTCATCGTGCCGCCCTGGTCGGAGCCGGGGCCAGAGCCGCCCTGACCGGAGGGATCGGCACCCTTGGAGGACTTGGTATTCGCGCCCGTGGTCTGCGACGACGACATCGAGGATCCATGTTTGGCCTTGTGCGACTTCGCCTGCACGGCGAACGGTGCGGCGGCGAGGCCGGTTGCCAACATTGCGGTGAGGACGAACTTGACTGTCTTCATATGGGGGAACTCCCTGGGTTAAATTGACGCAGGCGGCCAACGGCCGTTCCTCGCAGGAGTTCCCAACAAAGCTTCTCCACGCGTCGCGCACGCTTCAAGATTGCTTGTTCTCTTCGAGGATGAACACGATGCCAGTGAGCGTCGCGCCGATCGCGAAGGTCGTCACCAGCGTGAGAGCGAAGACAATAGCGGCTTGGCTTCCGCCATGGCTCAGCAGGTTGGCGACGGCTGGATTGGTCAGAATGAGTGCGAGGCTGAAGGCGAGGCCGAGGGCTGCCCCCATCATCGCATGTGTCATCAGCTTGATAAGGCCGGTGGGAGAGATCAGGTTCGACGACTTTTTCGCGCGCATGGAACTATGTCCCGATCTGGCAGGCAAACGCGCGCGATCGTCATTGGTTCCATCAGGATGAAGGAATTGTCATCGCCAGCTTCATCCGACGTTCATGCCCGGCTTGCGAAGATGAGCGCCATCAACACGGGAATATCGATATGGGCAAGGTAGTCTTTCTGTACCGCTCGTTGGCCTATCGCAACGCGGCCGCGGACATCCTGCGCAAGGCGCGCAAGCTCCCGCGCGGTGCCGAACGAAGCGCGGCTCGCCGCTGTGCGAAGGCGCTACGTGATCTCGCTCGAACGGAGGCTTGGCTCGAAGGACGCGTCGCGCGCGATCCACGGACGGAGCAGCGCATGACGAGCGCGGCGTCCGGCTAGAGCTTTCCGTTCTGATTGAATCGAAGCAATAGCTCTCGATTCTTGGCTTGACGCGTTTTCTTGACGCGAACCGGTCACCACTTCGCTGGAAAACGCTCTAACCCGATGCGCGCTGCAATTCGGCCGCGGCGGCGGCATCGAATTTGCCGGGTGCCGTCGTCGCCACCGGCTTGCGTGTCAACGGCACCTGCAGGCGGCACAACAAGCCCTCGGCGCGCCAATCGAATTGCGCCTGTCCGCCAAGCTGGGACTCGACGCTTGCAAGCAGACTCCGCGTGCCGAAGCCGCGGGATTTCGGCGTCCTGACCAGCGGGCCGCCGGATTCCTCCCAGGTCAGTGTGAGGCGGTCGTCCTCGGTCTGCCAACCGATCATGAGCCGACCGGATCGCGTCGACAGTGCGCCATACTTGGCCGAATTGGTGAAGAGCTCGTGCAGCGCCAGCGCCAGCGTCTGGGCGGTCGCCGGCAGCAACTGAACCTCGGGCCCGGCAAGCTTGATCTGGCCGCCTAGCGAATAGGGCGCAAGCTCCTCGTCGATCAGCTTGGAGAGTTCGGCGCCCTGCCAGCTCGACAGCGACAGGATGGTGTGGACGCGCGCGAGCGCATTGATGCGCCCCTCGACGGCATTGACATAGGCCTTGACCTCGTCGGCGCGGGTGAGGCGCACGATCGATTGCGCCAGCGCCAGCGCATTCTTGGCGCGATGATCGACTTCCCGCGCGAGGAGATTCTGCCGCTCCTCGGCACGCTTGCGTTCGGTGATGTCGACGGTGACGCCGCTGACACGAACCACGCGACCACTCTCGTCAACCGTTGCCGCCGCGGTGCCGACGCACCAGCGCACATCACCGTCGGGCCGCACAATGCGGAATTCCGTTTCGTAGGCGCGTGCGCCCTTGTTGAACTCGGCGATCGCCTTGCGCAACTGATCGACGTCGTCGGTATGCAACAGCGCCTGAACGTTGGCCGGGTTGACCTCGAAGCTCTCTGGGCTGACCCCAAAGATGCGATATTGCCCCTCGTCCCACATCCAGTCGCCGGTGATCCAGTCCCAATCCCAGGAGCCCATCTTGCCGGCGGCGATCGCCATGCTGCGCCGCTGCTCGCTTTCGCGAAGCTTGGCGGTGGAATTTTCCAGCTCGGCGGTGCGTGCGCGGACGCGGTCCTCGAGCTCCTGGTTCAGTCGTTCGAGCTCGCGGGTCTTGCGATAGAGCTCGGAGAACACCTTGATCTTGGCGCGCAGCACCTCCGGCACGACGGGCACCGGAACGTAGTCGACCGCGCCCATCTCGTAGCCGCGCAACCGGTCGATATCGCTCACCTGAATGGCCGAGATGAAGATCATTGCGGTCTTCTGGAAGCGCGGATGCTCGCGGATCATCGCGGCGAGCTCGAAGCCGTCGAGCTCGGGCATGCAGACGTCGACCAGGATGACCGCGATCTCGGTCTTGAGCAGAACCTCCAGCGCCTCGCGTCCAGACGAGGCGATCACGAGGTTCTCGCCGAGATCCTTCAGGATCACCTCATAGGCCAGCAGCTTGGCTGGCTGGTCGTCGACGAGCAGGATGTTGACCTTCTCTTGGTCCATTCGCGGATCCAACTCAGCGGTGCAGCCACATGCGGATCGCAAGCAGCAATTGATCGGTGTTGACGGGTTTGGCGAGGTAGTCGGACGCGCCGGCTTCCAGGCATTTTTCACGGTCGCCCTTCATCGCCTTGGCGGTCAGCGCGATGATCGGTAGCCGCGCGAAGCCCGGGTTCTCGCGGATCACACCCATGGTCTGATAGCCATCCATCTGCGGCATCATGATGTCCATCAGCACGATGGCGATTTCCGGATTGGATTCGACCAGCGCGACCGCCTCGCTGCCGGTCGTGGCCGTCAGCACCTTCATGCCGCGCCGTTCCAGCACGCTCGACAGCGCGAAGATGTTCCGGGCGTCGTCGTCGACGAGCAGGGCCGTCTTGCCGATCAGGTCCTCGTCGGAACTGTTCAGCTTCTCCAACATGCGCTGCTTCTCGATCGGTAGTTCCGTGATGACACGGTGCAGGAACAGCGCGGTCTCGTCGAGCAGGCGCTCCGGCGATTCCACCCCCTTGACCACGATGCTGCGCGCCATGGTGTGGAGTTCCGCATCCTCTTCCGCCGAAAGCTCGCGGCCGGTGAACACCACGACCGGGACGTTCGACAGCGCCTCGTCGTTGCGGATCTCGTCGAGCACCTCGAAGCCGCTCATGTCGGGCAGCCGCAGGTCGAGCACCACGCAATCGCACGGGGATTGACGCAGTGTCGAGAGCGCGCCGGCACCGGTATCCGTCGTCACGATCTCGATGTCGTCGTGATGCAGCAGCTCGCGGATCGAGAGTTGCTCGGCCTCGTTGTCCTCGACGATCAGGAGTCGCTTGCGCCGCGGCCGCGCATATTCCTTGATCTGCGTCAGCGCGGCGGAGACGCCTTCCGTCGTCGTCGGCTTGTTGACGAAGGAGAACGCACCGCGCGCCAACGCGTGCTGGCGGTCCTCGTCGAGCGTGATGATCTGCACGGGAATATGGCGGGTCAGAGGATTGTGCTTGAGTTGGCTCAGCACGGTCCAGCCCAGCATGTCCGGCAGGAACACATCGAGAGAGACGGCCGTCGGCTGGTACTGCTTGGCGAGCTCCAGCGCTTCGGCGCCGCGGGCCGCAACCAGGACCTTGAAGCCCTTGTCGCGGGCAAGATCGACGAGCACGCGCGCATAGTGCGGATCGTCTTCCACAATGAGGAGGATGGTGTCGCCGGGCTCGAGGTTGAGCCGGTCGTCGGGAAGCTGCTCGATGACGCGCTGTTGGTCGGGCGTAGCCGGCTGCAGCGCCGGCGGCTGGCTGTACTGCTGTGGCGCAGGCGCCGCGCGCGGCGCGAGCGTCGGACCGGAATATTTCAACGGCAGGTAAAGCGTGAACGACGAGCCCTTGCCCGGCGAGCTGCGCAGGTGGATTTCGCCGCCGAGCAGGCTTGCGAGCTCGCGGCTGATCGCAAGCCCGAGGCCCGTGCCGCCATATTTGCGGCTGGTGCCGGCGTCCGCCTGCTGGAACGCCTCGAAGATCAGTTTCTGCTTCTCCAGGGGAATGCCGATGCCGGTATCGGTCACTTCGAACGCGATCACGGCCGGCGCGGAGTTCAGCACCGGGTGATCCGTCCCCCAGCCGCCGACCGCGCCGGCGACCTTCAGCCGCACCTCGCCTTCGGCGGTGAACTTGAAGGCGTTGGAGAGCAGGTTCTTCAGCACCTGTTGCAGGCGCTTGGAATCGGTGACGATGCTGCGCGGAAGGTTCGGATCGATGTCGATCTTGAACGCCAGATTGCGGTTGTCCGCCTCGTGCCGGAACGGCCGGCCGACGGTCTCGAGCAGGTTCGCGGTCAGGATTTCCTCGGCGTCGACCGTCACCGTGCCGGACTCGATCTTGGAGAGATCGAGAATGTCGCTGATGAGATTGAGCAGGTCGGTGCCGGCGCCGTGGATGGTGCGGGCGAATTCGACCTGCTTGGCCGAGAGGTTGCCGTCCGGATTGTCGGTGAGCTGCTGTCCGAGGATCAGGATCGAATTCAGCGGCGTGCGCAGCTCGTGGCTCATATTGGCGAGGAATTCGGACTTGTATTTCGAGGTCAGTGCGAGCTCGGTGGCCTTTTCCTCCAGCGCACGGCGGGCCTGCTCGATTTCCTGGTTCTTGCGCTCGACCTCGACGTTGCGCTCGGCTAGCTGCTGCGCCTTCTGTTCGAGCTGGTCGTTGGTCTGCTGCAATTCGCGCTGCTGGGTCTGGAGCTCGCCGGCGAGCTGCTGCGACTGCTTGAGCAGGCCTTCGGTCTGCATCGTCGCTTCGATCGAGTTGAGCACGATGCCGATGGAGTCGGTGAGCTGCTCCAGGAACGTCATCTGCGACGTCGTGAACGATATCAGCGAAGCAAGCTCGATCACGGCCTTGACCTGGCCCTCGAACAGCACCGGCAGCACCACGAGGTTCTTCGGCGCGACGCGGAGCAGTGCCGAGTTGATCGGCACCACGTCGGATGGAATATCGGCGACCAGGCGCGGCCGCTTGTCGAGGGCGCACTGGCCGATCAGGCCTTCGCCGAACTGAAGCACGCGCTGATAGGGATAGATGCCGTCGCTGGCGTAGGACGCCAGCAGCAGGAGCTGGGAATTGTCCTCGTTCTCGACCTGGTAGATCACACCGGTATGCGCGTTCACCAGCGGCGACAATTCGGTGAGCAGCAGCCGCCCGACGGTCGTGAGATCGCGCTGGCCCTGGAGCATGTTGGTGAATTTCGCGAGGTTGGTCTTCAGCCAGTCCTGCTCCGTGTTCACGTCCGTCGTCAGACGGAGATTCGTGATCATCGTGTTGATGTTGTCTTTCAGCTCCGAGACCTCGCCGCGGGCATCGACCTGGATCGACCGCGTCAGGTCGCCTTTGGTCACGGCGGTCGCGACTTCCGCGATCGCGCGCACCTGCGAGGTCAGGTTGGCCGCCAGCAGGTTGACGTTGCCGGTGAGGTCCTTCCAGGTGCCGGCGGCGCCGGGCACGTTGGCCTGGCCGCCGAGGCGGCCCTCGACGCCGACCTCGCGCGCCACCGACGTCACCTGATCGGCGAAGGTCGCGAGCGTCTCGGTCATGTTGTTGATGGTATCGGCGAGGGCCGCGACCTCGCCGCGCGATTTCATCGTCAGGTTCTGCTTGAGGTCGCCGTTGGCGACCGCAGTCACGACCTTGACGATGCCGCGCACCTGCTCGGTCAGGTTCGCGGCCATGAGGTTCACGGTATCGGTGAGGTCCTTCCAGGTGCCGGCAACGCCGGGCACCTGCGCCTGTCCGCCGAGCTTGCCTTCTGTGCCGACCTCGCGCGCCACGCGCGTGACCTCGCCGGCGAAGGCGTTGAGCTGGTCCACCATGGTGTTGATGGTGTTCTTCAGCTCGAGGATTTCGCCCTTCACGTCGACGGTGATCTTGCGCGAGAGGTCGCCGCGCGCGACCGCCGTGGTGACCTCGGCGATGTTGCGGACCTGCGTGGTGAGGTTCGCGGCGAGCAGGTTGACGTTGTCGGTGAGGTCCTTCCAGGTGCCGCCGACGCCGGGCACGACAGCCTGGCCGCCGAGCCGGCCCTCGGTGCCGACCTCGCGCGCCACGCGCGTGACTTCGGCGGCGAAGGAGCGGAGCTGCTCGACCATGGTGTTCAGGGTGTCCTTCAAGAGAAGGATTTCGCCGCGCACGTCCACCGTGATCTTCTTCGAGAGGTCGCCGCCGGCGATCGCGGTCGCGACCTCGGCGATGTTGCGGACCTGGGCCGTCAGGTTGGAGGCCATGAAGTTGACGTTGTCGGTGAGGTCTTTCCAGGTGCCGGCGACGCCGGGCACTTCGGCCTGACCGCCGAGCTTGCCTTCGGTGCCGACCTCGCGGGCGACGCGCGTGACTTCGCCGGCAAAGCCATTGAGCTGGTCCACCATGGTGTTGATGGTGTTCTTCAGCTCGAGGATTTCGCCCTTCACGTCCACCGTGATCTTGCGGGACAAGTCGCCACGCGCGACGGCGGTGGTGACTTCAGCGATGTTGCGGACCTGGGCGGTGAGGTTGCCCGCCATCGAGTTCACGCTGTCGGTGAGATCCTTCCAGGTGCCGGCGACGCCGGGCACGTTGGCTTGACCACTGAGGCGGCCTTCGGTGCCGACCTCGCGCGCGACGCGCGTCACCTCGCCCGCAAAGCGGTTGAGCTGGTCGACCATCGTGTTCAGGGTGTCCTTGAGCTGGAGGATCTCGCCGCGCACGTCGACGGTGATCTTGCGCGAGAGGTCGCCGCCGGCGATCGCGGTCGCGACCTCGGCGATGTTGCGCACCTGGGCGGTCAAATTGCCCGCCATCGAGTTCACGGAATCGGTCAGATCCTTCCAGGTGCCGGCGACGCCGGGCACGCCGGCCTGGCCGCCGAGCTTGCCGTCGGTGCCGACCTCGCGCGCCACGCGCGTCACCTCGCCGGCGAAGGCGTTGAGCTGGTCCACCATGGTATTGAGCGTTTCCTTCAATTGAAGGATTTCGCCCGATACGTTCACCGTGATCTTCTTCGACAAATCGCCCTTCGCCACCGCGGTCGCGACTTCGGCGATGTTGCGGACCTGTCCGGTCAGGTTCGAGGCCATCGAATTGACGCTGTCGGTGAGGTCCTTCCAGGTGCCGCCGACGCCGCGCACGACGGCCTGGCCGCCCAGCTTGCCTTCGGTGCCGACCTCGCGCGCGACGCGCGTGACTTCACCGGCGAAGGCGTTGAGCTGGTCCACCATGGTGTTGATGGTGTCCTTCAGCTCCAGGATCTCGCCGCGCACGTCCACGGTGATCTTCTTCGACAGGTCGCCGCCGGCGACCGCCGTCGTCACCTCCGCGATGTTGCGGACCTGCGCGGTCAGGTTCGAGGCCATCGAGTTGACGCTCTCGGTCAGGTCCTTCCAGGTGCCGGCGACGCCGAGCACGTTGGCCTGACCGCCGAGCCGCCCCTCGGTGCCGACCTCGCGGGCGACGCGCGTCACTTCGCCGGCGAAGGCGTTGAGCTGGTCGACCATGGTGTTGAGCGTCTCCTTCAGCTGAAGGATCTCGCCCGAGACGTTGACGGTGATCTTTTTCGAGAGGTCGCCGCTCGCGATCGCAGTGGCGACGTCGGCGATGTTGCGGACCTGCGCGGTCAGGTTCGACGCCATGAAGTTGACGTTGTCGGTGAGGTCCTTCCAGGTGCCGGCGACGCCGGGCACCTGGGCCTGGCCGCCGAGCTTGCCTTCGGTGCCGACCTCGCGCGCCACGCGCGTCACTTCCGAAGCGAACGAGTTGAGCTGGTCCACCATGGTGTTGATGGTGTCCTTCAGCTCCAGAATCTCGCCGCGCACGTCCACGGTGATCTTGCGCGAGAGGTCGCCGCGCGCCACGGCGGTGGTCACGTTGGCGATGTTGCGCACCTGTGCGGTCAGGTTGCCGCACATCGCGTTGACGCTGTCGGTGAGGTCCTTCCAGGTGCCGGCGACGCCGGGCACGATCGCCTGGCCGCCGAGCTTGCCGTCGGTGCCGACCTCGCGCGCCACGCGCGTCACTTCGGAGGCGAAGGAGCGGAGCTGGTCGACCATCGTGTTGATGGCTTCCTTGAGCTGGAGGATCTCGCCGCGGACGTCGACGGTGATCTTCTTCGACAGGTCGCCATTGGCGACCGCGATCGTCACCTCGGCGATGTTGCGAACCTGGTTGGTCAGGTTGTTCGCCATCGAGTTGACGCTCTCGGTGAGGTCCTTCCAGACGCCGGTCACCTCAGGCACCTGGGCCTGGCCGCCGAGCTTGCCTTCGGTGCCGACCTCGCGCGCCACGCGCGTCACCTCGGAGGTGAACACGCCGAGCTGCTTGATCATGGTGTTGACGATGGTCGCCGATTGCAAAAACTCGCCGCGCAGGGGGCGGCCGTCGACGTCGAGCTTGACGGTCTGGAGCAGGTCGCCTTGCGCCACCGCGGCGACTGCACGCGTCACTTCGCGGGTCGGCCACAACAGGTCGTCGATCAGCGTGTTGACGGACCCTTCCATGTCGGCCCAGGAGCCCGAAGCGAGGCCGAACTTCACGCGCTGGCGGGTCTTGCCCTCGCGGCCCACCACCTGGCCGACCAGCTCGAGCTGCTGCGCCATGCGCTGGTTGGCGGCGATGATTTCGTTAAAAGTGTCGGCGATCTTGCCGTCGATGCCGAGATAGTCGCCACTCATCCGCACGGAGAAATCGCCGCTACGCATTGCCTGCAAGGCGAGCAGCAATTCCGCCCGGGAATCCTGCTCCGACGTACCGTTGGGTTTTGGCTTTGGGACGCGACGACCGGAGCGTGATGCAGTGCCGGGATCGAGGTCGCTCATACTGATTCCCCCGCAGGCGTCGGCCGAATCCCAGGCAAGACGCGTTTGGTCAAAATAGAGCGTCAGCCAAATTCGAAATCAAGCGCCAAGGTTGCGGCGCAGGGAAATGGAACCTGCTTTGCTCAGCCCGGTTCTACCAACCGCAAACGATCGGAGTGGTTCCACGCAAGTTCCAAAGAATTTGGCCGCGGCGGCTCCCAATAGATCGGCGCCTCGCGGACCACACCTTGCGGAACGCAGCGGCAGCCCTGCGGTTAGCCCGCAAAGACAGGGAGAGCGCAGATGAAAGCTGGATTGCCGGAGCAGCCTTCGCACAAGGCGGGGCGCCCAGTGGCCGGGGGGCCGTGACCGGTGATCCCGCCGCGAGCTCGGCCACGCCTCGCGCGGATCCGTCCACCACGGGAGCGGCGACCCGATCGAACCCGAGCGGCAGCGGCACCTAGACCTCGGGCGGCAAGGATGACAATGGCGATGCAGGCCGGGACAGAATGCCTGAGAGCGACCTGACCGTGCGGCCGCAGAGTCAGCAGCATCATCCGAATGACAAGTAAAGGCTACTTGTCCGCCATGGTGCGCTCGGCAGCCTTGACCTGTGCCCGCAGCATCGGAAGCTGCTCGCGCGCGAACGCTGCAAGCGCAGCATTGTCGGGCGCCTTCAGGTAGCGTTCAAGCAAGTTGATAGCCGCGTCGTATTCGGGAATCTGCGAGGCATAAAAGCTTCTGACGTAAGTCGGTCCGTCCGAAATTTCGGGTTCGACGAGGCTCGCGCTTGCCGACGTCGCCTTGTTGACGTGCGGCTCCGCACCAATCGTCTCTTGAATTCGTTTCAGCGCCTTGTCGCGCTTGGCCGCTTCTTCGGCCCGCAGCGCGGCGAGATTCTTGACCTCCGTGTTGCCCTTCAGGTCAGTGCTCTCCAGCAGACCTTGTTGGAAGCGACTGAAGGCGTAGAGGCCGCTGATGACGTCGGTTGCGCTCGGCGTGCGGTCGCCAAGGTCTCGCTCGCCAGTGCTGTCGGCAGGTGCCGCGGTGCTGATGAACACCAGGACTATGGCGACGAGAACTCGCATCGATATCAATGACGGATGACGTGCAAAGTTCCCCGAACGTTACGATCCGGTAAGGGCATTGCGACCCGAGAGTTCCGTCCCCACGTCTTCCGCATGAAACAGTCTGACATTTTCAGAGATAACGCCGACAACTGCCTTCAGCTCGCCGAGCGCGCGGAAGGGAAACCCGCTTACAGGCGCTATTCGCGCATGGCGGACGCCTGGACGGCGCTTGCGACGGAACAGGATTGGCTCGATGGAGAAATCCCGCCCGTGACGATCCATATCCCTCAAAAACAGGACAGATAGTCGTCCTCGCGAAGCCGTGTGTGAGACCGCGCACGGAATGCAAGAGACCAATCCAGGATCATCCGTGAACAGTCGATCGCGTTGATTTTCGATTCCAGAAGGAGGTTTCGTAATGACTCCACGTCTGGCTCTTCTTTCACTGATCCTCGCTTTTGGCGTTTCGGTCGCCTTCGCGACGGTAACGACGGTGCGGCAGGTGCATCTGGAAAATACATCGGCTGCGGTCCACGCGGCGCACAGCTAGCGTCGGGTGCTCTCGTCCGGAACAATCGACGTGCCAGCGCGTAACCGCTGCGAAACATCAAGAGAGGCGAGAGCAGATCATGGCCCATTCCGATCACGGCATCGTCAAGGACAAGCGGGCGGAGGAGCAGCCGCGTGACAAGCGGCGTGCGCAGTCCGTGCACAAGACGGATCCCAAAGGTTCGCCCTCGCGGGAGGCGACACGCGATCCCAAGCTGAGCGATGATAGTAAGACGCCAGGCTCCGGCGCGATGCCGGACGGTTCGAGCGACGCTACGGGTTAGCGCTTTACGAGGAACGAATTCCCGCGCGAAGAGTCGACGGATTGCTTCCGGTTGTCATGCCCCCGGTGCGCCGGAAGCAATCTCCAAGGACGGCCCTGGCACCCCCGTGCCGGGGTCGTTTGTTTGTGGAGCGTCCTATGGGTTAGTTCTCGGTCCCGCCGTCGGGATCGCCCTGAGTATGTCCGTCAGGTCCGCGGCCAAATACGCCGAAGCTGCTCGACTTCACGCCGGCTGCCGCATCGACGCCCACGGCGGCGAGCCCGAACTTGAGGAGTTCGCGGACAGCTGCCGCCCGTGTCGGCATGCGATGCTTGAACCGGAAATCATCGATGGCGGCCAATTCTTCTGGCGACAGCATAACCTGAAGGCGCTCGGCGCGAAGGTCATTCATGGTCGAACACGCAAATTGAGCAAGTTGAGTATTTTACTCAATCGACGAATTTGGCGGGAGTTCCACAAGAGTCGAAATAATCACCAAATGAGTAAGAATAGCAAATAAAATCAATAAGTTAATATTGAAACCAGTCGTGCGCTGGCGCATTTCCCCCTGCGAAGGGAGAGAGGCGATGACAGACGACGTCAAGTTGCCCCGCAAGCTTTCCGAAGAGGCAGAAGCATCGAACCCCAGCCATCAGAAGGTGATCGAGGAGGTGGAGCGCTGGGTGAACAGCCCAGGCCTGCAGCCACCAAGGACGGAAAATGCGAAGACGCTCTGAACCACACACATTTGAGCAACGGCTCGAGGCGCAGAGGGTGCGGCTCGAGCGCGAGATGGCGAGGCTGCCGGACGGGCAGCAACGCGATTGCGTTGTTGCGCGTCTCGAACAGCTCCAGACTGCCGCCGAGATGTACGATTTCCTGATGCTACGGCAAGAAACTCCAGCCCCTCGCTGATCGCGCCCCGCGTTCGGGCTGCCGGCGGCCCGAGGTGACGCGAAGCTTCCGCCTCAGCCACCATGCCGACACGGACACCATGGCCCAGGCCAGGATGGCGGCGGCGAATGCCCCGGTGATGCTCGCCGACACCACGACGTAGAAGACCGCTGCGAATGCTGCGAGGCCAATACTTCCGAGGCCGGCGCCCGCCGCGTCCAACGCTGCGGCCTCCCGCCCGCGTCTTCGCCCGCTGAGGCCGGCTTTTTCCTTGGCGCGGCGTTCATGGCGCTCGATCAGAGTCGCGCTGGCACAGAAGATGGCGGGCAGCGCGAGAAAGAGTCCGCCGATGGCAACGCCAAAATGGCTGCCGATCAGGCCTGCCGCTACCGTCGCGAGGCCGCCCAGCACGAAGCGCACCGCGTATTCATACCAATGCGTCTGCTTCAGCGCGGATGATGACAGCTTGACCAGCATCAGGCGGCGCCTCCGAACCCGGCTAGCAAGCCGAAGGCGACCACGAGCCAAACCGCAAATGCGAGGATGGTGGCCGGCAGCGTGGCGAGACGAAATCGCATCAGGAGGTGGCAGACGGCGAGGCTGTAGCAGCCGAGGGCGACCGCGCCGTAGATCATGGTCCAGCTGTCGGCCGCGGCATATTGCGGCCCATGCTGAACGACGGCGATGCCAAGCGTGGCGAGTGCGACCGACGGCGCCGCGCCGAGAAGCCCGGCAAAACTCTTCGGCCGCAGCATGTCGCCGACGATCGCGAACACGGAGACGATCAGGCCGCCGGCGACGAAGCGCACGAGATATTCCGTCATGGTCATCCCCGCGAGGCTGGAGGCCGCTGCTGCCGTGACTTTGCCAGTGTGAACGGCCTGAATAATCGCTCGACGACGATGCCAAGGGTGAAGCCTGCCACCACGTCGCTGGCCCAATGTGCGAGCACCACGACGCGCGTCAACGACAGAGCCACGGCAAGGCAGCGCACCAAGCGGCGCGGGACCGGCGGCAACAGGCCGGCGGCCGAGGCGAGGGCGCCCATGTGCACGGCGTGACCTGAGGGAAACGCATCGCGCGGGCGCCCCGAATAGGGAATCCCGCGCCGGTGGCCGCTAACCGTCAGCCGGTCCGGCCTCGTCTGATCGAACAGGGATTTCAGAGCATGCGGCAGCACCGCCGTCGCCAGCGATACCACCAGCAAGTGATCGGCGATGCGACGCTTCTGCGGTTGCTGCAGTCGGGTGTAGAGCCATCCCGCCGTGGCGAGCGCGACGAGCACGTGCTCGTCGGCACCCCAGGTCAATGTCTGGGCGACATGCTCGAGCCCCGAAGTGGTGTTGTGCGCGATCTCGTTCGCGATCGCCGCGTCGATCCGGGTGGGTTTGATTGCTACGAGCGCCATCGATCCGCCGGCGAGAAGTCCTCCATGTCAGTTTTGTAAAACTCGGAGACAAAGAATGTTCCTGTTTCAATCGCGTGGTATCAGCCGGCCGCGCCGCGACTATGGCTGTCCGGCTCCGCCGGCGGAGCCATACACTTGCCCAGTCGCATAGCTTGCGTCAGCCGCTGCAAGCTGCACGTAGATCGATGCCAGCTCGACCGGCTGGCCGGGACGACCGAGCGGTGTCATGCCGCCGAACTTTTCCAGCTTCTCCATCGTGGCGCCGCCGGAGACCTGGAGCGGCGTCCAGATCGGTCCGGGCGCGACGCCATTGACGCGGATGCCCTTGGAGGCGAGCTGCTTGGCCAGCGACTTCACATAGTTCATCGTCGCCGCCTTGGTCTGCGCATAATCATAGAGATCCGGCGAGGGATCGTAAGCCTGCTCGGAGGTCGTGCCGATGATGCAGGAGCCCGGTTTGAGATGCGGCAGCGCTGCCTTGATGATCCAGAACGGCGCGTAGACGTTCGTCTTCATGGTCGCGTCGAAATCCTCCGACGAGACGTCGAGGATGGAGGCGCGCGTCTGCTGCCGCGCTGCGTTGTTGACGATGATGTCGAGCCCACCGAGGCCTTGCGCGGCCTGCTCGACCAGCTGCTTGCAGAAGGCCTCGTCGTTGAGGTCGCCGGGGATCGCGAGCCCGGTGCGCCCTTCCTTCCTGATCAGCGCGATCACTTCCTGCGCATCGGGCTCTTCCGCCGGCAGATAGTTGATGGCGACATCGGCGCCTTCGCGCGCATAGGCGATCGCGGCGGCGCGGCCCATGCCGGAATCGCCGCCGGTGATCAATGCCTTGCGGCCAGCGAGCCGGCCGGAGCCCTTGTAGCTGGTCTCGCCATGATCCGGCCGCGGCTCCATCTTGCCGGCAAGGCCCGGCCAGGGCTGCGGCTGCTTCTTGAACGGCGGCTTCGGATAGCGGCTGACGGGATTGATCAGGTCGTGCTCGGCCATGGACGTATCTCCTTTCGCTGTCGAGGAGGCCAGCGAAGCCGCCGCGAACGTTGAGCTCGCGGCGTGGACCACTGCCGGCGGGATATCGAGGTCTTGTCTTGCTGCGCCATGAGGATCTCCGCGATTCTGCGATCCAACGTGCGGAGAAGGGCATCGTTGCTAAGACGAGGAGGACGCCGGCGGAGTCGGCGTCCTCGGTCGAGACCTACTTGGACTGACCGACGCTCGGCGCCTTACCGAGCTCCTTGGCCATGTCGAGATGGTGCTTGAGCGCCGGCAGCGTCTTGCCGGCCCAATCCTTCAGGGCGGCATTGTCGCCGCCCTTGGCATAGCGATCGAACAGGGAGACGGCGTCCTCATGGGCGCTGACCTGGTAGGAATTGTAGTCCGAGCTGAAGTCCTTGCCGGTCGCACTCTTGAGCTTGTCGAGCTTGCTTTGGTGCGAGCGGTCGAGCGCCGTCGGCAGCGTCGCCTGCACCTTGCCGTTGCCGACCAGTCCCTTCAGCTCGCCGCTGGTCTTGGTGTGATCGGACACCATCTGCTGGGCGAAGGATTTCTCCTGCGCATTGCCCTTCTGCTCGGCGAGCTTGCTCGACCCGATCTCGAACATGTCGCTGATGGCGACCTCCTTGACGAAGTCGGCGGTCGTTGGCGCGACGCCGAGCGCCGAATTGACGCCGGTCTTCTCGCCCAGCGATTGGGCCAATGCGGGGCCTGCCAGAAGCGCACAAGCAACGGCGACGATGGTTCGCTTCATGGTCCGATCCCTCCAATTGGTCGCGGCCACTTGCCGCGCCATGTTGCGCCGATCAACACGCCGCAAGGACTGAGGTTCCTAACGGACTAATCCGTGGGATTGCGTCCCGTGCGCGGATTGATGGGATCGGTCGGCTTGCGTCGAAGCCGCTCGGGCAGAAACGACTCGGCCGGCGCGGCGGTGGCGTCGGCGCGCACGTCGGCATGACGCTGCGCCCGCTCATGCGGCGTCCGGTTGTCGTTGAAACGCCACTTCACGTCGACGCCGTCGACGGGGTCGTTGACGCCGTGCTGGATGTCGCGGAAGTCACTCATGGTTCACCTCATTGCTTTCCGAGCAGAATCGATTCGAGCACCTGCCGCGCAGCTCCTTTGATCATCCCGCTCTCGTTCGGATCGCCCTTCATCAGGGCGAGCGAGAAGTTCTTCGCCTGCTGCAAGGTGATGTGCGGCGGCAGCGGCGGCACCTCGGGATCGGTTTTCACTTCCAGCACGACGGGCATATCGCTCGCCAGCGCCGCCATCTCCTCGTGCCGCGCCTGCACGAAATTCATCTTGCCTTCGGCCTGGTTCATCGCGCCGAACACGCCGTTGATGCCGTCTCCGGGATAACCGAAGATGTGGCGCGCGCCCCATTGATGCAGGCGCTGAACGATGAAATCGGAGACAGTTTGAGGCATCGTGGGTGGCTCTCTCGGTTGGGGCCTCGTCAGCCTCAGAGAACCTGTTGTTTACGGCGATGTTCCTTGGCGCTGTTCCTTGGCGCTTGCGGAACACGACCCGGAACGATCGCTGACCCCTCGCGGTTGATTCACGAATGGCTGAGTGGAGAATTACGATGCTGAATCAGGGCGAACTGGACCGGAACGAGATGGGCCGCCTGATCGGAAGCGACAAGGTCGAGGGAACATCGGTCTATGGGGCCGATCGAAACAAGATCGGTTCAATCGAACGCGTGATGATCGACAAGATCACGGGCAAGGTATCTTACGCAGTGCTTGGCTTCGGCGGATTTCTCGGCCTCGGCAATGACCACTATCCATTGCCCTGGCAGTCGCTGAAATACGACACCGAACTTGGTGGCTATGTTACCGCGATTACCGCGAAGGATCTGGAAGGCGCTCCAAAATACGGCGAAAAGACCGAGTGGAACTGGGGCGATGACGCTGCTGTACGCGGTATCAATGCCTATTACGGCGTCCCCTTCGTGTAGCAAAAGGACGATGCGATGAGCAAGGAACGACCCACCGACGATCCCCGGGATCGGAACGACTGGGGCTCGCACAGACAGACGGACAAGCCCTGGAAGGGTAATCCAGAGAAAGAACAGGTCTCGGACAAAGAAGTAAAGCCCGATCTCGAGAAGTGGCACGAGACCAAGACGCACTAGCGGTGCGTACTTTCCCGTAAGACCATCGAAGCGTGGCGCGCCGGCGCCGCGCTTTTTTTGAGCACCGCGTTCACGAATGGCAGCGGCGTTCCAGCAAGACGGAACCATGCTTCTGCGCTGTGGTTGGGCTCCCGGCGCGCGAGCTCGGCTCAATCGGCTCGCGGCCGGTAGTCCCGAGAAAAGGTGTTCAGCGTGGATGCTCAAACCCGGGAGCGTGGGCCGTCCGCGGAGCAGCCGCAGAGGGCGAAGGAAGCTCCGACCACGAATCCTGATCAAGCCCGCGACGTCAAAGACCAGTCGGACAAGCCGGCGCCGCCGTTGCGCGCGCGGCTTCGCGAGCATTGGCTGCTCGCAACTGTCGGCGCCATTGTGCTGATCGCGGCGCTCCTCGGCGGTCTGCTTTATTGGCTTGAGATCCGCCATTACGAATCCACCGACGACGCTTTCGTCGCCGCGCGCAGCTTTTCCGTGGCTTCGAAGGTGGGTGGCTACGTGACTGACGTTCCGGTCACGGATAACCAGCACGTCAATGCAGGAGATCTGCTCGCCAAGATCGACGAGCGCGACTATCGGATCGCGGCCGATCAGGCCAACGCGCAGGTCGCGGTCTCCGAGGCGAACATCGACAATGTCGAGGCGCAGATCGTTTCGCAGGAGGAGCAGATCAAGCAGGCCCAGGCTCAGCTCGAGCAGGCGCAAGCCCAGCTCCAGTTCTCGCAGGAAGAATTTGCGCGGGCGCAGGATCTGGTCGAGAAGGGCGCCGGCACCGTGCAGCGCCAGCAGCAGACCCGTTCCGATCTTCAAGCCCAGCAAGCCAACACGGAGCGCGCGAGGACCGCAGTCACGGCGGCACAACTCGGCATCAAATCGCTCCAAGCGCAGCTCGAAGGCGCCAAGGCGCAGCTGGAGCAATCGCAAACGCAGCTCGATCAGGCCAAGCTGAACCTGCAATATACCAGCGTCGTTGCTGCGCAGTCCGGCCGCGTCGTCAAGCTGAGCGGCGCCAAGGGCACATTCGTCACGGCCGGCCAGAGCCTGATGATGTTCGTGCCCGACGAGGTCTGGATCGTCGCCAACTACAAGGAGACGCAGCTCAACGACATGCGTCCGGGCCAGCCGGTGGAGATCCGCATCGATGCCTATCCCGGCCGCAAGCTGACCGGCCACGTCGATTCGGTGCAGCCGGGCTCGGGCACCGCGTTCAGCCTGCTGCCGGCAGAGAATGCCACCGGCAACTACGTCAAGGTGGTACAGCGCGTGCCGGTGAAGATCGTGGTCGACAACTGGCCGCCCGATCTGCCTGTTGGTCCCGGCATGTCGGTCGTGCCCTGGACCAGGGTGCGATGACGGACCTCACGCAAGGCGGTGCGTCCGCCGGCGGCTGGTCGCCGGAGCGTTCGGCGGCGGGTGGGCACAATCCCTATCTGATCGCCTTCGTGGTCTCGATCGCGACCTTCATGGAGGTGCTCGACACCACCATCGCCAATGTCGCATTGCGCCACATCGCCGGCGGGCTCGCGGTCGGCATCGACGAGAGTACCTACGTCATCACCAGCTATCTCGTTGCCAACGCCGTCGTGCTGTCGATCTCGGGCTGGCTGTCGACCGTGATCGGCCGCAAGCGCTTCTACATGATGTGCGTCGCGACGTTCTCGATCGCGTCGCTCCTGTGCGGCTCCGCCTGGAATTTGCAATCGCTGGTCTTGTTCCGGATCTTGCAGGGCCTCGGTGGCGGCGGCATGGCAACCAGCGAGCAGGCGATCCTCGCCGACTCCTTCCCACCGCATAAGCGCGGCCAGGCCTTTGCCATCTACGGCGTCGCCGTCGTCGTCGCGCCGGTGATCGGCCCGACGCTCGGCGGCTGGATTACCGATACGTATACCTGGCACTGGGTGTTCCTGATCAACGTTCCCATGGGATTGCTGTCGTTGTTCCTGGTCGGCACGCTGGTCAAGGAGCCGTCGGGCGCGGAGGAGGAGAGGGAGAAGCTGCTCCGCAAGGGTCTGCGCGTCGACTATGTCGGTTTCGCCCTCGTCGCGATCGGGCTCGGCTCGCTCGAATTCGTGCTCGACGAAGGCCAGCGCAATGACTGGTTCGGATCGAACATGATCGTCGTCTTCGCGGTGCTCGCGGCCGTCTCGCTGCTTGCGCTGATTCCGTGGGAGCTGACGCGGGAGGAGCCCATCGTCGACCTTCGCCTGCTTGGCCGGCGTCAGTTCGGTGCCTGCTTCCTCGTCATGCTCGGCACCGGCGCGGTGCTGATCTCGACGACGCAGCTCCTGCCGCAACTGCTCCAGACCGAGCTGAACTACACGGCCATGCTGGCCGGTCTCGCACTGTCGCCCGGCGGCGTCGCGACGCTGGTGCTGATGCCGGTGGTGGGCCGCCTCGTCGGCACCGTGCAGCCGAAATATCTCATCATGTTTGGTGCCGCCATCGCCGCGTTCTCGATGTGGCATCTCACCGGGCTGACCGGAGACATCACCTACGGCTACGCTGCGCTGTCGCGCATCTTCCTCGCGTTCGGTCTTCCCTTCCTGTTCCTGCCGGTGACGACCGCCTCCTATGACGGCATCGCGCCGGACAAGACCAATCAAGCCTCGGCGCTGATCAACGTCGCCCGCAATATCGGCGGCTCCATGGGGGTCGCGCTGGCGCAGACCATTCTGGCGCAGCGCCAGCAATTCCACCAGAGCCGCCTGATCGAGCATGCCGCGCCGTCCGATCTCGGTTACCAGCAGACCATCGAGGCGATGACGCGCTACTTCCAGGCGCAGGGCTCCAGTGCAAGCGATGCCGCGTCGCAGGCGGTCGCGTGGGTCGGCAAGACCTTGCAGCAGCAGGTCGACTTTCTCGCCTATATCGACGTGTTCTGGACGCTCGCCATCGTCGCGGTGCTGATGATTCCCACCGCAGCCGTGCTGCGCCGGATCGATTTGAGCGCGCCGGCGCGGGGGCACTGACGGGCCCTCCACCCGTTCGGAGAGAAATGGTGACCGCGGCACGAGACTGCGGCTAGACTGAACCTGACATCAGGCAAAATTCCGGGAGGAGAACCAAGTGAAGACCGCGATCACCGAACTGTTCGGCATCGAGCACCCGATCATCCAGGGCGGCATGCATTTCGTCGGCTTTGCCGAGCTGGCTGCCGCCGTCTCCAGTGCCGGCGGGCTCGGCATCATCACCGGGCTGACACAGAAGACGCCCGAGCTGCTGGCCAGGGAGATCGCGCGCTGCCGCGACATGACCGACAAGCCGTTCGGCGTGAATCTCACCTTCCTGCCGACCTTCTCGGCGCCGCCTTATCCGGAATACATCGCGGCCATCGTCGAAGGTGGCATCAAGGCGGTTGAGACTGCGGGTCGGAGCCCGGAGGCGTACATGCCGGCGCTGAAGGCCGCCGGCATCAAGGTCATCCATAAGTGCACTTCAGTCCGCCACTCCCTGAAAGCGGAGCGGATTGGCTGCGACGCCGTCAGCGTCGACGGGTTTGAATGTGGCGGCCATCCCGGCGAGGACGACATTCCCAACATGATCCTGCTGCCGCGCGCTGCGGAAGAATTGAAGATCCCGTTCGTCGCCTCCGGCGGCATGGCCGACGGGCGCAGCCTCGTCGCGGCGTTGTCGCTGGGCGCAGCCGGCATGAACATGGGCACGCGCTTCATCGCCACCAAGGAAGCGCCGGTGCATCAGAACGTCAAGAATGCGCTGGTCGCCGCCACCGAGCTCGACACCCGCCTGATCATGCGGGCGCTACGCAATACCGAGCGCGTCCTGAAGAACGCCAATGTCGACCGTCTGCTCGAGATCGAACGCGAGAAGGGCGCCAAGCTCGCGATCGACGACATTCACGACCAGGTCGCTGGTGTGTATCCCAGGATCATGCTGGATGGTCAGATGGACGCGGGCGCCTGGAGCTGCGGCATGGTCGCAGGCCTCATCCACGACATTCCCTCCTGCAAGGAACTTGTCGACCGCATCATGAGCGAGGCGGAAACCATCATCCGCAGCCGCCTGATCGGGTTCCTGGATGGGACAGGGACGATGCGAAAGGTCGCCTGACATCGCCAAACTTCTTAACCACGGCGGCAATTGGCCGCTGGAATTGCGCGCGACGCCTCCTAAATACGGGTAAATTGCCCCTTTCATAATCGATTTCAGGAGGCGTCCGTGGTCCTGAAAAGCGTTCCCTTTGCAATTGCCGTGGCCCTCGTGCTCGCAGGGGCGGGCATCGCGCGCGCTGACGACTACAAGCCTGACGAATATCTCAGTCTCGATCTGTCCAAGGCCGTGCTGTCGCCGAAGCGGCTCGGCCCGGAGACGAAATTCGCGCCGGTCGCTTTGGAGGCACGCGGCGGCAACGAGGCGCAGGCGCGTGCCGAGCCGATCGACGTGCCAAAGAAGGTCGCCGCTGAACGCGTGCACGTGGCCGAGCCCAAGGTCGGCCACGCCCGGAGCGCCCAGCCGCGCGGTGCGGCGCGCACCAAACTCTCACGTCGTCACGGCAATCCGCTGGAAGCGCAGGCAAGGGACACGCGCATCGAGACGTGGCCGTGCCGCTCCGGCGGCATCTGCAACTGGAAGCGCTAGAGCAGTCTGGTCTTCGTCGCGATTTTGGCACAAGATCACAAGCGGTTGGCGCGAACTAGCGAAACACACTTGGCCGCCTTTGCTAAATGTGTACGGTCCAGTTTTGACCGGCCACAGCATCGGCTTTGTCCGGGCGACTTACTGACGTCTAGCGCGTTTGCTCCACGTTGCTAGTGCTCCAGGACGATCACGTCGCGCCCGGAGCCAGACATGGGATATGATATTGGTGGTTAATCTGGACAATCCGAATCATTGGGAGTGGCGCGCGAAATACCACAACGTCTAATTGACCTGTTTCGTCCTCCTTGCTCTGGGATAGAGCTTTCCGATTATGCAGCTATCGCTATTTGCGACCATACCACCGAGGTTGAGTTAGATGATTGACGAGCCGACCAGTTTATTGCCGCCGTCGGGTGCGGGGGAAAGTCACGATACTGGAAAGACCCGAACGCGCTTTGCGATGCTGGTTGAAAAGATCCGCGAGGCCGCGGACCGCGCATTCGCGTTCAAGACCAACCCCCTGCGATCAATTCTCGCTGCGGCTGGCTGCCTGCTTGTCCTGTTCGTGGCAGCATGGGTCCTTGACAAGATCTTCGTCTACTTCCTGGCCCGCAGCTATGTCCAGGAGGTTGCTGACGTCTTCGACCTGAACAAGCATCTTGCCAATGCGCTTGTTTATGTGACCTTCGTTGCGCTCGTCTTCTTCGGTGGGCTGACGATTTCGCTGTCGAAGCGACGGCGGCTTGTGGGGCTTCTCGGCGTCTTCGTCCTGATGGTCGGGCAGTCCCTCATCTTGTGGCGGGGAACCTCGAAAGAGATCATTTCACGCGATGGCAGCGCCCTGAAGTGCTACGTCATCACGCGCGACGGCGTCAGATATGGCGAACGGCCCGGCATCGATCCGGGGACCGGACGCCAATGCCGTGCCGTCACGCCCGAAATGGTTGAGCGTCTTCGCGAATACGAGAAGGGCAATCGTCCGACTCAGATCAGCGGCACGCCGACCTTCTTCAACCTCGGAACGGGAGAACCGATCGTCTGGTACTCCAAGACCAAGAACGGCGAGATTGAACTGTTCGATCTGATGGGTTTCCATCCCTCTTCCGGTGAGGAATTGCTTCCGATCGCCAAAGACGTCGTCGAAGCCTGGAGCCTGCAGAAGCAGAAAGAGGCGCGCCAGGCTCCAACGCCGATCGATCCCGAGAAATACGCGTTCTTCGATCCGATCACCGGCAAGGCCCGCGTGTGGTATCGACGCGCCGACAAGACGGGCGATTTCGAGTTCTACGATCGCGAAGGCTTCGACCCGCGAACCGGCGATGCCCTCGCAGTCGTTTCGCGCGACGTGATCGCAGCCTGGCAACAGTACAAGCGCGATAGCGAATCCCAAAAATGTTACGTCATCACCAAGGATGCGGTGCGATACGGCAACAAGCCGGGCATCGACAGCGCCACGGGCAAGGAATGCCGGCTGTTGACGGCCGAACTGCTCCAGCGGCTCAGGGAATACGAGAAGGGCAATCGTCCGAAGCCGATCAAGGCGCCGCCGGACCCGGTGTTCTTTGATCTGCGAACCGGAGAACCCATCGTCTGGTATTACAAGGCCAGATCCGGCGCGATCGAGATCTTCGACCTGATGGGCTTCCATCCCGAGAGCGGCGAGGAGCTTTTGCCGGTCAACAGGGACATCGTGGAAGCTTGGAAAGCGCAGCGGCAGTCCGAAAGCGTCAGGGCTCCGCAGCGGATCGATCCCGAGAAGTACGCCTTCTTCGATCCCCTCACCGGCAACGCGCGCGTCTGGTATTGGCGCAGTCAGAAGGGCGAGTACGAATTCTACGACGCCCCGGGTTTCCAGCCGCACACCGGCGACGCGCTGGTTGTCGTCACCAAGGATACCCTCGAGCAGCTCAAGCGGGATGCCGAAGCGAGGCAAAAGGAGCTCGAACAGCAGCGATTGAAGATCGAGCAACAGCAGCGTGAGCGGACCGAGCGGCTTGAGCGTGAAACACGTGAAGCCGCCCAAAGGCTGGACGAGGAGAGAAAGAAGCGCGAGGCCGAGCTCCAACGCGAGACCCAGGCCGCTAACCTTTGCGACCAGCTGGCCGGAAATCCGACCGACCCGCAACGGTCAGGACCGGGGGCCTCATTCGACGCGCTCAAGGCCCGGGTCAGCGACGCGGTGGCCAATTGTGAGCTGGCTGTCCGGCAGTATCCGGATCAGCTGCGGTTTCAGTATCAACTGGGGCGATCGCTGCAGTTCGGAGATCGCAACAGGGCCTACGAAATCCATCGCAAGCTCGTTAGCCTGCGCTATCCCGCCGCCTACGACAATCTGGGTTGGATTCTCTATCAGGACAAGAAGAACATCCCGGAGGCGGTCAATACCTTTCGCATGGGCGTGCGGCTCGGCGATCCCGATTCGATGGTGAGCCTCGCCGAGATGATCGATCGGAAATACGCCGTCCCCACGGATCAAAGCGAAACGAAAATTTCCCTTTATGCGAGAGCGGGAGCACTCGGGCATCAGGGCGCGCAGCGGGCGCTTCAGGTCGAGCAGGCGAACGAGGCAAAAGCGACACAGGATCTCGCCGTGCAGCAACAGCAGCAACGACTGATGCTGGAGATGCTCGGAACGATCGTGCAGAACGTGCGCCGCTAGCAGCACCTCTGTTCGCGGTCATTTGCGACAGGATAGCCCGCGCGCGGCATTTGCGAGATTTTGCGTGCAACGGCAGCCTGCAGCAAACAGCACCAGTACGCTTTGGCTGTAGCTTATCGCGTGCACTTGGTGCGTCGGCCACGGATCGATTGTGTTCAAATGCCCTAGATCCGTCCGCGCCCGTCATCCCCGCGTCGCAAAACCGTAGGCGCGGAGTCAAGAAACCGTAAGCTGGAAGTCAAGGAGCGCAGGCACCTTCCGTCGCGATTCGACGAAGGTTTCCTGAATGGCAACGCTCCGCGCCGCGCGGGCATGGACCCGGCGGCAATTTTTGGTTCGCTCGACCTCCAGCCTCGCCATCGCCTCGCTTGGGACGCTCGCAAAGCCGCATCTCAGTCGCGCCGCCGATCGTCCGCAGATCACGAGCGGCATCCAGTCCGGCGATGTCTCAGACGGCGCCGCCGTGATCTGGGCGCGCGCCGACCGGCCGGCGCGGATGCAGGTGGAATGCTCGACCGTCGAGAGTTTTAAGACGATCATTGCGTCGGGTTCGCGCGATGCGCCGCCCGATGCCGACTTCACTGCAAAGCTGCTGCTGAACAATCTGCCTCCCGGGCAGGACATCTTCTATCGCGTGCGCTTCGACGACGTCGCGACCGGCATTGCCGGCGAGAGCCGCATCGGCCATTTCCGCACCGCGCCGGCCGCGGGCCGGTCGATCTCGTTCCTGTGGTCCGGCGACACCGCGGGGCAGGGCTGGGGCATCGATGTCTCGCGCGGCGGGTATCGCAGCTATCGCACCATGCTCGACAACCGCCCGGATTTCTTCATCCACTCCGGCGACCACATCTACGCCGACTGCACCATTCCCTCCGAGCAGAAGCTGCCGAACGGCGAAACGTGGCGCAACATCGTCACCGAGGAAAAATCCGAGGTCGCGCACACGCTGGCGCAGTTCCGCGGCAATTACAAATACAACCACCTCGACGAGCACTTCCGCGCCTTCCATGCGGAGGTGCCGATGTTCGCGCAATGGGACGATCACGAGGTCACCAACGACTGGTCGCCGACCGGCAGCCACGACGCCGCCGGTTATGAGGACGACGGCACGCCGCTCCTGGTCGCGCGCGCCCGCCGCGCCTTCTTCGACTTCATGCCGATCCGCGACATCGGCGCGCGGCAGGGCCGGGTCTATCGCAAGATCGCTTACGGCCCTCTGCTCGACGTCTTCATGATCGACATGCGCAGCTATCGCGACGAGACCTGGAACAAGGGAAACGACCATCGCGGCTGGATTCTCGGCGCCGAGCAGCTCGCCTGGCTCAAGCGCGAGCTCGCCGCCTCGCGCGCAACCTGGAAGGTGATCGCGGCCGATTTGCCGATCGGGCTGATCAGCCTCGACGCCGTTGCGCTCGGCAATGGGCCGCCCGACCGGCGCGAGCACGAGATTGCCGATCTGCTGGCGTTCATCAAACGCGCCGGAATCTGCAACATCGTCTGGCTCACCGCCGACATGCACTACACCGCCGCGCACTACTACGATCCGAACAAGGCGCAATTCCAGGATTTCGATCCGTTCTGGGAGTTCGTCTCCGGCCCGTTGCATGCCGGCACCTGGGGGCCGGGCGAGCTCGATGACACGTTTGGTCCGGTCGCGATGTACCAGCACGGCTGTAGTGCGGCGCAGGGCGAGAATCTGGCGCCGTGCTTCGGCTTGCAGTTCTTCGGCCGGGTCGACATCGATGGCCGCAGCGGCGTGATGACCGTGACCCTGAAGGACGTCGACAACCGTGACCTTTGGTCGGTCGATATCGTGCCGCGGCCGCCGGCCCGACCGGCCGTGGTGGCGCAGCATTCGTGAGGGACGGACGCACTGAGCCCTGGTCGTCATGCCCGGGCTTGTCCCGGGCATCCACGTTCTTTGTGCCGCGGGGCAAGGCGTGGATGGCCGGGTCAAGCCCGGCCATGACGATGGGGAAGCATCGTGCGCCCCAAAGCTAACCCGATCTTGATTGGCCGCCCGGCGCCGCCCGCGCTATGGTCGCCACTCCCACCACTTCCTTTCCATCACCCAAGAGTCTGTCACCGCGCGTCCGGCGGGATGAATGACGTCAGGAGCCGGTTCATGGAGCATCTGCAGACACAGGGCATCAGCATGCCCAAGCTCGGCCTCGGCACCTTCCGCATGCAGGGCGACGTCTGCCGCGCCGCGGTCGAGAGTGCGCTGTCGATCGGCTATCGCCACATCGACACCGCCGAGATGTACGCCAACGAGGAGTCGATCGGTTCGGCCATCGCCGTTTCCCGCGTGCCGCGCGGCGAGCTGCACGTCACCACAAAAGTCTGGCACGAGAATCTGGCACCGGACGCGATCCGTCGCGCTTTCGACGCCAGCCTGAACAAGCTCAGGCTCGACCATGTCGACCTCTATCTCGTGCACTGGCCGTCGAGAGCCGCCAAATGGGGCGCGGTGTTCGAGACCGTGATGAAGCTCAAGGAGGAGGGGCGCACACGGGCGATCGGCGTTGCGAACTTTACCACAGCGCTGCTCAAGATCGCCGTCGAGGACATCAAGGCGCCGATCGCCTGCAACCAGATCGAATATCATGCCATGCTCGATCAATCGAAGGTGCTGGCCTATCTCAACGCCAAGTCGATCCCGCTTGTCGCCTATTGCCCGCTGGCGCAGGGGCGCATCGCCGCAGATCCGGTGCTAAGCGAGATCGGGGTTAAGCACAATGCGACCGCCGCGCAGGTCGCACTGAAATGGCTGCTCGATCAAAACGGCGTCGCGGCGATTCCGAAGGCCTCGCGGCGCGAGAGCCAAAAGGCCAATCTCGATGCCCTGAAGATCACGCTCGACGACGCCGACCGCAATAAGATCGCCGCACTGCCAAAGGACATGCGCTGCGTCAATCCCGGCTTCGCGCCGGCGTGGGATTAGCCGCGAGTGCTTTCGTACGCAAAGAGATGGCCCCGTGAGGGGCCATCTCCATGCTGCGTTGCGCGTTAGTCCCAGTGGTGGCGGTGGCTGCGCTTGATCACGACGACCTTGTCACCGCGATGGTGCCAGCCGCGATGCCAGCCGTAGTCATGGTGCATGCGATATTCGGCGCGGGCGCCGTACGGGCCGTGATGATGACCGCGCTTGATCACCACCGTCTCGGCGCTCGCCAGCGTCGGCGCCGCGATCACCAGCGCGCCGAGAGCTGCAACCACATAACCAAGCGTCTTCATGATGTCCTCCTCCAATCGAATGCACATCTAAACCGCGCGTGTCGCGAACGTTCCGGAGGAACTGCGGGAGAATTCTGAACGGCTGTTAATCGCAGCGTTGCTGCGCCGGTGTCGGCGCGCCGGTCGCGACGTATTTGCCGTCCCTGATCGTGTACTCGCCGCGCTCGCTGCGATTGTAGATCGCGCGCAGGCTGCCATCCTTCTGCAAGAGGAGTCCAAATTCGCGCGTCTGATGCAGCGAGGGGAAGAACACCATCACATTGAGCAGGCCCTCGGCATTGACCGTGGCGGAAACCACCTCGTTCTCGTCCCTGGCGTCGCCGAAGTTGCGCCCGTACATCACCCGGCCGTCCTTCCTGATCTCATAGGTCAAGAGCGCGCGCTTGTCGCGGTCGGGCCGAACCGCGCAGTCGACCGCCCAAGAGCCGAGCAGGCCCCATTGTTCGACCGTCGCCGCAAGCGTCTCGGCACGCGCCGCGGACGCGAGTGCGACCCACAGCAGCGCAGCCGCTATCCAGCGGCTCAAACAACCCGTCATGTCCTGGCAAGCCCCGCCTCGAAGAATTCCAAAGTGTAGCATCCCGCGCACGGCCGTCCACGCCAGCTGCCGATCGCGCGCGAATTTGATCCGCGTCAATGAGGCCGGCCGTTTCCGGGTTAGGATGTGCTTCCCGAAGGCGATGCGTGGATGGACCAATGCTGAATCAAGTCGTGGATTTTGCGGGCGAAGTGCTCCCGGGGAGCTGCGCCGTGCCGCCTTATTCCGAGACCGCGTTTCTGGCCGAGCTGGGCGAGCGCTTAAGGTCCTCGCGCACGCGCTGTGACCTGTCGCGCCGCGAGCTGGCCCGCCGCTCCGGGATTTCCGAGCGCTACATCGCCCAGATCGAGGCCGGCAAGGGCAACGTCTCGATCGTCCTGTTGCTGCGGCTCGCCTCCGCGATCCACAGCAGCCAGCCCCAAGTGGCTTAATATAAGGCGGCTTAATATCAGGCCCTCTTCTCCACATTGGCGCTACGGGCCGGCACGCCAAATTCCTTGCGGCAGACCTCGGCCAGCACGGCGACGCCCTCACGGATCTGCTGATGCGTCGGGCTCGCAAAGCACAGCCTCAGCCGCGAGCTGGAATGGTTCTTGTTGGTCGACCATTCCGGCCCCGGATTGATCGAGACGCCGGCGGCCAGCGCGGCCTGATAGAGCTTGAGCGTATCGACCTGGTCGGGCAGCTTGACCCAGAGGAAGATGCCGCCCTTGGGCTCCTCGAACTCCGCCGCCGTCCCGAACTGCTCGTTGAGGGCTTCCATCAGCGTATCGAGCTTGGTGCGCAGCGCCTTCGTCAGGGCCGGCACATGGGTGGAAAAATGCGGCTTGCAATAGGTGGCGAGCACCATCTGCTCCAGCGCGCCGGAGCCGGCATCCGTCTTCAGGGCCAGCATCCGCGACATCACATCCCAGGGCGCCACGACGAAGCCGACGCGCAGCGCCGGCGCGATCGACTTCGAGAATGAGCCGATATGGATCACGCCACCGTTTCGGCTCATCGCATGGATCGCAGGCGGCCGCTGTCCCGACCAGATGAGGTCGGCATAGCAATCGTCCTCGAAGATCGGCACGCCGTATTCCGCCGATAGCCGCAGCAGCTCGACGCGCCGGCTCTCCGGCATGATGCTGCCGGTCGGGTTCTGCACTGTCGGGATGGTGTAGATGTATTTCGGCCGGATGCCGCGGGTCTTCAGGTCAGCTAGCGTGGAGGCCAGCACGTCCATGCGCATGCCGTCCTTGTCGAGGGGGACGCCCACCACATTCACGCCGAGCCGCGCCAGGCGCGTCAGCGCGCCCTGATAGCTCTCCTGCTCGAAGATCACGGTGTCACCGCGCGTCAGCAGCGTGGCGTTGACGAGGTCGAGCGCCTGGAGCGAGCCCGAGACGATCAGGAGATCGTCGACCGTGCAGGTGATGCCGGCATCGCGCCTGAGCTTTGTCACCAGGAATTCGCGCAAGGGCAGGTAACCCTGGGGACCGTGCGCCAGCCCGTAAGTGGCAAGCGAGCGGCCCTCGCGTTGCAGCGCCAGGTTCGTCGCCTCGATCAGGCCCTCGAGCGGCACCTGCTCGGAGTCGTTGTTGCCGCCGACGAAGCTGTATTTGGCAAGGCCCGTCCAGCGCGCAGAGGGGGCCGGCAGCCCTGCGGGAAACAGGGGCGCGAAATCGAAGCTGGACGTCATGGGCGTTCCTCGTCTTGTTCTTGTTGGGCGGCCGGCGTTGCACCGGCCTGTCTTACTTCTTGCTGGCCGTCCGGGTCGGACGTCCCTGGCTGATGAAAGCGTAATGCGCATTGGCGACGCCGCCAACCATCAAGGCTTCGACCACGGGCTCGGCGATCTCGCTTGTTGCGGCCCAGTCCACGAGAAAATTGGCTCCGGTCCCGCCGCGGACGTCGTCGGTCGGAATGAAGATCGACACGGTGGCGAGCGGCCTCAAGGCGACCGGCGCCTTCAGATAGCTCTCGACCTGCTTGCCTGCGGTGTCGAAATAGGCGATGCGTTTGACCACCAGCGGCCGGGTCTCGGAGGCGTTGTGCACGCTCAGCGTCACCGAGAAGTCGACACGCAGCTTGCCCTGGCTCATCGCGACGCTGGAATAGGCGGGCACGTAGAACCCGCCGGAGACGGCAAGTTCTTCCTTCGGCATCGCGGTTAGCGAATCGGCAAAGTTTTGTTCGATACTGACTTTGGATTGCGCGGCGGCGGGCACGGCGTAGGCGAGGGGGCATAGCAGCATTGCCGCGAAGAGCCCTTTCCACATGTGACGAATTGCTCGCTTGCCGCACCGCAACCCGTCTCTAGGGTGCGGCAAAACGGACCAGTTTGGCATGCACGAGCTCATTCGCGACATCACTCTCTGTATTCTGTTTGCCTGGATGCTGGGCCTGCTCGCCCATTTCTCCCGGCAACCCCTGATCCTGGCCTACCTTATCGCCGGCTTCTGCATAGGTCCATTCGGCGCCGGCTGGGTCAAATCGCAGGAATCGATCAGCGTCATCTCCGAGCTCGGCCTCATTTTCATGCTGTTCATGATCGGGCTGGAGATCGACCTGAAGAAGATCGTGCGGGCAGGAAAGGTGATCCTGTTCGCGGCGGGCGGCCAGCTGCTCGGGGGCTGCCTGCTCGGGGTTCTGTTCTTTGTCGGCATCGGCCTGTCGCTCGGCGGCGGGCATTTCGATGCAGTCTATCTCTGCGTCGCCTGCGCGTTGTCGAGCACCGTCATCATCGTCAAGGTGCTCTACGAGAAGCGCGAGCTCGACACGCTGCCGGGCCGCATCACCCTCGGCGTGCTGGTGCTCCAGGATATCTTCGCCATCCTGTTCCTGGCGGTGCAGCCGAGCCTTGCCAATCTGCAAGTCAGCGTCATCCTGCTCTCGATCGGCCGCGTCGCGGTGCTGGTCGCCGCCGCGCTTCTGGTCAGCCGCTACGTGCTGCCACGCCTGTTCCACCAGATCGCACGGCGGCCCGAGCTGATCCTGCTCGGCGCGCTCGCTTGGTGCTTTCTCGTCGCCGAAACTGCGGAGCGGCTGTCGCTGTCGCGCGAGATGGGCGCGCTGATCGCCGGCGTCTCGCTCTCGACCTTTCCTTACGCGCTCGACGTCACAGCCAAGGTCACCACGCTCCGCGACTTCTTCATCACGCTGTTCTTCGTCGCGCTCGGCATGACCATTCCCGTGCCCGGCCTCTCCGTGATCGGGCTCGCCTTGATGATCGCGGCGTTTACGGTGGTGAGCCGCCTCATCACCACCTTCATCCCGCTCTACCTGCTGAAGCAGGGGCTCCGCGCGAGCCTGTTGCCGGCCCTCAACCTCGCCCAGATCTCCGAGTTCTCGCTGGTGGTGATCCAGACCGGCATCGCCGACCACCATATCGCGCCGGAGACGGCGAACGCGGCCTCCTTCGCCTTCGTGGTGCTGGCCGTGCTCTCGACCTTCGTGATGACGCGCAGTGACGAGATCACCCGCTGGATGATCGGCCCCCTGAAGCGGATCGGGCTGCGCGACCTCGATCACGGCAGCGGGCATGCCGAGGAGGCCCATGGGGGCGGCCATGGCGAGGCCCGCCGCATCGTCATCCTCGGCTTTTTCCGTGCGGCGAGCGCGCTTTTGGCCGAGATCGAACGGCAGACCCCGGTGCTGCTGGAGCAGATCACGGTGGTCGATTTCAACCCCAATGTGTACCAGACCCTGCTCTCGCGCGGCCTGCACGTGATCTATGGCGACATCAGCAATGTTGACACGCTGCTCCATGCCGGCGTCGGCAAGTCCGAGATGATCATTCTCAGCGTGCCGGATTCGCTGCTGAAGGGCGCCACCAACGAGAAGCTGGTCCGCCACGTCCGCGCGCTCAACCCCACCGCCCTGATCGTGGCGACGGCCGACCTCCTGGCCGATGTCGGCGAACTCTACGACGCCGGCGCCAGCTATGTCACCGTGACCCGGCTCAGCGACGCCCACGAGCTGTTCACGGTGATCGAAGCCGCCCAGGCCGGCCTTCTGGCCGACAAGCGCGCCGAGCTCGATCAACGGCTCGGCGAGCGGCGCGAAGTGCTGCCCTGACCGCGCCCAGCCGCTTCCTTTCCGGCGGTCGGTGCCTATATCCCTGGTATCTTCGGTGCAAGCCTGAACCACCCTGGCAGGCCTGCCGTCCGGCATATGTGGTTGCGCTGGGAAGACTAGCGCCCCGGCTCAAGTCCGGCTAAGCCTCCCGGCCATAACCGATAGAGATTGGGAAATGCCCGATAGCATTCAGGAAGTCTTGCAGGCCTTTGCCCGGGGCGAGCTCGTCGTCGTCACCGATGATGAGGACCGCGAGGGCGAGGGCGATCTGATCGTCGCCGCCTCGCTCTGCACCGCCGAGAAGATGGCGTTCATCATCCGCCACACCTCCGGCATCGTCTGCGCGCCCGTGACCACGGAGGACGCGCGCCGCCTGCGGCTCGATCCGATGGTCGCCCACAACGATTCCGCGCACACCACCGCGTTCACGGTCTCGATCGACTACAAGCCCGACGGCGGCACCGGCATCTCGGCCGAGGAGCGCGCCTCGTGCTGCCGGGCGCTGTCCAATCCCAATGTCGGCGCCAACGACTTCGCCCGCCCGGGCCACATCTTTCCGCTGATCGCCAAGGATGGCGGCGTGCTGCTGCGCTCCGGCCATACCGAGGCCGCGGTCGACCTCTGCAAGCTCTCCGGCCTGCCGCCGGTCGGCGTCATCAGCGAGCTCATGAACGACGACGGCAGCGTGATGAAGGGCGAGCAAGTCGCCCGCTTCGCCGCCGAGCACAAGCTCAAGCACGTCACCATCGCGGACATGATCGCTTACCGCCAGGGGCGCGAGAAGCTGATCGAGCGGGTCTCGACCTTCGTCACCGAGAGCCCGATCGGGCCCTTGCAGGGCTATGCCTACCGCTCGCCGTTCGATTCCATCGCCCACGTCGCCTTCGTCTACAATGGCGTCGGTGACGGCAAGAACGTGCTGACGCGCTTTCACAAGCCGAACATCGTCAAGGACGCTTTCACCGGCCACAAGCGCATGGCGGCGGTGCTCGAGCATTTCAAGAAATCCGGCCGAGGCGTGCTGGTTTATTTGCGTGATGGCGCAGCCGGTGTGCCCGTGGAGCCGCTGCCGGACGAGACGTCCACGGAAGCCGACCGCAACCGCCAGTGGCGTGAGGTCGGCGTTGGCGCGCAGATCCTGCGCGATCTCGGCGTGACCTCGATCCGGCACCTCACCTCCTCGGTGCACGACTACAAGGGCCTGTCGGGCTTCGGCATCGAGATCGTCGCCAACGAGCAGCTCGAAAGCTGACACGCAGCGTAGAGGCGAGGAGATTGCGGGTTCGACGTTTCGCCTCGCCCCGGAATGACCGAAACCAGGATGCAATTGCACTTGTTGCCGCGGCGCTTTAATTTGTCGGGCAATTTATGACGGAACCAGACGCGAAAGGACGTTTCATGAGCGTGCGCCCTCAGGCCAAGGACAAGCCGGCTGCGGCTTCTTTCCAGTGGGACGATCCGTTCCTGCTCGACGAGCAGCTCACCGAAGACGAGCGCATGGTGCGCGACACCGCTCGCGCCTACGCCCAGGACAAGCTGCTGCCACGTGTCTCCCAGGCCTATCTCGAAGAGAAAACGGATCGCGAGATCTTCAACGAAATGGGTGAGCTCGGCCTGATCGGCATCACGCTGCCGGAGGAATATGGCTGCGCCAATGCGAGCTACGTCGCCTATGGCCTCGTCGCGCGCGAGATCGAGCGGGTCGATTCCGGCTATCGCTCGATGAACTCGGTGCAGTCCTCGCTGGTGATGTATCCGATCTACGCCTATGGCGACGAGAACCAGCGCAAGAAGTACCTGCCGAAGCTCGCCAGCGGCGAGTGGGTCGGCTGCTTCGGCCTGACCGAGCCCGATGCCGGCTCCGACCCGGCCGGCATGAAGACGCGCGCCGAGAAGGTCTCGGACGGCTATCGCCTCACCGGCAGCAAGATGTGGATCTCGAACGCGCCGATCGCGGATGTGTTCGTGGTCTGGGCCAAGTCGGCGGCGCACGACAACCAGATCCGCGGCTTCGTGCTGGAGAAGGGCATGAAGGGCCTCTCCGCACCGAAGATCGGCGGCAAGCTGTCGCTTCGCGCCTCCATTACCGGCGAGGTCGTGATGGACGGCGTCGTGGTTCCCGAAGACGCGCTGCTGCCCAACGTCTCCGGCCTGAAGGGCCCGTTCGGCTGTCTCAACCGCGCCCGCTACGGCATCTCCTGGGGTGCGTTAGGGGCCGCCGAGGACTGCATGCACCGCGCCCGCCAGTACACGCTCGACCGCAAGCAGTTCGGCAAGCCGCTCGCCGCCACCCAGCTGGTGCAGAAGAAGCTCGCCGACATGGAGACCGAGATCGCGCTGGGCCTACAGGGCTCGCTTCGTGTCGGCCGCCTGATGGACGAGGGCAAGTTCGCGCCAGAGATGATCTCGATCATGAAGCGCAACAATTGCGGCAAGGCGCTCGACATCGCCCGCACCGCCCGCGACATGCACGGCGGCAATGGCATCTCGATCGAGTACCACGTGATGCGCCACGTCCATAACCTCGAGACGGTCAACACCTACGAGGGCACCCACGACGTCCACGCCCTGATCCTGGGCCGCGCGATCACGGGCATTCAGGCGTTTTTCTAGTCGCCGCTTTCTTCGGCTGTGGCTAGTTTGCTCCGTTGTCATCGCCCGCCTTGTGCGCAATGCGCACTGGGGCGGGCGACCCAGCATCCCAGAGACCTCGCCTTCGCCACAGGCGCCACGGCGTACTGGATACCCCGCCTTCGCGGGGTATGACGGCGGGGGTTGGGGCAGCAGTGCACAGGAAGTCCCATGTCCGACAATGACGACGTCCCGTTCAACCGCAACTTTCCGCTGAAGCCCGGAATCGTCGAGGAGGTTCGCCCCGGCGTGCGGCGCGTGCTCTGTAACAATCCGAGCCCGTTCACATTCACCGGCACGGTCAGCTACATCGTCGGCACCGGCAATGTCGCAATCATCGACCCCGGCCCGGACGATGCGGCGCATGCGGCAGCGCTGCTCGATGCCGTGCGCGGTGAGACGGTGAGCCATATCTTCGTCACCCACACCCACCGCGACCATTCGCCGAACACCGCGCGGATCAAGCAGGCGACCGGCGCGCCCGTTTATGCCGAAGGCCCGCACCGGGCCTCGCGCCCGCGTTTCGAAAGCGAGAAGCACAATCCGGAATCCGGCGCCGATCGCGATTTCGCGCCCGATGTCAGGATCGCCGATGGCGACGTCGTCGAAGGCGCCGGCTGGCGGCTCGAGGCGGTGGCAACGCCCGGCCACACCGCAAACCATCTCGCCTTTGCCTGGCCCGAGCGGAAATTCAACTTCGTCGGTGATCACGTCATGGGCTGGTCGACATCGATCGTGGCACCGCCCGACGGCTCGATGATCGACTATATGGACTCGCTGGACCGCCTCGCGTCCCGCGAGGAGGACCTCTACTTCTCCGGCCATGGCCCGGAGATTCCGGACGGTCCGCGCTTCGTGCGTTTCCTGATCCGTCATCGCAAGGCGCGCGAGGCCTCGATCCTGCACCGCCTCGCCAAGGGCGAGGCCGACATCCCGACCATGGTGCGCGCGATCTATATCGGGATCGATCCCAGGCTGGCGACCGCCGCTGGCTACTCCGTGCTGGCGCACCTGGAAGACCTGGTCGCGCGAGGCCTGGTCGCAACGGATGGCGATCCCGTGATCGGCGGGACATATCGGATGGCGAGCTAGCCGCCCGTCATTTCTTCACTGTCTTCGCCGGCGCCTTTGGCGGCGCGACCGGCGTCTTCTTCACCGGCTTGAGCGCATCGGCATCGGCGGCGGTGTTGAGATCATCAATGAATTTCTTGACGCGGGCAGCGTTGCTGCCGAGGTCGCTCTCGAAATAGCGCGAGGCGGAGCGGATATCGACGCGGGAATCATCGCCATCAGGCACGACCCGGATCGAGATGTCCTCGCGGAACCCCATGATCGGCGTGCGCGCGACCGCCTCGATGCGACCGATACGGCGCGGCGGCTGCGGCGCACGCTCGTCGATGACGAGCCATTTGCGCTTGTTGACGAGCTGGCGCGTGATCGCATAGGCGCGGTCAGCCGGGATCTCCAGCTCGATCGGCTCGATGTCGGGATAAAACTGGCGCTGCTGCTCGGCCGAATAGAGACCGGCATAGACCGCGGTGTTGGTGCCATCGCCGGTGCGTATGGGCGCCAGCGCGTCGAAGCGCGGCGGGTCGATCGGATTGGTGGTGATGTCGTGGATCGCCGGCAGCTTACGATATTGCAGGCCGAGATAGGCGGGATAGGCGAGGATCAGCGCATCGATCAGGAAAGCGAGCAGGATGCGCGCCATGCCGCGTGAGCCGTTCTGCCAGATCGCGGCAAAGCCGGCGAGCCCGAACAGGATCGAGAGGCCGGCGATCGCGAGCCCGCCGAAGAAGGCCATCAGCGCCGGCTTCATCTCCAGGAAGTCGAAGCGGACGATGATGATCGAGACCACCACCGCCACCACCGCGAACACGGCCAGATTACGCGCCCAGCTCGCGAGGCTGGACACGGGCTCCGACTGATAGGGAGCGGAAAACCTGCGGGCCATCGGGTGAGCTCTGCCGGGTGTTGCGGGCGGCGCCGGCCGATATGGCGCGACGATGCGCCGTTGAGACCACGGCGCGGGGGCAAATTCAAGGGTCGTTCACCCTCCCCTGGAGGGGGAGGGTCGATCGCGCGAAGCGCGAGCGGGGTGGGGTGACGGTCTCTCACTGAGGCGGTGCCCGTGTGGAGAGATCACCCCACCCGTCTCACATTGCGCTTCGCTCCATGTGAGCCGACCCTCCCCCTCCAGGGGAGGGTGGCACCGTCTTACGCCGCCGCGTTCGGGAAACGGTAATCCTTGAACTGGTCGCGCAACTCCGTCTTCAGGATCTTGCCCGTCGCGGTGTGCGGAATGCCCTCGACGAAGACGACGTCGTCGGGCATCCACCACTTGGCGATCTTGCCATCCATGAACTTCAGGATGTCCTCGCGCGTGGCCTGCTGGCCCTGCTTGAGGTGCACGATCAGGAGCGGCCGCTCATCCCATTTCGGGTGGAACACGCCGATCACGGCGGCTTCGGCCACGGCCGGATGGCCGATCGCGAGGTTTTCGAGATCGATCGAGGAGATCCACTCGCCGCCGGACTTGATCACGTCCTTGGAGCGGTCGGTGATCCGCATGTAGCCGTCCTCGTCGATGGTCGAGACGTCGCCGGTGTCGAAGAAACCTTCCTCGTCGAGGATGTTGGCGTCGAGCCGGTAATAGGCCTTGGCGACGGCTGGGCCGGCGACCTTGAGGCGGCCGAAGGTCTTGCCGTCCCAGGGCAGCTCCTTGCCGGCATCGTCGGTGATCTTCATCTGCACCGCGAACGGCGCATAGCCCTGCATCTGGAGCACGTCGAGCCGCGCCTCTCCGGTCGCGTTTTGGAACGGCGGCTTCAGCGCCGCGACGGTGCCGATCGGGCTCATCTCGGTCATCCCCCAGGCGTGGCGGACGTTCGAGCCCATGTCGAGGAAGGCCTTGATCATCGAGCGCGGCATCGCCGAGCCGCCGCAGATCACCATCTTCAGGTCGGGCAGCTTCAGATTGTTGGCGGCCATGTGCTGGAGCAGCATCAGCCACACCGTCGGCACGCCGGCAGTGTGCGTCACCTTCTCGGTCGAGAGCAGCTCGTAGACCGAGGCGCCGTCGAGCTTGGCGCCGGGCATCACCAGCTTGGTGCCCTGCGAGGGCGCGGAGAAGGCGATGCCCCAGCTGTTGGCGTGGAACAGCGGCACCACCGGCAGCATGGTCTCGGAGGCGCTGGTGCCGAGCGCGTCGACATTGTTGGCCATCAGCGCGTGCAGCACGTTGGAGCGATGCGAATACAGCACACCCTTCGGGTCGCCCGTCGTGCCCGACGTGTAGCACATCGCGGCTGCCGTGTTCTCGTCAAAGTCCTTCCATTTGAATTTACCGTCGGCCTGCGCAATCCAGTCCTCGTAGGCGACCACATTCTTCAGTGTGGTTTCCGGTAAATGCGCCTTGTCGGTGAGCACGACATAGCGTTCCACGCTCGGAAGTTTGTCGGCGATCTTCTCCAGGATCGGAACGAAGGTGATGTCGGTCATCACGATGCGGTCCTGCGCATGGTTGATGATCCAGGCGATCTGCTCGGGGAAAAGGCGGGGATTGACGGTATGGCAGATGGCGCCGATCCCCATGATGCCGTACCACACCTCGAGATGGCGCCAGGTGTTCCAGGCGATCGTTGCGACACGGTCGCCGAGCTTGATGCCGTCGCGCTCCAGCATCTGCGAGACCTTGAGCGCGCGCTGGTGGATCTCGGCGTAGTTGGTGCGATGGATCGGCCCCTCGACAGAGCGCGTGACCACCTCCTGCTTGCCATGAATCCTGGCGGCGTGTTCGATGATCCGGTGGCAGAGCAGGGGCCAATCTTGCATCAAACCGAGCATTCTGACGTTCCTCCGAGAAGTCGCTGGGCGCGTTATCGCTCTCAGCCTTGGGCCAAACAATTGTGATGAGTTTTAGCCTGCCGGACTTTCGCCGCAAATGGTCTTGTCGCGGCTATATGTCCACCGGCGCGGCAATGGTTACCGCCGCGCTCGCGCTGTCGCTAGTGCTCGCCGAGAGGGCTGAGGCGCGGAAATATCCTGCGCCATGGGATATCTTCGGCCTTGGTACACCACGACCGCGCGCAGCCGTTCGTCACGCCAAGATTCCACTGCCAAAACCGCGCCCCGAAGAGGCCCCCAAGGCGTCGGACGAGGGGGCGCCGGAGCCAGAAGGCAAGCCATCCGAGGACAAGCCAAGCGCCGACAAGCCCGCCGAGGCCGCGCCGCCGCCCGAGAAGCAGGCCTCGGCCTGCCGGCTGGCGCTGACCGAGGAGATCGCGATCGCGCCGTCGATTCCGGATATCCGCGGGCCCGGCGCCTGCGGCGGTGAGGATCTGGTGCGGCTAGAGGCTATCGTGCTGCCGGACAAGCGTAAGGTGGTGGTCAAGCCGGCAGCGATCCTCCGCTGCAACATGGCGTCCGCGGTCGCCGATTGGGTGCGCAAGGACATGGTGCCGCTGGCGGCGAGCCTCGGCTCGACCATCAGCGACCTCGACAATTTCGACAGCTTCGAGTGCCGTGGCCGCAACCGCGTCGTCGGCGCGATGCTGTCCGAGCACGGCAAGGCCAACGCCCTCGACGTCCGCGCCATCAAGCTGGCCAACGGCCAGTCGATCGGCCTGACCGACCGCACCATGTCGCGCGATGTGCGCGAGCGCGTGCTGCATTCGGTGTGCGCGCGCTTTTCCACCGTGCTCGGTCCGGGCTCGGACTGGTACCACGAGGACCACATCCATCTCGATTTGGCGCAGCGGCGCAATGACTACCGGATCTGCCAGTGGAACGTCTGGGATCCCCTGCCGCAGGTCGCCCCGCTGCTGCCGGCGGAGCGCCCCGAGGAGGCCCCGCCGCGCGAGGTCGCGGCCAAGCCCGACGGCAAGGAGGACGCCGACGAAGGGGCAGCGGAGACTCCCCCTGCGGCTGCGGACAAGCCGTCGGCTGGTGGCAACAAAGCCCGGTCGCACAAGCCGGCAACAAAAAAGCGCCGGTAAGACCGGCGCTTTTGGATGTCAGAGATCAGAATGCGATCAGTAGCTGCCGGCTTGGCCGGTTTGGCTGCCGCCGAGCGCCAGGCGCGAATTATACGGCGAGTCGCCATGCTTCGGCTCGAGCACCACGACGATGGTGCCGACCTTGACGCGGTTGTAGAGGTCGATCGCGTCCTCGTTGGTCAGGCGGATGCAGCCCGACGAGATCGAGGCGCCGATATATTCCGGCTGGTTGGTGCCGTGGATGCGGAACAGCGTGTCCTTGCCGCCCGAATAGAGGTACATGGCGCGGGAACCCATCGGATTGTCCGGACCCGGCGCGACATAGGTCGGCACGCCCAGGCGCGAAATCTCGCCCGGCGTCGGATGCCAGGCCGGCCATTCGGTCATGCTGCCGACCTTGGCAATGCCGGACCAGGCCATGGCCTCTTCGCCGACGGTGATGCCATAGCGGATCGCCTTGCCGCCCTCCAGCACGTAATAGAGGTAGTGGTTGTCGGAATCGACCACGATCGAGCCCGGCGATTCCTTGCGGTGATACTCGACGATGGCGCGGCGGAACGGCTCTGCGACCGGGGTATTTTCATACCGGACCTTGGCGAGGAGTTCCTTGTCCTTCGGCTTGAAGGCTTTGGTGTCGGTCGCCTCGAAATGCGTGGCCTGCATGCAGCCCGACAGCATCAGGCCAGCGGCCAAGATCCCCAATTTAACTTTCAGCGACGACATGGTTTGGTTCCAATCAAAACAATACCGTACGGAACGCCTGAGCTTAGCGCCCAAGTTCCTCGACTCCGTTAATCCCATTATCGTTGAAATCTGCCACAATTCCAGCACTGAAGCCCTTATCCCGCGCTGCAAGACCCCAGCTGTGGCTTTTTTGCCGCAAGTTTTGCGGCGCTGTGCGGATTTTGCGGCAGGAGGCTTCGAACTGTCGATTCCGCGCCACAGTTGAACCCCGACCCCGCCACAAATACCAACGCTTCGTTAATCCGGTTGTCATCGTGAACTTGTCAGAATCGCGCTAAGGGCTGTCATTCTGTCGCAGGTTCTCTGGAGTTGTCATGTTTTCGGTGTTTGTTCCCTCCGAGGCCTCCCTCAAGAAGGCTGTCATCGAAGATCTCACCGCGCTGCCGGAGAGCGCGGTCTGGATCGACCTCGTCAACCCGAGCGCGGCCGAGGACAAGGCGGTGGAGCGGCTGGCGGGCATCGCCATCCCGACCCGGGAAGACATGCAGGAGATCGAGATCTCCAGCCGGCTCTATATCGAGAGCGGCGCGCGCTACATGACCGCGACGCTGATGTGCCACTCCGATACCGACATGCCCCGGACCACGGCAGTGACCTTCATCCTCGGCGACCACCGCCTGGTGACGGTGCGCTACGATTTGCCGAAGCCATTCGCCCTGGTCGAGGCCAAGCTCGGTCGCTCCTGCACGCCTTCCATCACCGGCGAGATGGTGCTGATGGAACTCCTGGACGCCGTGATCGACCGCTGCGCCGACATTCTGGAGCGCTGCGGCGCCGAGATCGATCAGGTCTCGCACGACATCTTCGAACCCGAGAGTGAGCGCCACGGCCACGCCAAGCAATATTCCCAGATCCTGATCTCGATCGGCCGCAAGGGCGATCTGACCTCGAAGGTTCGGGAGAGCCTGGTGTCGATCGGCCGCGTCGTGACCTTCTTGTCCGCAGTGGTGGAAGGCGTGAAATGGTCGAAGGACATGCGCGAGCAGCTCAAGACCATGCAGCGCGACGTGGGCTCGCTGACCGATCACGCATCCTACCTCTCCAACAAGATCACCTTCGTGCTCGACGCCATGCTCGGCGTCGTCAATCTCGAGCAGAACAACATCATCAAGCTGTTCTCGGTCATGGCTGTTGTCCTGATGCCGCCGACGCTGATCGCCTCGATCTACGGCATGAATTTCAAGGTGATGCCGGAACTCGAATGGATCCACGGCTATCCGATGGCGCTGGTGATGATGCTGGTGGCCGCAATCGTCCCGTACTGGATCTTCAAGTGGAAGAAGTGGCTCTGATCTCCCGCGCTCTCGGAAGATAGCTACCGAGACCTTACGCGGTTCGCAAAGACACGGTCGATCGTGTCGCAGAATAGAGCGGGATTGAGGCGCTGCCGTGATGTGTGCGCTGTGCCCCAATTCCTCCGGTAAAATTTGAGCGGTGGGCTGAACGTTTGCGCGAAACTTGTCTGCGATAAGCAGCGTGTTAGCCGCGAGGAACAGCCATGGTTGAAAAACACATAACGACGCCCCGCAACGTCATCGATCTGGCGAACTATCGTCAGGTCGTGACGAGCGGCAAGGCGCCGTCGTTGTCGGCACGCCTGTGCCGACACTGTGGTGCTCCGCTGCTCGACGGCGAAAACGACGACGACTGCTCGACTGCATTGAACGTCGCCGCTCCGCGGCTGCGCGAACGGTCGCGTCGGATTCGACTCGATTGAGGAACGGAAGGAAGGCGGGCGATCCAGGTCTTGCGGCGGCGTTGTCTGGATCGCCTTGCTTCCGTCTTTCGGCAAATCAGCTAGCGCTTCACGATCTGCGCCGTCGAGACAATGGTCTCGGCGATGGCGCCGTCGCGGCTGAAAGCGACGAGATGCTTTAAGACATCGCGCAGCATAGCCTCGACATTCTCGCCCAAAGCATCCGGTGATGACGACGAATAAGTGAGAGTGCGTTGCGCCAAGTCGTACAGGCCGACCAGATGGCTGGTTTCGACTGTGACGAGCTCGGCGGGCTGAAACGAGCTGCCGCGGAAGAACGCGGGAAGGTCGCGGTGGGTCCGTGTGCCCCGGCCGGCTTCCTCCCAGAGCTTTGCCGGTGACCAGCGGCGGCGGATCTCGTTGTAGCCATCAAGCCAGGAGTTGCGGCCATCGGCGGCCGAGAACGAGGCGCAGATCGCGAGCGCACCGTCGTGCGCGACCAGCCGATCGAGCAATGCAAGCGTCAAGTCACGATCCATCCAATGCAGCGCGCGGCCGATTGTGACGATGTCGAAACTGCCGATGTCGGAGGCGAGCGTCTCGGCGTTGCTTTCGATCAGCGTGACATGTCGCCCCGCGCGCGCTGCCGCGAGCCGGGCGGCGTCGAGCATCGCAGGCTCAGGGTCGACACCGACGACACGGCCCACATAAGGGCCGAAGCCGAGCGCCAGCAGCCCGGGTCCGGTGCCGAGATCGATCAGGCTGCTCTCCCTGGAGAGGCCGAGATTGTGCGCGACACTGCGAAAGAATTCGCGCGGGTAAGGCGGGCGCAAATGCTCGTAGAGTGACGCCGTGCTTGCGAATCTGCCCATGCTTCCACCGTTCTGGCCTATACGTGCTCGCCGCCTTGATGTGCCGCGCGATCACGACAGAATGCGATGTCGCCCGTCGGGCAAAACACCGTGCGATCACAGCCGTGTTGTCAAGATGCCTGCTCGGAAATATTCCACTTTACCGAAATTCGGATTTGTCGTATGTGTCGTCTATCCCGGCTCATCCTTGAGGGGCGATCGTGTGGTCGTCATGTTTCGTGAGCCGGGCTTGCGGTGGACGCAGCAGCGTCGGGCGCGAACAGCCAGGGCAGGGCGGATTGCTCTCCGTGAGCCCAGGGCTTCGTGCGGACGGACGGCGCTGTCAGGTTCGTCTCGCCCGTAAGTTTCCTGCTCCGTCGACAGGGCTGGGAAAACTGCGGCGAAATGGCGGGCCGTGCGTACGGCAAAACCGTGTGGTCCTGGCCGTCGTTGCTACGGTCAAGCTCTTGCGGATGTGGCAATCGCGTCAACCGGCGCGGTGCCGGCGACTTTCGCAAGCGTGAGGGAGGCCAGAAGGAACTCGGCTCCCGGGAGAGCTCGGTATACGCCGTCCGACCATCGCGCAGGGAAGGCCGAGTGATTGGCTACACCTGTATGCTGCTGTGCGGTTCTTCCTGCGTGTGCTTTTCGCGCAGCGGACCGCGGGTGCCGGCCGGCACCCGGCCTTCCCTGCGCCCTCTTGGCTTCGAGGGTGGAGAGATGAAGCAAAGCTCGGGCGAAATACGCCGCGAGAATGCGAACGCATGTCTGCAGCCACAACTCGCTGTCATCGCCCGGCTTGACCGGGCGATCCAGTACGCCGAAGCGGCAGTGACGAATCGAGAAGCTGCGGCGTACTGGATTCCCCGCCGGAGCCTGTCATCGGGCTCGCCGAAGGCGAGACCCGGTGGCGGGGAATGGCAGTGGAGATTGGAGTGCCAGCCGTCGCCTCATGCTCTGTCATTGCCGTGCAGCGACGAGAGCGGATCAAACGTGCTGGCCGCCGTTGATGTGGATCTCGGCGCCGTTGACGTAGGAACTGGTGTCCGTGCACAGCACATAGATGATCTTGGCGACCTCGTCGGGTGTGCCGAGACGATGCATCGGGATCTGCTGCTCGACGATCTTCTCGGTGCCGGGCGAGAGGATCGAGGTATCGATCTCGCCGGGCGCGATCGCGTTGACACGCACGCCGATGCGGCCGAAGTCGGAAGCCATCTCGCGCGTCAGCGCGGCGAGCGCGGCTTTGGACGTCGCGTAGGCGGCACCCGCGAAGGGATGCACGCGCGAGCCCGCGATCGAGGTGACGTTCACGACCGATCCCCTGGCCGCCTTCAATTCTTCGATCAGCCCGCGCGCCATCATGATCGGCGCGAAGAAGTTGACGTTGAAGACATGCGTCCAGGTGTCGAGGTCGGTGTCGACCGAGCCGAGCCGCGCGCCGCCCGCGCCCTTCGGCGAGATCGCGGCGTTGTTGACCAGCGCATGCAGCGTGCCGCCTTCGAGCCGGCGGCGGATCTCGGTGATCGCGCGCGCCGTATCCTCGGGATCGCCGAGGTCGACCTGGATGTGGTCCTCGGGGCCTGCGTCCCACGGGCAGTCCTCCGGGAAAGCATGCCGTGAGCAGGTGATGACGCGCCAGCCGGCCGAGGAGAAACGGATCACGGTGGCGTGGCCGATGCCGCGGCTGGCCCCGGTCAGGAGCAGCGTACGACGCGGCACATTGGACGAATGCGGCATGGACATCTTTCAGGTCGGCCCAAAGCTAAAGACAACGCTCAAGGATACATCCGAGTCTTGGACCATTTCTGGCCGGCCGCGTCACGGCGAAATTCGATGCGGTCGTGCAGGCGGAATGGGCGGTCGTGCCAAAACTCGATGCGCACCGGCGCGATGCGCCAGCCGCTCCAGCCCGGCGGCCGCGGCACCTCGCCGATGACGTATTTGGCCGCGACTTTCGCGATGGCCTGTTCGAAGGCAAAGCGGCTCTCCAGCGCCTCGGATTGCTTGCTCGCCCAGGCGCCGATCTGGGCCTGCTTGGGGCGGGTGGCGAAATAGGCATCGGCCTCGGCGTCGGTCACCGGCGTCACGTTGCCGCGGATGCGGACCTGACGCCGCAGCGACTTCCAGTGAAAAAGTAATGCTGCCTTAGGATTTGCGGCGAGTTCGCGGCCCTTCTGGCTGGCGATGTGGCTGTAGAAGACGAAACCCTCGGTATCGAAACCCTTCATCAGCACCATGCGCACGTCCGGAAGCCCGTCCGGGTCGACGGTCGCGAGCGCCATCGCGTTCGGATCGTTCGGCTCGCTCTTGATCGCCTCGTTCAGCCAGGACTCGAACAACGCAAATGGCTCGTCGGCGGCGGTGAAATCACCGGATGTTAAGGGTGTCTGGTGTTTCATCGAGGTCGTGTCGGTCATGTCTGGAGTCCGAGTTGCGTCCCGCGGCCCAAAACGCGCTATTGTCCGCTACCGCCCTATATAGGGCATGGGGACGCGTTGGCCTATCGGTGATCCGTCCGTCCGGCTTCGTCATGACGATGATTCTAATCGGGCTTGGTGCCGGCGGTTGCAGCTTTTCGCGCAACGACAGCAGTGCCTATGCCAAGGCCGACGACAGCGACCTGACCGGATCGATCGCGCGGCCGGCGAAGGACGCCCCGCCGACCGAGACCGATCTCGCCTTCGCCCGCAACGCCGCCTCCGACGTCCTCAGCAAGGGCGACAAGGATTCCAGCCAGCACTGGGAGAATCCGGAGACCGGGGCGCGGGGCTCGGTCACCCCGATCGCACAGTCCTATGCCGCGGAGGACGGCCGCAAGTGCCGCGACTTCCTGGCGAGCTACGTCAACGGCAATACCGAAAGCTGGCTCCAGGGCGCCGGCTGCCAAAGCAGCCGTGGCCGTTGGGAGATTCATACGCTAAAGCCGTGGCGGAGCTAGGATCCGGCGCGGGCCCTAGTTGCAAAAATGCCACTCTCTCCCCACATGATCTGCAGGTGGGGCGGGGAGCCCTTTGAACAATTCGATTCCGTGAAGGAGACGTGACGGATGCGCGACCCCTATGAGGTCTTGGGGGTGCCGCGGAGCGCCAACGCTGCCGCCATCAAGAGCGCCTATCGCAAGCTTGCCAAGAAGCACCATCCCGACAGCAACAAGGGTGACCCGAAGGCTGCCGAGCGCTTCGCCGAGATCAACTCGGCCAACGAGATTCTCGGCGACGAGGACAAGCGCAAGCAGTTCGACCGCGGCGAGATCGACGCCGAAGGCAAGCCGCGCTTCCAGGGCTTTCCAGGTGGCGGCGGGCCGCGCGGGCGCGCGGGCCCCGGCGGGTTCGAGAGCTATACGTTCCGGAGCGGCGGTGCGGGTGGCAGCCCGGGCGGCGGCGCGTTCGAGGATATCCTCAACAGCATGTTCGGCGGTGGGATGCGTGGCGCGCGGCCCGGGGCCGGGGGCGGCGCCCAGTTCGACTTCGACACCGGCGGGATCGGGCTCGATCTCGACGTGAACGTTGCCATGTCCGTCTCTCTGGAAGAGGCGGTCAAGGGCGGCGAGAAGCGCGTCCGGCTGCCCACGGGCAAGGAGCTGAACGTCAAGATTCCGGCCGGCGTCACCGAAGGCCAGCAGATCCGGCTGAGGGGGCAGGGCGAAAGCGCGCAGGGCCATCCGCCCGGCGATCTCCTGATCACCATCAACATCGCGCCCCACCCCCACTTCAAGGTCGAGGGCACGGACTTGCGGATCGATCTGCCGGTCACGCTCTATGAGGCGGTGCTCGGCGGCAAGGTCCGCGTCCCCACCCTCGGCAATGCCGTGGAGCTCTCGGTCCCGAAAAACACCTCCAGCGGCCGGACCTTCCGCCTCAAGGGCAAGGGACTGCCAAAGGCCGGTGGAACCGGAGACCTCTTCGTCGTCATCAGGATTATGCTACCGGACGGGAACGATGCCGAGCTTGAGACATTGATGGAAAAGTGGCGGGACCAACATCCCTACAATCCGCGTAGCGGGCTCGGCTAGGGCGCTATCCGAGGCCACCTCGACGATCGGAGCATTCTCTTCCTGAAAGGATGATGCTCAACATACGCCTGAAGCGCGGTCGCGCTTCAACGCTGACGTTTGAGGCGTGTCGGCTGTCCGGCGGGGCCGCCGATAAAAAGGTGCGGCCTCGAGAGGGGGACCAGCGCGGTACCAAAAACCCCAATCGAGGCCGCCTGCGTCGATCGGCGGATCGAACGCTGCTCATTTTCGCGTGATCATCCGGTGCGATTCTGAGACGCGCCGATGTCCTGATTCCAAATTTTCGATGTCGGAATCGAGGCATCGCGATAGCGCGGGTTGTCTAGGTACCGTGCTTCTCTGCCTGGTCGTAAACGGCCTGCGCCACCTTGGTCAGCCGGTCGCGGTCGGCGCCGCCGCTGACGACGTAACCGACGCCGCGCTCGGCCCAGAACAGCGCCCCGTCCTTGTCCGTTTTGGCGTAGCGCATCTGCGTCGCGCCGTTCTCGGTCTTGGCCGTGTAGATCGTGTACCGCTCGCCTGAGGCGCCCTCATACATCAGGAACGACGCCGGACCTTTCGGCCCTGGCAAGAGCCGGCCGCCGACGAGCTTCAGCCCGCTCGCCTCCAGGTTCGGCGCGAACACGGTCCAGCCGCAGCGCCGGGTCAGCCAGGCCTGGAGATGGTCACGCTCGTTGCCGCCGACCTCGACGGGGTGGCGGACCTCGACGACATAGAGGCGGTGGGCGTCGAGCGCGTCCGCCGTAAAACTCTGGAAGGTCGAGGGCGCGTTGGCGGCGCCATGCGCGACCCAGCCGGCCGTGCCGCCGGCGACGAAAGCAACCAGCACAGCCGCGGCGGCGCCATAGAGCCATTGCCGGGGTCGGCGCTCCAGCCGCTCGAGCTCCAGCCGTGCCGGCACCGGCTCCTGGGCGACGGCGTCGTAGCGGGCGTGCAGCATCTCGGCCATGGCGCGCCAGGACTGCACACGCTCGGCCTCGTCAGGATGGGCGGCAAGCCAGGCCTCGACGTCGGCGCGACGTTCGGCCGGCAGCTCGCCGTCGACATAGGCGTGCAGCTCGTCTTCGGTGATCGGAATGTTGCGGTCGTTCATATCGGTCGTCTCTGGCTCTGCGGCCTAAAATGTCCTTCGTTACTCAACGTCGCCCGCTCCATCGGCATGTGGGCGGACAACACGCGATGCATCAGCCCTGCCATCATTTCACCCGCCTGAGCGCCGGGCGCGCGCCCTCGAGCGAGGCTTTGACGTGGGCGCGGGCGCGCGCCAGGCGCGACATCACGGTGCCGATCGGCACGCCCTGGATGTCGGCGACCTCGCGATAGCTCATGCCCTCCAGCATCACTAGGAGCAGCACCGAACGTTGGTCCTCCACGAGCGTCGCCAGCGCCTTCTCGATGTCGCGCCCTTCGGCCTCAGTCCCGCTGGCGTCCGGGTTGTTCTCCGTCAGCGGCATGAATTGCGGCCGCCTGGCCAGTGAGCGCCGCCGGTTCTTGTTGAGGTTGGTCAGGATCGTGTAGAGCCAGCTCCTGACGTCGCCCCCGAGGAACAGACGCTCCGAACGCAGCGCGCGTACCAACGTATCCTGTACCAGATCGTCGGCCGCATCCGCATCGCGCGTGAGCGCGCGGGCATAGCGGCGCAACGCCGGGATCATGGTTTCCACACTCTGGCGAAACGCATTCATTGCGGTTTTCACGTCCCGGTGTTCGGCGCGAGCGCTACAACGATCATAACACCCGAATGAAACGGCTATTCCGGCGCTCGAAACAGCGTTAACGCCGCGTATTAGGACTGTACCGCGAAGGAGGGCTGGTGTACCTCCAGACCTTAACCCGCTCGATGGGACGTTGAAAAAATGGCGCAGAATTCAGGTCTGATGCAGGGCAAACGGGGCGTGATCCTCGGCGTTGCCAACAACCGATCGATCGCCTGGGGCATCGCCAAGGCATGCCGCGCGGCCGGTGCCGAGCTCGCCTTCACCTATCAGGGCGATGCGCTGAAGAAGCGCGTCGAGCCGCTCGCCGCGGAGGTCGGCGGTCTCGTGCTCGGCCATTGCGACGTCACGGATGCCGCCACCATCGACGCCGCCTTCGCGGTGCTGAAGGAGAAGTGGGGCAAGATCGATTTCCTGGTGCACGCGATCGCCTATGGCGAGCAGCTCGACGGCCGCTATGTCGACACCACGCAGGAGAACTTTTCGAAGTCGATGCTGATCTCCTGCTATTCGTTTACCGCGGTGGCGCAGCGCGCCGAGAAGCTGATGACGGATGGCGGCTCGCTCATCACGCTCAGCTATTACGGCGCCGAGAAATGGATGCCGCATTACAACGTCATGGGCGTGGCGAAAGCTGCGCTGGAAGCCAGCGTGCGCTATCTCGCCGCCGATCTCGGCGAGAAGAACATCCGCGTCAACGCGATCTCGGCAGGTCCGATCAAGACGCTCGCCGCCTCCGGCATCGGCGATTTCCGCTATATCCTGAAGTGGAACGAGTACAACGCGCCGATGCGGCGCAACGTGTCGACAGAGGATGTCGGCGGCAGCGCGCTGTATTTCCTCTCCGACTTGTCGCGCGGCGTGACCGGCGAGGTGCACCACGTCGATTCCGGCTATCACGTGCTCGGCATGAAGCGCCCGGACGCGCCGGATATCTCACTCGGCGGGTAGAGCATGATCCGGAAAAGTGGGAACCGGTTTTCCGATAAGATCATGCTCGAACAAGACTAGCCTTCGAACCGCAATGCCCGTGCCCACGATCTATTTCCTGCGCCACGGCGAGACCGAGTGGAACGCGCTCGGGCGGCTCCAGGGCGCCCAGGACATTCCACTGAATGCACGTGGCCGCGGACAGGCCGTGCACGCAGCCGGCGTTCTCGCCGATCTGTTGAGGCGCGACGGCAAGGACAAAGCGGCGCTGCCCTACGTGTCGAGCCCACTCGGGCGTGCGCGCCAGACCATGGAACTCGTCCGCCGCAAGCTTGAAATGCCGCTTGCCAATTATTCGCTCGACGACCGCCTGCGGGAGATCGGCTACGGCACCTGGGAGGGGCTGACACTGGCCGAAAGCGAGGCCTCCGATCCCGCGGTCTATGCAAGGCGCCTCGCCGACAAATGGACGGTCGCGCCAATCGGCGGCGAGACCTATGCGGCGGTGCAGCTGCGCATGCTCGATTGGTACGAGTCGCTTCTGGTCGATACCGTCGCGGTCGCCCATGGCGGCACCTGCCGGGCCCTGATGGTGGCTTTGGGCATTGAGACCCCCGCCGGTGCCGCCGAGCTCTATATCGAGCAAGGCGCCGTCTATGTGTTTCGCGACCGGCGGCTGGAGAAGTTTAGTTAGCCTGGAACGCGGTCATTGCGGGTTCGATGCTTCGCATCGCCCCGGAATGACCGAGTGTGTGTTTGACCCGGGTGTTCCCCCGCGTTACCACCACAAGTCAGAACTGACGAGTAGAGACGGATGTCCTTCAACACCTTCGGCCACATGTTCCGCGTCACCACCTTCGGCGAGAGCCACGGCGTGGCGATCGGCTGCGTGGTCGACGGCTGTCCGCCTATGATCCCGCTCACCGAGGCCGACATCCAGGGCGATCTCGACCGCCGCCGGCCCGGCCAGTCGCGCTTCACCACCCAGCGCCAGGAGCCGGACCAGGTCAAAATCCTGTCCGGCGTGATGGCGCATCCGGAGACCGGCGTGCAGGTGACGACGGGCACCCCGATCGGGCTCCTGATCGAGAACACCGACCAGCGCTCGAAGGACTATTCCGAGATCAAGGACAAGTTTCGCCCCGGTCATGCCGACTTCACTTATGAGGCGAAGTACGGTCTGCGCGACTATCGCGGCGGCGGGCGCTCCTCGGCGCGCGAGACCGCGACGCGCGTTGCCGCCGGCGCGATCGCGCGAAAAGTGCTGCCCGACGTCAAGGTGCGGGGCGCGCTGGTGCAGATCGGCCCGCACAAGATCGACCGCGCCAAATGGGACTGGGACGAGATCGGGAAAAATCCGTTCTTCTGTCCCGACAAGGACAAGGCCGCCTTCTTCGAGACCTATCTCGACGGCATCCGCAAGAGCGGCTCCTCAATCGGCGCGGTGATCGAAGTCGTCGCCGAGGGCGTGCCGGCGGGCCTGGGTGCGCCGATCTATGCCAAGCTCGATTCCGATCTGGCGGCTGCGATGATGACCATCAACGCCGTGAAGGGCGTCGAGATCGGCGCCGGATTTGGCGCGGCCGAATTGACCGGCGAAGAGAACGCCGACGAGATGCGCACCGGCAATGACGGCACGCGCTTTCTCTCCAACCATGCCGGCGGCGTTCTGGGCGGCATCTCCACCGGACAGCCGGTGGTGGTGCGTTTTGCCGTGAAGCCGACCTCGTCGATCCTCCAGCCGCGCCGCACCGTCGATCGCAAGGGCACTGATACCGAGATCGTCACGAAGGGCCGCCATGACCCCTGCGTCGGCATCCGCGCCGTCCCCGTCGGTGAGGCCATGATGGCCTGCGTGCTGGCCGATCACTTCCTGCGCGATCGCGGGCAGGTGGGACGCTAGTTTTTTCACCTCTCCCGTAGGGAGAGGTGAGCACACCGCGAATAACGCGCCCTGTCGCGGTACTAGCCCACCGCGCAGCTTGACGGGCCCACAACTTCGTCCGCAAATGCGGGCATGAACAGCTCCGAGCTCCAGCGCCTCTGCAACTGGCTGATCGGCGGTGCCTGGTCGTCGCTAGAGCCGGCCGAGATGATCGCCGATTTCTGCGAACGTCTGGTCGCGGCCGGCCTGCCAGTGTGGCGGTTCGGCATCTTCATCCGCACGCTGCATCCGGAAATCTTCGGCCGCAACTTCATCTGGCGGCAGGGTGGGGAGGTCGAAATCGGCAGCGTCGATTTCGAGATCCTGGAGACGCCCGAATTCGCCCGCAGCCCGCTCCGCATCGTGTTCGAGCAGGGGGTGGAGGTCAGGGGACGCGCGAGCGATCCCGACAGCAAGCGATTTCCGTTCCTCGACGACATGCGCGCCGAAGGTGCGACCGACTATATTGCGGTGCCGGTGCCTTTTCTCGATGGCTCCATCCACGCCACCAGCTGGATCACGCAGCATCCCGATGGCTTCAGCGACGACGACATCGCGGCGATCCGAAGCATCATAGCGCCGCTCGCGCGCGTCAGCGAGATCATCAGCCTGCGACGCACCGCCGAGATGCTGCTCGACACCTATGTCGGCAACCGCGCCGGCGCACGCATTCTCGGCGGCCAGATCCGCCGTGGCCACACCGACACCATGCAGGCGGTGATCTGGCTCTCGGACCTGCGCGGCTTCACTGCGCTGTCGGACCGGCTGCCAGCCGAGACGGTGGTCGCAATCCTCAACCATTATTTCGATTGCCAGGTCACCGCGATCCGGGGCCACGGCGGCGAGGTGTTGAAATTCATGGGCGACGGCCTGCTCGCAGTGTTTCCGATCGACGAATATGTCGGCGATGCCGCCCATGTCTGCGCGCGCGTGCTGGAGGCGGCGCGTGAATCGCGCGCCAGCGTGGAGCAGCTCGCGTTTCCGGTCGGCGATGTCGTCGAGCGCTTCCGCTTTGGCGTCGCGCTGCACATCGGCAACATCCTCTACGGCAATATCGGTGGCGGCAACCGGCTGGACTTCACCTGCATCGGGCCCGCCGTCAATCTCGCGGCCCGGTTGGAGAAGATCACGGGGCGGCTGGGGCGGACCGTTGTGGCCTCGGAAGGTTTTGCCAATGTCTGCCACCACGATTGGCATGAGCTCGGCGAATTTCCGATCGCAGGATTTTCCAAGGCACAGCGCGTGTACGGGCTGGCGGAAGAAACGCACGCGCTGGTGGGCTGAGCTTTATTCCTCCGGCTCGGTCGTGAACAGCAGCGGATAGCCCTTGGCGCGGCCGGCATCGGTGGCACGCGTCGCCTTGGTCTCGGCGACGTCCTTGGTGAACACGGCGACGACGCAGGTGCCCAGCTTGTGCGCGGTGATCATCACCTTGTAGGCCTGATCCTCCGTCATGCGGAATTCGGCCTTGAGCACCATGGTGACGAATTCGCGGGGCGTGTAATCATCGTTGATCAGGATGACCTTGTGCAGCCGTGGCCGCTCGACCTTGGTCTTCGTCCTGGTTTTCGGTGTGGTAACGGTATCGTTCATTCCGCCTCCCGGACACGGCGGGCTCGGGTTCCTGCTGGAGCGATCAGCTCGCGGCCTTCGCACCATATTGTAGGACCTGCACCTTCTCCAAGGTGATCAGGCCGCTCGACATCATGCCATCCAGGATGGGCAGGAATGCGTTGATGTTGTCCTCGCTGTCGACGATCTCGATCAGCAGCGGCAGGTCTTCCGAAAGTCGCAGGATCTTCGAAGTGTGCAGCCGGCTCGATTTGCCGAAGCCCATCGGACCGCGCAGCACGGTGGCGCCGGCGAGGTGCCGCTCGCGCGCCGTCATCACGATCGCTTCATAGAGCGGCTTGCCGTCGAAATGGTCGCTCTCGCCGATGAAGATCCGGAGCAAAACGGCCTGAGCGGGGATTTGCATGGTCAACTCCTTGTCAAGCGGTTGTAGCGGCTCGCCATCATATGCCCGAGCCACGCCGACACCAGCCAGCAGATGACGGACGCCGCGCCATAGGCAAGTGCCGTGTACTTCATGCCGCCGTGGAGTAGGCGGAAGGTCTCCAGGCTGAAGGTCGAGAACGTGGTGTAGCCGCCGCAGAACCCGGTCATGACGAACTGCCGGTGCTCGGGACGCGCCAGCATGCGGCCGTCGGGGCCGGTCAGCGTCGCGTAGAAGCCGATGATCAGCGATCCCGTGGCGTTGATGAACAGCGTGGCGAAGGGAAAGCCCGGTCCGGTGTCGAGCGCGAGACCGACCAGATAACGGGTCAGTCCGCCGACGATGCTGCCGGCGGCAACCCAGGCGTAGAGTATCGCGCTACGCCAGCGCTCGGCGGAGGAGGGGACGGCCATGCGCTTCTATCCTCCAAGCCTGTCCGCGAGGAGGAAGCCGCAACTGACGGCTGCAAGGCACAGCCCGACCGAGAGCACGACATTGCCGAGCGCGGAGAGCGGCTCGCCGCTCCGCGCCAGCGTCAGGGTTTGCAGGCTGAACGAGGACACCGTGGTGTAGCAGCCGAGAAAACCGGTCACCGCGAACAGCCAGGGGGTGGGCGCGGCGAAGGCCGAGCCGGGATGGGTCGCGAGCGCGCCGAAAATGCCGATCAGGAAGGCGCCGGTGACGTTGATGGTCATGGTGCCCCACGGAAACGTCTCGCCCAACCGCCGCGCGATCGCGCCGGACACGAAATAGCGCGCACAGCCGCCAAGCATGCTACCCATCATGATCGCAAGCACCCCACTCAGCACGACGAAAAACTCCCCGTCATCATTTTTGCTCTGCTGCCAGACCGTTGCCGATGGCAAGCAGCCCCATGAGCGAGATCAGCGCAAAGCCGAGCCCCGCCAGGAACGTGCCTGCCGGACCATAGGCATCCCACAACGCGCCGGCGATCACGCTCGCAGCCAGCAGGGCCAGACCCGTGAATAGGTTGAAATAGCCGAATGCGGTGCCGCGCAGGCTCGGCGGCGCGGCATCGGCGACGAGCGCCGAGAGCAGGCCTTGCGTCAGCCCCATATGCAGCCCCCACAGCACGACGCCGAGCGCGAGGCCTGCAAGGCTCGGGAGCAGTGCCAGCGCGAGGTCGCCGCCGGCGAGGAAGACCAGGCCGAGCGCGAGCAGGCCGGTCCGGTTGATCCGGTCCGACAGCACGCCGGCGGGATAGGCCGACAGCGCATAAGTGACGTTCATCAGCACCAGCACCGCCGGCACCCACATCGGGTTGAGCCCGATGTTCTGCGCGCGCAGGATCAGGAAGGCCTCGCTGAAGCGCGCCAGCGTGAACACGACACCGACCGCGACGACGCGCCAGTAGACTGCCCCGAGCTGCTGCATCGCGGCAAGATTGAGCGGGTTCGTCGCAGGTTTGCGGTTCGGATCCGGCTCCGGCTCGTGCACGGCGAAGGCGATCAGGCCGAAGGACAGAAAGGCCGGCAGCACTGCCACCCAGAACACGATCGTAAAATTGTCAGCCGTCCACCACATCATGCCGATGGCCGCGAGCGGCCCGACGAAGGCGCCGATGGTGTCGAGCGATTGTCGCAGGCCAAAGCTTGCGCCGCGCAGGCCGATGGGAGCGATGTCGGCGATCAGCGCATCGCGCGGCGCGCCGCGAATGCCCTTGCCGACGCGGTCGATGAAGCGTGCCGCAACCAGCCATCCGACGCTCGGGGCGAGCGGAAACAGCGGCTTGGTGAAGGCGGCCAGCCCGTAGCCGAGCGCGGCGAGCAGCTTGCGGCGACCGAGCCAGTCCGACAACGCGCCGGAGAAGATCTTTGTGATCGAGGCGGTCGCCTCGGCAATGCCCTCGATGAATCCGACTGTGAGCGTGGAGGCGCCGAGCGCGGTGACGAGATAGACCGGCAGCAGCGCATGGATCATCTCGGAGGAGATGTCCATCAGCATCGAGACGAAGCCGAGCACCCAGATTCCCCTGGGTAAGGTGGCGCGCGCAGCATTCGGTGTCGTCGTGGTCACGTCTTCACTTTCTCCTGGCCTTGGCTTGCTGGCCCAGTTCCTGCCTTCGCCACCAGGCAATAAAAAACCCGCCATCGGCGGGTTGGTCCATGCTCCCACCAAAGGCAGAGGCTCAAAGATTGCCCCACCTCAAGCAGGAGTCATCAGCCCAGTACGATCATCGACCGCCGGGCGGTTGTCGGGGGACTCCATCCCCATCTGTGCATCCAGCCTAGCATGGAAATTGCGGCGGACAAGTGGGCCGGCCGCGCTGTCCCTAGGCGTCATTCTGCGCGCGTCGCGAGCTCTGGAACGACGGTGCCGGTCTCGCTGTGTGTTCCAGTCGCGCGAAGCGAGGCAACACGGCGGCGAGCACGTCGTTCCTAACTCGAATGTGAAGCGCAAGCGATCTTCGCACTTTGCGGCAAGGCGATTGCATGTCACCATCGCGTCATACGACGGGAGACCGCTGCGATGCGCTTGCTGTTCTCGATCGGGGCTGTGCTGGTGGCCGGCGTGCTTGTTGGAGGGGACGTCGCGGGCATCGCGGCGCCAGGACCTAAATTCGAGCCGCTTGAGAATCAGCCGCAGCGGCTGGCTGCCGACAAGGATGCACAGACGGTCGACGTCGAACTGATCCTCGCGGTCGACGTCTCCTACTCCATGGACATGGACGAGCTCGCGGTCCAGCGCGAAGGCTACGCGCTGGCGATCCAGTCCAAAGAATTCCTCCAGGCGCTGAAGCTCGGTCCGAACGGCCGGATCGCGGTAACCTATTTCGAGTGGGCCGCCTCCAGCGACCAGAAGATCATCATCCCCTGGCGCCTGATCGACGGCCCCGAGACCGCGGATGCGGTTGCCGCCGAAATCATGAAGACGCCGATCCGGCGCGCCTCGCGCACCTCGATCTCCGGCGCGATCACGTTTGCGATGCCGCTGTTCGACGAGGATCCATATCGGGGCTTGCGTCGCGTGATCGACATTTCCGGTGACGGCCCCAACAACAATGGCATCCCGGTCACGGTGGCGCGCGATGCCGCGCTCGAGAAGGGCATCGTCATCAACGGTCTGCCGATCATGGTCAAGGAGCCGTCCTATTCGACCATGGATATCGACAATCTCGACTTCTACTACGAGGACTGCGTCATCGGCGGTCCCGGCTCTTTCGTCATCACGATCAAGGACCGCGACAAGTTCAAGGAAGCGATCCGCACCAAGCTGCTGATGGAGGTCGCTGGCCGCATGCCGGAGCGCCCCGTGATGCGGGTTGCGGACAAGGAGCCGCGCGTCAGTTGCATGATCGGCGAGAAGATCTGGTCGGACCGCTGGGGCCGTTAATAGCGTACCCCGTTGGGACCTTTCGCCTCATCTCGCCCGACGGTTGAATTTAACTGCTCGTTAACCGGCACATGGCCCTAATCCGGTTGTTTCAGTTCGTTTCCGATCGCAGTTTTGACTTTGCTGTCGGGCGCGCGAACGAGAGCGGGTTCGTCGAACCCGTCCACCGAGCAGACCATGGCCATCGTCACGTCGAGCACCAGCCAGATTTCTCCCGCCAACGAGCGGCTGTATCACCAGAGCGCGCTGCTTGGTGACTGGAAGGGCAATTGGGTGGGCAACAACCAGCCCGTCGGCTTCAAGGTCGTGAACATCCGCGGTGCCCGGGCGCAGGTCGAGTACACCCATAACGGCCACACCGAGCGCGGCTTTGCCGAGGTCAAGGGCACGCTCATCACCTTTGGCGGGGTTACGGTCGGCACCAAGGACGGCAAGAACATGGTGCTGCTGTTCTCCTTCGGGGGCGCTGGCAAGCAGACCGCGAACCTCGAGAAGCAGGACCCGCCGGCTTCCGACAGCCGCCTCATGGGAAGCTGGGGCGGCTATTCCAGCGAGAACGGCAAGAGCGCGAGCTTCAAGGTGCTTTCCGTCAATGGCAAGGAAGCCCAGGTCAGCGTCACCACCGACGGCGTCACCCGCCAGGGCACCGGCACCGTCTACAAGAACGTCATCATGTTCGGCCAGGCGCAGATCGCGACCGATGACGGGCAGAACGGCAAGGTCATCTACCAGGTCGGCACGAAATCCTTCATGGTGCCAGTGACGAAATATCCGCCGGCGGACTCCTCGTCTTCGGTCGACAAGACCGCCTGAAAGCTGCCGTCCTCACCATTTCGGCAGCCGCTTCTCCACGAACGCTCTCAAGCCCTCCTGCGCCTCATCCGACGTCGCGACATTGCAGAAATCGTCGACGGCGCTTGCAATGCTGCGCCGATAGTCGAGATCGATCTGGCGCATGAAGGCGGCGCGGCCCATCCGCAGCACCGCGGCCGATTTTCCCGCGAACTGCGCCGCGAGCCTTGCGACCTCGGCCTCGAGCTCCGCATCGCCGACGACGCGGTTGACCACGCCGAGCTCGCGCGCCTCGGCGGCGCTGAAGACGCGGCCGGTGAACAGCAGCTCGAAGGCGCGGTGACGTCCGACGATCCGCGGCAGATGGGCATAGTGGATCGCCGGGATGACGCCGACGTCGATCTCGGGATAGCCGAACGTCGCGCTCTCGGCCGCCAGCACCACATCGCAGGACACTGCCATGGTCATGCCGCCGCCCCGCGCCGCACCGCCGACGGCGGCGATCGACGGTTTGCCGAGCCGATACTGCGCGTCGTAGAGGTCGATATAGAGCGCCTGGAGGAATTCGCGGATCTCGGCGCCGGGCTTGCCGAGCAGGATGTCGAGATCGAGGCCCGCCGAGAAGCGCTTAGGGATAGCGCTCGCCAGCACGACCACGCGCGCCTCCGGATCGTCCGCGGCGCGGCGGAGCGCCGCGACCACCGCGCGGATGAGTTCGAGGCTGAGCGCGTTGACGGGCGCGCGGCGCAGCGTGATGCGGGCGATGTTGCCTGTACATTCGTAAGTGACGGGATCGTCGGATGTCACCGGGTTCTCCATGCTTTCAAGATGTCAGCACCTTCAGCTGCCGGTCGATCCTGCGCAAGGCCTCGCAAGCGGGCGCAAAGGTGCCGTCGCCGATCAGCCGCCAGACCTCGTTTGCCTGCTCCTCCAGTTGCGGAATCGTCAGCGGCAGGCCGGCCGCCTCCTGGAGCGCGCCCTTTTCGTTGATGAGATAGCGTTCGTTCAGTGCGAACAGCACCTGCGCAATGCAGGCGAGCGATCTGTAGAGGCATCCCGCGATGTGGGTCCGCTCGTTACGTGCCGCCGCGAGCTCGGCATTTTCGATGCTGAACAGGACTTCCCACTGGAAGCGCTGGATCAGGGCGCGGCGCAGAGCCTGCGGATAGGGAAGTGCGATTGATTTGAGCTGAGCGATCAAACCCTTCGGATCGTGCAACGGCTGACAATACGCGATCTCGCCCATCCAGATTGCCGAGCAGAAGCCATGCGGATGGCCGGGCTGATAATCCATGGTGACCACGCCGGCGCGGCTGGATTCCATCGCCGCTTCGACCGCGTCGGCGTTGCGATAGAGCAGGTCGACCTTGCGGCCTTCCACTGAAAGCCAGGCGCCGCCGACGATCCACGGACCCCATTCGCCGACCGGCGTCACGGTCGTGGCTGCGGGATCGTCGGCGATGTCTTTTGCGGCGGCCAGCAGCCGTTCGGTATCCAGCGGGATCGCCGTCTTGAAATAGAGGCCGACATCGTAGTCCGACGTGGAGTGCCCACTGCCCCGCGCACGCGAGCCGCCGAGAACGACAGCCTCGACGCCCGGTACTCCGGCAAAGGCGGATGTCAGGCGCGTGAGCAGCGGATCGTGGGGCATCAGGTGGAGCTCTCCGGGAGGCTCGGGGCCGTGACGTCGGCGCGGTCGCACCGCTGGCATTGGTGATGTCCGAGGAGTATAATTTGCAAAACTCTTGACGGTCATCTGAATGTTCAACCCCGCAGCTTCACGCGCTCTTGCAACTCTCGCCTTGCTCTGCCTCACCGGCGCACAGGCTCATGCGCAAGTTGCGCCGCTGAGATATTGGATTCCCGGCGGGCCTTTCGGCCTCAGTGGTGGTGCCGAGCAGAGTTCCGATACTTACGGCGGCTTCTCGAGCTTCAATGCCGGCGATGCGGGTTGGCGTACCAGCTATGCGAACGGTTTCTTCGTCGGCAGCGAGCGCGGCAATTTTGGTCTGAGCGGCTTCAATCAGGCCGGCTCGGCCGGCAATTTCAGCGCACTGTCCTATGACAGCACGCAGTTCGGCTACACCACCAAGACGGCGGGCGGCCTGCCCGTCACGTTCTTCGCCGGATTCGACACGTTGAAATTCGGCAACGGCATCGGCAGCTCGCTGGCGCCGCTGACCTCCAGCGCCACGCCCGGTTATGGCGCGTTCGCGGGTGTCGAGTTCAAGCCGACCTCCAATCTCAGCCTGTCGTTCGGTGCCGGCTTCATCCAGCAGCAGTCGGGACGCCTGGACAGCGACATCAACTCCTCGATGCTGCCCGGCGAGTCGCCGGCGTTGGGCGGCTTGCGGCGTTAGAATTGCATCACCAGCTCCGGCGGACGCCGCAGCGATTTCGGCAGGTTCGGGCCGGTCCCGAAGCGCATCACGATATCGGGGCGCCGTTCGCCCAGCCCGAGCCGGGTCGCAAATTGCGGCCTCAGCGCTGCCACCTCGACCGGCTGGTTGACGAAGGAATATTTCAGTCCCAGCGCGGTCGCCTGCAAGCCGAAACGCTGACAGGCGCGGCCGACCGCGATCCAATGCCACTTGTCGCTGCGATCGGCAGCGAGCACGATGACGCCCGCAGAGCTCTCGAGCTCTTCGCGGTATTTCTTGTTTTCCCCGCGCTCGGTGAAGAAGAGCTTTAGAAGCGGTCGCGCCGCCCATGAAGGCAGCGAGGGGTTTCCCGACGCGGGCGAGAACAACCCGTCCATGGTCGCGAGCGCCTCCGTCTCGTTGAAGCGGATCCAGCTGACGAGCTCGCGCATGAAGGCCTTGTCGCGCATTTGCGCCGAGTTGCCATCGAGCACATAGTCGGTGACCTCAGCGATCGCGGCGCGTTCGGTTATCAGGACCGCCGCGACGTTCGGTTCGCGACAGGCGTTCTCGAGCCGGCGCAAGATCTCCGGTGTGGCCGGCCTGCCGTCGAAGGTCGCACGGGTGCATTGCCTGACGGGAATCGCGGCGGCCAGCTCCGATGCTGCCGGCGGGGCCTCTTCGAGCGTGATCACGATCCGGTCGCCATCGACGAACGGAGTGGCGTGCCAACCCAGTGTGGAAGCTGCGAGGATGAGGTTTTCCGCAGCGCAGCCGAGACTGACGAAGAGATGATGGTCATCCGGATCGACGGCCGGACAGCGGCGCGCGAAGTCGGGGGCAATTACGATTTCGTTGCCGAGCGCGGAGAAGATCCACGGCTGGGTGTTGTGGCTGTTGGCCGCCAGGGTCGCAAATCGGACGAGCTCGCGATCCCTCGGCCTGGCTTGAAGTGGGGCCCGTGATGCATCCACCGCCTCGTCGTAGGTCATCGTTGCTCCTGCGGCAGGAGAGCCGCTGACCGCAGCCGCGGACAACCCGAGCGCGGTTATGATGAACTGCCGTCGGTTGAACACGAACGTCCGCTCCCTGCCGTTGCGCAGGACGCGTTAGCACCAACGGACGCGAGAGCGATTGACCGGAATCAAGCTGGGATGGCAGCAATTTGGTTCGCGCATCACGACAAGCCCGCCACCAGCGGGCGTTGCAGGTGCCGGGCCATCAGGTCGGCCGCCTCAGTGTAGCGCCGCGTCTCCAGGACGTCGAGCAGGCGCAGATGCTCGCGCACGTGCCGCCGCATGCCGTCGCGGTCGGCGAAGCTGCGATAGGCAAACAGGCGTCTGATCGAGTTCACGCGCTTGAGCGCTTCGAGAAAGAAAGGGTTGCCGGCGCCGCGGATGATCTCTTCGTGGAATTCGCAGCCGGAGTGAAAGACCTCGCCGATCGTCATCTTCTCGAGTTCGCCTTCGAAGACGCGCTGTTGGCGCTCGCGCAAGCGTACGATCACCTCCTGCGGCAGCGCAAAGCCCGGCTGCGCGATCGCCGCCGGCTCGATCACCGCGCGAAACGCCATGGCCTTGGCCTGGGCTTCGGGATTCGAAACCGTCTCGGCGAAGCGCCAGCCGTAGCCGGGGAGGCGTGCGATCCAGCCCTCGGCGGCGATCCGGTCCAGCAGCCGCTGTAGCTCGGCCCGGCTGAGGCCATAGCGGCGCATCAGCTCTGCCTCGGTGACGTCGGCCGGCAGCCGTGTTGCGAGCACGTCGCCTGCGATGGTCGCATAAACCTGCTCGTTGCGCCTGACCGCCGCGAGCGCCGGTTGGGCCGCGCCGCTGGTGGGATTCTTTGCCAGCACAAAGCCGCGATGCGGCTCGCCGCGCGCCAGCCCCGCTGCTTCCAGAGCCTTCAGGCCGAGCCGGATCGGCGCGCGTGAAAGGTCCAGCGCATCCGCAAGCCTTTGTTCGATCAGGCGGTCTCCGGCCTTCATGCCTTCGCGCCGGGCCAGCGCCATGATCAGCCCGGCGAGGTGCTCGGCGCGCTCGGAACCGTTTTTGACGCTGCGCTGTCGGGAACTGTCGGATGCGATCATTGCAGTGCACGCAAGTTTTGGGCTTGACAGACTGTCCCATGGATTGTTGTTTTATGCAACAATATACAATCGACCCAGGGAGAGCCACGATGGCGCGCGCGCCCGATGTCCACATTTGCGAGGTTGCTCCCCGCGATGGTCTCCAGAACCTGGACGTCTTCGTTCCGACCGAAGCCAAATGCGCGCTGATCGACACGATCGCGGCCGCCGGCGTGCGCGAGATCGATGCCGGATCCTTCGTCCCGCCAAAGGTCGTGCCGCAATTCGCCGACGTCGATGCGGTGATGGCGCATGCGCTCACGCACAAGTCCGCAACCATCGGCGCGCTGGTGCCGAACCCGAAGGGCGCCGAGCGCGCCATCGCCGCAGGCGTCAACGCCGTCTATTTCGTCATCTCGGCAAGCGAGACGCACAACCGCGCCAATGTGCGCCGCACGATAGAAGAGCAGCTTGACGGCTTTCGCGCGGTCCGCGCCGCGATCGACGCCCGACCGGCGGACCAGCGGCCGCAACTGATGGGCGCGATCTCCACCTCCTTCGGCTGCTCGCTGGAGGGCGAGGTGAGCGAGGCGGCAGTGTGCCGTGTGGCACGCGCTTTTGCCGAAGCCCGCGCCGACGAGATCGGGCTTGCCGACACCGTCGGCTATGCGACTCCCAAATCGATCCGGCAGATCGTCACGGCCGTGCGGCGCGAGGTCGGGCCGCAAATGATGCTGCGACTGCATCTGCACGACACGCTCGGTGCGGGCCTTGCCAATGCCGTCGCCGGCCTCGAAGCGGGCATCCGCCGTTTCGACGCCGCGGTGTCCGGCCTCGGTGGCTGTCCCTTTGCACCTGGTGCGCGTGGCAACATCGTCACCGAGGATCTCGTGTTCATGCTGGAGCGCATGGGATTCTCCACCGGCATCGACCTCGACCGCCTGATGCAGACGCGCGATATTCTCGCCCGCCATATCCCGGCAAAACATTTGACGGGGCATCTGCACGAGGCCGGCATCCCCAAGGTCCTGCGGAGCGCGGCATGAACAGGGCTGCGCGCGAGACGCCATCGGAGCTTCGTCCGCTGGCAGGCCTGCGGGTCATCGAGTTCAGCCAGATGGTGATGGGGCCGAGCTGCGGCTTGATCCTCGCCGATCTCGGCGCCGACGTGATCAAGGTCGAGCCGCCCAAGGGCGACCGCACTCGGTACTTCAAGGGGCCCGCCGCCGGCTTTTTCGCGACCTACAGCCGCAACAAGCGCAGCATCGCGCTGGATACGTCGACTGCGGAAGGCCAGACGATCGCACGCAGGCTGATCGAGAACAGCGACGTCCTGATCGAGAATTTCAGGCCGGGCCTGTTGAAGCGGATCGGCCTCGACTACGAGACTGTCGCCGCCTTTGCACCACGCCTGATCTATTGCTCGCTCAAGGGCTATTTGCCCGGGCCTTACGAGAACCGCCTCGCGCTCGACGAGGTCGTGCAGATGATGGGTGGCCTCGCCTACATGACCGGCTTGCCCGACCGTCCCATGCGCGCCGGCGCCTCGGTCAACGATGTCATGGGCGGCATGTTCGGCGTGATCGCAATTCAGGCTGCGCTGGCCGAGCGGCAGCGGACCGGCCGGGGGCGCTACATCCAGAGTGCGCTGTACGAGAACAACGTGTTCCTGATGGCGCAGGCCATGATGTGCGAGGTGGTCAGCGGCCAGCCCTCGATCCCGTATTCGATCAAGGACAGCCCATGGCCGGTTTATGATCTCTTCGACACCCGGGACGGCTCGAAACTGTTCGTCACCATCGTCGGTGAGGAGCAATGGGCGGCGTTCTGCCGCGCCTTCGATCGCGAAGCCTGGCTCGCTGACCCGCGCTTTGCCACGAGCAACGACCGCGTCGATCATCGCGGCTGGCTGATCCCCGAGATCGCGAAGATCTTCAAGCAATGGGACAAGGCCGATCTCGCCGCGCGTCTCGAGCAGCTCGATCTGCCCTATGCGCCGGTGAACAAGCCCGGCGATCTCTTCGATGATCCGCATCTCAACCAGTCGGGAGGCCTGACCGATATTCGGCTGCCTGATGGCGGCGAGGCCAAGACGCCGCTCTTGCCGATTTCCATGGACGGGAGGCGTCTGCCCAACCGTTACGATCCACCTGAGATCGGCGAACACAGCGGCGAGATCCTGAGCGAGATCGGCATGTCGCCGAATGAGATCGAAACGCTGCGACAGGCAGGGACGATCAAGGTCGCGCCGTCCTGACCGATCGGCGCAATCGAACAAAGAAACCAAGGGAGGAGGAGCACATGAGCATTACCAGGCGCCAGGCGCTGATCGCAGGCTCCGCATGGGCCGGCGCATCGCTGCTGCCGGGGCAGCTGCGCGCGGAGGCCAAGCAAGTCTCGCTCGCCTTCGGACCGGTGTCGCCGGTCTATGCCATCGGCATGATCGCGGAGCTGAAGGGGTACTTTAGGGACGAAGGACTCGATTCCAAGCTCGTCACCGGCAATGCCGGCACATTCGGTCGCCAGACGCTGGCGGCAGGGCAAGCGCTGTTCGCCCATGGCGATGCCAGCCACCCGCTCCAGCTCAGTGCTCGCGGCAAGTCCTGCAAGATCCTGCTCGCGACCGAGATGGTATGCTCCTACGCCAGCATCATGGTCCGGCAGGACCTCCACGACAGCGGCATCAATTCGGTCGAGAAGCTCGCGGATTACAAGCGCCCCGATGGCGCCAAGCCGATCGTCGCCGCCACCGCCATCGGGTCGGGCACCTGGGTGTTCGGCACCTACGTGTTCGAAGCGCGCGGGCTCGGCGGCAAGGTGAACTGGGTCGCGGGCGGCGGGACCAACACCATGTTCCCCTCGCTCCAGACCAAGCAGTTCGACGCCATCATGGCGCCGCCGAGCTGGATCGTCGAAGTCGAGAAGAAGGGCTTTGGCCGGACGATTTACGACACCTCAAAACCCGGCGTGTTTGAGAAGGATTTCGGCGGGACGCTGCCCGTACTCGTGATCTACACGCTCCAGGACACGATCGAGCAGGACAAGGCGATGGTGCAGGCCTATGTCAATGCGATCCATCGCGCGATGGCTTTCGTGAAGGCGACGCCGCTCGCGGAGGTGCAGGCGCTGGTCACGCCGAAATATTTCTCGGGCATCGATCCCGACGCGGTCAGCGCCGAGCTCGGCTTCGACAAGTCGACCTGGGCCTATGACGGTGTCATCGACAAGCCCGCGTTCGAACGTGGCGCCAAGCCCTGGTACCGCAAGGGAACCGATATTCCCGAGACCAAATACGAGGATGTCGTCGACATGAGCTTCCTCCAGGCAGCCAGGGCGAAATACAAATGATCGCCGCGCCAGGTCAGGGCCTCGCGCTCGCGCGAGACGAGGATCAAATAGCGGCGGCGCGCACCCGCATTGCCGTGCAGGGGCTCGCCAAGCGATTCAACGCGTCCGGCCGCGAGTTCGTGGCGGTGGATGACGTCTCCTTCGAGGTCAAGCAGGGCGAGTTCGTCGCGTTGCTCGGTCCCTCCGGCTGCGGCAAGAGCACCATCCTCAACATGGTCGCGGGGCTGTTGCCGCGCTCTGGCGGACGCATCCTGATCGACGAGGACACGGTCGAGACCGGCAAGGTCAACCCCAGGGTCGGCTATGTCTTCCAGCGCGATACGCTGTTTCCCTGGCGAACCGTGGAGCAGAACATCGGTTATGGGCTGGAGATCGCGGGACTGCCGAAGACCGAGCGCGCAGAGCGCGTCGCTTCGGCGGTCGAGAAGGCCGGGCTCTCGGGCTTTGCGCAGAGCTTTCCACGCATGCTGTCCGGCGGCATGCGCCAGCGCGTCGCCTTGATGCGCACGCTGATCCTGGAGCCCGAGATTCTGCTGATGGACGAGCCGTTCGGCGCGCTCGACACTCACACCAAGCTGGAGATGCACAAGACGCTGCTGGAGATCTGGGAACGCGAGCGGCAGACCGTGCTGTTCGTGACGCACGATCTCGGCGAAGCTTTGACGCTGGCGAGCCGCATCATCCTGCTCTCGGCGCGGCCCGGCCGTCTCAAGGAAGACTTCGACGTCGCCATCCCGCGTCCGCGTGACCCCGTGGCCGTGCGCGAGACCGCCGAATTCGGCCGTCTCTATTCCCACATCTGGCATTCGCTCGGCGAAGAATTCCGCCGCACCAAGGCCGACTGACCATGTCCAACAGCCGCACCGTCATCCTGTTCTGGCAACTGGCCATTCTCGCAGCCGTTCTCGTCATCTGGCAGTGGGGCTTTGAATGGAGCAAGGCGCTGCTGCCGAAGGCCTACGTACCGAAGATCCTCGATCCCTATTTCGTCGCCAAGCCGTCGCTGATCTGGCAGAGCTTCCTGCGGCTTGGCTGCTTTGCCGATACGAGCGGCTTTGCCGCCTGCATCAAGGGCAACGACAACAATCTGTGGCTTGCGACGCTCGTCACGCTGAAGAACACCTGGTGGGGATTTTTGTTCGGATCTGCGAGCGGCATCGCGGCCGGCCTGATCCTCGGCCGTTCGGATTTCCTCGCCCGCGTATTCGGGCCGTACATCGTGGCATTCAATTCGATACCGCGCATCGCGCTGGTACCGCTCGTCATCCTGATCTTCGGCCTCGGCGATCTCTCCAAGATCGCGACCGCCTGGCTCGTCGTGTTCTTCGTGGTGTTCTTCAACACTTTCGAGGGAACGCGTGCGGTCGACCGCGACCAGATCGCCGCCGCTCGTCTGCTCGGCGCCAGCGAGTTCACCGTGCTGCGCACGGTCGTGATCCCGTCCGCCCTCGCCTGGGTGTTCGCCTCGCTGCTGCCGGCCGTGTCTTTTGCGCTGATCGGCGTCATCGTCGGCGAATTCATCGGTGCCGAGCGCGGGCTCGGCAAGCTGATCATCGAAGCCGAGGCGCGGGCCAATGCCAGCGAGATGATGGTCGCCATCTTCGTCATGATGTTCGTCGGCATCCTGCTGGCGATCGCGGTGCGCTCGCTCCAGTCCTACCTGCTGCGATGGCAACCGCAATTCGAGCCGTCGGCATAGCGATCCGACGTCACCGGCTGAACCGCGCCACCAGCTCCACATGCGGCGTGTGCCGGAACTGGTCGACCGGCACCACCGCCTCCAGCCGATAGCCGCCGTCGATGAGCAGTCGCGCATCGCGGGCGAAGGTCGCGGCGTTGCAGGACACGGCGACCACGACGGGTACCTTGCTTGCGGCAAGCTTCAGCGCCTGAGCTTGGGCGCCCTGGCGCGGCGGGTCGAATACCACCGCGTCGAAGTCGCGCAGTTCCTGCGGCATCAGGGGACGGCGGAACAGGTCGCGCGGCTGGGCTTTGATCGGCTTCAGGCCGGGCGTGCGCGCCGCTTTCGCCAGCGCTGCGATCGCGCCGGCGTCGCTGTCATAGGCGGTCACGCGCGCCTTCTCCGCCAGCCTCAGCGCGAACGGGCCGACGCCACAGAAGAGGTCGAGAACTTCCTTCGCCCTGCCGATGCGGTCGGCGACGAGAGCCGCAAGCGTCTCTTCACCCGCGACTGTTGCTTGCAAGAACGAGCCCGGCGGCAGCGTCACCTCAGCGCGGCCCATCTTTAGCGCCGGCGGCAGGCGTTGCAGCACCAGTTCGCCATGCCGGGTCAGTCGCGCCAGGCGGTGCTGCTCGGCGACGCGGGACAGCGCCGTCACCAGTGGCGTCGGCAGCGGGCCGGAGCCGCGCACATCGACATCGAGGCCGTTGGTGGTGGCGGTGACCTGGATGTCGAGCGGCTTCGTCACCGGCATCTTGGTCGTCAGCGGTTCGGCCAGCGCCCAGGCGGCGTCTATCGCGCCTGCGAGCGCGGGATCGAGGATGGGACAGCGATGGATTGGAATGACGTCGTGCGAACTCGTCGCGGAGAAGCCGACCTTGAGAACGTCATGCGTGCCGAAGCGGCTGTGCAGCGTGATGCGCCTGCGCCCGGCGCCGTGCGCATCGACCAGCGGTGCCACCTCGCAATCGACGCCAGCCTGCGCCAGCGTTTCGACCACGATGCCGCGCTTCCAGGCGTGATAGGGTTCGCTCGCCCAATGCTGGATGGCGCAGCCGCCGCAGACGCCGAAATGCGGGCAGAACGGTTCGATGCGCTCGGGGCTTGCGACGTCGACCGCGAGCAGCTTGCGGCGGTCGGGATGGTGGCCCGCGACGTGATCGACCTCGACGGTCTCGCCGCCAAGCGTATAGGGCACATAGATCGCTGCGCCGGCGTCCAGGCAGACGCCGTCGCCGCGATGGCCGACATGATCAATCGTCAGGCGCTCAACCACGGCGCGCGCCCAGGAAAAATTCGATGTTGCCGTCGCCGCCCGTGATCGGTGAGGGGAATATCTCGATGTCGGTGCAGCCGAGCGAAGCGGCAAAGGCCGCGATGTCGTCACAGATCTCCTGGTGCACGGCGGCGTCGCGGATGATGCCCTTCTTGTTGTGCTTTCGCTCCGCCTCGAATTGCGGCTTGATCAGCGCCAGCAGGCTCATGGGTGCCGCCGCCAGCGACAACGCCACCGGCAGCACCGCCTTGAGCGAGATGAAGCTGACGTCGATGACGACAATATCGGGCCGCGCCGGCAGACGTTTGCCTTCGTAGGACCTTATATCGGTCTCCTCCATCGACACGATCTTGGGATGATCGCGCAGCGAGGGATGCAATTGGCTGGTGCCGACGTCGATGGCGAACACCAGGCTTGCCCCGTTCGCCAGCAGCACCTCGGTGAAGCCGCCGGTGGAGGCGCCGACATCGAGGCAGACATGGTCCTCGATTTCAATCGGGTAATGCTCGAGCGCGCCGGCGAGCTTGACGCCGCCGCGGGAGACATAGGGATGCGCCGGCTCGGCCTGGATCACCGCATCCTCGGCGATCGTCTCGGACGGTTTCGAAACCGGCTTGTCGTCGGCCGTGACCAACCCGGCCTCGATCGCCGCGCGCGCCCGCGCCCGGCTTTCGAACAGGCCGCGCTCGACCAGCAATACATCCGCGCGCTTGCGGGCAGGGGGCATCACGCTCTCATGGGCACGACTGAGATGCTTATGTAGCGATCAATCGCGCGGCCGCCATCCGGACGCAAGCCTCGAACGCGGCGAGATCGTGCCAGACATCGACCGGCATCTGCGCCGGCGTCACCAGCGGGCAGCCGTGCAGTTCCAGCGCATGGATCATCATGAGGTTGTCGACGAGACCGAAATCCTCGACCGTCAGCCCCTGCGCATCGACCAGCCGTCCGTCCTCGGAGGCGACGTCCATGAAACGGCCGACGCGGTCGGCATACACGGCGCCGTCATTGGAATAGGCGAGGCAGAACTTACGCCGCCCGGCCATGTAGCCGAGCTCGTAGACGGTACCGGGATCGGCGCCGGCGCCGCGGAACGGGGTGAGGTTCGCAATGATGGCGTCGGCCCCGTCCATCATCGCCTCGTTGCCGCAAAAGATCTGCCGCGAGGCATCGGGCGCGGTGAGGTCGATCGCGTTGTCGAGGGGATAAAGGCCGGTAAGGCCATGAGCCGTGCAGATATCGACCTTGCGGCGGCCGATCTCTACCGCGTCCGGCAGGAACACGTCGGGGCCTGCCAGATAGATCTTCATGGAGTCAGAACCGGAAAATTAGGGTCGAGGAGCAAGCCACCGCGTGCGGTCTGCTCCCTCCCCCGCCTGCGGGGGAGGCATAGGCGGCCTTTTGGCCGCCGTACTTGGGAACGCCGATGCGAAAGCATCGGCTTACGGGAGAGGGTATCTCGGCAATCGAGAACCCCCAAGAGGAGAAAGCCCTCACCCGGATCGCTTTCGCGATCCGATCTCTCCCGCGAGCGGGAGAGGTGAAACCCATCAAGCCAGCTTGACCGTCTCGGCCTTGACGTCCTTGCCGAGCGCTTCGAACACCTTGGCGACGATGCCCTTGGCGTCGAGACCGGCGCGGGCGTACATCGCGGCGGGCGTGTCGTGGTCCTGGAACACGTCGGGCAGCACCATCGAGCGGAACTTGACCATGCCGCTGTCCAGCACGCCCTGATCGGTCAGGAACTGCGCGACATGCGAGCCGAACCCGCCGACCGAGCCTTCCTCGATCGTGATCAGGATCTCGTGGTCGCGGGCGAGCTTGAGCACCAGCTCGGTGTCGAGCGGCTTCATGAAGCGCGCGTCCGCAATCGAGGTCGACAGGCCGTGGGCTGCGAGCTCGTCGGCCGCCTTCTCGCATTCGGCGAGGCGCGTGCCGAAGGAGAGCAGGGCGATCTTGCTGCCCTGGCGGATCATGCGGCCCTTGCCGATTTCGAGCGGAATGCCAACCTCGGGCATGTCGATGCCGCGGCCTTCGCCGCGCGGATAGCGCAGCGAACTCGGACGGTCGTCGATCGCGACCTGGGTCGCCACCATGTGCACGAGCTCGGCCTCGTCCGCCGCCGCCATGATCACCATGTTCGGCAGGCAGCCGAGATAGGCATTGTCGAACGAGCCGGCATGGGTCGCGCCGTCGGCGCCGACCAGGCCCGCGCGGTCGATGGCGAAGCGGACGGGCAGGTTCTGGATCGCGACGTCATGCACGATCTGATCATAGCCGCGCTGCAGGAAGGTCGAGTAGATCGCGCAGAACGGCTTATAGCCTTCGGTCGCAAGACCGGCGGCGAACGTCACCGCGTGCTGCTCGGCGATGCCGACGTCGAAGGTGCGGTCGGGGAACGCCTTGTTGAAGATGTCGACGCCGGTGCCCGACGGCATGGCCGCGGTGATAGCGACGATCTTGTCGTCCTTCTGCGCTTCCTTGACGAGGCTCTGGCCGAACACGTTCTGGTAGGCCGGCGCGTTCGGCTTTGCTTTCGCCTGGGTGCCGGTGGCGACATCGAACTTGACCACCGCATGATACTTGTCGGCGGATGCTTCCGCCGGGCCGTAGCCCTTGCCCTTCTGGGTCACGACGTGAACCAGGATCGGGCCTTCCTCCATGTCGCGCACGTTCTTCAGCACGGGCAGGAGGTGGTCGAGATTGTGGCCGTCGATCGGGCCGACATAGTAGAAGCCGAGCTCCTCGAACAGCGTGCCGCCATCCATCATGAAGCCGCGGGAGTATTCTTCGACGCGGTTGGCGCGGTTGGCGAGGATCTTGGGCAGGCGCTTGTTGATCTGCTTGGCCGCATCGCGCAGCGTGCGATAGGTCTTGCCTGAATAGAGCCGCGACAGATAGGCGCTCATGGCGCCGACCGGCGGCGCGATCGACATGTCGTTGTCGTTGAGGATCACGATCAGGCGCGAGTTCATCGCTCCCGCATTGTTCATGGCCTCGTAGGCCATGCCCGCCGACATCGCGCCGTCACCGATCACGGCGATAACGTTGTTCTTGCCGCCGGAGAGATCGCGCGCCACGGCCATGCCGAGGCCGGCCGAGATCGAGGTCGAGGAATGCGCCGCGCCGAACGGATCGTAGTCACTCTCGCTGCGCTTGGTGAAGCCGGACAGGCCGCCGCCGGTGCGCAGGGTGCGGATGCGGTCGCGCCGGCCGGTGAGGATCTTGTGCGGATAGGCCTGATGGCCGACGTCCCAGATCAGCCGGTCGCGCGGCGTGTCGAAGACGTAATGGATCGCGGTGGTGAGCTCGACCACGCCGAGACCCGCGCCGAAGTGACCGCCGGTCACCGAGACGGCATCGATGGTCTCCTGCCGCAGCTCGTCGGCGACTTGGCGAACCTGCTCGATCTTGAGCTTGCGCAGGTCTTCCGGCGTCCGGATGGTGTCGAGAAGCGGCGTTTTACTGTATGCGTTCACGGCCATTTCCAATTTGTCAGCGCCGGAAGGTCATTCCGGTGCGCGATGGGTTTGCTCAATATCGGCGCAGCGCGAGTCCTCAAACCGTCGGAGCCACCTGCATGGGGCCAGGCCCCGTCTTCAAGCTTAGGTAAGCTTAAGTGCGCTCCGGTTCAGTCTCTGTGATCCCTGTCACTTAGATCGGCTTCGCCCGTCCCAGCCAATTTCATCAGCAGTTTGAAGCACTTGTCGTCGGTAATTATTGCCCACGCAAGGCTTACAAAAAGCCACACTCCGCGCAGCTTTACACCAAAGCTTGGGCCAAAGCCAACCCGCCGGGCCGATTGGGGGTATGCAGGTCCAACCGGCGGGCCGGCTTGGTTAACTGCGGCCCGTGACGAGGGGTTCCGGGCTCGTCCGGTTTCTTGGCGGACTTTTTTGCCAGAATCAGATCTTTTTCGTCGCTCGGAAGGCCTCGATCCGGAACGACCCCGACCAGCTCCCACCCCATGGAACCGTCACGCTTCGAGGGACGGCGCCGTGCGATCATGAAAAATGCAGCCGGCAGCGCTCCCCGTGCCCTGTTAAAGGGCAAGCGTGGTCAGAAACCGAATGGTGGGAACTTGGCTTACTGGACGTCGAGCGGCGCGGTGCCGTTGGCCTGGCCGCTGGCATCGGTGGTGATCTTGTCGACGCGGGCCTCGGCCTGACGCAGCAGGTCCTCGCAGCGGCGCTTCAGGGCCTCGCCGCGCTCATAGATCGTCACGGATTCCTCGAGCGGCACCTTGCCGTCTTCGAGCCGCTTCACGATCGTTTCGAGTTCCTCGATCGCGCGCTCGAAGGTGAGCCTGGAGACGTCGATTTGGGTATTTTCGGCCATATCCGTTTCCGATTGCCCGATTCGCTTCAAATGAGCAAAAGCAGAATTTTGCGGGCTTAATGTGGCGGGTTCGTCACGCGCCCATCAGGGCGCCGACATGCGCCGTAACAGATTCTTTCAGTCCTTGCAGATCATAGCCGCCCTCGAGCACCGAAACAATGCGGCCCCCTGCGCTCTTGTCGGCGAGGTCCATCAGCTTGCGCGTCACCCAGGCATAGTCCTCGGCACGCAGGTTCAGCGAGGCCAGCGGGTCGCGATAATGCGCGTCGAAACCGGCGGAGATGATGAGGAGCTCGGGGCTGAATTTTTCGAGCCGCGGCAGGATCAGATTCTCGAACGCGTTGCGGAATTCCGGCCCGCCGTCCTCGGACGCGAGCGGCGCATTGACGATGGTGTCGTGGTCGCCGCGCTCGCTCTTGGCGCCGGTGCCCGGAAACAGCGGCATCTGGTGCGTCGAGCAGTACATCACGGTCGGGTCCGACCAGAAGATGTCCTGCGTGCCGTTGCCGTGATGCACGTCGAAATCGACGATGGCCGCGCGTTTGATGCCGAATTTGCGCTGCGCATGGCGCGCCGCGATTGCGACATTGTCGAAGAAGCAGAAGCCCATCGGCTTGCCGATCTCGGCGTGATGTCCGGGCGGGCGCACCGCGACGAAGGCGTTGCGATGCTCGCCGGCCATCACCGCTTCAGCGGCCGCGACCGCGCCGCCGACGCCGCGCATCACCGCTTCCCAGGTGCCCGGCGACATCGAGGTGTCGCCATCGAGATAGACTTGGCCGCTGGTCGGCGCGATGTGGCGCAGCTCGGTGACGTAGTGCTCGTTGTGGCACAGCGTGACGAGATCGAGATCGCCCTCCGGCGCCTGGTCGCGCGCCAGAAACTGGAAACGCTCGTGCGACAGCGCTTCTTCCACCGCGCGCAGTCGATCCGGCCTTTCAGGATGTCCCGGCGGCGTGACGTGGTCGAGGCAGGCCTTGTGGGAGAGAAGAAGCGTGCTCATCAGGTCGGCCTCACAGAAAACGGCTCTTGACGTCGCTTGGCGCATCCGGCGCCAAAACGCAATGCAAAACCCAATCTAGGCGTTTGGACGGCAATGGCAAAGGGTCGTCCCGCGCCGGCCCGTTTGATCCGGATCAATTCACCCGCAGGATGCGGGTGGGCGGTAGCGGACCGATCGGCCCATGCGCCCGGAAGAACGCAAACAGCGCGTCGGCGTCGTAGCCGCCATATTGCGGCGCCGAGCCCTGTTTGGCGACGGCAAAGCCGTCGCCGCCGACGGCGAGGTAATCGTTGAGGGTGACGCGGTAGCCGCTTCCAGCTTCGATCGGCCTGCCGCTGAGCGTCATCTTCTCCGGCATTACGCGCTCGCCGAATGGTTTCGCCGCGTCCCAGGCATAGCTGAATCCGTTCGACACCTGCAGGATCCGCGGCCGCTTCGGGTCGAGCCATTGTTGTTCCAGCAAGTCCTTGAGCTGGCGGCCTGTGAGCGTCATGGTGACGAGGCGGTTGCGGAACGGCTGGCTGGCGAAGACGTCGCCAAACGTTATCGCGCCGTTCTCCTTCGGAACGATGTCGGTGCGGATGCCGCCGGGATTGGTGAGCGCGATGACGGCGCCGCCGTCCTTGGCATCGCGGGTTGCAAGCAATTGCGCATCCGCAATGACGTCGCCGAGCGCGCTTTCGCCGGCCTCGTTCGGAATGCGCGACAGCGTCTGCGTCACCGATCCGGCCGGCCGGTTGGCGATCGGCGCCGACAGCTTGTCGTAGGCTTCGATCAATGCGGTCTGCTCGGCATCCTTTGCCAGCGAGGCATTGGCGACGATGACGTTCTCGGCCCTGGCGCTGACGATGTCGCGGCTTGCGGGATCGAGCTTGAGGTCGATCGCGGTGACCAGCGTGCCGAATTTGTCGCCGCTGGTGACGAGGCGTCCATCGATATTGCAGACATAGGCGCGATGGGTGTGACCGCTGACGACGACGTCGACGGCGCGGTCGAACTTCTTGACGATGTCGACGATCGGGCCCGAGATGCCGGGACATTCGTTGTAGTCGCCGGCAGGCTCGCCGCCTTCGTGGATCAGCACGACGATCGCTTCCACCCCGCGCGCCTTCAATTGCGGCACGAGCGCATTCACCGTCTCGGCTTCGTCGCGGAATTCGAGTCCGGCGATGCCCGCGGGCGAGACGATGCCGGCGGTGCCTCTCAACGTCAGTCCGATGAAGCCGACGGGAATGCCGTCGAACTCCCTGATCTCAAAGGGCGGCAGCACGCTTTTGCCGGTCGCGGTCTCGATTGTGGAGGCTGCGAGATAATGGAATTTGGCGCCCGTGAAGGGATGCGGCCCCTGGCAGTCGTCGATCGGATGGCAGCCGCCGTTCTGCATCCGCAAGAGCTCGGTCTTGCCCTCGTCGAATTCGTGATTGCCGACCGAGGTGATCGCAAGACCCATCATCGACAGCGACTCGATCGAAGGCTCGTCGTGAAACATCGCCGACAGGAACGGGCTCGCGCCGATCAGGTCGCCGGCGGCGACGAAGATTGTGTTCCTGTGTCCTTCGCGCAGCTGCTTCACCAGCGTCGCCATGTATTCGGCGCCGCCGGCCGCCACCATCACCTTCTTGGCTCCATCCTCGGGATCTCCGATGCGAATGCCGCCCGGCGGCGGGCGCAGATTGCCGTGAAAATCGTTGATCGCGAGGATGCGCAGCTCGACCGGCGCGGCGGTCTGGGCCGAGGCGGGGAGGGCAAAGGTGAGGGCGAGTGCGAAAGCGGTCAGGCGGAGAAGATGTCGCATGGAACCAGATTAGACGTTCGGCGCGAAGATTTCACGAAACCTTCTGTTGCATGCGGTGACTGCCGCGCACTCCCACCCGCCCCTTGAGGGGGCGGGTCGGTTCGCATGAAATGCGAACCGGGGCGGGGTGACAGACCATCCTGGCAGAAGGTGCCAGAAATTCTCGCGCATACGAGCGGGAGTCTTTGTGCGGCCCACCCCACCCCGCCCGCGCTTCGCGCGAGCGACCCTCCCCCTCCAGGGGAGGGTGGCAGCAGCGTGCTCACCTCACCGCTTCTTCCGGTTCGCGAACGCATTGAACGCCGCCACCGCTTCGTCGGACTGCAGCCGCTCGCCGAACAGATGCCCTTCCTGGTCGATGCGGCGGGTGAGCTCCTCGGGTGGGGCGCGCAGCAGTCGGCGCGAGGTCGCGACCGCCTCGGCTGGCAAGCGGCAGATCTCGCGCGCCACCTTGCGCGCCTCGACCTCGGTGTGTCCCGGCGAGACCACGGTGTTGACGAAGCCTGCGGCGTGCGCCTCCGCGGCGGAAAAAGTCCGCCCCATCACCAGCATTGCAAATGCCCGCTGGTAGCCCATCGTGTTCGGCATCAGCAGGCTGGCCGCGCCGACTGGTACGAGCCCGAGATGGATATAAGGTGCGGAGAAGGTCGCAGCGTTCGAGGCGAGCACATAGTCGCAGTGGAACAGCATCACGGTGCCCATGCCGATCGAGGCGCCGTCCACGGCCGCGATGATCGGCTTGGCATTGAGGGCGAGCGAATAGAGAAACCTGGCGCCATTCGACAGCATCTCGGGCTGCGAGGCGTCGGCCTTGAGGAAATCCTCGATGTCGTCGCCGGCGGTGAACACGCCGGAGCCACCGGTGATGATCATGCAGCGGATATCTGGGTTGTTCTGCGCGGTGTCGATTGCGTGACTCATCTCCCGGTACATGTCCTGCGTGATCGCGTTCTTCTTGCTCGGACGACGCAGGGTGATCACGCGCGTTCCACGCTCTTCGGTGACGACGATATTGCCATTCGGCATGAGAGCCCCCTGCGGTCGCCGCGGCGCTTGCCTTTAGCGTGACTCACGAAACGTCAGCCTACATCATCTTGCAGGCGTGCCAATGCGCTGGCTCAAGCTTTTCGATGCCGATCTTGTGACGCAGGTACATGGCGCCGGCCGCATCGGTGGGGTCACGCTATTGCGCGTTGCAACAAATGGCTACAATGTTTCAATTGAAAAACCGCTGGTTGTGGGGCACGATCGCACATTGCACCGTTTGCTTTGACCGATTGCTCGATTGATGATTGCCACAACTGGTGTTGACGAATCCTCGCTGCACTACCGCGGCTGGCGCGTGGTGCTGGCCTGCTTCCTGATGGCCTTCTTCATGTTCGGCTTCGGCCTCTACGGCCAAGGCATCTATCTCGCCGAGCTGCAGCGCGCCCATGGCTGGCCGGGCACGCTGGTCTCCGCGGCCAGCACCTTCTCGTTCCTCCTGACCTCCGTCCTCGTCATCTTCACCGATGGTCTGCTCGCCCGCATCGGGCTGCGCGCGCTGATCCTGTGCGGCCTGTCGGCGCTCGGCGCTTCGACCGTGCTGCTGGCGCTGATGCAGACGCCCTGGCAGCTCTATCTGGCCTATGCGCTGATGTCGGTCGGCTGGACCGGCATGGGCACCGTGGTGATCGCAACCGTGCTGAACTCCTGGTTCGAGCGGCGCCGCGGCCTCGCGCTCAGCCTCGCCTTCAACGGTGCGACCTGCGGCGGCATCGTCCTCGTCCCGCTGCTGCTGTCGCTGACCGGCAGCATCGGCTTCCGTTTCGCGATGCTGGCGGTCACGCTCGCAATGGTGCTGCTGGTGCTGCCGGTCGTCGTGACGTTCATCGGTTGGCCCGCCGGGACCTCGCGGGCATCGGCCGGGCGTCCATCCGGTCGTGATGCGGCCGCACCAAGCCAGTCGCGCAAGGCGCTGCTCGCCAACGCGGCGTTCTGGACCATGGTGCTGCCGATCGCGATCGCGCTGCTGGCGCAGATGGGATTCATCATCCATCAGGTGACGTTTCTCGAGCCGCTGATCGGGCGCGCCAGCGCGGGCCTCGCCGTCACTCTCATGGCGGCGATGGCGGTGGTCGGCCGCCTGTCGCTCGGCCTGTTCGTCGACCGGCTCGATCCGCGGCTCGCCTGCGCCGCGTCGATGACGAGTCAGGCCGCGGCTCTCTTCGTGCTGCTCCAAAGCACGAGTCCGACCGTGCTGCTGGCCTGCTGCGCCGTCTACGGCTTCTCGATCGGCAACATGATCACGTTCCCGCCGCTGATCATCCAGCGCGAGATCGGCGCTTCCGCCTTCGCGGCCGCGATGGGGCTCGGCACCTCGATCAGCGGCATCGTCAGCGCCTTCGGCCCCGGCATCGTCGGCCTGGTGCGGAGCATTACCGGCAACTACACGACGGCGTTCGCGCTATGCGTGGTGCTCGATCTCGTCGCGGCGGCGGTCGTGCTGTGGCGGCCGGGGAGAAGCGTAGCCCGAATGTCCGCAAGCTGAGGCGAAGGTGTGCGCAAAATATTCGGTGTCGTCCCGGCCTAGCGCGCAATTGCGCGCGGGGGGCCGGGACGACACCGGTTGTGTGGCAGGCAGGCAGGTCTTACCCCAGCAGCACCGCGTCCGCCGCCGCGACCGATTCCGCGCTCTCCGTCACGGTGCGTTCGAGCGAAGGCGCCTGCACCGTGATGTTCTCGGCGAAGAAGCGGGCGAGCGAGACGTAGCGCGCGGCGTCCGTGGTGCCGTCGGCCTTGGCGGCGAGCGCTTCGGAGGCCAGCATGCAGCCCCCGAGCGTGGCGCCGAACTGCTGCAGATAGGGCGTAGCTCCCGCAAGCGCCTCGTTCGGTGCGGACGCAACGCGCTCCAACAGCCATTTGCTGGTGCGCGTCAGCGCTTCCAGCGCCTCGCGCAGCTTGGTGGCGGTGGTGCCGAAGGCGGGATCGTTGGAGGCCTCGACCTGTTTGACGGTGGCCGAGAGCTCGTCGAGCAGCGCCCACACCGAGGCACCGCCATTGGCCGCGAGCTTGCGCGTGACGAGGTCGATGGCCTGGATGCCGTTGGTGCCTTCGTAGATCGCGGTGATGCGGGCATCGCGATAGTGCTGCGCAGTGCCGGTCTCCTCGATGAAGCCCATGCCGCCATGCACCTGCACGCCGAGATAGGCGACCTCGTTGCCGATGTCAGTGGAATAACCCTTCGCGATCGGCGTCAGCAGCGCCGCGCGTGCGGCCGCATCGGCACGCACCTTCGCGTCCTTGGCGCGGGTCGATACGTCGATCGCGACCGCGGTCGCATAGCAGATGGTGCGCGCCGCCGCGGTCTGCGCCCGCATCCGCATCAGCATGCGCTTGACGTCGGGATGGACGAAGATCGCATCCGAGCCGTCGCCTTTCTTGCCGACCGCGCGGCCCTGCTTGCGCTCTTGGGCGTAGGACAGCGCCTGCTGATAGGCGCGATCGGCGACGCCGACGCCCTCGAGGCCGACGCCGAGGCGGGCCTGGTTCATCATCGTGAACATGCAGCGCATGCCCTGGTTCTCTTCGCCGATCAGGAAACCGATGGCGCCGCCATGATCGCCCATGGTCATGGTGCAGGTCGGCGAAGCATGCATGCCGAGCTTGTGCTCGACGCCGCTCGCATAGATGTCGTTGCGCTGCCCCAGCGAGCCGTCGGCATTGACCATGAATTTCGGTACGAGGAACAGCGAGATCCCCTTGGTGCCGGCGGGCGCGTCAGGCAGGCGCGCCAGCACGAAATGCACGATGTTGTCGGTCATGTCGTGCTCGCCATAGGTGATGAAGATCTTCGTCCCCTTGATGCGATAGGTACCGTCGGCCTGTCGTTCGGCGCGGGTGCGCAGCGCGCCGACATCAGAGCCGGCCTGCGCCTCGGTGAGCTGCATCGTGCCGGTCCACTCGCCGGAGACGAGCTTCTCGAGATAGATCTTTTTCAACTCGTCGCTGCCATGCGCCTCCAGCGCCTCGATCGCGGAGGCCGTCAGCAGCGGGCAGAGGCCGAAGGCGACGTTGGCGGCGCTCCAGATCTCGGTGCAGGCGGCGTTGATCGCGAGTGGCAGACCCTGGCCGCCAAAACCCTCCGGGCCCGAGACGGCGTTCCAGCCGCCCTCGGTCCAGCGCTTGTAGGCGTCCGGCCAGCCCGGCGCGGTCGTGACCTTACCCTCGCTCAGCTTGATGCCGTGCTCGTCGCCGACCTTGTTGAGCGGCGCCAGCACGTCGGATGCGAACTTGCCGGCTTCCTCCAGCACGGCTGCGGCTATATCGGCGTCGAAATCGCCGTAATGGCCGGCCGCCACGGCGGCCTTGAGGCCCGCGCCGTGGTTGAGCGACAGCAGCATGTCAGAGATCGGCGCGCGGTAGGTCATGGCTCACTCCCGTGGACAAATATTGGCGCCGTATTCCCATGAAACGGAGGCGGTCTCAATGGCCGGGAAGGGAGACGGCGCCGGCCGGGAGCGGGGCCATCGCCGCGCCTATAATATAGAGTGAGGAGGGGAGGGTCGCCCGCCCGTGTGGTATTTTGCCCCTCCAGGCGGTTGAAATGCCGCGCCGCTCCCTATAGACCGGCAGCACCTGAGGGAAATCCGCGGTAGCCCGATCTTCCGCCGTTCCGTCAGTCACCTGTTGGGGCGTAGCCAAGCGGTAAGGCAGCGGATTTTGATTCCGCCATTCGGAGGTTCGATCCCTCCCGCCCCAGCCAGTTGATATTGTTCGTCAAATCTCGTTGCTTCATTTGGAAATGGCGCTGTCCACTGTCCGTAGGGCGCCACGGCCCGGCACGCAATCAACATCTCTACACGTCCGTTGCTTCACCGCGCGCCGGATAGTTGTTCTTGAGCACATAGTCGATCGCAGCAAGAATGTCGGAGAAGTGCGGCCGCGCGAACGGCATGGTCTGGACGCTGCCGAAGTACAGCGTGCCGTCCGGTCGGATCAGATACAGCGCCGGTTCGGAGAAGCGCGCGGGCTCTTCCACGCCGGCGGACGTCATGCCGCGCCCTGATGAAATGAACAAGCCCCATCGGCGCGCGACAGCGAGATCGAGTCCATAGCCGATACGTAGCCGCGTCAGTCCCCAGGCTTCCCTGGTCTGCAGTGCCCGTTCCCTCGTATCGGATGATATTGCCACCACGGCTACGCCGCGCTTCTCGAACTCCTCGAGCTTCGATTCCAATTCCCTGAGCTGGGTCTTGCAAATCGGACAGTGAAGGCCGCGATAGAACACGAGAAGCGTGAACTGCTCCGGCTTCTCGCTTGCAGGATCGAAGGCGCCGCCCGAAGCAAGCTCGACGTGGAGTGGTGGCACGGGCTGCCGTGGAAGCAGTGGTTCCGGATTTGTCATGTAGATCATCCTCTAAAGGTGCTTCATGGCTGCGAAGCTGAGGCTCCAGGACTTGTGAGCCCACCCGATCTCTTTCATGCTCTACGCGCCGAAGGGATGCAGCCGCAAACTTCGCCCGAGATGCCAACGAGCTTAGTCCTTCGCATAAAGCGTTCGCGGCGCCACCCATCGGAACATCTTCCGGCCGAAAGCGCCTGCGAGACCGATAAACAGCACCGCCGTGCCGAAGTTCCACATCAGGATCATCATGGTCGCATCGATGATGTGGAAGAGTGACAGCGCGGTTGCCGTGATCGCGGCGACGGCCACGCTTCCCATGAAGATGACGGCGGTCGGACGCAGCGGCGCTGCGTGGCGCAGCATCACCAGCATTGCGAGCGACAATGGCAGGCTGGTGAGCACGAGCGTGGCGAAGCAACGCGCGGCCTCGCCAAGGCTCATGCCGTCAGGACCGATGGCAACCCATTGCGTGAGGCACTGATAGCCGACATTCGAAAGCCAAAGGATGAGCGCGGGCATCGGCAGCAGAAGCCACAGACGCGACCGGTCGGGGAGGCTGACCAGGAAGGCCGCGATGGCCGCGAGCATGCCTGTCAGAGCTGCGGCCGCCATGCTGACGACAAAGGCTGGCTCCTGCAGCCGCTGCATCAGGTCGGGGCGAATCCCCTGACTGACGGCCAGCAGCGTCAGGACGACCGCTGCAAGCAGGAGCCAGCACGCCGCCCGCATCACCGGCGGTCGCAACCGCCGCACCGGCGTGGCGTTTGCCGCAAGGGAGGCAATGAGATCGGATGTCTTGATCACGGTTCGCTCCGGTCGAGCAGCATTTTCCGTAAGCTCTTCAGCGCGCGATGAGCGTTCACCTTCAGAGATGTAACCGACATGCCGCTCACTGCTGCCGCCTCTTTTAGCGACAACTCCTTGAGTTTGAGCAAGCGGACTGCATTCTGTTGGGCAGGAGGGAGGTTGCTGACCGTCGTCTCGAGCTCTCGTTCGTCCAGTCTCTCCCCTAGGTTCGCTGCAGGTTCGCAAAAGGTTTCATGCTCGATTGTCAAAGGAATTTCACGGTTTCTGGTGCGGCCCTGACGGCGCAGCCTATCAATGAAGCGCCGGTTGGCGATTGCGACGAGCCAGGGCGCAAAGGGCCGGGCTGGATCGTAGGTCTGCCGGATCGAATGGACGGTCAGAAGGACGTCCTGAACTGAATCCTCGACATCGCCGAGGTCACGGTGCCGCCGCGCTGCCAGAGCACGCAAGTACGGCGTGATTTCCTGAAGCAGCCGGTGATAGGCGGCTCGATCCCCCTCCTGCGCACGGGCCATCAGGATGGACCAGTCGATGTCTCTGACGAGTGGCGCGGCCTGAGGCGCGCCGCTCTCGTTCTTCCCGACGAGCCTGAGCGATGGTCCGCGGTTGCGCGGGTCGTGCGTCATGGGCGTGCGCTCCGTCCGCCGGGTTGCGTGGATTCCCGCTTCCAGGGCCACGGCAGCTGTTCAAGCCAATGATCGAGCGACAGCAGCCCGGGACCGAGCGCGATAATGGCGAGTGCCAGGCCCGCCCATGGCAGGTGAAAGTTCGCCCAACCCTCCGGCACCACGAGCTGAATGACGCCAGTCATCACGAGAAGAGCCAGAGCGCTGAAGCGGGTCGCAAGACCAACAACGAGCAGAACGGGCAGCACGATCTCGGCGACGCCGTCGAGGTACGCGACTGCGGTCGGGAAGGGGAAATTGTAAGCTTGGCCCCAAATATGCAGCTTGAACTCGTCCTCGAACAGGAACTCGGCTGCCGGCGACAGCGAGAGAAGGCCGTCCCATTTGGTCAAGCCGGATTTGAAAAAGGGCACGGCGAGCGCGATTCTTAGCACCGGTGGAGCCACCACCTGAGCGACGCGGGCGAGCCAATCCGCAAGCCGCCGAGCGGCACTATCGATCGTCGCGATGTTCAGATGCATGCTCATGTCCGCATCAATTCCGGCGCCAGGCTGTAGCCAGCAAAGGCACCCGCGCGCATAAGATCGGCAAGGTTGGCCGAAAGATCGAACCGGGAATTCGCGGTTAAGGCGTCCTCCAGCGCGGCGAGTACCGGCTTTCCGTCGCTCAGCGCCTGGATGAACTCCAAGCTGCCCCTGGGGATCAAACGAACCTCAACGTCGGCGACGGGGCGGACGACCAGGGCATCCTCGCCACCGGCGGCCAGATCGACCGGAGCCGGGATGCCGTCGGCAAGGTTCATTTGCCAGATCGTCAGCGCCGGGAAGTGCGATCGGACCAGACGCAGCGACGGGTGAAGCTCGAGCTGCATCGCGGGCAGCTGGTCCGGAGCGACCGCGCTGAACGTGCCTGGATCGATCGGCGACGCCTCGGGTGCGTGATAGGCCTCTGTCCAGGCGCGCTCGATCCGTGCAACGTCTTCCAAGTAGGGCAGCCCGGCAGCCGGCTCGAAGCTCCGGATGAACTCCGGGAAGCCGGCGCCGTAATCCAGCATGATTGGCGAGCGCGGCGGCTGGACCATGACGTAAGCGCGCGCCATGGCACGAAAGAAGTCGGCGCCTACAATGCGCTGCACCGCCGGGAACGCATCGTCCAAGGCCTCAATGAGGCTGACCGCGACGTTGTTGCGATATACGGCGAACCGCCTCGGGTCTGGTTCACCGTCCGGACCGACAAGACCATGCGGCATCGGCAGCCCTGGATCCAGCAGAGCCGCCGCGAAATCGCGCTGCCTTTCAGCGAGCTGCTGCACGACGTGTGGCCTCCGATCTGGTTGCAAGCATGATGGCCTCGGCGCGCTCGGCCTCGTACTGGAGCGTGGCCCAGGCAGGCACATCGGCGTCCCATTCGATCAAGGTGGGAAGCGGTCCCGTGAGTCCGACTGTATGGGCGTAGAGATCCCAGACGATCTCGTCGACCGGACGATCATGGGTGTCGATCAGCAGTGGCCGGCCCTTGCCGTCGAGATCCATTGTATGGCCGGCAAGATGAATTTCCTGAACGTGTCCGAGCGGGTAGGCCTCGATATACACGACCGGATCCCATTGCTGATTGGTCGAGGCGACGTAGACGTTGTTGACGTCGAGCAAGAGGCCGCAGCCGGTGCGCCGGACCACCTCGGCGATGAAGTCGATTTCCGAATAGGTGCTTTCGGCGAACGCGACGTAGGTCGAGGGATTCTCCAGCAACATCTGCCGTCCGAGGGTGCTCTGCACCTCATCCACATGCTCGACGACGCGGGCGAGCGTCTCGCCGATATAGGGCACGGGCAGCAGGTCATTGAGGAACCCGGTGTCGTGGGACGACCAGGCTAAATGCTCCGAAAACAGGCCCGGTCGGTAGCGAATGATCAGCTGGTTGAGGCGCTTCAGATGCTCCTTATCCAGCGGCCGGTCGGCGCCGATCGAGAGGCCAACGCCGTGGAGCGAGAGCGGGTATCGCTCGCGAACGGCTGACAAATAGCGGTGCGGCGGTCCGCCGGCGCCCATGTAGTTTTCCGCATGAACCTCGAAGAAGCCGATGTCGGGCTGCGTCTCGACAATCGTGCGGTAGTGTGCGGCCTTGAGGCCAACGCCCCCGCGCGCAGGAATGCAGTTTCGCGTGCAAGACAACGCAAGCGGCACGGCAACCTCCAATCAAAGAAGGGGTAAGCGGGCAGTGGATGCCCGCCAACCCACTTCATCAGGCCTTCTTTTCGGTCAGGCTTCCCGGTCCCTTCGGCGTCTGCATGGTCGTGCAGGTGCCCTTGGCCTCGAGCTTGAATGCATTACCCTGGTAGTCGACCGTGCTGGTCCCGGCGCAGGTCGTGCCCGGCCCCGCATAGCAGTCGTTCTGTCCCTTCAGCGCCACGCCGAAGCACTTCTCCATCTTGCCGGATTTCAGCGCCTTTGCAGTCTCGGCCTGCTTTTCCTTCATCATCTTTTCCATGTCGCCCTTCCCCATGTGTTCCATGCCGCCTTTCATCTGTGCGGCGGCCGGGGCGACGGCGAGCGATGCGACGGCTGTGACGAAGGCGCCGGCGACCAGTGCGGATAGGCTGCGATTGGACATATCCATTCCTCCGAATGCGGGTTTGCTGCGCGACAGTACGCGAATTGCTGTTGCGGCGCGCCGAACCGGCCCGCCAATAAGCAAGTTCGCCCCGGGAGGGCGAAAGGTTACATCAGAGGCTTCCCAAGTAGGCCCGGCGGTCGCGGTAGCAGGTCCTTGATCGCATCGCATTAAGACTGACCTCTGCGTCAGAAACTGACTCATTAGTCATTCGCGCGCTCCTCCGTCCATGGGAACGCGTCTTTGTGCCCGGCGTTTCGCTTCTGAGAGTTGAGGTGCAGGGCATGGCCGAAAAGGAGACGCTCTATGTGGAAGAACTTGCTCGCTATGACTGCAGCCATTGGATTTTGCGTTGCGATAGCCGGTCCTGCTGATGCGCAGCGATCTGGCATGGGTATGAGTGGCCAGGGCATGGCCGGTGCGCACACTGGCTTTAGTGCTAGCCGAATGTCTCCGACGGCCACGCACAGACCCATGATGGCGAGAGCGCAAATGCATGGTCCTGCGTTCAGGCCGCCCGGCTGGAGTCATGGAAGGAAGGTCGGTTGGCACTGCCGTGTTGGGACCCGAGGGTGCATCCCGCCCGGCCTGCGTTGATGGAGTGACCGTCCGCCGCCCGTGCACGGGTTCTCTGGCGAAGTGCCTGGAGCATCTGAGCAGGTGGCGAGAGCGTATTCTCTTTCGCCGCCGCCGCGTTCGGGCCTCGACGACGATCACCCAGCGCAGCACGACAATTTGGAAATCTCTTTGCCAAACGACAGCGCTGCGAGCCTGAGGCCTTCGACGGTGGTCAGATAGGGAAAGATCGTCTCGACGAGATCAGCGACAGTCAGGCCCTGTCGGATTGCGAGCGTAGCCGTCTGAATGCTGTCAGCACCTTCCGGTGCGAGGATGTGCGCGCCGAGCAGCCGGTCGCTCCGTGCATCCGACACCAGCTTGATCAGCCCACGGGTATCGCGAGCGGCCATCGCCCGCGGCACCTGGTCGAGACCGATCGTAGAAACGCGCACGTCGTGCCCGGCGTTGCGTGCCGCAGCTTCCGTGAGGCCGACGCTTGCCACTTGCGGGTCGGTGAACACGACGACCGGCATGGCGCGGTTGTCGTAGCGCCGGCTATCGCCATTCAAGGCATTGATCGCCGCGAGCTTGGCGCCATAGGCCGCCATGTAGACGAACTGGTCGCGACCCGTCACGTCTCCGGCGGCGTAGATGCCAGTCCGGGTGGTTCGCATATGCTCATCGACGACGATGCCGCCCTTTGGCGATACGGCAATCCCGTATTCGGCAAGCCCAAGGCCTTCGATGTTGGGTGTGCGCCCGGTGGCAATGAGCGCCTGGTCGGCTTCGATTACTAGATTCTGTTCGCCGCGCGCGACGGTGATCGCGATGCCTTCTCCTGTCTTCCGGATCTCGCGGTAAATAACACCGGCGACGACACGGATGCCCTCATCCACGAAATACTGCGTGAGCGCCGCGCTGATTTCAGGCTCGGCCTCTGGGAGCAGACGGGATCGGCACACCAGCGTCACGGTTACGCCGGCGCGGGCGAACATCTGGGCAAGCTCCGCCCCGACATAGCCGCCGCCGATCACGAGCAGCGACCGCGGCAGAGTCTCGAGATCGAGCGCCGTCGTGCTCGTCAGATAAGGCACGGTGTCGAGACCGGAGATCGTTGGAACTGACGGACGCGCGCCGGTCGCGACAATGATCTTGCTGGCAAGAATGTGCGTGCCATCTACCGCGACCCCGCCGTCCGCAAAACGCGCTGGCCCTTCGCGAAGAGTGATGTCCCGGTAAGCCGGCAGCAGGTCGACATATTTGGTCTGGCGCAGTCCCGTGACGAGCGCGTTCTTCTGGCGAACGGTCTGCCGCCAATCGGTCACCGCGGCCTCAGCCGTGATCCCGGCGAAGCGCGCGGCGACGCGCGCATTGTGGAGTTGTTCTGCGGCACGGATCAATGTCTTCGATGGGACGCAGCCGACGTTGACGCAAGTGCCGCCGATGGTACCTCTGCCGACGAGAGCCACGCGGGCGCCCTGATCGGCAGCCGTGATCGCCGCCGAAAATCCGGCCGAGCCCGCGCCGATGACGACGAGGTCATAGGGGCCATTGCCCGATCGGGGCCGAGATGCCGCACTTTCCGAGGCGTATTGGATCGGCCCCCACTCATCCATCTCAGCCGCCTTTCGGCTTGGCATGCGCAGGATAGCCTGCGTTCAAGCTCGCGGCGGCAATCGTGTCCACATTTGTCTTTGCGTCGTCGAAGGTGACGGTTGCAGTTTTGGCCTCGAATGAGACAGCGACCTTGGCGACGCCGCGCACAGCCGCCATCGACTGCTTCACGATGTAGGGGCAAGAGGCGCAGGTCATGTTGTCGACTGCGAACGTGACTGTGCGCTCGCCGGCAACGGCCTCCGTGCCCGAGATCGCGAGAGCGATCAGGGCGACGACGCCAAAGCTCTTGTTCATGGGGCAGCTCTCCTCTCGGTTCTCAGGCGTCGAGCAGCAGCGGAGCGACATGGCCGAAGGCAAAGGCTGCCAGCACGAGCAGCGTCGCAAGCCAGAGCGCTACCTTAACGATACGATTGGAGATCGGACGGGCACAGATCGCGCCGTCGGCGCAGGTCTGTCCTGGCTTCCAATAAACGAGATAAAACCCATAGCCCAGCACCCCGACCGTCCCTGCCACGAACAGCGGCTGGTAGGGTGCGAGTGCGGTGAGATTGCCGATCCAAGCTCCGCCGACGCCCAGGCTGAACAGGATGAGCGGCACGATGCAGCAGGAGGAAGCCGCAAACGCGCCCAGGATGCCGGCAACGGCAACTAGGCGCTGCCGTCCGACCATGTCTCGTTCTGGCCCGCCGGCGCGGGATGCAGGCGCGATTCTTGTTGTCCCAGCTCGCCAGACGGTCACGTCTTGTCTCTCTCCTTGCTGGATTTTCAGCCGTATCGTAGCATCAGGTCTGTAGCGACTACAGGGTCAAGGAGATTCTCCAATGCGCGGTCACACCGGGGTGAAGAGCATGCAGCGGGCCGAGCTCGCCCAGCGGACGGGCTGCAACCTGGAGACGGTGCGTTATTACGAGAAGGTAGGTCTTCTGCCCGAACTGCCGCGTACGCCGGGCGGCTATCGGAGTTACGACGCGACGCACGAACGGCGTATTCGCTTCATTTTGCGGGCGCGCGAACTCGGCTTCTCGCTTCACGAAATCCGTGAGCTATTACACCTCGTCGATGAGCGCGACCAGCCTTGCACTGATGTGCGCGCGATCGCTGCCGCACACCTCGACGACATAAGGGCGAAGATCGCAGACCTGAGGCGCATGGAGCGTGTGCTCAAGGACGTGGTCGCGCGATGCGCGGACGGCACTCAACCAGAGTGCCCGCTGATCGAAACGCTGTTCCGGGACCGAGCGATGACCTGAACGAAAACGCGCATCTGCGGGCTGCGTCTTATTTGGAAATGACGAGTAAGCTATTGAAATAGCTAGAGCGCATTTTTGACGTTTCTTCCAAATGCGCATTAAAATCACTGAATAATCAAACTGATTTTGATTCCGCCATTCGGAGGTTCGATCCTTCCCGCCCCAGCCAGATCTCCCGCTCAGCCTGAGACCACTCCCGAAATCAGCCTGGCTGGGGAGCTGCCGGGTCTGGCGCGGCCTCGTCACGCAGTGAAGTCGCATCGGAGCGCGACCGGCCGTCCGGGTCTCAGCGCGATGCGCGCTGTCGCTCGAAAGTGTCGTGGCAGACCGACAAAGCCCGCGACGTGGAGGGTGCCTGCACCGTCCTCGTTGGGCGTCCTTTCGTAGCTTCTTTGTCGGCCTGTCGCACGGGCTCTTGTCGCCAGATGTGCGTGCCTCCTCGGAGCGACCAGGGCTGGGTTGTTACAGTCGGTGTCAGCGACGACAGGTTGGTGATCGGCGCTGCGACATGTTCTCCCAAGACAGGAACGCCCTCGGAGCGGCCGAGTTAGGCCGACAAAACCCCTTGTGAAGGAGACAAAGTCATGGCCCGCGCAACAGCACATCCGAATCATCAATGCATCTCGAGCGAAGATGTTCAGGGAACCGAGGTGTACGGTGCAGGTGGAAAGAATATCGGTGAGATTGATCACCTCATCATCGACAAGGTGTCAGGCCGCGTGGCTTATGCGGTCATGAGCTTCGGCGGATTTGTTGGCTTGGGTCATAGCCACTACCCCATTCCCTGGGGCGCTCTGACATATGATACGTCGCTTGACGGTTTTCGGACCAACATCACCGAGCAACAGCTGAAGGATGCGCCTGAGTTCAGCGATGACTCCTGGCAGGATCGAGACTGGGAAACGCGAACTCACCGCTATTATGGGATGCCCACCTATTGGGAAGGGCGAGGTGGCCTATAACGCCAGGCGGCGCGTCGGAAATTTCCAATCGTGAGTGCCAACTGATTTGATCGGCCGGCCCTCATTGGATGCTGTCGGATTTGATCCTGCCGACTGACGCTAGAGCATGATCCGGACCCGAAGGGCCGCGTTAGCGCAAAGTGTGCAGCGGTTTTCCTCGCGACAAACGCCGAACGCGTTTGCGCGGGGATCATGCTCAAACGTTCAGCCAGCGCTCCCTATCCCTATCCCTCATACTGGTCCGGCCCCATTGCCCAGGCCGCCTCGTCGTGCCCGTACGCATAATTCCGGTTGTTGATCGCCGGATTGCGATTGACCATCGGGCGCATGAACATCGGATGGGTGGCGCTGCGCACCTCGTGCTCGACAATGAAGAGGTGCTTGCCGCTGTCGAGGTCGACGATGTCGCAGAACCGGTACTGGTATTGATTGTCCTCGCGGGAGATCAGGCCGCGCGCCAGCAGCTTGCGGTACGGGCCGGAGAAGTCGGTGATGTACATCTGGACATGGTGGCCGTCATAGTCGCTGTTCGGACGATCGGTCTCGCGGAACAGCAGATGCTGGTCGCGGCCCGTCTTCACCGCGGCAACCTTGCCGTCGCCGTTCCGCAAGTCGGCGGGCATGCCCATGACTTCAGGATAGAACGCGCAGATGCCGGCTGCGCAGCCCACCGGCACGTCGAACTCGACATAGGGAATGCCGAGCGCGATGCGCCCGAAGCGCGCAGCGTCTGGCTCGTAGCAGCGCAGGCGGTTGCCCCACGGGCAGGTCGCCTCGACATGGTCGTTGCGCTCGGCGAATGCGAAGGCCGTGCCCTCGAGCTTCTTTGCGACCGATGCGAGCCGCGCCAGCAGCGCCTCGCGGCCCGCGATGACCAGCCCGATATGGCCGCGCAGCACCTGCGGCCTGCCGCTCGGCAAATGAAACTGGCTTCGCCCGGCATTGATCCACATGTTGGTCACCATCAGATAGGGATCGCGGGTCAGCCCGAGGCCCGTGACGTAGAACCGGGTCGCCAGGCGCTGATCCGGGACCTGGACGTTGACGTGCTCGAAATGGATCGCATTCCCGAGATCTTCGGCTGATCGATCGAATGGCTGTGGCATGGATGTGTGCTTCTGGCTGGGGGATCTAGGGGCAATACTAGAGCAGAATTTCCGTCCGCCGAAACTGGTCGCCGTTCACATCTTGCGGGCTGGGCATCATGTCCATTGCCGCCTTGCTGTGGCGGGCAGTCCCTGTAATCTGACGAAAACATTGGGGAAGGGATCGATGGGAGGAGTTCTCGAAGGCGTCCGCGTTCTCGATTTCGGGCGTTATATCGCAGGTCCCTATTGCGCGACATTGTTGGCCGAATTCGGCGCCGAGGTCATTCGCGTGGAAAAGCGCGACGGCAGCGAGGACCGCTTCGTGGCGCCGGTGGGCGAGGATGGCGAAGGCGCGCTGTTCCTCCAGGTCAATCGCAACAAGAAGTGCATCACGCTCGATCCGATGAAGGTGGAGGGGCAGGAGGTGATGCGCCGCCTGGTTGCCACCGCCGACGTGGTCGTCGCCAATCTGCCGCCGCAGACCCTGCGCGCGATGAAGCTCGATTACGAATCTTTGAAGGCGGTCAAGCCCGACATCATCCTGACCACGGCCACCGCGTTTGGCGGGCCGGGGCCCTGGTCCGACCGCGTCGGCTTCGACGGCGTCGGGCAGGTCATGTCGGGCTCGGTGTACATGACGGGCGCGGGCGATCCGCCGTATCGGGCCGCGGTGAACTGGGTCGATTTCGGCACGGCGCTGCACTGCGCGTTCGGAACGCTCGCCGCGCTGATCGAGCGCGGCAAATCCGGGCGCGGGCAGATCGTCGAGGGCGCGCTGCTCGCAACCGCCTTGTCCTTCACCAATGCCACGCTGATCGAGCAGGCGGTCATATCAGTCAACCGCGTGCCGACAGGCAATCTCGGCCAGACCGCGGCTCCAGCCGACATCTACCGCACCCAAGACGGCTGGGTGCTGTGCCAGGTCACCGGTCATCCGCTGTTCAAGCGTTGGGCGAGGCTGATGGGCGAGGAAGAGCAGTGGCTGAACGATCCGCGCTTTGCCGACGACATCAGCCGCGGCAACAACGGCCCCATCATCAGCGAGCGGATGGCGCGCTGGTGCGCCGAGCGCACCACGCAGGAGGCCGTCGACATGCTGGGACGAGCGATGATTCCGACCGGACCTGTCCTCAGCCCGCAACAGGCGCTGGACCATCCGCACATCCGTGCCGCCGGCTTCATGCAGGACGTCGATTATCCCGGCCTGCCGAAACCGGCGCCGGTCGCCCGCGCCGCCGTCCGTCTGTCGGAGACGCCGGGCGACATCGCAACGCGCCCGCCGACCCTTGGCGAGCACACCGCTCTCGTCCTGGCTGAGCTCGGCTACGACGAGGCCGCGATCGCGGCGCTCCGGCAGGGCGGCATCATCTAGCTATCATGCTGCAAGCTCCGGGATGGCGGAGCATTCAAAGCGAGCTGCCGCCGCAGATGACCAGCTGCTGTCCGGTGATGGCGGCGGCTTCCGCCGAGAGCAGGAAGGCGACTGCGCCGGCAACTTCCTCGGGGCGGATGTAACGGCCGATTGGCGGCAGTTTTGGCGCAACATCGGCGCGCGAGGGATCCTTCAACATCGGCGTCTCGGTCGCAGCCGGCGCAACGACATTGACGGTGATACCGCGAGGTGCGAGCTCGATTGCCCAGGACCGCGCGAGCGCCACCAGCGCCGCCTTCGTCGCGGCATATTGTCCGCGGCCGGACGCACCCGATGCGGTGCGGCTGCCGATGAAGACGATGCGCCCTCCTTTCGCCAGGCGCGGTACCAGCGCGTTGGCGAGGCGCTCGGCGGCGTCGACATGCAGCCGCCACATCGCCGCTCCCTCCTCGTGGTCGAGCGACCCGAGGCGGCCGACCCTCAGCATGCCGGCGGCATGAACCAGCGCGGTCGGCGCGATGCCCGCGACGGCGTCCGCGATGGCCTCGACGTCGGCAAGGTCGAGCGACACATGATCGAAGGCCGGATGCTCGAACGGTCCGGCCCGCCGGCTGATCCCGGTGACGCGCCAGCCGTCGCGCAGCAGCCGCTCGACGATCGCAGCGCCAATCCCCGAACTGGCGCCGGTGACGAGGGCGTGAGGCCGCTTGTCCACGATCTCAGTCCCGGGCGCCGCTCATCACCCATGGCTCGGTCACGCGCACATATTTGATGGCGCGGCGGTGGAAGGTGAACGCCATGTGGAGCGCGCCGTCGGCGGTCTCTTTGACGGAAGGGTAGGATAGCTCGCGATTGCTTTGCTCGCGCGAATTGTTGGTCATGCAATAGCCGTCGCCGGTCTCGACGTTGCGCCTGGTCCAGCTCCGTCCACCGTCGGCCGAGACCGCCAGCGTCATCGGTGCCCGCGGCGCGCCCCAGAACGCGGTGCGGCCGTCGACCTTGCTACCGTCACCGGCAAGAACCGGCGGCAGGTCGTCCTCGATCTCGTCATACAGCGAGAGGCGGCGGTCGGTCGCATCTTTGGCGCTCGAGTCGTTGAACACGAGTGCGAGATGGCCGTTCACGAGCCGCGTAAACTGGATAGATGAGTTGTTGTTGGCAAGCGCGGTCGCAACCGGCGCCGACCAGGTGCGGCCGTGATCCGCGGATCTGCTCTGATAGATGTTGTCGGCCCAGCGGCTGCGATACAGCGCGAGCAGCGAGCCGTCGTCGAGGCGCGCGATGCACATATGCACGCAGCCGCGGCTGCCGGGGACGTCGACGTCTCGCCAGGTCGCGCCGGCATCGGACGAGATCTTCACCGCGCTGGTGTCCTCGTCGCCGTTCCATTTCCGGCCCGGCGTGCTGTGGCAATAGAACACTGGCAGCAGCCAGTCGCCATTGTCGAGCACGACGACCGGCTGGCGGATGAAGGTGCCGCGGCCGCGCTGCTCCGGGAACAGCGTCTCGATCGGGCCCCAGCTCTTGCCGTTGTCACGCGAGAGACGGCGGCGGATCAGCGCGGTGTCCTGGTTTCCGGCGAGCTGAGCCGTCCACATCAGCCACAGCGTGCCGTCGGGAGCGGAAAACAGCACCGGGTTCTGCTCCGAACGTCCCTTGTCATCGGAGAGCTTTTCAGCCGGCGACCACCGCATCGCGCCACGGGGTAGGCGTGAAAAGTAGATGGAGATATCCGACATGCCCTCCTGCGTGCCGCCGAACCAGACGCAAGCCAGATCGCCGTCCGCGAGCGGCATGAGATTGGCGGCGTGGTTCTGCACGCAAGGCGAGGGAATGAAGGCGTCGAACCGCTCGGGATCATCGGCAACCGGGCGGACGACGCCATCGGCGACGATCTCCATGTCGGCGATCACGATCTCGGTATCGATGATCATGTCGAGGTCCTTTCCATCAAAGCGTTTGGTTGTGTCGCCGGGGCGGTGGGCGAGCGGCCCAGCACCAGGCGCTCGATCGCCATCACGACCAGCGGCGTCACGGCGGCGACGTACATGTTGTCGATGCCGAACGGGTTGCCCAGCAGGTACCAGACCGTGGTCGACACCGCCGCGCCGATCAGCCCGGCCGTGGCGCCGCGGTTGCTGGCAAACAGCGGCAGATAGAAGCCCATCATCGCCACCATCGTGATCGACAGGCGCAGTGCGCGCGTGAAGAACGACAGCTTGAGGATTTCTGGAACGAAGAAGACGAAGACCAGCGGCACAATGCCGATCAGCACCGAGAACACGCGGGTCATCTTCAGCTCGCGCTCCGGCGTCGGCTTCCAGTAGGGAACGTAGAAGTCGCGCACCACGAGCGAGGCGATCGCGAGCGCCACCGTGCAGACGCTGACGAAGATCGAGGCGACGAGCGAGGTGGTCACGAAGGCCGAGGCCAGCGGCGGCATCTTCTCGAGGAACACCGGCAGGGCGTAGAGGCTGTTCATGTCAGGGTAGAGGAATTTCGCGGCGACACCGATCAGTGCGAGGAGGATGCCGAGCGGCAGGCAGAACGCGGCGGCATAGAAGGTCGCCTTGCGGGCGTCGTCGGCGCTCGGCGTCGAGGAGATCGCCTGGACAATGAACTGCGTCGAAAAGATCGCGCCGACCGTGCCGAAGGTCCAGGCGAAGATGGTCGCAAAGCCGATCTTGCCGTCCCAGCTGAAATAGTGCGCCGGCAGCTTGGCCTGCATCGGCGCAATCCCGCCGGTCAGCGACATCGCCACCGCAAAGATGATGAGGATGCCGACGACCTTGAAGGCGCTGTGCAGGATCGTCACCCAGGCGACGCCCTTCAGCCCGCCGAACACGTAGTAGTAGGTGCTGACGACAGCAATGACGCACATCGCGATCGGCAGGCTGACATGCAGCGCCGTGGCGATTGCGGCTGCCCCGCTGACGTAATTGCCGACATTCACCAGCAGCAGGGCGTAGATCATGATCACCGATACCGTGAGCATGGTCGACTTGCCGTATTTCTGCGCGATCGCGGCCGAGATGGTGTACTCGCCGGAATTGTAGAGCTTCTTCACCATCAACAGCCCGAACAGCAAGAAGCCGATCGAGGCGCCTAGCACGGCCCAGCCTGCCGCGATGCCCGACTGGAAGGCCTCCTGCGCCGTGCCGACGGTCGACTTGGCCCCAACGAATTCGGACATCATCAGCACGCCGACGACGACGGCCGGCATTGCGCGCGCGCCGGTCATGAACTGCTCGCTGGTTCGGCTGCGCAGTTTCAGCGTGAGCCAGGACGTGAAGGCGATATAGGCGACGATCATCGTGATGATGAGCGTGCTCTCGCCGTTGAGGATGGCTTGCATCGTTGGCGTTTCCTCTGGTGACGGACGCGGTGTTGTGAGCCCGCTCTGGTCCGAGCAAAATGTTCGGAATGCGAACAATTGTTGTCAGTGACTATTAGACCTCTCAAGTCGCCTTGCGTCAAGCGCAGGGGCGCGCCGCGAGGTCGGAACGCGCGGGGTCAGCGGATGTCCGTTCCCTTCGTCAACGGCTGGAATCAAGAGGTCGAGCTATGCGCGGCGAGCCGGCGTCCGCCTGCTACAGCAATTTCTTCAACGCCCGTGCATCGGCCGGTGCCGCGCTCTTCTGGTCGTTGTCGAAATAGACATAGACGTCGCAGCCCTGCCGCTTCCACGATTTGATCCGCCGCGCCCATTGCGCGAGCGTGGCTTTGGTATAGTGCCCGTGATAACGCCCGCTCGGCCCGTGTCCGCGCACATAGACGAAATCCGCCGTGCGCTTCCATGGTGCCGGCGCATCGTGATGGTCGGACAGGCACAGCGAGATGTTCTCGTCGGCCAGCATTCGCAGAATGCGCGGCTGATACCAGCTCGGATGACGGAATTCGAAGCTGTAGCGCCGCCTCCGCGACAACAGCTTGAAGAAGGCGGCGAGGCGGTCGGCGTCCGCCTCGAATTGCGGCGGGAGCTGGAACAGGATCGGGCCGGCCTTGCCGCCCAGCCGTGAGATGCGATCCTCCAGCAGCTCGAGGCTGTTGACGGAGCGGCCCGACAGGCGCTTCCAGTGCGTGATGAATTTCGACGCCTTCCAGGCGAAGACGAAATCGCGGCCGGTCTGCTCCCGCCACCCTTTCACCGCCTCCGGCGTCGGCGTGCGGTAGAACACGCCGTTCAGCTCGGTGGTGTCGAACTGTCCGGCGTAGTAGCGCAGCTGCTCCTTCAGCGTCACGCCCTCGGGAAAGAACGGGCCTCGCCAGGAGGCGTAGTGCCAGCCGGAGGTGCCGATCAGAACGCGCGCCATCTTTTGCGTGCCATCCGTTGCCGTTTGCCGGAAGGGAACGTCCGTGCGGCCGATACGTTGCTCTTGATCAACGCAGGACCGGAACCGATGTACGCGCTGTTCGAAGGCAACAAGCAGATCGGCAGTCCCTTTCCGACCGAGAAAGAGGTGTGGGAAGCCGCCTTGATCGAGGGACTGGTGACCGACGTTCCCGTCGCGGACGAGGAGGGCGGCCATCTTTTGCCCGCCGGCTATCACGTCAAGCGGGTGGACGAGGTTTGCGAGCCGCTGCCGGACTGGAAACTGCCGCGCGAGATTTCCTGAGCAGGCCTAGTTCGACGCCAACGCCGTCTTGGCGACCTCGGCCATCCAGCTCGACGCGACCGGGAGGATCGCGTCGTTGAAATCATAGCGCGGGCCGTGCAGCTCCGCGCCGTCGCGCAAGTCCCCATTGCCGATCCAGACGAAGGCGCCCGGCCGCTGCTGGAGGTAGAACGCAAAATCCTCGCCGGCCATGCTGGGCGCGAGGTCGCGCCGCACGGGAGCCTGCACCTTCTCCGCGGCGATGCGGGCGAGGCCCGCTTCCGCCGGCGTGTTGATCACCACGCCGACACCCCAGATGATCTCGGGCGTGACCTTGACGCCAAAGCTGGTCGCAATGCCGGCGCAGCTGCGCTCGATCCCGTCGAGGATGGTGTCCTTGACCGTGTCGCGGTGGTATCGCAGCGTGCCGCGGATCGTGACGCGTCCGGCGATCTGGTTCGGCGCGGTGCCGCCTTCGATCGTGCACAGCGAGAGCACAGCGGTGTCGAGCGGATCGACGCCGCGCGCCACGATCGATTGCAGCGCCACGATCAAATGGCCGGCCGCCATCACTGGATCGCGCGTCAGGTGCGGCATGCCGGCATGCCCGGCATGGCCCTCGATGGTGATGGTGATGCGCCCGCCGGAGGCCATGACGACGCCGTCATGGACCGCGATGGTGCCGGCGGCAAGGCCCGGCCAATTGTGAAAGCCGAACACCCGTTCCATCGGAAAGCGGTCGAACAGCCCGGCCGCGACCATCGCGCGCGAGCCGCCAAAGCCTTCCTCGGCCGGCTGGAAGATGAAATCGACCGTGCCGCTCCAATCGGTGTCGGCGGCGAGCAGCGCCGCCGCGCCGAGCAGCGAGGCGGTGTGCCCGTCATGGCCGCAGGCATGCATCACGCCGGGAGTTTTTGAGGCGTAGGGCAGGCCGGTGTCCTCGGTGATCGGCAACGCATCCATGTCGGCGCGCAGGCCGACGCGCCTCTGCGCATGCCCGCGCATCAAGGTCGCGACGATGCCGTGCCCGCCGATATCTGAGACGAAGGGAATGCCGAGCTCGGTGAGCCGGTCCTGCACGAAGGCGGCGGTGGCCTTCTCCTGCAGGGACAATTCGGGATGCGCATGCAGGTGCTGGCGCCACGCGGTCAGTTTCTGGTGCAGCTCGGGTGTCAAGGTGGGCGACTCTCGCAGGGTGTCGGTTGCCGAAACCATAGCCGAATATCCGCGCGCTGCATCCAGCGTCTCGGAATGCCTCGCGTGCAGCAAGGCTACCCCGCCAGCTTCGCCAGCCCCTTCCAGTCAAAACCAATGCCGTGGCCGGGCCGGTCCGGCGCCAGCGCAAGCCCGTCCTTCAGCACCAGCGGATGCTCGATATATTTGTCCAGCCCGAAACCATGCGCCTCCAGATAGGAGCGGTTCGGGCAGGCCGCGAGCAGATGCACGGTGATGTCGTGCGCACCGTGGCTGGTAACCGGCAGGTTGAAGGCCTCGGCCAGCCGCGCGATCTTCATGAACGCACTCACGCCGCCGCAATTGGTGACGTCGGGCTCGGGATAGGACACCGCGCCACTGGCGATGTAGTTCTTGAACTCCCACAACGAACGCAGATTCTCGCCGGCCGCGATCGGCACGCCACCGGCCTGCATGATCCGTGCGTGGCCTGCGACGTCATCGGGAATGATCGGCTCCTCGAGCCAGGTGAGGTCGTAGGGAACGAAAGCGCGCGCGGCACGGATGGCCTCCTCGACCGTCCATTTCATGTTGGCATCCGCCATCAGCGGAAAACCATCGCCGAGATGCTGCCGCATCGCGGAGACGCGGGCGACGTCGGATTTCAGGTCGGGCCGGCCGACCTTCATCTTGATGGCGCGAAATCCCTTGGCGAGATTGCCGTCGGTCTGCTTGAGCAGCGCATCGACGGAAAGATCGAGGTCGATGCCGCCGGCATAACACGGCACGGCAGCGTCAAAACCGCCGAGCAGGCGGAACAGTGGCAGCTTGGCGCGCCGCGCCTTCAGGTCCCACAGCGCGATGTCGAGCGCGGACAGCGCCAGCACCACCGGCCCGCCGCGGCCGCCATAATGCAGCGCCCACCAGAGGTGATGCCAGATCGCTTCGGTGTCATCGGCCTCGCGTGCCTCGATCAGCGCGGGGATCTCGCGCTTGAGGATGTCGGCCACGGCGCCGCCATTGCGCCCGACGGTGTAGGTGTAACCGACGCCCTCGGCGCCATCGGCATCGCGGATGCGGCAGGTGATCAGCTCGAATGCGGCGATCTCGCCATGGGTGGAGTCGGAGAGCGTGATGGGGAGGGGGATCCGGTAGAGTCCGGCCTCGGTCGTTGCGATGCGCGCCATGTGGCCTCCCTGTTTTTTGTTTCGTAGGGTGGGTTAGCACGCGGCTGCGCGAAGCGCAGTCCGCTGGCGTAACCCACCGTTTCTGCATCCGCGGCGAGAGGCGTTGGCGGGTTACGCTGCGCTAACCCACCCTACAGGCTTATCTCACCGCATCGTCGCGAGCTGCACCGCCAGCGCGCAGGCGCGGTCATATTCGTCGAGATTGATCCACTCGTCGATCGTGTGCGCCTCGTTCTGTCCGGCGCCGAAGGTCACGGTCGGAATGCCGTGGCGGACCATCCAGTTGGCATCCAAGCCGCCATTGGCGGCGCGGATGTTCGGAGTTCCGCCGACCGCGGACACCGCCGCGATCGCGCGTTTGACCACGGGCAGGCTCTCCTTCATGCGGAACGGATAATAGTCGGTCTGCGCCTTGAACTTGGCCTTGCCAGACTTGCCTTGCGCGTTGGTGACCTTCTTGGCGGCCTTCTCGAACGCGGCCTTGTAGGCCTTGGTGATCTCCTTGAAGAACTTTCCGTCATGGCTGCGGCATTCGCCGCGCACATGCACGTAGTCGGTGACGACATTGGTGGCATCGCCGGCGGGGCGGCCCTCGCCGCCGGTGACGGGACCGACATTGCTGGTGCCTTGCTGCTTGCCCTTCACCACCTTGCCGAACCAGCCGCCCGCCTTCACCTCGGCAAGCGCCAGCGCCATGATCATGGTCGAGGAAATACCGCGCTCCGGCGCCACGCCGGCATGCGAGGCGCGGCCGAAGATCTCGACGGTCCAGCGGTCGGCGCCGACCGCGCCGATGACGACATTGGAGGCCGAGCCGCCGTCATAGTTGAACGCCATCACCGGCGAGCCGAGCTCGTCGAGCTTGACGTGACGCGCGCCATAAAGCCCGCTCTCCTCGCGCACGCAGAACAAGAGCGTGATCGGAGGATGATCGAGCTTCTGCTTTTCGAGCTCCGCGGCCAGCGTCACCAGCACGCCGCAGCCGCAGCGATTGTCGCCGCCAAGCGCGGTCTTGGCCGCGTTGACGATCTTGCGCCCCGATTTCTTCGGCTTCGCACCGGCGCAGAGCGGCACGGTGTCCATGTGGGTCATGAACATGATGCGCGGCTGGTTGTGCAGCGCGCCGCGGCCGGGCAGGTCGACGATGAGGTTGCCGGTCTCGGTCGGCACGGGAATGCGCGTGTTGGCATCGTCGAGCCGGATCGTCTTGGCCGGCACGCCGCTTTCCTTCAGCGCGGCCGTGAGCTCTCGCCCGATCGCCGCCTCCTGTCCCGTCACGCCCTCGACGGCGAGGAAGCGCATGAGGCGGTCGGTGGCGGCCTTGGTGTCGACGGGCATGAGTGATTCCTTTGGCGGGCGGGGCGCGTCATCCTAGAGCATGATCCGGAAAAGTGTGCAGCGGTTTTCCGAAAAGATCATGTTCAAACAAATAACCTAAAGCGCGATGACGATTCATTCTGATCTCATCGCGCTTTATGGGCTTGGCGAGGTGTAAGCCAAGAAGATCAGCACGCCGAATGCCAGCATGGCAGCCATGAACAGCAGCACCGCCGGCAGACCGGCGAGCGCCGCCACCGCACCGGTGACCGACTGCATCAAGGCCGCGCCGAGAAAGAATGCGAGGTTCACGGCCGCGAGCGCCTTGCCCGTGGTTTGCGCATCGACCAGCTGCCGGGACATGCCGAACAGCAGCGGCTGCGCGGAGGTCGCAAGGCCAATGAGCACAAACAGCACAAGGTCGTATTGTGGCGGCATCATCGGCAGGCCGAACAGCACGGAGACCGCGTAATGCGGCGCCCCCAACGCCATCAGCGCCAGGAGCAGCGCCCCGACCATATGCGAGGCCGCCACCAGCGCGCGGCGGTGGCCCAGCCTGCGGTCGATCATGCCGATGCAGAGAGGGCCGGCGATCATCGCCAGCGTGAACGCGCCGAGCTGGTTGCCGGCCTCGACCCGCGACAGGTCCTTGACCTGCATCAGCCACGGTCCGCCCCACAGGCCTCGCAGCACCAGCGAGCTCGCGAGTGACACCAGCGCCAACGCGATCAGGCCGCGCAAGGGCCGTGACAGTCCGAGCCGGAGCACCTCGATCATCTGCGACAGCGGCGAGGAATCGTCCTTGTGCTCGGCCGCCTGGTGCGGCACCAGCACGAACACGGCGAGCGCCACCGCGACGCCGCCAGCCGCGGAGATCCAGAACCCGGCGCGCCAGCCCCAATTGTCGACCACGAAGGCGAGCGGGCTCGACGACAGCAGCATGCCGATATTGCCGATCGAGAGGATCGCGCCCGACCACAGGCCGAAACGGCCGGCCGACAATTGCTTGGCGGCAAGAGTCATCGGGCACATCAGCATGCCCGAGGTGGCAACGCCGAGCAGCACCTGCCCGACTGCAAAGCTCGCAGGGCCGGTCGCAAACCCCGACGCGATGGCGCCGATCACGGTTCCCGCGAGCAGGCTGAGCGCCACCGGCCGCACGCCGAAGCGATCCATCGCCGCGCCGACCGGGATCTGCGCCGCGGCAAAGGCGAAGGGATAGACCGAGGTGAGGCTGGCGAGCGCCTGCGGCTCGATATGGAAATCCGCCGCCATCAGGTCGAGGCTGACGGCCGGAATGGTGCGCAACAAGGTCGAGAGCATGTGGCCGCAGGCCAGCGCAAGCAGCGCAAAGATCAGGGCGCGGGTGCCATCTCCCGCGTCTTTCGTGGCAGCGGTCGTCATGGGCGTCCCGTCCCGAGTAGATTTCGGATCGGCGTACATGATCGCGGGGCGGGCGCCAATGGCGGCAGCGGGACCCCCTCATTCCGGAATGTGGCTTCTCTGGATCACCGCGCGAAAGACCAGGTGCAGGCAGCCGGCAATCAGCATGACCCTTGCCGGGTGCCGGGCGTCACGACGGCGCGCTTGGCAGGCGTTCAGGCCTCGGACGGTTGTGAACCAGGACGGCCGCCAAGACGTTATGCTCGGGAAAACGTGGTATCCTGCCAAGCGGGAGGCGCCTTGATCTGCGGCGGCAGCGGCAATGTCCTCGTCCGAGAGCCCAAGTCAGACGACCAGTGACGCGGCCCGCCGAGAGCGGAGAAGGAGCAATTCCTTACTGTTGGTCCTCGCCGTTGGATTTCTTGTTTTTGGCGCCGCAGCGGGTGCACTCTATTATGCGTTGCGGCCGGACGTTCTCCGGATCGCCGTTGGACCGCCGGGCAGCGACGACTACAAAGTCATTCAGGCGATGGCCGATGCCTTCGGCAGCGAAAGCCGAACTATCAGGCTGGCTCCGATCAAAACCGAAGGGGCGATGGAGTCTCTCGCCCTGCTTGGGGCCGGCAAGGCGGACCTTGCCGTCGGCCGCGGCGACCTGGAAATGCCCGCCGCGGCGCAGACCGTCGCTGTCTTGCGCAAGAACTTCGTTGTGCTGTGGGCGCCGTCTGGACTTGCCGGCAAGAGTTCGAAAAGAAAGAACCCGCCGAAAATCAAGGAGGTCGCCGATCTCGCGGGGCGCCGTGTCGGAGTGATCGGGCGGACCCCGGCGAACGCCGCGTTGCTGCGCGTCATCCTGAGCGCCGCCGGAGTGCAGGCGGACAAGGTCGCGGTGACGCACTTTGGCACTGAACAGATCCAGGAGCTGGCGCGCGATCGCACCCTCGATGCATTCATGGCGGTCGGGCCGCTCGACAGCAAAATTACAGCGGAGGCCGTCGTCGCAACGGCGCGGGCACGCGGCGAGCCGAAGTTTCTCGCCATCGAGACATCGGAAGCGATCGCCCTGAAGTATCCCCGCTATGAATCCGAGGAGATTCCGCCCAGCGTCTTCAATGCGGATCCAGCTTGGCCGGATGACAAAGTTGAGACAGTCAGCGTCAGCCATCTCATCGTGGCGAGAAAGACCTTGTCCGAAACGACGGTCGCCGCCTTTTTCCGGCAGCTCTTTGCCGTTCGCCAGACGATTGCGCGGCTGGCCCCCGGCGCTGCGCACATCACCAAGCCGGACCTCGAGAAGGACACCGAGCTGCAGGTCCATCGGGGAGCGGCGGCCGTCATCGACGGCAATGAACGCACCTTCCTCGACCGGTATGGGGATTACTTCTGGTTCGGGCTCCTGCTTCTCTCCGGAATCGGCTCGGCCGGCGCCTGGTTGCGTCGCTATTTGAACCGCGACGAAAGGGAGGACAACACCAGCCATCGCAAGAGAATCCTGGCCATGGTGTCCAGCGCGCGGACCGTGGAATCCAATCAGGAACTTCTGGCCCTGCAGCGCGAGGCCGACGCCATCATCGCTGAAACGCTGGAGTGCTACGATGACGGCGCTATCGAGGGAGAGGAGCTGGCGGCATTCGGGCTGGTGCTCGACCTCTTGAGCAATGCCATTGCCGAGAGGCGAGCCGCGTTGCAACGCGCCACCCTCGAAACCGTTCGCGGCGCGGTAGCGGGCCATGGCGTTACGCCGCGCGGGTGAGGGCGGCCATCTGAACCTGTCGTAGCTGGCTCCGCGGTGCCCGCGACGGCTGCCAGCCGCCTCGCCGTACTCATCTCCGTTCGGGGGCCTTCGGTCGGCGGACGATAGGAACAAAAAAGACATCGTCGCTCTTACCTCGGTCAGGAGATCTACTCATGCTGTCCTCAAGACCGCCACGGCCCATCCGCACAACGCTCGATCTTGCGAACGCAGTGCAGGTCAAGTCCGTACGCAAGCGGCTTCGCATCTCCAATACCGATCTGGTCAGGATCGTCGACAAGATCGGCAACTCTCTAACGGCCATAGAGAAGGAAGTGGAGATCGAGAAGCTGACCGTTCAGCAGTGTAATGCCAAGGATACGCCCACGACCCTCGAATAAAATCCAAGTCATCAAATCGAAAAGGAGAATTGCGATGAACGGCCTGATTACCTCATAGGGCTCGTCGTTGTGATCGCGGCCATTCTTTCGTTCTTTGGCTTGCGATGACCGTCTCGGTCCTGCAGGCTGACACACTGGCGATCCGGTGAAGTCATTCGCAATTTCGCGTGCAGAAAATGGATGATCCGCACCAGGTGAATACCATCATTGCCACGACGGTTTGCGCGTTCTTCAAGGGACATCCTGACGTCCAAATCGGAACCGAAGAAGCCAAGCTGCTGGCCAAGCAGATCACCGAAGCGCTGAACGAGGCTGGGCTGCAGATTGCTGCCGTCAATGAGATCACGCCGCGCTAGCGCGGACATGAATCCGCTTAAGTCCCGATGGATCCAATCCGCCGAAATTGGCTCTCTGTGGACCCTCACCGTTCCTGCGTCCCGTTTGCGCCTGAGAACTGCACTTTCGGGTACTTCCCGAAGCGCCTACGAGGCAGATGCCGCGCAAGCGGATAAGCCGCGGCGCGGGCGGCCCGTCACAGGACCCTATCGGGAGATGACCGCCACCGGTAATCCTGGATCCCTCAAGCTCGCTTTGGTTGTTTATTCGTGGTACGCGTTGACGACCCGCGCGCAGATCTTCTGTTGCCGAAGCACGCTTCAGTTATGCGAGGGAGGCGAGAATGACGAGTACGGCCAGGCGCCGCTCTGGATGCACGCTCTCCGCACGCCTCCTGCTTGGAGTGGGCATAATGCTCACTGGCGTGCTTCCGGATCATGCGGAGGAGGCGCTAAACGGCGAGGTGCTCTACCGCACGCGCTGCGCATCGTGCCACGAGGGTGGCGTGGCACGCGCGCCTGACGCCAACGCGCTGCGGCAATTCAGGCCTGAGCGCATGAGCTTTGCCTTGATGTTCGGCATGATGAGCCAGCAGGGGCGCGACCTGAGCCAACGCGAAATTCAGGCCATCGTTCGCTATCTCGTTGGGACAGCGCCGGAGCAGCAGCAGCCACTGCCGGATTCCACGTGCGATGTGCGGGGCCCCGCGCTGGCGGACGCTTCGTTGCCGCGCTGGAACGGCTGGGGCGTCGACATCGCTCAACACCGGTTTCAACCCGCTACCATGGCCGAGCTTTCGCCGGACGATGTTCCGCGCCTGAAGCTCAAATGGGCGTTCGGCTTTCCCGGCGATACCAGAGCCTACGCGCAGCCGACGGTTTGGGGCGGCCGGGTCTTCGTGGGCAGTGCGGGGGGCAAGGTCTATGCGCTGGATGCCAGGCTTGGCTGCCAGCGCTGGGTGTTCGACGCCGGCTTCGGCGTACGCACCGCGATCACCATCGGCGAGGATGAGCGGGGCACGACCGCCTATTTCGGCGATCAACGCGGCGAAACTTATGCGCTCGATGCCGAGAGCGGAAAGCTGCTGTGGAGGCGACGTGTCGATGCGCATGCGGGGGCCGTGATCACGGGCGCGCCGACATTGGCCAATAATGTGCTTTATGTGCCAGTTTCCTCCGTCGAAGAGGTATTGGCGATCGATCCACGCTATTCCTGCTGCACCTTCCGCGGTCTGATCGCCGCGCTCGACGCCAGGACCGGCGAGGTGCTGTGGCGCGGCTACGTCAGCCCGCCGGCCCAGCCAATCCGCCTCAACGAGATCGGTGTCCAACTCTTCGGACCCTCTGGCGGCGCGATCTGGTCGTCGCCGACCGTCGACCTCAAGACAAGTCGGATCTATGCGACGACGGGCGACAGTTATCTGGACCCGGCTTCCACGACCTCCGACGCGTTTGTGGCCTTCGATCTGGGCACTGGACGGCTCGCCTGGTCGCGGCAGCTGACCGAGGGTGATGCCTACAACGTCGCGTGCAGCAGCCAGTATCGCGCTAACTGCCCCGGCACCAAGGGTCCCGATTTCGATTTCGGCTCCTCTCCGATGCTGGTCGATCTACCTGACGGACGTCGTGCGCTCATTGCCGGCCAGAAATCCGGCATGGTGTACGCGCTCGATCCGGACCGCGATGGTGCCATCATCTGGCAGCGCCGGGTGGGACTCGGCAGCACACTCGGCGGCGTGCAATGGGGCTCGGCTGCGGATGATGCGAACGTCTATGTCGCGGTGTCGGATGTCGGCATGAAGGCCGTGCCGCCGGCCGCCGCCGGCGCGCAGAAATCGGTCTTCGGGATACCCATGAAGCTCGATCCAAGTCAGGGCGGCGGGCTGTATGCGATGAACCAGGCGACGGGCGAGATCGTCTGGCACACGGCACATCCGGGCTGCGGAGATCGGCCGGGATGCAGCCCCGCGCAGTCGGCTGCGGTAACCGCCATTCCTGGTGTGGTGTTCTCCGGCGGACTGGACGGCCACCTGCGGGCCTATGCCGCCAAGAGCGGCGAGATCATCTGGGACGTCGACACCATACGGGACTATGCGACCGTAAACGGCGTGTCGGCGCATGGCGGCTCGCTCGATGGGCCGGGACCGGTGATCGCCGGGGGCATCCTCTACGTCAACTCGGGCTACACCAATTATGGTACCGCGCCCGGCAACGTGCTGCTCGCCTTCTCCGTGGACGGACAGTAGGCGGGGTTTTTCGCGCAACGCGGTTGGAATTCACGAGAAAATCCGCTGTGCGCCGTAAGAAGAGCGAAGCGGACACGATTTATGAGTAGCCGTAGCTCCGTTCGAACGTATCGACGTTCGTGGTCACGGCGCGCCACCAGTTCACCGGTTTCAGCTTCGCCGGCTCGCCCTCCCTGGCCGCGCTCAGCGCTTGGTCTGCGGTCACGAACCAGGCGGTCTCCATCTTTCCGTGACGCAGTAGTCCGGTATAGGAGACGGCCCGGTCGCCCGTCGCAGACGAGCCCACCGCGACAAAGGCGATGCAATTGCCCTTGTGAAACCCGGTGATCGGCACCGCCTGCCCGTAAAAACCGCTGTCTTCGAGCGCGGTCTCGAAATTCCCCGCGATGCGGCCGTTCGCATCATCAGTGATGCGCAAGATGGAGCCGAATTGATTTCGCCAATTGCCGACCCAAGCCATGTCGGATCCCATGTCGGTGCTCCTACGCTCGTCCATTCGGCGCCGCGCGCAGCCGGCGCAACCGATGCAGCTCGTTTGCTGCGTCCTGCATCAGGCCGTCCGCGGCCTTGCGTTCCGCACCGACGATGATGCCCGCCGCGAAAGCCTGGGCGCGGCGGTGCGCAGGCGGCGCCGTCAATGCAGCCTCCGTCGCCAGCTCGCGATGCGCCATGAAGTCGTTCAGCGATCCCAGCGCGGATTGAATCTGCTTCAGCCGGTCGGACAGGGCTGCGAGCTCGTTCTGGTCGCCATCGCTGTAGAGGCTCTCGAAGAAATCCACGGCGTAGCGGATCTTCTTGATCTTGATCCGCAGCTTGTGACGCTGCATCGGATCGAGATCGTTCAGGCGATTGCCCTGCTTGCGCGCCTTCCGGATGCGCCGATCGAGCATCTCCGCGGCGTAGGCGGGGATCGTGCGGTCGTCATCGGTGTGAGGCCGTCCGCCTTCGATCCACTCGATCACGTCGATCAGCAGGCGGCGGTAACGCCCCGACATCACGGCCTCGCGTGCGCGCTCGAATGCCGCCTGTCGTTGCCCGGAGAATCTCTTGCGGATCGCGCGGGCGCCGCGTCGCGGCACGTCCTGCTCGGTGATCGGCCGGATGCTCTCGTTCAGGAACACGTCGATTTCACGCGCAGGCGCCAGTTCGCCCGTGAGCCATTTCAGCTCGGCCTTGATCCGCGCAGTGCTCGCGCGCGGCATGATATCGGCGAACAACGAGATGGCCGCACGCAGGCGCCGCAGGCCGACGCGCATCTGATGGACCCCTTCGGCGTCCATGTCACGCACCGGATCGGCATTCGCCGTGACGTGACGCAGCGTCGAATGCGCGATGATTCGGAAGGCCTCGCGCGGCGACAGCCCAGCCTTCAGCGCGATCGGTTCGGCGCGTTGCGCGCCGCCGCCACCGCCCGCGACGAGCAGATAACCTCGCTCGGCCTTCGAGCGCAGATCGAGCTCTGCCCCAGTTCTGCGCTCGAGATCGCGGGCAAGGCGGAACAGGTCTGCAACATGGCCGGACTTCAGTTCCAGCTCCAGCTCGGCAACCGGCCGCGAATGGCCCCCGGCGCTGATGCGACCGCGGTCGACCGCAAGTTCAATCTGGCTCTTCCGGACGCGTCGGGCCTGCGCCATGCGATGAATGTCGGTCCGGAAGACCGGCTTCAGCTTGCGCGGGAGCTTTCGGGTCGCAAGCTCCTGGAGCGGCGTATGCCTCGTCTTGCTCAGGTCGGGGGTTGCACCGGAAACCTCGTGCTCCCATTCGCCCCGCGTCACGCTGCCCGCGCCGCCGGCTTTCACGGTCTGCACGTAGCGGCCCTCGATCTTGCGGACGCGTAACGTCACGCCATGGCGTTTGAGCTTATGCTTGGTCGTATCGTAGTAGGTCGACGCGAGCGACTGTTCGCACTGGTCGCCGCGCCGCCCGCTCAAACGGCCGTTCCGCAACACTGACGACAAGTTTCGCGGCGCAACGCGGAATTTCAGTTCCGTTTCGGAGGTCATGGCGAATTCTTCCATTTGCGGAGTTCAAAGCGATGCCAGCGCGGGAAGTTCCGAGGCCGCGAGCATTTGAATCCGGACGCTAACCTGACTTCAGCTCGGCCAGCAGCTTCCTTGTCTCACCCAGCAGCGCCCGGATCGCGCGCTGCTCCGCTAGTCCGTCCTGTGCGAATGCGCCATGCTTCCGCGCATTCTGATTTCCCCTCGGCGCGCCCGATCCCCACGCGCCGCCGTGCATGCGGCAGCGGGCCTTGCCATGCAGCGCCGGCGCGCGGCAGACGGTGCCCCCGCGCGTCCGTGCGCCGCAGCGCGGGCTCGACTGCATGGCATCCGTGTTACGGACGTGATCGCGGCTCATGCGCTGGCGCCGTTCTCCGCCGCGGTCGTTTCTGCATTCGCAGTGGTATCCGCCGCGCTCGCTTCCGCCACGATGACGCTCGCATGCTGCGTGACGTTGCCCACGATGGCGCTACCGCCGTCCTGCACCGACACATTCTGCACCGTGATGGCGCGCTCGCCGCTGCTGCGGTGGCGGCTGAGCGCCTCGATCTGAGCTGCAAAAGTTCGGGCCAGCCGGGTCAATGCGCGGGTGATGCCTTCCTGCTGCTGAAGATGGTCGGTGAAGGCGAGGCGGCAGGCGGAGCGCATCGCCGCGACGTGGACGGACACCATCTGCGCCACCAGCATGGCCTCGACCGAGTCCCTGGGTGCGATGCTCTTCATCATCGAGATCATGAAGGCGAGGTTGGCCTCATTGGGCTTCTGCTCGATCACGCTCGCCTTGAGCAATTGCTTGAGGATGCCGTGCAGCGCGTCGCGATCGACTGCGCCGAGCGCCTCGGCCAGCAGCCGTTCGCCAGTTTGTGCGTCGGGATGTTGGATCTCCAGGCGCCGTCGGGTGAGCTTGATCCGGGGCGTGGGTCTGCTGCGATCCGTTGCCGCGATCGGTGACATGCTGGTGCGATGGGGAAATGGCGTCATGTCCTAAGGTCCTTTGCTGGCGCCGGCGCGAGCGCTTGCGGCGCGAAGCCGGTCGCGCGCGTGCCGCGCGGTGATTGCGATTTTCAGATGTCGATGAAGGGCTTACGTGCAACCAGCTCGAGCCGCGCAGGGCTGAAATGGCCTTGGCGCTCACGGCCGTTGCGATCATGCCATTATGCCGGTGTTTTGCCCGACGTGTCAATTCGAATTCGTAATACCAGAAATATGCCTTGTCCTGCCCAAGTCGTTGTTTCGACAACGGTCGGCTACTGTGCATGGGGTTGTTTTCGCATTTTTTGTTGCGGAGCTGCTCTCTCGTGCCGCGGCGGAATGCCGGCGCGCAGACGCGATTGCGAATTTCGGCGCCGCCGCTCATCATGTCCCTCGAGCGCGCCGCGCCAACAAGCATGCACAAGCGGCGCGATGAGGTCTGGGGAGGGAACGAATGCAACGAACGCTTCGCCTGATGGCGATTGTCGCCGGATTGTGCGTGACGACACAGGCGCTCGCGCAGAAATATCCGGCGCGGCCCATCAAGATCGCGGTCGGCTTCAGCGCCGGCGGCCCGGTCGACGTGGTCGCGCGCATCATCGGCGATCGCTTAAGCAACAAGCTCGGCCAGCCCTTCGTGGTCGAGAACCGCGCCGGCGCCAATGGCATGATCGCCGCCGAAGGCGTCGCGCGCGCGGACGCGGATGGCTACACCATTCTCGCCTGCAACTCGTCCACGATCACGCTCAACAAGACGCTGTTCAAAGATATTCGCTACGATCCGGAGAAGGACTTCGCGCCGCTCACGACCGTGGTCTCGGCGCCGCTGGTGCTCGTGGTCAATCCGGAGGATCCCAAGACCGCCGGCATCAAGACTGTCGCCGATCTCGTCGCCGCCGCGAAGGCCGCACCCGGCGCGCTCGCTTACGGCTCGGGCGGCAACGGCAATCTCGCCCATCTCGCCATGGAGCTGCTCAGCCAGAGGGCCGGCATCAAGATGATCCACGTGCCCTATCGCGGCGGTTCGGCATCCGAGGTCGGCCTGCTCGCGCAGGAGGTGCTGGCGGTGTTCGATCCGCTCTCCGCCGTGCCGCTGGTCAAGGCCGGCAAGCTGCGCGCGCTCGCGGTATCCTCGGCCGAGCGGCTGCCGGCGCTGCCCGATGTGCCGACCGTTGCGGAAGCCGGCTATCCCGGCTTCGACATCTCGTTCTGGGTCGGCTTCTTCATGCCGAAGGCGACACCGGCACCGATCCTGGAGATGCTGCACCGGGAGATCGTCACTGCTGCCAAGGACCCGACGGTTGAAGAGAAGCTTGGCTCGCAGGGCGTGGTCAGCGTACTCAGCCCGACTGAGTACGCCGCCAAGATCGCGAAGGAGACGAAGGAGCTTGCCGAGGTCGTGGCGGCCGCGAAGATCAAGGCGGAGTAGGAAAGTCTGCTTTGCTCGGAATAGCCGTCATCGCGACGCGCCTACTCGCCGCTGGCCAATCGCTCTAGCCGATCAAGCAGCAGGCGTTGTCCTGCATTGATCCTCTCCTGCGCCTCTTTGAGCGTGAACCATTCGGCACGGTCGACCTCCGGGAAGGTCTGCCGTTTGCCGCTGCGTGGCGGCCATTCGATCTCGAACGTGTTGCTGCGAATGCTGCTCGTATCGATGTCGAGCTCGGCCGCAAACGCGGTGACGAGCTTGCCGCCGCGCTGCTTGACCTCTCCAAGCGCGATCAGCGGCACGGACAGCTCAAGCCCAAGCTCTTCGGCAAACTCTCGCCGCGCGGCGATTTCCGCATCGTCTTCGTCCGCATATTCGCCCTTCGGGATCGACCATGCGCCGAGATCCTTGTTGCGCCAGAACGGCCCTCCGGGATGAACGAGGAGAACCTCGAGCCTGCGGCGCTTCCGATAGGCGATGATCCCGGCACTCTTCAATGGCATCGCAGGTTCCGTGCGGACACAGGGGCCATCCCCCTGTCCGGGAAAGTGGAACGGAGCGTTTTAGCGCTCGGGCGGCTCCAAAACTAGCCGGAAGGCCGTTCGCGTGATGCGAAGCGAACGGCGCGTGCCTTCGCGCTCTTTCCGGCCGCGCGTGCTGCAATCATGCTGCGCGCCTTGCCGTGCGCCGAAGTGTTCTTCCGGAGCATGGTTGCGAACCGCTTGCGGGCGCGGCTCGCCGTCAGTCGCGCGGCAAGCTGTTCTGCCTTGCGGATGATGGTCGTGACCGATGGCGTCAGGTTGACCGGAACCCAGGCAACATCCCTGGCTTTCGAGAGGCTGCCGATGCCTTCGCACGGCGCCTCGCGCGGCAGGTCGATCCGGATCGCAAGCGCTTCCGCGCGCTCGGTCCAGTCCTCGGCCTTGGTGCCGGTGATGATGCGAACATAATCGCGCGTCTCGCGCGGCAGCTCGCTCTCCTTGGCCAGCCACTTCTGGATGCGGCCGGGACCGGCGTTGTAGGCCGCGGCGGCGAGGCCGAGATTGCCGAAATCGTCACGGAGCTTGCGCAGGAATTTTGCCGATGCCGGCAGCGCCTTCATGGGATCGAAGGGATCATCGAGCCCGACCTCGGCCGCGGTCTCCGGCATGAACTGCGCGACGCCCTGCGCGCCGGCGTGGCTGACCTCGTTCGACTTGAAGCGGCTCTCCTGCCAGATCAGGCGCGCGAAGAACGGCACCGGAATGCCGCTGGCCTCGGCGGCTTCGCGAAGCGCGTGGCAGAATCGGTCTGTCGGTGAAATCGGCCCCTCGGCGACGGTCTCTGCTGCGCGCGGCGGTTCGCTCTTCTCCTCAAGGGCTGCGTGTGCATTGGCGAGCTCGATGGCCTGCACGCTGGTGAGGAAGAGTTCGACCACCGGAACAAGTGGCGAGGCATGATTGTTCTGGAGAGTAGTGGTGTCGAATGCTGATGTTTGCCGGGACGCCGGCGGATCGAGGTCGCACATCAAAATCATGAACGCGGCGCAAGCCGCGACGACAAATCGCATTTGCTGGGGCAACCTCGAACTGTGAGATGAACGGCCAGCGATGCGCCGGCGATAAGGAATTCTTAACCGCGCGATTGCGGCAAAGCTGCGGTCTCATGGGTTCCCTCGGTGTTACTACGGTGTTCCCAAAGAGAAACTCTTCGTCGTTTTGCGGATCACTTTGCGAATTGGGACGAGCGATCATGATGCGATGGATACTTGGCGCGGTGATGTCGCTCTGGTTCTTCTGCCCGGCATTCGCGGGAAATCTCGACGCAGTGGCGGTGAATGATGCTGCGCGTCCCGAAAAGCAGCCGGCAACCGACAAGCTCAACGCTTCGGTGATGAAGCTTCAGATCTTGCTCGATCGTGCGCAATTCTCGCCCGGCCAGATCGACGGCAAGTTCGGCGAGAACGCGCAGAAGGCGATGAAGGCGTTCGCCGAGCAGAACGGGATCGCCTTCGACAAGACGATTGCCCCGGAACTGTGGGACCAGCTGAGCGCGGCGAGCGAAGGTCCTGTCGTCGTCGACTACAAGATCACCGATGCAGACGTGAAGGGGCCGTTCCTCAAGAGGCTGCCGGCCAAGCTCGACGAGATGAAGTCACTGGAGGCGCTGAGCTACACCAGTCCGCTCGAAGGACTCGCGGAAAAATTCCACATGAGCGAAGAACTGTTGAAGACTGTCAATCCAAGGAAGGCCTTCGACAAAGCCGGCGAGACGATCGTCGTGGCCAACGTTCCGGCGCGACGGGAGCTTCCGCGCATTGCGCGGGTCGAGATCGACAAGACGCGAGCGACGTTGAAGGCGTTCGACGGCTCCAGTCATCTCGTCGCGTTCTACCCGGCGACGATCGGCAGTCCGGATCGTCCGACGCCGACGGGGACGCTGAAGGTGACCGGCACCCACGAGCAGCCGACCTATCACTACAATCCCGAGTACAAGTTCAAGAGTGTCAAATCCAAAAGGCCGTTCGACATCAAGCCGGGGCCGAACAATCCGGTAGGTTCGTACTGGATCGGCTTGTCGGCGCAGGGCTATGGCATTCATGGAACGGCAGAGCCCGACAGGGTCAGCAAGTCCGCGTCTCACGGTTGCATCAGGCTTACCAATTGGGACGCTCGTGTGCTCGGCGAGAACGTGAAGCGGGGCACACCCGTCGTCTTCCTCGATGCGCCGACGGATACCTCCTCGAAGCAGCAGGGCAAGTCGGCCGGCAGCCGCGCCTCGAATTAGTCTTTCGGAAAATCCTTGCGCATCGCGATCTCGGCGGCATCGCCGGGCGACAGCACGGTCTGGTCGAAGGCCGGTTGCGGCTTCGTCATGATGTCGTAGAGCGAAATACCTTTGATCGGCTTGCCCATCAGCTCGCGGACACAGTCGGCGAGCGTGCCGTTGTAGACGAGATAGGGCGGGCCTCGGTCCTTCTGCCTCTGTCCCTTCAGCGACGGCCACTTCTTCAGCTCGGCCGGCGCGTCATAGGCGATCGGCGATCCCTCTTTGAACATGCGCTTGGCTCCGGCGGCTTGGACTGCCGGAAATCCTAAAGCCGCCGGGTAAATACGCGTTAAAGAATTAGTTCAAATCAGCCGGCAATGAAGGCGAGCAGGGTGCCGTTGGCCTTGGCCGGCGGCACGCAGATCGCAGCCCCGCTGCGCACAGCAGCCGAACCGAGCGCCTTTTCGGTAGCAGTGAGATCGCCACTGAGGAGCACCAGCGCCGCACCGCCGCGCTCGGAGAGGCCCGCGAGCGGCGCGCCGGGATAGCGTTTGCTGAGCTGGTCCAGCGTCAGATAGACGAAGTCGGCACGGTCGCCGCCGGAGGGCACGGTGACCGCGCCGTCGGCAGCCGTTTTCGGCTTGCGGTCGATCAGCCGGCCGAGATGCGCGGCCTCCTTCGCGGGCTCGGGCGTTGCGATCAACGTTTGCTTGATCCGCCTGGCCGCATTAGCGTGTCTCATCAATTCCGGAATCCACACGGTCTCGCGCGTCTTGTGCTGGCAGGCGAAGATACGCACGCCGCCGGGCGCTTCCGCGGTCGGCCACATGAAGGTACGGAATCTCGCCGCCGAGACCCTGCCATCAGGCAGCGTCACCGGCCGTTCGAAATCGGTCGGGCCGATCGGCGTCAGGCCGCGTGCGCGGATCTCCTCGGCGCCGGCGGCGGAATCGATTGCGGTGAAGGCGATGCGCTCGATGCCTTCGCCGTGCTTGTCGAGGAAAGCGCGCGCCGGGGCATTGAGCTCGGTCGCAGCGAGCACGCCAAGCAGCTCCATATAGTCGGGGTCGAACATGATGGTGTAGTTGCCGGTACCCATATGGACGCTGTGGGTGCCGCGCGGGGAGACGGTGAAGCCGAGCTGCCGGTAATTCTCGGCGGCCTGGTCGAGATCCTTCACCATGACCACGGCGTGGTCGATGCCGATGACGTTCTTGAGAGCCACTGTTCTTTCTCCGCGCATGCAACTGACTTTGGCCGCGGCAGCGGCCACGGCTCCTGTCTACGCCGGATAGGCGGTCGAGTCATTTTCAATTCGGTGAGAGATGCGGGAATTTCATTCTGCGAAACGCTGTGCCGACGCGGGACGGCATCAATGCGCCTGCTCGATATAGGCGGCGAGCATGGCGCGCTCCTCGCTGGTCATCTCGGTGACATTGCCCGGCGGCATCGCATTGGACCAGGCCGCGACACGCCCGATCAGGCGGATGTTGCGATGGATGTGCTCGGGCGCGTCAAGCAATATGCCTTTCGGCGCAGTGACGATGCCGGCCCAGACCGGCTCAGCCGCGTGGCACATGCTGCAGCGGGACATCACGATCTCCTCGACATTGGCGAGCGTCGGCTGTGCCGGCAGCGCGCTGATCTTGACGTCGCGCGGTCCGGCGGCGGAGAGGAAGAGGATCGCGATCACGCCGAGCGCTGCGACGCCCCACACCCACCACGGCGATTTGCGCCCCGCATGCCGCGCGTTGAAGAAATGGCGGATCACGGGGCCGAGCGCCAGGATGATCGCGACGATGATCCAGTTGAAGCGCGTGGCGTAGAGCAGGGGATAGTGGTTGCTGATCATCAGCACGACCACGGGCAAGGTCAGATAGTTGTTGTGGACCGAGCGTTCCTTGCTGGCCTTGCCGAGCTTCGGGTCGGGCGCCTGTCCCGCGATCAGGCTGGCCACGATCTTCTTCTGGTTCGGGATGATCAGCGCGAAGACGTTGGCGACCATGATGGTGCCGATGATCGCCCCGATCTGGTTGAAGGCGCCACGACCGCTCAGCACATGGGTGAAGGCGTAGGTCAGCGCGACCAGGAACAGATAGCCGCCGATAGCGAAGGGCAGCTCGCGCTGCGCAAGCCCGGTGCGGCACGCGGCCTCATAAAGCAGCCATGCCAGAGCGAGGCTAAAGAAGCTGAACAGGCCGGCCTGGAATGGCGTGAGGTCGAGGATGGACTTGTCGACCAGGAACAAATCGGCCTCGAGATAATACACCACCACCATCAGCGCGAAGCCGGACAGCCAGGTGGTGTAGGCCTCCCATTTGAACCAGGTCAGCTCGTCCGGCATCTGGCTCGGTGCGACCAGATATTTCATGATCCGGTAGAAGCCGCCGCCATGGACCTGCCAGGCCTCGCCCTGCACGCCATCAGGTAGGTCGCTTTTGGGCCTGAGGCTGAGATCGAGGGCGATGAAATAGAAGGAACTGCCGATCCAGGCGATCGCGGCAACCACGTGCAGCCAGCGCAGCAGCAGGCTCGCCCATTCCGATATGATGGATCCCCACATGATCACCCCATCACTCGCGACACCAATGCCGCAGCTTTGAACAACCGCCGGTCGCACCCCGCCAATGTGTCGCACCGATCAGCCGCATTTTCCAGTACGATGGGCCGCGGCTGATGCCCATCGTGCGGGCATAAGCTGACGTGGGATTCGGCAGACGCATGACCTGCCGCAGAACGTTTGCGGGTCGTCGCATATTGACGTTTGAGACGCGCAGGCCGGGAGGAAGACGTGAAGAACAGGATATGGTCCGTTGCGATGTCCGTGGGATGGCTGGTCGCGACTGCGACCGGCGCACGAGGTGAGCCGGTGCTGCAAGGTAAGGACGCCTATGGCGACTGGCGGGCCGACAAGCCTGGCACGGTCAGGTTGATCCGGCCACAGGATCTGATCAGGCCCGGGGCGACGCGGTCGGTCGCGAGCTCGTCGCGTGTGGTGCCGCGTCCGCCCGAGGCTGCGCTCCAGGTGCCGGCCGGATTCAAGATCGAGCTGTTCGCCGAAGGCTTGCGCACGCCACGCGTCGTGCGGATCGCGCCGAATGGCGATGTCTTCGTCGCGGAGACGCGGGCCGGCAACATCCGCGTGCTGCGCGCGGGCGATGGCGGCAAGGTGATCAACGATGTGTTTGCCAGCGGACTGAGGCAGCCGTTCGGCATCGCCTTTTTTCCGAACGGCGACAACCCGCAATGGGTCTATGTCGCCAACACCGACAGCGTCGTTCGCTTTCCCTACCAGGCCGGCGATCTCAAGGCGCGCGGCAAGGCGGAAACGATCGTGGCAAGCCTGCCGCATGATGGCGGCCATTCCACCCGCGACATCGTGTTCACGCCGGACAACAAGCGCATGCTGGTGTCGGTCGGCTCGCTCAGCAACGTCGCAGAGGGCATGGGCACGCCGCCGGGCGGGATGGAGGCGTGGTCAAAAGCGCAACCGCTCGGTGCGGCCTGGGCCAGCGAGACCGAGCGCGCCGCCGTGCTGGTCTTCAATCCTGACGGCAAGGAGCGGAAGATCTACGCCACCGGCCTCCGCAATTGCGTCGGCCTCGCGATCCAGCCGCAGACCGGTCTGCCCTGGTGCTCGACCAACGAGCGCGACGGCCTCGGCGACGATCTGGTGCCCGATTACGTGACCAGCGTGAAGGAGGGCGGATTCTACGGCTGGCCCTGGTTCTATATCGGCGGCAACGAAGACCCGCGCCACGCCGGCTCGCGGCCGGACCTAAAGGACAGGGTGACGGTGCCGGATGTGCTGATCCAGCCGCACTCGGCCTCGCTCGGCATGACCTTCTACCAGGGCACGCAGTTTCCGCCCGAGTACCAGGGCGATGCCTTCGCCGCCCAGCACGGCTCCTGGAACAGGTCGAAGCGCACCGGCTACAAGGTGATCCGCATCAAGATGAAGGACGGCAAGCCGACCGGGGAGTACGAGGATTTCGTCACGGGGTTCGTGGTGAGCGATACCGAGGTGTGGGGACGGCCGGTGGGAGTGACCGTGGCGAAGGATGGATCGCTGCTGGTGTCGGAGGACGGCAATGGCACGATCTGGCGGGTGACGCACGTGCCGCAATGACGCTGCACCCTCCCCTGGAGGGGGAGGGTCGATCGCGCGCAGCGCGAGCGGGGTGGGGTGATCTCTCCACTCGGGCAGGGTTCGATGCGGAGAGACCGTCACCCCACCCCGCTACGCATTGCGCTGCGCTTCATGCGTGGCGACCCTCCCCTCCAGGGGAGGGTAAGTGCAGCGTCCCTTTGGCACTCACCCCCGCCTCACGCTCGCCCCACCATCCACTGGCAGTGTCACGCCCGTAATGAAGTTCGCTTCATCTGATGCCAGGAACAGCGCGGCATTGGCGACATCCCATCCGGTGCCCATCTTCTTGCGCAGCGGCACCTTGCTGTCGCGTTCGGCTTCGACTTCGGCGCGGGTCTTGTGCCATTCGCGGGCGCGGGTATCGACCGCCATCGGCGTGTTCATCAGGCCGGGCAGGATGACGTTGGCGCGGATGCCGTATTCGGCGTTCTGGTAGGCGAGCTGTTCGGTGAAGGCGATCATCGCCGACTTCGTCGCCTTGTAGGCGACATAAGGATAGGTCGTGATCGCGGCCATCGAGGAGATGTTGATGATGGCGCCGCTGCGTTGCGCGCGCATGATCGGGATCACCTCTTTCGCCGCGAGAATGCAGCTCTTCAGGTTGATGGCGACGACGCGGTCGAATGCCTCCTCGGTCAGCTGCAGCAATTCGGCATCGCCGCCCGAGAGGCTGACGCCGACATTGTTGTGCAACACGTCGATCCGGCCCCAGCGCGATTGCGCGTCCGCGACCATCGCCTTGATGTCGGCGGCTTTGGTCACGTCGGCCTTGAAGGCTGCGGCCGTGCCCTGCTTCGCCGTGATCATCGCGACCGTTTCCTGCGCCGATTCCAGTTGGTGATCGACGCACAAGACCTTGGCCCCCTCGCGCGCGAAGGTGAGCGCGGTGGCGCGGCCGTTGCCCATGCCCACGCCCGGGCTCTGGCCGGCGCCGACGACGATCGCAACCTTGTCCTTCAAGCGCATCTCGGTTCACTCCCGGGCTCGGTCTGTTCATTCAGTATTTTCGCGCAGATTAGCAATCGCCCCAATCGGAGAGAAGGGCGCGCCTCTGCGTTCATGTCATTGAGATCACATGGAATTGCATGTTGCGCCCGGCCCATCGCGCATAGCTGACCCTTCGCGGTTCAGGAACCGTTTTCAGGCAATCGCGTTTGTTGCGGAGCCTTTCCCGCGCTAGGCTCTGTCCCGGGGCTTCCCAACCGCCAGTGGCTTGCCGATGAATCTGCTCGATCCGCAAGGGCCTGTGGCTGCGGCCAACAGCACCATCCTGATCGATTCCGTCTTCATCATGCTCGTGATCGTGGTACCGACCATCGTCGCGATCCTCGGCTTCGCATTCTGGTTTCGCGCGTCCAATCCGAAAGCGCGTTTCCAGCCCGACTTCGTCTATTCCGGCCGCGTCGAGATGGTGGTGTGGGCGATCCCAGCGCTCACCGTCATCCTGCTCGGCGGCGTCGCCTGGATCGGCTCGCACCAGCTCGATCCCGCAGCGCCCGTGCCGGGCACCGGCAGCCCGGTGCGGATCCAGGCCGTCTCGCTCGACTGGAAATGGCTGTTCATCTATCCGGATCAGCGCATCGCCACGGTCAATACGCTGACCGTACCGGCCGGCGCCGAGCTGAATTTCCAGCTGACGTCGTCGAGCGTGATGAACACGTTCTTCATCCCGCAGCTCGGCAGCATGATCTACACCATGAACGGCATGGTGACGAAGCTGAACCTGCGCGCCGACAACGAGGGCAAGCTGCAGGGCCTGTCGGCGCATTTCTCCGGCGACGGCTTCCCCGACATGATGTTCGACGTCAACGTGATCTCGCCGCTCGCCTTTCCGGAGTGGGTGGCGACCACGGCGAAGACGGACGCCGTGCTGAATGCGGACAGTTACACAAAGCTGATGCAGCAAGGCGTCGAGACGGGGCGGCCGACCTATCGGCTCGACGATCCGCGCCTGTTCGACCTGATCGCGACCCAGCACATCCCGCCGGGTCCTGGACCGGAGCTCGCATCCGAAGCGGGCCGGTCGCACAGTGGAGGCCACGATGCTCGGTAAGCTCGACTGGTCCGCCATTCCGTTCGATCAGCCGATTCCGCTCGTTGCGGGCGCTGTGGTGCTGGTCGCAATCCTGGGCGTGCTGGCCTGGGTCGTGATCAAGGGTCATCTGCCCTATCTCTGGCGCGAATGGATCACCAGCGTCGACCACAAGCGCATCGGCGTCATGTATGTGCTGCTGGCCTCGGTAATGCTGCTGCGCGGCGGCAGCGACGCCATCATGATGCGAATCCAGCAGGCCGTCGCCTACCAGTCGCAGGGCTATCTGCCGCCGGAGCACTACAACCAGATCTTTTCCGCGCACGGCACCATCATGATCTTCTTCGTGGCGATGCCGTTCGTGATCGGGCTGATGAACCTGATCGTGCCGCTCCAACTCGGCGTGCGCGATGTCGCGTTCCCGACGCTCAATTCGGTCGGCTTCTGGCTGACCGCGACCGGCGCGCTGCTGGTCAATATCTCGCTCGTGGTCGGCGAATTCGCGCGCACCGGCTGGCTCGCCTTTCCACCGCTCTCGGAATTGTCCTACTCGCCCGGCGTCGGCGTCGACTACTACGCCTGGTCGCTGCAAATCTCCGGCGTCGGCACGCTGGTCGCCGGCATCAATCTCGTCACCACGGTGCTGAAGCTGCGCACTAGAGGCATGAATTATCTGCGCATGCCGATGTTCTGCTGGACCACGCTGGCCTCGAATCTCCTCATTGTCGCGGCGTTCCCGATCCTCACCGCTACGCTGGCGATGCTGCTGCTCGACCGCTACCTCGGCTTCCACTTCTTCACCAACGAGGCGGGCGGCAACGTCATGATGTTCATGAATTTGATCTGGGCCTGGGGCCATCCCGAGGTCTACATCCTGGTGCTGCCGGCCTTCGGCATCTTCTCCGAGGTGGTCTCGACCTTCTCCGGAAAGGCACTGTTCGGCTATCGCTCGATGGTGCTGGCCACCATGGCGATCTGCGTCATCTCCTTCATGGTGTGGCTGCATCATTTCTTCACGATGGGAGCGGGGCCCGACGTCAACGCCATCTTCGGCATCGCCAGCATGATCATTGCGGTGCCGACGGGGGTCAAGATCTACAATTGGCTGTTCACGATGTACGGCGGCCGCATTCGCTTTGCGACGCCGATGCTGTGGGCGGTCGGCTTCATGGTGACATTCATCGTCGGCGGATTGACGGGCGTCCTGCTCGCGGTGCCCCCGGCCGATTTCATGCTTCACAACAGCATGTTCCTGGTAGCGCACTTCCACAACGTCATCATCGGCGGCGTGCTGTTCGGCGCTTTTGCTGGCTTCGAATATTGGTTTCCGAAGGCGTTCGGTTTCCGTCTCGACGAACGCTGGGGCAAGGCTGCGTTCTGGTTCACCTTCCTCGGCTTCTTCATCACCTTCATGCCGCTCTATGTCGCCGGCATGCTCGGCATGACGCGGCGCATGCAGCATTATGACGTAGCGGCCTGGCGGCCCTGGATGCTGGTGGCGGCGGTCGGCATGGCGGTGCTGACGATCGGCGTGATCTGCCAGATCATGCAACTCGTCGTCAGCATCCGCGACCGCGAGGCCCTGCGCGACCGCACCGGCGATCCCTGGGACGGCCGCTCGCTGGAATGGGCGACCTCGTCGCCGCCGCCGGTGTTCAATTTCGCTTTCAATCCGGATGTGCGTGGCGAGGACGCCTATTGGGAGATGAAGGCCCATGCCAAGCGGCAACTGCTCGAGCACGAAGAGCCGGAATATCAGGACATCGAGATGCCCCGGAATTCGCCGACCGGCTTCGTCTGCGCGTTCTTCGCCACCATCATGGGCTTTGCGCTGATCTGGCACATCTGGTGGATGGTGATTTTGGGCGGCCTCGGTGCCTTCGCGACCTTCGTCGTGTTCGCCTGGCGCGATCATGACGAATACGTCATCCCGGCCGATCAGGTCGCTCGCATCGATCGCGTCAATCTGGAGGAACGGCGCAGGCTCGTCAGCATGGCGGGGGTAGTCTGATGTCGATGACCGCGACCGCTGGCCACGCCCATGCCGATCCCCATCACATCGGTGTCGTCATCGAGCATACCGGACCCGCGCCGAAGCGGATCGTGACCGCCTACGGCTTCTGGATCTTCCTGCTCTCCGACATCGTGATGTTCTCCTGTTTCTTTGCGGCCTATGCCGTGCTGGCCGGCCAGACCGCCGGCGGCCCCAAAGGCTCGGAGATCTTCGAGCAGAAGAACGTCGCGATCGAGACGGTCTGCCTGTTGCTGTCGAGCTTCACCTGCGGCATGGCCAGCATTGCCGCCGACGTGCGCAACCGGTTCTGGTTCTATCTCGGCATGGCCGTGACCTGTGTGCTCGGCCTCATATTCCTCACCATCGAGTTCCGCGAATTCGCCAACCTCGTCGCCCGTGGCTATGGCCCCTCGCGCAGCGCGTTCCTGACCGCGTTCTTCTCGCTGGTCGGATGCCATGGCCTCCACGTCTCGGCCGGCGTGTTGTGGCTGCTCACCATGATAGCCCAGGTGTTCGCCAAGGGCTTTCGTGCCGACATATTGCGGCGGATGATGTGCTTTGCGCTGTTCTGGCACGCGCTCGACATCATCTGGGTCGCCGTGTTTTCCGTGGTCTACCTGCTTGGGAGTGCGCCATGAGCGATCAGACGCATGAGTTGGTCAAACACGATCTCGCGCCCGGCGAGGAAGAGCAACACAGTGTCGGCGTCCGCATCCTCGGTTACGTCGTCGGTCTTGTCTTGGCGCTGCTGCTCACGGCGACGTCGTTCTTCATCGCCGGCACGGATCTGGTCTGGCAGCCGTCCATCCCCGTTGCGCTGATCGTGCTTGCGATCGCGCAGATGGGCGTGCATCTCGTGTTCTTCCTGCACATCACCACCGGCCCCGACAACACCAACAACGTGCTGGCTCTTGCCTTCGGCCTTCTGATCGTCTTCCTCGTGGTCGGCGGCACGGTCTGGATCATGGCGCATCTGAACGCCAACATGCCGCCGATGGACCAGATCATGCAGACGCGCGGTTAGGGCGCTATCGCCTTACTGAATTTGGCTCGACCGGTTGCCGGGGGTCACCTCTCCCCAGCGGGGAGAGGTCGGATTGCGCAGCAATCCGGGTGAGGGGCCGCGGTATTCAGTGAGGCCTGATCCCCTCACCCGGATCGCATCTTTCGATGCGATCCGACCTCTCCCTGCGGGAGAGGTGAACCCGGAGCTCGCATCGATTCAACCAAGGCTCATCTTGCTTTGGCGTCGCTCCAAAAGAGAAGAGCCGCTTGTGATGACAAGCGGCCCAAGTCTAGGGAGGAAACGCCCGAGCAAGGCAATCGGACCGAAGTCGGATTGCTGCCAAGGAAACGCTCGCGCAAGGCGCTTGCGTACCCATATAAATGACGCAACCCCCGATCGAGTTCAATTCCGGATCAATACGGTCTCGGACTACTACTCACGGATGTGTGAAGGAATTTTTCACTTCGGCCGACGGCAATTGTAGGCCCTGCGGAAGCCGGCGGCCTGCGCGTCATCCTCCGAGCAGAACCAGCGGTCGGGCTTGGTGGTCGCCGGATAGCTCGGGCAGCCCCGCAAATGATAGATGCCGATATTGCCGGTGACTCGTGCGCGCACCGCGAGCTTGCCCTTGATGCTGCAACTCGGCGGCATCGTCAGCTCTTCCGGGAACAGCACGGCGCGGATTTCCTTGTCGCGGTCTGGGCGGCACGCGGCGCCGAGGAGAGCGCCGTCCTTCTTGCCGCTACGAAAATCTTGCGGTGCAACAAAGCAGCCTTTCCAGATCCCGACCGCCGCCGTCTTGGCCTCGGTGGCCGCGGGCTTGACGTTGGCCTTGATCGGCTCGCGCGCGAGGGCAAAGCCGAGCTTGATCAGCTGCTCGTTCAAGCTGGCCTTGTCGCCCTCGGCCGTGCAGATGGCGCGGTGCCGCTTGCCGAAACTTTTCTCCGGCCCGACATCGTCGCAGCGCACCGTCCGTTTGCCGATCAGCTTCGTCAGTTGGTCACGAGCCTCGATGCCGCAGGTCCAGGAATCGGCGTGATCGTCGATGCAGACCTGGTCCAGCTCGGGCGCGTCGACGCCGTCGAGCCGGTAGGTGACGTCGCCGAGCTGGATCGAGTTGCCGTCGCGGACCGTCGCGGCGGCAGTCAGCGCGGAGACTGGCCCGGATGAGGCCAGAAATCCGGACAGGGCAAAGAATGAAACGAGCGCAAAAGCGCGGGCGGGGGCAAAGAAATTTCGGAAGGACATACGATCTCGCTATCGATAGCTCGTGCGTCCTGTTCCTAGCATCCGGATGTGGCGATACCAATGGTCTGCGCCCTGCGAAGTGCGACATTCCGGCCTCGCGGCTTTACTCAGCCATTGCTCTGATCCTATCGTTCGCGGGCCTTGCGGACTGCAGAGGCCGAATCGCCCGGAAGCGGCGAGGGGGAGGACAAGGTTGCAATGAAAGACCCCGTGGACGTCCTGATCATCGGCGCCGGCGCTTCCGGCGCGGCGGTGGCGTGGTCGCTGGCCGAGACCAAGATGCACACTCTCTGCCTGGAGCAGGGCGGCTGGATGAACCCGGCGGAATATCCCAGCACCGGGCGGGACTGGGAGGCCAAGTTCTACGGCGAATGGTCGTCGAGCCCCAACGTTCGCGGCCGGCCCGAGGACTACCCGATCAATGACGACAATTCGCCGATCAAGGTCGTCAACTACAACGCGGTCGGCGGCTCGACGGTGATGTACACTGCGCACTGGCCGCGGCTGCATCCCTCCGATTTCAAGGTGAAGACGCTCGACGGCGTCGCCGACGATTGGCCGATCGACTACGACGCGCTGGCCCCGTTCTTCGAGGAGAACGACCGGATGATGGGTACGTCGGGCCTGTCAGGCGATCCGCTTTCGCCGCTGACGCATCCGCCGATGCCGCAACAGCCGCTCGGATTATCCGGCGCCATCATCGCCAAGGCCATGAACGAGCGCGGCTGGCACTGGTGGCCGTCGGACACGACGGTCGCGACCATGGATTACGAGGGGCGGGCGCGCTGCATCAATCTCGGCCATTGCACGCCGGCCTGCGCGCAAGGCGCAAAGTCTTCCACCGACATCACCTATTGGCCGCATGCGATCCGCGCCGGGGTCGAGCTGCGCACCCATTGCCGGGTGCGCGAGATCACCACCGACGAGAACGGCATGGCTTCGGGCGTAGTCTACTACGACAAGGATGGTGTCGAGCAGTTTCAGCCCGCCCACGTCGTCATCATCGCCTGCAACGGCGTCGGCACGCCGCGACTGCTGCTGAACTCGGCCTCGGGGCGCTTTCCGAACGGACTTGCCAATTCGTCCGGCCTCGTCGGCAAGAACCTGATGTTCCATCCCTATGCGCAGATCTACGGCTATGTGAAGGAGCCGACGGATTCCAACCGCGCGCCGCCGACCTGCCTGTGGAGCAAACAGTGGTATGACACGGACCTGTCGCGCGGTTTCGTGCGCGGCTACGGTGTGCAGTTCGTACGCGGGGCAGGGCCGGTGTTCGAGGCCGTCGTCAGCGAGCAGAAGGGAATTTTGCCCTGGGGCGCCGATCATCACCGCGTGTTTCGCAAGCTCAATGGCCATCGGCTGGGTTTCTCCGCGATCTGCGAGGACCTGCCGGAACAGCACAACCGCGTCACGCTCGATCCTGTGCTGAAGGACAGTCACGGCATTCCGGCGCCGAAGATCGACTATACGATCAGCGAGAACAGCCGGAAGATGATGGAGCATGCGCTCGCCCGCGGCCGCGAGGTTCTCGAAACGGCGGGGGCGACCGACATCTGCATCAACTCGCCGATTCCGTGGGGCGGCTGGCACCTGCTCGGCACCGCGCGGATGGGCACCGATCCCGAACGCTCAGTCGTCAACGAATGGGGCCGCTCGCACGACGTGAAGAACCTGTTCATCGTCGACGGCAGCATCTTCGTGACCTCGGGTGGGGTGAACCCGACGTCCACCATCCAGGCCCTCGCGCTCTACATCGCCGATCAGATGAAGCAGCGCCTCGCCAATTTGTTCGACTAGAGATGATGATTGCACTCAGCTCGCCGCGGACTCGCTGCACCTCTCCCGCTTGCGGGAGAGGTCGGCGCGCTCGAAAGAGCGCGGCGGGTGAGGGCTCTTTCCTCTTGGGGAGTCCCTCTGTGGATGCACCCTCTCCCCAACCCTCCCCCGCAAGCGGGGGAGGGAGCGCACCGTCACCTTAGCCGCAACGTTCCGACGCGAGGACCCAATGATTGATCAACCCACCCTCACGCCTCGGCAGCGCCAGGACCTGCGCACCATCGCCGCGATGATCATTCCCGCGAGCGAGGAATATCGTGTTCCCGGCGCCGACGACTCCGCAATCCAGGCCGACATGCTGGCAACCCTCGGCCGCGACACCAAATTGGTGGCGGCGGCGCTGGATCATCTGGCGCGGCTCGCCGGAGCGCCGCTCGCCGAGCTCGATGCTGCCAAGCGCGATGCGGTGGCGCAGGAGTTTCGCAAGCACGGCGGCGTCGCCGCCGCAACGCTCGTCCGCGTCGTGCTGCAATGCTACTACCGCGACGACTGCGTGCTGGGCTCGCTCGGGCTCGAGTTGCGCGCGCCGTTCCCCAAAGGCCATGTGCTCCCGGATGGGGACTGGTCGCTGCTCGATCCGGTCAAGGCAAGAGGCGGCTCGCTGAGGCGGGCACCCTAGCAGCCCAGCCCTGCGCCCCGGTTGGGCCACTTGCGCTGGAGGGAACAGGCCACCATTTGTGTGAGCCTCAAGGACTCTTGCCATGTTGGACTTCACCTCAGATATCGCCGGTGACGCATCGTCATCGCGAACGACGGCGTCTGCCCCGGTCGATGACCGGGCCTTGCTGGACGCCTATTCCAATGCCGTGATCGACGTGACCGATCGCGTCGGCCCTGCGGTCGTGCGGGTCGAGACCGGGCCAAAAGTGCCAAACGGCCGCGAGCGCGGCGGGCTCGGCTCGGGCATCGTGATCTCGCCGGACGGACTCGTCCTCACCAACAGCCATGTGGTCGGTTCCTCCAAGGAGATCCGGCTGCGCGACGTCGAGGGCCATGTCGGCGATGCCCAGGTGCTCGGCGTCGATCCCGACACCGACCTTGCGCTGCTGCGTGCCAATGGCGTGCGCCACCTTCCTTATGCCGCGCTGGGCAATTCCAAGAACCTGCGGCGCGGTCAGCTCGTGATCGCGATCGGCAATCCGCTCGGCTTCGAATCGACCGTGACCGCCGGCGTGGTCTCGGCGCTCGGCCGCTCGATCCGCTCGGTCAGCGGGCGCACCATCGAGGACGTGATCCAGACCGATGCCGCGCTCAATCCGGGCAATTCCGGCGGCCCGCTGGTGTCCTCGAATGCCGAGGTGATCGGCATCAACACCGCCATCATCAACGGTGCGCAAGGTATCTGCTTTGCGGTCGCCAGCAACACCGCGCAATTCGTGCTGTCGGAGATCATCCGCCACGGTTACGTCCGCCGCGCCTATATCGGCGTTGCCGGGCAAACCGCGCCGGTCCCGCGGCGGCATGCCGTGCTGGCCGGTGTCGAGAACAAGATGGGCGCGCTCTTGATGCAGATCGAGCCGGACGGCCCGGCCGCGAAAGCGGGCCTGTTGCCCGGCGATGTCGTCGTCAGGCTCGACGGTGTCGAGATCAACGGCGTCGACGACCTGATCCGCGTGCTCGACCGCGACCGCATCGGCCGGCGGCTGGCCATGGACGTATTGCGGCTCGGACGCCTGCGGGCGATCGACATCGACCCGGTCGAGCGCAAGAAGGCGCGCTAGCTGCGGGCCGGTGAGCGAGGTATGACGGGGTCATGCCTCGCTCCCGGAACCTTGCCGCATGATGCCGGCGCATGAGACCTACGATGTCGTTGTCATCGGCGCCGGTGCCGGCGGCACGACGGCGGCGGCTGTTGCGGCCGCCGAAGGGCTGCGGGTGCTGGTGATCGAGAAGACCGCCTTCGTCGGCGGCACCACGGCGTGGTCCGACGGCATGATCTGGATGCCCGCCAATCCCAAGATGAAAGAGGCGGGACTGTCCGACAGCGTCGCGGACGCCGTGCAGTATCTGTCGAGTACGGTGCCCGAGCCTGCCAATGCCGGCCTGCGCGCCGCCTTCCTCGCGCGCGGACCGGAAGCTATCGGCTATCTCGAAGCCAACACCGAATTGCGGCTCCAGCCGGTGAAAGCCTATCCGGACTATTATCCGGAGCGGCTGGGTGCGACGTCCGGCGGGCGCGTGCTGGAGCCGGTGGCGTTCGACGGCACGCGGCTGGGCAAGAGCTTTGCGCGCCTGCGGCCGCCGCTGCCGGAATTCACGCTGTTCGGCGGGATGATGGTCAACGGTCTCGACATTTCTCATCTGCGCCGGGTCGGAAAATCACTGCGATCGACGTTACGCACAGCGCGGTTGGTTTCAGCGTATGCGTGGCAGCGCTTGCGCGCGCCGCGCGGCACCACCTTGTATCTCGGCAATGCGCTCGCCGCGCGGCTGTATGCCTCGCTTCTGGCACGGCAGGTCGAAATTCTCTTCAGCGCCGATGTCGAGGACTTGTCGATGCAAGGCGATCGCGTGGCTGGTGTGGTGATCCGACACGGCGCCCGCGACCGCCTGATCGCGGCGCGTCGCGGCGTGGTGCTCGCGACCGGCGGCTTCTCGCACGATGCGCGCTTGCGCAAACGGTTCTTCCCGACCGCTGCTGGTTTTGTCTCGGCCACCAACCCATCAGGGACAGGCGACGGGCTTCGGCTTGCGGCTACGGCCGGTGCCGCGCTCAATACGGTCGCGACCAGCCCGGCCTATTGGGTGCCGGCCTCGCTGTTCCGCCGTGCCGACGGCAGCCGTGGCGTCTTCCCGCACACGGTGACCGATCGCGCCAAGCCCGGTGTGATCGCCGTCAATGCCGCAGGCCGGCGCTTCGTCAACGAGGCGCTGTCCTACCACGAATTCGTGCTCGCCATGTTGCGCGACAGCAATGGCGAGCCGGACCGGCCGTTTTACCTCATCTGCGACCGCCAGTTCCTGTGGAGCTACGGTCTCGGCCGTATCAAGCCGTTCACGCGCAATTATCGGCGCTATGTGGCGAGCGGCGAGTTGATCGAGGCGCCTGACGTTGCGCAGCTCGCGGCGAAGATCGACATCAAGCCGTCCACGCTCGCGGCGACGATCGCGGCCTACAATGCCGGTGCGAAAGAGGGCCGCGATCCCGAATTCGGCCGCGGCAGCACCATCTACCAGCGTCATCTCGGCGATGCCGCTCACAAGCCTAATCCTTGCGTCGCGCCAATTATCCGCGCGCCATTCTTCGCGATGCGCATCCATCCAACCGATCTCGGAACCGCGATCGGCGTGAAGGTCGATGCGCAGGCCCGCGTGCTGCGCGCGGATGGCACGCCGATCGCCGGCCTCTATGCCTGCGGCAACGACATGGCCTCGATCATGAACGGCAACTGTCCGGGCCCGGGCATCACGCTGGGGCCAGCGCTGACATTCGGGTACATCGCGGGCGGCATTTGGCGGAGGGGCATGTGGCGTCGGTCGCATCAAGCGTTGCCACGACGTCGGTCTAGCCATCCCCACCCGCTGTCATGCTCCGCGAAAGCGGGGCATCCAGTAGGCCGCGGCCTATCGGCTTAATCACAACTGTCTCGGAGTACTGGATCGCCCGGTCAAGCCGGGCGATGACACCGAGTGTGTGGCGAGCGCGTCCGACAATCTCGTCATTGCGAGCGCAGCGAAGCAATCCAGAGTCTTTCCGCGGGGACAGTCCTGGATTGCTTCGTCGCATCAGCGCAAAATTGCTACGCAGTTTTGTCGCGAGCTCCGCGCAATGACGTGTGGAGACAGCTCGCGCTTCCCGTCACTCCGCAGCCGCCGCAAAGCGGCTGTTCTCCAGCTCCGCTTCCAGCCGCGCCGTCTCGGCCGCCGCCTGCTTGATGTTGGCTTCCTTGACGTGACCGAAGCCGCGGATCGTCTCCGGCACGCGCGCAAGCTGTGCCAGCAGCGGGATCTGCTCGGCCTTCAGTCTCGCAATCCGCTGATTGATCATGCCGAGATAATCCTCGATCAGCTTGCGCTCTGTCTTGCGCTCCTCGGTACGGCCGAACGGATCGAACGCGGTGCCCCGCAGGAATTTGAGCCTCGCGAGAACGCGGAAGGCGTGGATCATCCAGCCGCCGAACTCCTGCTTCTGGAGCCGGCCCGTCGCCTTGTCGCGCTTCGCAAAGATTGGCGGTGCCAGGTGGTACTTCAGCGTGAAGTCGCCGTCGAATTTTTCCGACACCTTCTTGGCAAAGCTGCCGTCGGTGTAGAGCCGCGCCACCTCATACTCGTCCTTATAGGACATCAGCTTGAACAGGTTCTTTGCGACGGCCTGCGTCAGTTCCGTGGAGCGCGGCGAGGCCGCGCTCTCCGCCTTGCGCACCTTGGCGACAGCTGCGAGGTAGCGCTCGGCATAGGCCTTGTCCTGATAGCCAGTCAGGAACTCGGCGCGGGTCGCAATGACATCGTCGAGTGACTTCGTCGGCGCGGCCGCTCTGTTCTTGAACTGGAGCACGCTGCGCACCCGCGACATGTCGTGGGCGGCGAGACGGCCCCAGGTGAAAGCGAGCTTGTTCATCTCGATTGCGGCGCCGTTGATCTCTATGGCGCGGAGCAGGGCTTCCAGCGACAGCGGGATCGCGCCCTTCTGGAAGGCGAAGCCGAGCATGAAGGGGTTGGTGGCGATGCTATCGCCCATCAGCGCGGCGGCAATGCCTGTCGCGTCGATGATGTCGAGGTTCTTGTCGCCGATCGCGTCGCGCAGCACGGTTTGCATCGCGCCCATCTCGAAATCGAGATCGGGGTTTTGCACGAAGCTCGCGGTCGGCTGCAGGTCGGCGTTGATGTAGGCCCTGGTCACGCCGCGCTCGGCGCGGCTCAGCGCAGTGGGACCGGCCGAGACGATCATGTCGCAGCCGAGAATGACGTCGGCGCCGCCGGTGGTGATGCGGACGGCGGAGATGTCTTCCGGATTCGGCGCGATGCGGACATGGCTCATCACGGCGCCGTTTTTCTGCGACAGGCCGGTGAAGTCGAGCGCCGAGCAGCCGCGACCATCGACATGAGCGGCCATGCCAAGCAGGGCGCCGATGGTGATGACGCCGGTGCCACCGATGCCCGTAACGAGGATGTTGTAGGGACTGTCCAGCTCGCGCGCCGGCGGTAGCGGCAGGTCGGCGAACAGCTGGCCGGAATCGACCGCTGACCTCTTCATGCGCTTCAGGCTGCCGCCATGCACGGTGACAAAACTCGGGCAAAAGCCTTCGACGCAGGAAAAGTCCTTGTTGCAGTTCGACTGGTCGATCTGACGCTTGCGGCCGAACTCGGTCTCCAGCGGTTGTACCGAGACGCAGTTGGAGGCCTGAGAGCAATCGCCGCAGCCTTCGCAGACGAGCTCGTTGATGAAGGCGCGTTTGGCGGGATCGGGATAGAGCCCGCGCTTGCGGCGGCGGCGTTTTTCGGCGGCGCAGGTTTGGTCGTAGATGATGACCGTGAGACCCTTGATGTCGCGCAGCTCGCGCTGCACGGCGTCGAGCTCGCGGCGGTGGTGGATGGTCGCGTCGTGCGGGAAGTAATTTTCTTGCGGATATTTGCTCGGATCGTCCGAAACGATTGCGAGCCGCTTGACGCCTTCGGCCCAGACCTGATGCGCGATCTGCGCGACGTTGAAGCTGCCTTCGGCCGGCTGGCCGCCAGTCATGGCGACGGCATCATTGTAGAGGATCTTGTAGGTGATGTTGATGCCGGCGGCCGAGGCGGCACGGAGGGCGAGAAGGCCGGAATGGGTGTAGGTGCCGTCGCCGAGGTTCTGGAAGATGTGCTTCTCGGTGGTGAAGGGCGATTGCCCGATCCAGTTCACACCTTCGGCGCCCATATGCGAGATCAGATCGGTGCGGCGGGTCGGCATGCTCAGGGCCATGCCGTGGCAGCCGATGCCGGCCATGGCGCGGCTTCCTTCGGGCACGCGCGTCGAGGAGTTGTGCGGGCAGCCCGAGCAGAAGAACGGCGTGCGCGCGAGCTTGATTGGCGTGTTGGTGGTGACAGGGTTGTCGAACGCCTCGAGCCGCGCCAGGCGTTGCTCCAGCACCGGGCTGTGATGGCCGAGCTTACGTAAGCGCGCCACCAGCGCAGAGGCGACGATGGTCGGCGTCAGCTCGCCCTCGCTCGGCAGCAGCGGTGCGCCGCGCTCGTCGCGCTTGCCCGTGACGGTCGGGCGCCTGGACGCATCGATGTTGTAGAGGATGCGCATCAGCTGGTCTTCGATGAAGCCGCGCTTCTCCTCGACCACGAGGACGTCCTGAAGGCCTTCTGCGAAACGCTTCGCGCCGCTTTCCTCCAGCGGCCAGGTCATCGCGACCTTGTAGATGCGCAGGCCGAGGTCCTGCGCGTCCTTGTCGGTGATCCCCAAGTCGGCGAGCGCCTGGCGCAGGTCGAGATAGGCCTTCCCGGTGGCGATGATGCCGAGCCGCGCGGGCTTGGAATCGAGCACGATACGGTCGAGTTGGTTGGCGCGGGCGAAGGCCTGCACCGCTTCCATCTTCGGCCCGAACAGGCGCCTCTCGGCGTCCAGCGGCGGATCCGGCCAGCGGATGTTGAGGCCGCCGGGCGGCATCTCGAAATCATCGGGCAGCCTGATCTGGATGCGCTCGGGATCACTATAGATCGATGCCGAGCTCTCGACGGTCTCGCTGATCGCCTTGAAGCCGACCCAGCAGCCGGAGAAGCGCGACAGCGCAAAGCCATAAAGACCGAGGTCGAGATAATCCTGGAGCGTGGCGGGATTGATCACGGGGATCAGCGCCGCGGCGAACACCTGCTCGCTCTGATGCGCCAGCGTCGAGGACTGACAGCCGTGGTCGTCGCCGGCCAGCGCCAGCACACCGCCATTGAGCGAGGTGCCGGCCGCGTTGGCGTGCTTGAGCGCATCGACCGAGCGATCGACGCCCGGCCCCTTGCCGTACCAGATGCCGAACACGCCATCGACCTTGGCGCCGGGGAACAGGCCGACCTGCTGACTGCCCCAGACCGCGGTCGCGGCCAAGTCTTCGTTGAGTCCCGGAACGAAGGCGATGTCGTGCTGCTGAAGGTGTGATTTCGCCCGCCACAGCGCATGGTCGTACATGCCGAGCGGGGAACCGCGATAGCCCGAGATGAAGCCGCCGGTGTTGAGCCCCTGAAGCCGGTCGCGTTCGCGCTGCAACATCGGCAAGCGGACCAGGGCCTGGGTGCCGGACAGGAAGATCCGCTTCGATTCGAGCCGGTATTTATCGTCCAGCTCGACCTGCATCAGCGTCATTTCGGAAGTCCTCGGCTCTCGTTGGGCGTGGGGTTTGCGCTGCGGGAAGGATTGCGGCGGCGCGACGCGAATTGTGACAGTCAAAAGCATGCGTCGGCGAAGTCAATATCGCTGGCCGCATCCGTGGCGCTCCTGCTAGTCATGGCTGCTTGTGGAGAACACCATGGCTGCAAACGCATTCGACACCGAGATCACTGAGACGGCCGAGGTCCTGATCGGGCCGTGGCGCCGGCCGCGCCAGATGCTGCAAGCGCAAACTTACGACGCGCACGCCTCGATTCATGACGACGCCACCGCGCAGAAGCTCGGCTTCAAGGGCGGCACCATCGAGGGGCCGACGCATTTCAGTCAGTTCGCACCGCTCGGCGAACGGCTGTGGGGACGCGCCTGGTTCGAAACGGGGTGCCTCTCCGCGCATTACCGCAGCGTCTGCTACGAGGGTGAGGAGGTGCAGGCGATCCTGTCGAAGCCGCTGCCTGCTACCCGCCAATGCCAGATCCAGATGGTCAAGCGCGATGGCACCGAGGTGCTGCGCGGCACAGCCTCGGTCGGCGAGCCGCACGCAGCGACCGCGCTCGAGGCGCGCCTTGCCGAGCTCAAGCCGCTCACCGATCCCGTGATCCTGCGTGACGTGAAGGTGGCGCAGACGAGCAGGCGGCAAACGGTGCATATGGCCTTCGACCAGACCATGGGCGACCTCTATCCGTTCTCGCTCCGGCAAAAGCTCGCCGTGATTACCGAAAACTCGCCGTATTATTCCGGCGCCGACAATCCGTGGAGCAAGCCCATCATCCCGATAGAGATGCTGAGCGTGCTGTTCCAGTACCGCTCCAAGGACGATCCGCTGCCGGCCAAGGGACCGGCGGTCGGCCTGTTCGCCGATCAGGAGATCAGGCTGGTGCAGGGGCCGCTCTTCGTCGACGAGGATTACGAAGTGGAGCGCGAGGTGGTCGCGCTCTCCGGCAGCCGTCGCACCGAAAGCGCCTGGGCCAAGACGCGCGTGTTCGACAAGGCGAATGCGCTGGTCGCCACCATGCTGCTGAACATGGCGACGCTGAAGGAGTCGTATGCGCCGTATGAGGACGAGTATCGGCGGCTGTACGGGACGGGGCGGTAGGGGCCGAGCGGTGGCACGGCGCTTGCAGAAGTTCCAGCAAAGGGTGTTCTCGCAAGGATTGGCATCATGCTGAACTCAACCAAGCCGACAGGGAGCGTCATCAGCGCCGAGCCCGAGCCGATCAGGCTCGACTGGCCCGCCACCGCGCTTCTCATCATCGACATGCAGCGCGATTTTCTCGAGCCAGGCGGCTTCGGCGAGACGCTGGGCAATGACGTCAGCCAGCTCGGGCGCGCGGTGAAGCCGATCGGCGCGGTGCTGAAGGCCGCGCGCGACACCGGCATGCTGGTGATCCACACCCGGGAGGGCCATCTGCCTGACCTCTCCGACGCGCCGCCGGCGAAGGTCGAGCGCGGTGCGCCGTCCTTGCGCATCGGCGATCTCGGCCCGATGGGCCGCATCCTCATCCGCGGCGAGGCCGGCCACGACATCATTCCTGAGCTCTATCCGCTCGACAGCGAGATCGTGATCGACAAGCCGGGCAAGGGCGCGTTCTACGCCACCGAGCTCGGCAACGTCTTGGAAAAATACGGCATCGAGAATTTGCTGGTGTGCGGCGTCACCACGGAAGTCTGCGTCAACACCACCGTGCGCGAGGCCAATGACCGTGGCTATCGCTGCGTCGTCATCTCCGACGGCTGCGCATCCTACTTTCCCGAGTTTCACGAGATGGGCCTGAAGATGATCAAGGCCCAGGGCGGTATCTTCGGCTGGGTGGCTAGCTCGGCCGCAGTCCTGGAGGCGATGAAGGCTTTGACGGCTTAGACGACGGCCAGTCCAGGCCGTTATAGCCTACGGCCGCACCGCTGGCGTCTCGATCGGCAGGCCGCGCGCCCGCGACATCAGATAGAGTTCGAGCGCGACCAGCTCGGGCGAACCGTAATCATAGGCTTGGGCGCGCACGCCAGTCATGCAGCTGCGCAGCCGTCGCTCCAGCGAACCCAGCGTCTGCCATTCCAGCCGATACAGCGGATAGCCGGTCGGCTGTCCCTGCGTGATCGGCGCGCCGGCAAGACGTTTGTCGAAATTGTCGTCATGGCAATTGGCGCAGGCGAGGTTGAGCTGGCCCTCGCGCTGCATGAATAGGTCGCGACCCTGTTCGATGAAGGGTTTTACCTGTGGATCGTCGCCAGCGGTGATCGCAACGCCGCGCGACTGATGGGCGACGAAAGCGGACAACGCCAGCAGGTCGCGGCCCTCATAGGGCAGCGGCGTCGCCTGCTGGTGATTGCCGCGGCAGAGGTTGATGCGCTGGTCGAGCGTGACGGGACGGCCGAGCGCCTTGTCGAAGGCGGGATAGCGCGCCGCGACGCCTTTCATGCTGCTATGTGCATCGCCATGGCAATCTGCGCAGGACTTCTCCGCACTGCCGGTCTTCTTTCCCCACAGTGCCTGACCGTCGAGCACGAACAGCATGCCCGGATTGGACGTATCATCATCCTGCATCGCGCGCGTGTCGGGTCCCATGAAGGAATAGCCGGAGCGGCGCGCCTCGGGCGGGATTTCACCTGCGAGGAGGGCAGGGGCCGTGGCGGTCAGCGCCGCCACCACTATCGCGCGCCAAGACTTCATTCGACGATGATCGATGCCGATGCGGTGGACGAATAGCCGTTGTCGCCGATCCATTCGAACTCGAACTTGCCGCTCTCCTCGGCGACCGTGAAAAAGGACAAATATGGATTCGCGGCGATCGCCGGAAACAGATCGGCGCGAAAGATCTCGGCGCCGTTGTAGCGACAGCTGAAGCTCGTGATGATGTCGCGCGGCACCAGCTTGCCGTCCGAAGTGTGGCGGAAGCCGGTCTCCATGATGTGCGAGGTCAGCGTGCGGATCTCGATGATCTCGCCGCGCTTGGCCTTCGAGGGAACATTGATGAGGGCGGCCATCAGTTCATCTCCTCGGTGCAGGCGGCCAGCGTCACGACGACGTCGGCGGCGACCTGCCAGAAGCTGTCGTCGGACAGGCGCGCGATCGCCACCACCTTCTGGCTGTCGGCGAGCCGGATCCGGGTCGAGACCTGGGCCCGGCCGGAGGCGGGGCCGAGATGGAAATTGCCGATGTTCGGCTGCGGGTTCTTCTCGTTGAAGACGTGGATGCTCTTGACGTAATCGTCCGCGGTCATCGGGCTCGCGACGCTGACCGTCATCGGCACCGTGTTGCCGTTTTCGACCAGCGGCGGAATGTCGAGCTTCACCCTGCCGGTGCGAATCTGCGCTTCACCGACGATGTTGCGGATCGCGGTGGTGAGCATCGCCGGCGTCGCCTCGACCGGTCGCAGCGTGACGATCGGGATCGCGCCGGCGACCGTCACGCTGCCGGCAAGGCTCAAGAATTGGCGTCGCGTGGTTGGCATGATCAGTCCTAGTCCCGAAGCGTTGCAAGAAAGGCCACGATGTCCTCGATCTCCGCAGCCGATAATATCGGCTTGCCGGCGAAACTGCGTCCAACACGCACGAGGTCATCCTTGCGATAATACGAGGGCATGATGGTCTCCGCGTTGAAGCGCGACGCATCGACCAGCCGAAGCCGTAACTGGCTCGCCGTCCACCGGTTCCCGGCGCCGGTGAGATCGGGCGCAAGATCACCTTGGAAACGCGTTTCCGGGAAGGGACCGGAGTGGCAGAGGATGCAAGTCGTCGTGCGCGCCAGCACCAGCGCGCGTCCGCGCGCGGCATCGCCCGGCGAGCCCGTGAGCGATTGAGGAATGCCATCGCCAACGATCGTGTAGGGGACGAGCTCATCCGCATTCGCAGCGCAGGCGAGGCTTGCGATGATCAGCGCTGCGATATGGACGGATGCGTTAGCCAAAGGTGTCCGCCGTGATGGTTTGAAACCAGTGCTCCGCCTCGGCCGCCTCCCGGACGCGCAGCTCGCGCGGGGCATCGACCGGGCTGGTCGCGCCGCCTTCGACCTCGGCGAAGATGTCGCCTTTCGGCTGGTAGTTGCCGGCAAGCGAAAAGCCGTAGCCGGGTGCGACGGTGGTGTAGCAGACGCCTGTCAGTCGCGGCGCTTCCGGCGTGCGGCCCGCGAGCAAAGCGATGATCGCGGCGGCGCAAGCCTTGCCTTGCGCGCTTGCAGCGGAAGCCGATTTGGGAATGCCGCCGCCAAGGCAGGCGTCGCCGATGACGTGGATGTCCTTGACGAGCTTCGATTCGAAAGTGACGGGATCAATCGGGCACCAGCCGGTGGCATCCGCAGCGCCCGCGATCTCGGCAATGCGCCCGGCGCGCTGCGGTGGAATGACGTTGGCAACGTCCGGGGTGTAGTTGCCAAACTCGGTAACGATGGTCCCGGTCGCGGGATCGACCGAGGTGACGCGGCCGCCTTGCGACAGCGCGACCCGCTCGATCATGTCGCCGTAGAGCTCTTTCCAAGCTCTCTCGAATAGCCGCTGCTGGGAGAAGGCGTCCTTGGCATCGAGGATCAGGACTTTCGAGCGTGGCTTCGTGGTCTTGAGATAATGCGCGATCAGGCTGGCGCGCTCGTAAGGTGCCGGCGGGCAACGCGAGGGATTGGCCGGGATCGCAATCGCGACCGTGCCACCGTCCGCCATCGCCTCCAATTGCCTGCGCAGCAGCAGTGTCTGCGGACCAGCTTTCCAGGCGTGGGGCATCTTTTCCGACGCAGCGTCGTCGTAGCCGGGCAGAGCTTCGACATGGAAGTCAATGCCGGGCGAGAGCACGAGACGGTCATAACCAAACGCTTCGCCGTCGGCGGCCGTCACGCTGCGCTTTTGCGTGTCGATGGTCGTCGCAGCCTGAGCGACGACGCTGATGCCCTCGGCGGCGAGCTTGTCGTAACCGAACTGCTGCGCTTCCATATCGCGCAGGCCCGCGATCACCTCGTTGCTGAGGGGACAGGAGATGAAGGTCTTGTTCGGCTCGATCAGGGTCATCTGCAATTTCGCGTCAGCGCGCTTGAGTGCGCGGGCGCAGGCCGCGCCGCCAAAGCCGCCGCCGACCACGACAATGCGGCCCGCCGATTGCGCGCGCAGGATCGAAGGTGCGGCGAGCGATGTGGCCGCGGCGGTGATGCCGAGGACGGCATTCCGCCGTGTCACCGGCGCATTCATGAGACTTGTCCGGAAAAATGCCGCGGCTGCCGTTGTGGCAGCCGCAGCGCTCTCTTAGGCGAAGGTGATGTTCTGGTCGCGCAGTGGCACCGAGCGGATGCGCTTGCCCGTCGCCGCGAAGTAGGCGTTGAGCACCGCGGGCGCCGCGACGCCGATGGTCGGCTCGCCGACGCCGCCCCAGAACCCGCCGCTCGGCACCATCACCGTCTCCACTTTCGGCATCTCGTTGATGCGCATCGAGTTGTAGGTGTCGAAGTTGGTTTGCTCGATCTTGCCATCCTTGACTGTGCAGCCGCCGTAGAACAGCGCCGAGAGGCCATAGACGAAGGAGCCCGCGATCTGCCGCTCCACCTGCGCCGGATTGACAATATAGCCGGGATCGGTGGAGGCGACGATGCGATGCACCTTGATCTTGCTGCCGTCGGTCACCGAGATTTCGGCGGCGCCGGCGACGTAGCTGCCATAGCCCATGACCTGCGCGATGCCACGATACACGCCCTGCGGCGCCGGCGTGGTCCAGCCGATCTTCTCGGCCACGGCATCGAGCACCGCGAGGTGTTTGGGGTGATTGCCCATCAGATTGCGGCGGAATTCGAGCGGGTCCTGGCCAGCGGCCTGGGCCAGCTCGTCCATGAAGCATTCCATGTAGATGGCGTTGTGATTGACGTTGACGCCGCGCCAGAAGCCGGGCGGAACGTGCGGGTTACGCATCGCATGCTCGATCAACAGGTTCGGCACCGAATAGCCGAACGCGGCCTCGCCGGATTGAGCGACGCCCTGGAATGCCGCCGGATCCATGCCGTTCTGCAGCGCTTCGGGGCGCAGCGAGAACAGGATCGACTGCCCGGACAGGCGGTAGTGCAGCGCGACCAGATTGTTGTTGGCGTCGAACGCGCCGGTCATCTTGCACTGGGTGATCGGGTGATACCGGCCGTGCGCCATGTCCTCTTCGCGCGACCACAACAGCTTGATCGGTGTGCCCGGCATTTGCTTGGCGATCATGACCGCCTGACGGACATAGTCGGTCTGGCCGCGCCGGCCGAAGCCGCCGCCGAGCATCACTTTGTGCACGTCGCACTTTTCCGCCGGCAAGCCCGACGCCTCCAGCACCGCCGCGAAGGCCGCCTCGCCATTCTGCGTGCCGCACCAGACCTCGCATTTGTCCGCCGTGTAGAGCGCGGTGGCGTTCATCGGCTCCATCGTGGCGTGGTTCTGGTAGGAATAGCTGTAGACCGCCTCGATCTTCTTGGCGGCACCGGCGATCGCGGCCTTCGCGTCGCCGTTCTTGTTGCCGACATAGGCCGGCTGCGCGTCGTCGAGGCCTTCAGTCAGCCATTTCGCAATCGACTCGCTGGAGACCTTGGCGTTGTCGCCCTCATCCCAGACGATCGGCAGCGCCTCCAGCGCGGTCTTGGCGTGCCACCATGTGTCGGCAACGACGGCGACCGCGGTGTCCCCGACCTTGACGACCTTCTTGACGCCCTTCATGCCGGAGATCTTGGCCTCGTCAAAACTCTTCAGCTTGCCGCCGAACACCGGGCAGTCCTTGATCGCGGCATTCAGCATGCCCGGCAGCTTGACGTCGATGCCGTAGGTCATGGCGCCGGTGGTCTTGTCGGCGGTGTCGAGCCGGTTCACGCCCTTGCCGATCAGCTTCCAGTCCTTCGGATCCTTCAGCTTGACGTCCGCCGGCGGCGTCAGCTTCGCCGCAGCCTCGGCGACCTTGCCGTAGGTCGTGGTCTTGCCCGAGGGCGTATGGGTGATGACGCTATTCGCGGCCGTACATTCGGATGCCGGCACTTTCCACGCGTCGGCGGCGGCCTGGATCAGCATCACGCGCGCGGTGGCGCCGCCCTTGCGGACATAGTCTTGCGAGGAGCGGATGCCGCGGCTGCCGCCGGTCGAGAAATCGCCCCAGACACGCTTGCGGGCGACGCTCTGGCCGGGCGTCGGATATTCGGTCGTGACCTTGGTCCAGTCGCATTCGAGCTCCTCGGCGACGAGCTGGGCGAGGCCGGTCAGCGAGCCCTGGCCCATCTCGGAGCGGGCGATGCGGATCACGATGGTGTCGTCGGGCCGGACCACGACCCAGGCTCCGATCTCGGGCGAGCCGTCGGCGGCGCGGACCATGGCGGGGCCGCCGAAAGGAATGTCAAAGCCGATTGCGAGACCGGCACCGACCGCGGCCGTGCCGATGACGAAGGCGCGGCGGTTGAGCCGCGGCGAAACATGCTTGTTCATGTGGGATTTCCTTACGCGCTTGCGATCGTGTGGATCGCCTCGCGCACCTGCTGGAAGGTGCCGCAGCGGCAGATGTTGGTGATGGCCTCGTCGATGTCGGCGTCGGTCGGCTTCGGCTTCTCGTTCAAGAGCGCCGCGACCGCCATGATCATGCCGCTTTGGCAATAGCCGCATTGCGGCACGTCCTGGGCGATCCAGGCTTCCTGCACCTTGTGCAGCGAATTTCCGGATGCGAGCCCTTCGATCGTTGTGATCTTCTTGCCCTCGGCCTCGCTGACCGAAACGCCGCAGGAGCGCATCGCCACGCCATCGATGTGAATCGTGCAGGCGCCGCATTGTGCGATGCCGCAACCATATTTGGTGCCGGTCAGGCCGGCATTCTCGCGGATCGCCCAGAGCAGCGGCGTATCCGGCTCCACGTCGAGTGTGAAGGTTTTTCCGTTGATTGTTAGGTTTGCCATCGCAAGTCCCCTGATTGGCCCAATCCACCGATTGAACTCAGCGGCGGAATGTGTCCGGCAAACTGGAACTGTTCAAATCAACAGTCCGCGGGATGGCCGGGATGCATGGCCCTCCTGCTTGAAAGTATGGACCGGAGCGTTGTTTTGCCTCATCCCTTCTCAATCGATTCGGGTTGGCGCCTCTTCCGCGGGCGCCAATCCACGGCTTGAGGCGACGTCCGGCCGTGAACGCCGGTTCCGGGCCGGATCGCCGCTGCACAGCGGCGACAGTTTGTCCCTTTTGCCGGGGTGCAAGACGCAGGCGCTTTGATACACTGCGCCGCCGCCAACAGGAGTTCCATGAACGTGCCGAGTCCCTGCAACGTGCTGATGCTCTACCCGCTGTTCTCGGCGGAGTCCTTCTGGACCTTTGGCGAATCCTGCAAAGTGTTGGGCGTCAAGCGCCCGGCCGCCCCTTTGGGGCTGATCACCGTTGCCGCGATGCTGCCCGAGAGCTGGACGGTCCGGCTGATCGACTGCAACACGGCGCCGCTCAGCGACGACGACCTCGCCTGGGCCGACGTCGTCTTCACCGGCGGAATGCTGCCTCAGCAGGCTGACACGCTGCGCCTGATCGAGCTCTGCCGCGCGGCTGGCAAGCCGGTGGTGGTCGGCGGTCCCGATCCCACCTCGAGCCCCCACATCTACGAGCGGGCCGACTTCCGGGTGCTCGGCGAGGCCGAGAGCGTCATCGACCAGTTCATCGCGGCCTGGGACAGCGGCGCGCGGTCCGGCGTCTTCACCGCGCCGAAGTTCCAGGCCGACGTCACCAAGACGCCGGTGCCGCGTTTCGACCTGCTCAAGTTCGACGACTACCTCTATCTCGGTGTGCAGTATTCCCGCGGATGTCCGTTCACCTGCGAGTTCTGCGACATCATCGAGCTCTATGGACGCGTCCCACGGACCAAGACGAACGAGCAGATCCTGCGCGAGCTCGATACGCTCTACCAAATGGGCTACCGCGGCCATCTCGACTTCGTCGACGACAATTTCATCGGCAACAAGAAATCGCTGCGGCTGTTCCTGCCCCAACTCGCCGAATGGCAGCGCGCCCACGGCTATCCGTTCGAATTCTCCACCGAAGCCTCGGTCAACCTCGCCGACGATCCGGAACTCTTGGAGCTGATGGGGGCGGCCAATTTCTTCGGCATCTTCGTCGGCATCGAAAGTCCGGATCCGGCAACCCTGGTCGCGATGCGGAAGAAGCAGAACACACGGCGCAACATCGCCGAGAGCATTCACAAGATCTACGCTGCCGGCATTCTCGTCACCGCGGGTTTCATCGTCGGCTTCGACAATGAGAAGGTCTCGATGGCGGAGTCCATGATCGAGTTCATCGAGGAGGCGGCGATCCCCGTCAGCATGGTCGGCCTGCTCTATGCCTTGCCGAACACGCAGTTGACGCGCCGCCTCGAGCGCGAAGGCCGGCTCCACCAGGGCCACGATGTGGCGCCGACCATCGGCGCCGATCAGTGCACGGCCGGGATCAACTTCGATCCGGTACGTCCGCTGCGCGACATCCTGATGGACTACAAGCGGGTGCTCGAGCACATCTACAGCCCGGCAGCCTATGCAGGACGCGTCGACCGTTTGATGACGCTGCTCGATCGCTCGCGGCAGCGCCACGAGCTCGCGGAAGGCGATATCCGCGCCAAGCTCGGCGCGATGGAGACGGTGCACAAGGTGGTCAGTGCCCTTCCCGAGGCGCGCGGACCGCTGTGGCAGACCTTCATGAACTGCGCCAAGCGCGACACGTCATCGGCGCGCATCGCCGTGCAGATGATCGCCGCCTACGCCCATCTTGGGCCGTTTTCGCGCAAGGTCATCGCTGCCATCGATGAGCGCCTGGCGGCGCTGGACAACGAAACCGTCGCTCCGGCGACTGTCGACGTGACGGCGGCCTGACGTCTGGCTTGAGAGCTTACTTCACCGCCAGTCGCAGGAAGCTCATCACGCTGCCGAGCGCGGCAAAGCCTGCGCCGAGCGCCAGCGCCAATGTCGCGCCGTCGTGGCCCGCGAGTGCGAAGCAGGCTGCGGCGAGCGCGGCGCCCGTGGTCTGGCCGGTCAGGCGCGCGGTGGCGACGATGCCGGAGGCGCTGCCGCTGCGATGCGGCGGCGCGCTCGACATCACCGCCTTCATGTTCGGTGCCTGGAAGAAGCCGAACCCCATGCCGCAGATCACCATCCGCCAGATGATGTCGGCAATGGCGGGATTGGTCGGCAGCATCGCGAGCAGCGCCATGCCGAGGCCGAGCAGCACGAGGCCGATGCCGCCGAGCAGGCCGACCGCATGGCGGTCGGACAGGCGTCCGGCGATCGGCGCCATGATGCCGACCACCAGCGGCCACGGCGTCATGAAGAAGCCGGTCTCGACCTGCGAGCGCCCGAGCACGTCCTCGAAGTAGAACGGCAGCGAGACGAAGGCGAGGCCCTGCACGGCAAAGGAGCACACCGCCGTCGCCGCCGACAGTGCGAACATCGGCCGGCTGAACAGGTCGATCGGCAGCATCGGCGCGGGATGGTCGGCGTGGCGGCGCGTCAGGATGAAGCCGAAGGCGAGGGCCGAGACCAACTCGATGCCCACGGCCACCGGCGACAAATTGTGGGCGGCGTTGCCAATGCCGGTGATGAACAGGCCGAGGCAGGCCGACGCCAGGATCGCGCCGAGAAAATCAAAGCCGTGATCGGCGCGCGGTGTCTTCGGCAGCATCGCAAAGCCGATGCCGATCGCGACTAGGCCGAACGGGATGTTGACGGCGAACAGCCACGGCCACGGGCCGAGCGCGAGGATGGCGGAGGCGATCGAGGGTCCGAAGGTGAAGGCGGTGGCCACCACGAGCGCGTTGTGGCCGAAACCGCGGCCCAGCATCCGGCCCGGATAGACGAAGCGCACCAGCGCCGTGTTGACGCTCATGATGCCGCTGGCCCCTAAGCCTTGCAGCGTGCGCGCGACGAGCAGGCTGTCCAGCGACCACGCCACCGCGCAGAGCAGCGAGGCTACGGTGAACAGGATCAGGCCGCCGAGATAGATGCGCTGGTGACCGACGATCTCGCCGAGCGCCCCGAGCGGCAGCAGCGTCGCCACCAGCGCGATCTGATAGACGTTGACGACCCAGACCGATTGCTCCGGCGTGACATGCAGGTCGGCGGCAATCGCAGGCAGGGCGATGTTGGCGATCGCGGTGTCGAGCGAAGCCATCGCCAGCGCGGTGAAGATCGCCGCGATGGCCCAGCGCCGCTGCGCGGCCGGCAGGCCATCGGACGTGGTGTGATCGGGCTCGCGCGCCGCGGCAGGTAACGTGATTGTCATTCTCTTATTGTCATTGCCTGGCGCGTTGCTCCGGCGGCGTGGCCAAAAGGGGCTTTCGGCATGTACTACGGCCGGGCGGCCTGCCACAGAGACAAGCACGCATGCGGTGTATGCGCGCCGTCCGCGGCTATGCGCTCAGACAAAAAGTGCGAAAACAACCCCATGCACAGTAGAGATGGGCTTGATCGATAAGGGATTTTCAAACTGCGCTGGGATGACACCCGTCGTCGCCGCGACGTTGACACGTCGGGCAAAACACCGGCAAAATGCTATGCTGCCAACGAGGGGTCACAAGGCCCGCATAGGTTCGCTTGAATGCGCTATGTCCGCTTCGCGAGCAAGTTCAGCATCCGCTCATCTCATCGCCACGCGCCCGACTGACCGGATGCTCGCCGTCGTCAACTGATTCCGACGACGTCAGCTCGTCGAGCTTATCGCGCCACCTCTCGCCGGTGTCGTCCAGGGCAGCATCGGCGCCGAACCTGATCGCAAATCGTCACTTGTCTTCGGTCGATGCCGCCGCGATCACCCGAGGTGCGGGCCTGCCTGTTATCTCGATTGTGATGTGGCCGAACCGCACATCTACTTCGCCATCAGCCTATGAATTCGCACGACCGCGCCAGGAGAGGGGACTCTTCCCTCACGGGAAGATGGAGCGCGCTTTCATCTGTTGATGGCGACGTTGAACAGCGCGCCAGATCGCGGCGCGACCTTGGAGTTCCGTCGGGACGGATCAGACGTATTTTCGGCCGATGCTTGGCGCCGGCCGTGCCGCAGCGGTTGATTTAATTTGACTTTTGCGCAGGGTCAAAATTATATAGTTAATATATTTAATTATTTAATCATTATAGACAGTTATTTCGATCTAAGCGTGTTCTGATCGAGGATTGTAACCATGCGAACAGGCCGGGCCATTCGCTCCATTGGAGTTGCTGTCGAGAGAGGCGTGATCCATGCGCCGACCAATTGAGACTGCACCGAGGAACGGAGAAGGCATCTGGGTGGAAGATGCGACCGGGGCTGTTGAGGTCGGTCATTGGTCATCGGAGGCGGGCAAATGGGTCTGGCAGGACGGCTCTCCAATCAATCCTGCGCCGACCCATTGGTGTCCCGTAATCGAGGATGTCGATCCAGAGGAGGAACGATCGGGCAGTTGGCTTGTGACGGTGGCAATTTTTGTTCCCGTCATCCTCGTTGGGGCTTCCTTGCTCGGGGTGTTCGAGCCATTCCACGCGCAACCCTTTCCGGACATGACTCGCGCCGGCGACGGGAGCGCCCTCAGCCTCAATCAGCGGCCGGAAATCACGGCCGGATCGCTAGCTCTCCTTCAGCGCGAAACGGCCGGAGCTCTGATGCAGGCGGAGCCGGCAAGCGTGGTGCGACCACAGCCGCGGCTGGACGAAGAGGCTCCGCGCATTGAAGCGCTCGCCAACGAGCTGGCCGAGGCGAACAGAGAGCTCGACGAGGCAGTCCAGCGCACGCAGACGGCGGAACTCGCCGGTGAGGAGCTGCGGAAATCACTTCAACAGGAGCAAGCCCACAGCGCCGAGCTCGCGAACGAACTTGCCGGAGCCCGCCGCGAGATCGATGCCGGTAAGGCACAATCCCGCAACGCGGACGATGTGGCCGGGCAGCAGAGAGAGGCGGCGGCGGGAGAGATCGCAGAACTGCAGCAGTCCCTACAACAGGAGCGGCAAAGAAGCGGCCTCCTCGTGAAGCAGGCGAACACCGCGCAGGCAGCAGCGGCGAGCGCGGAGCAAGAACGCCACGAGGCGCAGGCACGCGCCGCCGCACTCGCGAGCGAACTCGCCGGAATTCCTCGCGGATCGCTCATGGCGGAAGCTGCGGCCGCGGAACAAACGGAGGCGACGGAGCGGGAGATCGCAGAGCTGCGACAGTCTTTGCAAGATGAGCAGCGGAAGAACGCCGACCTTGTCGCCGAGGCCAAAGCGGCGAAGGCGGCAACGGCCAATGCCGAACAACAACGTCGCGCTCTCGAAGAAGCCCAGGCGCACGCCGCCGCACTGGCGAGAGAACTCGCCGAAATGCGCCGTGAGATCGAAACCCGGAACGTGCAATTGCGCGAGGCGAACGATGCGGCTTCGCAGCAGAGACAGGCCGCAGACCGAGAGATTGCTGAACTGCAGCAGTCGCTGCAACAGGAGCGGAGCGCGACCGAAGCCAAGCAAAGAGACCGTGCATCGGCATGGGCCCCCACCGATGCGCGCCTTCCGGTGGAGCAAGCGAATGAAGCCTCGATCTTGCCGGCGACGCAGAACGTGGAAGTGACCGCAGCGGAGCCGCCGACAGCCGCAAACCAAAACGAGGCGGCGGCCAGATTGATCCCGCGCGCCAGGGCTTTGCTCGACCAGGGAAATATCGGTGCGGCGCGCATCGTCCTCGAGCTTGCGGCTGAGAAGGACATTGCGCAGGCAAGTTTCATGCTCGCCGAGACATATGATCCGGCGGTTCTGTCTGCCTGGGGTACCTATGGAACGCGCGGCGAAGCGGCCAAGGCGCGAGAGCTCTACGCCAGGGCATACCGGGGCGGTATTCGCGAAGCGAAGGAACGGCTGGATGCGCTGCAGCGCTGAGAATGGGCTCGTTGCATTTCGGCGGGACGAAAGGTTGTGGTGGCTGATTCAGAAGGGAACGACATGAACAAGGCGCCAAAGTCACTCTCGTTGCTCCTGCTCACCTGCTTGGTGCCGGTTGCGATGATGCTTCAAACGGCCTGCTTGGAAGCGCAAACCGCGAGAAATACCAGGGCCGATGCTCAGCTCGTCCGACGGCCGCTCCCGCAAGAGAATGAAAAGGACCGGATGAACGCCTGGACGGTCGGGCTCGCCGGCGGCCTGCTCGAGGGCGCGCCGATCCGCCTCGCCGCCGAAATGGCGCGCGTCGTCGACGACGGAGCAGACCTGCATCTCCTGCCGATCGTCACCCGGGGGGCCACCGACAATCTGAATGCGCTGCTCTATTTGCGTGGCGTCGATACCGCCATCATCAATTCCGACGCGCTCGAAGAATATCAGGCTCAGGCACCGCAGATCCGAAGCCGCATCACGTATCTGCTCAATCTCTTTCCATCCGAGCTGCACATTTTCGTGCGACCGGAAATCGCGAGCCTGCAGGATCTTGCCGGCAAGAAGGTGAACTTCAATACCCTGGGCACCGCAGCTGCCTATTCAGGACCACTGATCTTCAGCCGTCTCGGCATCGATGTCGACAAGACATTCATTCCGCATCAAATGGCCCTGGAGCAGATGCGCAAAGGCGAGATGTCGGCCGTCGTGTTCATCACATCGAAACCCGTCGACGCCTTCGTAAAGGGCCGCTGGGAGGCCGGATTCAAGTTCCTCCCGGTGCAGTACGATAGGAAGTTCGAGGACTATTATCTGCCTGCGACCTTGGACCCCAATGAGTATCCCAATCTGATCAAGCAAGGCGAGCGGGTCTCGACCATCGCGGTGCCGACGGCGCTCGTTGCGTTCAACTGGCCGCCACGCTCCAATCGCTATCAACGTGTGGCACGCCTTGTCGAGTACCTGTTCTCGCGAATCGACCGCCTGCAGGCTCCGGGCTTCGATCCGAAATGGCGGTCGATCAATCTCGCGGCATCCGTTCCCGGGCTTACCCGCTTCCAAGCCGCGCAGGAATGGCTGGATCGCAAGGCGCGCAGCGTACAGGCGGGGCCATGAAGACTGCCGCTCCTCGGCTCGCCGTCGCCTTGAATGTCGCCTGCGGAATCGCTTACGCGCAAAACACTGGCGATCCCATGGAAACACTTCGGGCTTGTTCGGCGATGGAGGGGCAAGCCCGGCTGGAATGTCTGCAAGACTTATCACGTAAGATCCCTCCGCCAAGTCGGCGGGGGGCAGATGACGGCTGGCTGGTCAGCGAGACCACTTCGCCGGTGGATTATCTGCCGATCGTCACCGCCACCACCTCATCCGTTAGCGGCTCTGATGGCGCCGCGATGCAACTCGCAATCCACTGCCGCAGAGGCCGCACGGAAGTCGTAGTCACCGGACCGGCGCTGTCACGCAGTGCCAACGAATACGTCATCTCTTTTCGGCTCAATGCGGATACGCCAATGCAACTCACGGCATCGTCGCCCTCATTCGGCTCCGGCGTCGCTTTCGGGGGCGACGTCGTCAAGTTGCTAAGCTCGCTACCCGACGACGGTCACATCGTTGTGCGCCTTTTCACCCGCGCTGGTCCGGTGCAAGACGGACAATTCCTGCTCAGCGGATTCGAAAATGTGCGCAAGAAAATGGCGGCTGCATGCAAATGGCCCCATGCCGTCGCCAGACCAGGAAGGTGATGGGCAGGGAAAATGGGAGATACAAGATGATCAATCCAAAATGGGCGATGGCAGTCATCAGCGGACTGGCGATGCTGCTTCTGATCGGACCAAGCGCGGCGCAGCAGGACAACCAGTTGATTCCGCAGGTGCGTGAGAAGAGCCAAGCGAGCAACCCGAAGCATCCGGCTCGACAGAAGCAGGTGAGCAAGCCGGCGCAGAATCAGGCGATCAAGCAGGATCCTGCGAACAACACGAAGATGGCTCAGGCGACCAAAGCCGAGAGCGCCAGGAAGCCGCATCGGCTGATACTGCAGGTCAATTCCAACGAACCTGCGATGATGAACCTCACACTCAACAATGCGACCAACGTCGCGCAATACTACCGCGATCTCGGTGAACCAGTGTCGATCGAGGTCGTCACTTTCGGTCCTGGCCTTCACATGCTGCGCGATGACACCTCGCCGGTAAAGCCGCGCATCGAGGTGCTCGCGATGAGCCATCCCGAAATCTCCTTCAAAGCTTGCGGCAACACCCAGGAAAACATGCGCAAGGCGGAGAACAAGGACATCAACCTGATTCCACAGGCCACGGTCGTCAAATCCGGTGTCGTCCGCGTCATGGAGCTGCAGGAGCAGGGCTGGAGCTACGTCAAACCGTGAGGTCCGGCGGCAAACCCAGGGCAATCGCATATGGGAAGCGGATTCCCTGCGGCCCATCCTTCGAGACGCCCGCTTTGGCGGGCTCCTCAGGATGAGGGCGGAGTGTGCGGAAGCAGTTTCAACGGCCTCGATGCCAATTAGCCTCATCCTGAGGAGACCGCTGGAAGCGGTCGTCTCGAAGGACGAGGCGCTTGCTCAGGCGGCTCCAAGAGATCATACGCGATAGCCCTGCCGGCAAACCGGACATGGCATGCGTTCGCGCGCCGAGCGGATTCTTGAGCCCGCCCCTAAAACTGGTATCTCCGCAAGCCTCCATCCACCGGGATCACCGTGCCCGTAATGTAGCGCGCCACCGGTGAGGCCAGGAACACTGCGAGCGCGGCCAGATCCTCCGGCTCGCCCCAATAGCCGACCGGGATCTCTTCCTCCGCGAAGCGCTCGCGATAATCCGGCGGGTAGTTGCGGCGGATCTGCTCGCTCATGATGCGGCCGGGCGGGATGCAGTTGATGGTGATGCCGTGCGCGCCGATCTCGCGCGACAAGCCCTTGGCCCAGGCGTGCACGGCGGCTTTCGCGGCGAAGGCGGCGTTGAGGCCTTCCGGCTCGGACTTGCCGGTGATGTTGACGATGCGGCCCCATTTGCGTTCGATCATCTGCGGCAGCAGCGCATGCGCGATGCGGCGGTAGCTGGTGAAATTCAGCGCGATCGCCTCGTCCCATTTGCTGTCGGGCGCATCGACGGGGAGGGGACGGCTACCGCCGGCATTGTTGACGAGGATGTCGACATGGCCGAGCTCCTTGATTGCAAACGCCGCGATCCTCTCCGCCGCGTCCTTCGCCATCACGTCCTGCTCGAACGGCGTTATCAGCCCGCCGCCGACCTCTTTCACCAGCTCGGCGAGCAGATCGGTCCGCCGCGCGACGCCAACGACGCGCACGCCTTCGGCAGCAAGGCCCTTGGCGATGGCGCGGCCGATGCCGATGCTTGCGCCCGTGACGACTGCGGTTTTCGATTTGAGCCCGAGGTCCATGGTGACACGCTCTCTTGTTGTTTCTTGGCTGTTGCTTTCGTTTCCTGCCCCGTCCCGCGGGCTTTGCGAATTGCCCGACCGGGACGAGCAGTGGTAACCAAGAGCTTCGGCGAAGGAAACATGAAAAAGAAAAGGCATCAGCGATGGTTTGGGACCCGCAGCAATATCTGAAGTTCTCCGGCCACCGGCTCCGGCCCGCCGTCGACCTGTTGATGCGGATTCCGGATTTCGCTCCGCGCGCGATCGCCGATCTCGGTGCCGGCGCCGGCAACGTGACAAAACTGATTAGGGAGCGTTGGCCGGAGGCCGCCGTGACCGGGGTCGAGGGCTCGGCCGAGATGGTCGCGGCCGGCCGCAAGGCCGCACCCGACGTGGAATGGTCGCATGAAGACCTCGGCCATTGGCGTCCAGCGAAGCAGTATGACCTGATCTATTCCAATGCCGCACTGCACTGGCTGCCCAATCATGCGGCACTGTTTCCGTCGGTGATGGAGAAGGTGACGCGTGGGGGCATGCTTGCGGTGCAGATGCCGCGCAATTTTACCGCGCCGTCGCATGTGCTGATCGGAGAGACCGCGCTGAACGGTCCCTGGCGGTCCAAGGTCGAGCATCTCGTCACCCCGCCGCCGGTCGAAGGGCCGGCCTTCTATCACGACCTGCTCGCACCGCTCTCGCAGAATATCGACATCTGGGAAACTGAATATCTGCAAGTGCTCGAAGGCGAGAACCCGGTGAAGGAATGGACCAAGGGGACCTGGTTGACGCGCTATCTCGATGTCTTGCAGGGTGATGAGAAGGCTGCGTTCGAAGCCGCCTATGGGATGCGGGTCGCAAAGGCCTACCCGAAGAATGCGGCGGGGCAGACGCTGTTCCCGTTCCGGCGCCTCTTCATGGTCGCCCAGCGCAAAAACTGATGGCACTGCCGCAATGCGGCAAAAGCGCTCGTTTCCTTGGACTGAAGCGGGCGCCGGGTTGCGCATCCGGCAGCGGTCAAGTTAGCTTGGCTGCGGCAAATTGGGCTTAGGTCTAGTTGTTCGGGTGGCGGATTGCTGCCACTACTGACCTGAAAAACAAAAAGACCCAGTTTAGACAGGTTGTTGGGAGGTTACTTCATGCGCAAGCTGCTTCTTGCAGTCGCCGCCACGGCTATTCTGTTGGTCCCTGCCTTCGCCCAGGCCCAGAATCCCATCGTCATCAAGTTCAGCCACGTCGTCGCCAACGACACCCCGAAGGGCAAGGGCGCGCTGAAGTTCAAGGAGCTCGCCGAGAAGTACACCGACGGCAAGGTCAAGGTCGAAGTCTACCCGAACTCCACGCTCTACAAGGACAAGGAGGAGATCGAGGCGCTTCAGCTCGGTTCGGTGCAGATGCTCGCGCCGTCGACCGCGAAATTCGCGCCGCTCGGCGTCAAGGAGTTCGAGGCGCTCGACCTGCCATGGCTGTTCAGGGATGACCAGACCTACGCCAACGCGATGAAGGGCACGGTCGGCAAATGGCTGTTCCAGAAGCTCGAGGCCAAGGGCATCACCGGGCTCGCTTATTGGGACAACGGCTTCCACATGCTCTCCGCCAACCGCCCCTTGCTGAAGCCGACCGATTTCCAGGGGCTTAAATTCCGCATCTCCGGATCGAAGATCGCCGACCAATATCTTCGCATCATGGGTTCGATCCCGCAGATCATGGCGTTCTCCGAAGTCTACCAGGCGCTGCAGACGGGCGTGGTCGACGGCTGCGAGAACACGGCGTCCAACTACCTGACGCAGAAGTTCTACGAGGTGCAGAAGGACATCACCGTGTCCTATCACGCGCATCTGCAATATGCCGTCATCGTCAACGCGAAATTCTGGTCGGGCCTGCCGCCCGACGTCCGCACCCAGCTCGACAAGGCGATGGCGGAGGCGACCGACTACACCAACTCGATCGCGCGCCAGGAGAACGAGGACGCGCTGGCCGAGATCAAGAAGCTGGGCAAGACCAATCTGCATTATCTCACCGACGCCGATCGCAAGGCGTGGCAGGAGGCGATGCAGCCGACCTACAAATGGGCGAAGGGACGGGTCGGGCAGGAGGTGCTCGATCTCCTCGCCAAGGAACTCGACGTCAAGATGAACTGACGGCCGCGCCCTACTAAGAACAATAACAACGGTCGGGGGTAATCGCACTCCCGGCCGTTTCGCTCTTGAATGGACGAGCCAATGCTGGGGGGACCAAGTTGCTGCGTGTGCTGAACCGTGTGCTCGATCATCTCGAGGAATGGCTGATCGCGACGATGATCGCGGCTGCGACGTCGCTCATCTTCGTCGCGGTGCTGCATCGTTACGGCGCCGGCCTGTCGATCGATATCGCCAGATGGGCGGAGGCCCGCAATCTGGCCTTCCTCGCCGTTCCCGCGCGCGCGACGTTCAGCTGGCTTGCCTCGCTCGACCTGTCCTGGGCGCAAGAGCTCTGCATCTACATGTTCATCTGGATGGCGAAGTTCGGCGCCGCCTACGGCGTGCGCACCGGCATCCATGTCGGCGTCGACGTGCTCGTCAACATCCTTCCGGGCGGATCGCGCCGCCGCGTCATCACCTTCGGGCTGTTGTGCGGCGCGCTCTTCACCGCCATCGTGAGCTATTTCGGTGCCGCGTTCGTCAGCCAGATGTGGCAGACCGGCCAGCAGTCCAACGATCTCGAAGCGCCGATGTGGGTGGTGTATCTCACCATCCCGCTCGGCTCCGGCTTGATGTGCTTCCGCTTCCTCCAGGTCGCGTGGTCGTTCTACCGCACCGGCGAGCTGCCGCATCACGACATGGCGGGCGTCGAGGGCGTCGAGGCGGACCCGGTGCATCCGGCCCCGGTCACACCCAGCCAGGTCGTCCGGGACGAGCGCAGCCCGCTCGGCTGGATCCTGATGCTGCTGCCGGTCCTGATCGTCGCCCTGTGCTTTGCGCATGCCGGCCACGTCATCACGCTGCCGCATGGCCTGCGCGTCGTCATCGTGTTCGCACTTCTACTCTCGTTGATGCTGACGGGCATGCCGATCTCGATCGCGCTGGGCCTGACCGTGCTCAGCTTCATGTTCACGCTGACCGATGTGCGAACGGAATCGGTGGCGCTGAAGCTGTTCACCGGCATCGAGAATTTCGAGATCATGGCGATCCCGTTCTTCATCCTTGCCGGCAACTTCCTGACTCATGGCGGCGTGGCGCGCCGGATGATCACGTTCGCGACCGCGCTGGTCGGCCATTGGTACGGCGGTCTCGCTTTGTCGGGCGTGGTCGCTTGCGCGCTGTTCGCGGCAATTTCCGGCTCCTCGCCGGCGACCGTGGTGGCGATCGGTTCGGTGATCCTGCCTGCGATGGTCGCGCAAGGGTTTCCGAAGCGGTTCGGGGCGGGGGTGATCACGACCTCCGGCTCGCTCGGCATTCTCATTCCGCCGTCGATCCCGATGGTTCTCTACGCCGTCTCCACCAACAGCTCGGTCGGTAAGCTCTTCATCGCGGGCATCGTGCCGGGATTCGTCCTCGCCACGCTGCTCGGCGCCACGACGTTCTATCGTGCCTGGCGCAACGACTATCCGCGGATGCCGAAGGCCACGTTGCTCCAGCGTCTGGATGCGTTCCGCAAGTCGATGTGGGGCATCCTGCTGATCGTGATCGTGATCGGCGGCATCTACAGCGGCTTGTTCACGCCGACCGAAGCTGCGGCCGTCAGCGCGGTCTACGCCTTCATCGTCGCAGTGTTCATCTACAAGGATCTGAAGCTGCGCGACGTACCGCGGGTGCTGCTGTCATCGGCGAACCTTTCGGCGATGCTGCTCTACATCATCACCAACGCCGTGCTGTTTTCGTTCCTGATGACCTACGAGAACGTGCCGCAGGCGCTGGCGCAATGGATGATCGACCAGGGCTTGGGGTGGATCGGCTTCCTGCTCGTCGTCAATCTGCTGCTGCTGCTGGCGGGCAACGTGATGGAGCCGTCCTCGATCATCCTGATCATGGCGCCGATCCTGTTTCCGGTCGCGGTCAAGCTCGGCATCGATCCGATCCATTTCGGCATCCTGATGACGGTCAACATGGAGGTCGGGCTGTGCCATCCGCCCGTCGGCCTCAATCTCTACGTCGCCTCAGGCATCGCCAAGATGGGCATCACCGAGCTCACCGTCGCGGTGTGGCCGTGGCTCCTGACCATGCTGACGTTCCTAGTGATCGTGACCTATTGGCCCGGCCTGTCGTTGTGGCTGCCGACGCTGTTGGGGATGTAGCGGCTTAACCCCGTCTCGTTCTGGGGAGAGGGCAAATCGTAGCCCGGATGGAGCGCAAGCGTAATCCGGGACTTTCCCGCGTCTGGATCGAAACCCCGGATTGCGCTTCGCTCCATCCGGGCTACGGCTCGCTCCTTCCTCCGATGGCAATCAACCGCGAGATGCGGTTAGATGGCCGCGACAGGCCGGAGAACAGATATGACAGAATCCAGCAGCGAACCGAAAGGCGCAACGCCGTCCGTCATCGCGCAACACGAGGCCATGCTGAACGCGCTGCCGTTCTCCGACACGCGGGATTTCGACGATGCCGCGCGCGGCTTTCTCGGCACGATCGAGAATGCGACGGTCACACATCCGCAGGGGCGGACGGTCTGGAGCCTTGCGCCCTATGGCTTCCTCGCCGAGCAAGAAGCGCCGCCCACCGTCAATCCGAGCCTGTGGCGGCAGTCGCGGCTCAACATGCATCACGGCCTGTTCGAGGTCGTGCCGGGCGTCTATCAGGTGCGCGGGCTCGACATCGCCAACATGACGCTGATCGAGGGCGACAGTGGCGTCATCGTCGTGGATACTCTGACCTCGATCGAGGGCGCGCGCGCTGCGCTCGATCTCTACTTCAGGCATCGTGGCGAGCGCCCGGTTGCGGCCGTCATCTTCACGCACACCCACACCGATCATTGGGGCGGCGCGCGCGGCGTGCTGGAGGAGGATGCGCTGGCGACCAGCCGCGTGCCGATCATCGCGCCGAACCTGTTCATGGAGCACGCCGTCTCCGAGAACATCATCGCGGGACCGGCGATGCTGCGCCGGGCGCAGTACCAGTTCGGACCGTTCCTCGCCAAGGGCGCGCGCGGGCAGGTGGACTGCGGCCTCGGCAAGTCGATGGCGGCAGGCTCGGTCGCGCTGCTGCGCCCGACCGATTTGATCATGGCCACCGGCGAGACGCGCATCATCGATGGCGTCGAGTTCGAATTCCAGATGGCGCCGAACAGCGAAGCGCCGGCGGAGATGCATTTCTTCGTCCCGCGCTACAAGGTTCTGAACCTCGCCGAGAACTGCACCCACAATTTCCACAATCTGCTGCCGTTCCGCGGCGCCGATGTGCGCGACGCGCTGGCCTGGTCGAAATATCTGGGCGAGGCCCTGCTGCTCTGGGACGGCAAGGCCGAGGCGATGTGCGGCCAGCATCACTGGCCGGTGTGGGGGAGGGATCGGATCGGCACCATGATCCGGCAGCAGCGCGATCTCTACAAATTCGCGCACGACCAGACCATCCGCCTGATGAACCACGGCCTCACCGCCGCCGAGATCGCCGAAACGATCCAGCTGCCGAAGAGCCTGGAAGCCGCCTGGCACGGCCGCGGCTATTACGGCCACATCCGGCATAACGTGAAGGCGATCTACCAGAAATATCTCGGCTGGTACGACGCCAATCCGGTCAATCTCGACCCGCTGCCGCCGGTTGAATCAGGCAGGAAGTATGTCGAGTACATGGGTGGCGCGGATGCCATTCTGGCGCGGGCGCGGACGGATTTCGACAAGGGCGAGTTTCGTTTCATCGCGCAAGCGCTCGGCCATCTCGTCTTCGCCGAGCCGGACAATCAGGCGGCGCGCGCGTTGCTGGCGGATACGCTCGAGCAGCTCGGTTATGCCGCCGAAAGCGCGACCTGGCGCAACGCCTATCTGTTCGGTGCCCAGGAATTGCGCCAGGGCATGCCAAAGGTGTCGGCGCGCCCGCCGATGCCGCGCGAGACGCTGGCCGCATTGCGCACCTCGCAGCTCTGGGACGTGCTCGGCATCCGCCTCAACGGCCCGAAAGCGGAAGGCAAGCACATCGTGCTGAACTGGAGTTTTTCCGACACCGGCGAGACCTTCGTTCTCAATCTGGAGAACTCTGCGCTGACCTACACCGAGGGCGTGCAGGCGGACGGCGCCGATGCCAGCTTCACACTGGCGCGCTCGACGCTCGACGAGGTCATCGCGAAACAGACCAGCTTTCCGGAGGCGGTCGCCGCCGGCAAGATCAAGCTCTCAGGCAATCCGATGCGGCTCGCCGAGCTGATGGGGCCTGATGGACGAATTCCCGCGCATGTTCGAGATCGTCGAGCCGAAGCGGACGGGCGTGGTGTAGGGAAGCGCGGTGTCGGCTTCTTCCCTTATCCCCTTGTGGGAGAAGGTGGCGCGAAGCGCCGGATGAGGGGTCTCTTTCCACGGAGAAACTTTTCTATGCGGAAGCAACCCCTCACCCAAGCGACTGTGCCGCTTGGTTCTTGAGCCCTCTCCCACAAGGGGAGAGGGCACTTCCACTGGCGGTGTAGAAAATCTACTCCGCGCTGCTCACCAGCTTGATCCGCGGTGCTTGTTCCTCGGTCAGGCTGCGATACGCCGCGAGATAGTCCAGTGCCATGCGCCGCGCCGTGAAGCGCGTCTCGAACTGCTTGCGGATCGCGGCGCGGTCGAGCTGCGGCAGGCGCTTGATCACCCCTGCCGCGCTGATGACGTCCTCGACCACGAAGCCGGTCAGGCCTTCGTCAATGATCTCCGGCACCGAGCCGCGGTTGAAGGCGACGACCGGCGTTCCGCAGGCCATGGCTTCGATCATCACGAGGCCGAACGGCTCCGGCCAGTCGATCGGCAGCAAGAGGCCGAGCGCGCCGCTCAGGAAGTCCGATTTCTCGTGATCGCTGATCTCGCCGATGAACTCCACCAGCGGATTGTTCTCGATCATCGGCCGGATCAGCTCGTCATAGTAATCCTGGTCGGCGCGATCGACCTTGGCGGCGATCTTCAGCGGGATGCCGCAATGGGTCGCGATCTTGATGGCGCGGTCGACGCCTTTCTCCGGCGCGATGCGGCCGAGCACGGCGAGATATTCTTGGCGAGCCGGCTTCGGCGTCAGCAGGTTCTCCGGCAGGCCGTGGTGGATCGTCGTCACCCAGCTTGCCTGCGGCACCGGGCGGCGCTGCGCATTGGAGATCGAAATGACGGGCATCTTCGTGAAGGTGTTGAAGACCGGCTGGTGCTCCGGCAGGTCCAGCCGGCCGTGCAGCGTGGTCACGAACGGCGTCGGCTGCCGGTGGAACAGCGACCACGGGTAATAGTCCAGATGGAAGTGGAGGAAGTCGAACTCCTCATCGTCACATTTCTGCCGCACCCGCTCCAGGAGCACCATGTGCAGCGCATTGGGATCGCGCACGGAACCGTCGAGACGGAGCGCCCGCGGCCATAACGCATCCAGCTTTCCCGAGGTTTGCGAGTCGCCGCTGGCGAACAGCGTCACATCGTGTCCAAGGGCCACCAGCTCTTCCGTCAACCAATGCACCACCCGCTCGGTGCCGCCATACAGCTTGGGTGGAACAGCCTCCGTCAACGGAGCAACCTGCGCGATGCGCATCTCACCATCTCCTTTGTGCGATCATGATCGAAGAGCCCCCGCCAGTACGGCACCGGCAATGCCAGACAAGGGAACGTTCCCGCACTTGCGAAGTTCCTTCCCCCAAACGTTACATATTCGACACGTGCGGGGGTGTCTCGATGCTGCCATCACATCTTCTCAGATCGTCCGCATCCGCATGTCGTGATCGCCCGGCCCGGGAACCGAGGCGAAGCGGTCGATGTTCAGTTCGATCGGTAAACAACATCCGAAAATCATCACGACGGGGTCGGTAGCCACATGGATCAGCTTTCTGGATACGCGCGCAGGCCATTTGCTTTTGTCCTGCGCTATCTCCGGCGTCGTCTTGCGTCGCATCTGGTGATCCTGACCGCTGTTGTGGCAGCCGTTGCCTGCTCCGTGGGCACTCAGTATGGCGTCAAATCCCTGGTCGACAGTCTGTCCGCCGGACCATCACATGGTGGCAGCGTATGGCTGGCATTCATTTTACTCATGTCGCTGATCACCGCCGACAACTTCCTGTGGCGGATCGCGAGCTGGACGGCGAGCTTCACCTTCGTCCGGGTCACAGGTGATTTACGCCGTGACATATTTCGTCATCTGACCGGTCACGCACCGAGCTACTTCTCCGATCGCATGCCGGGCATGCTGACGAGCCGCATCACGGCGACCTCGAACGCGGTGTTCACGGTCGAGAACATGTTCGTCTGGAACGTGCTGCCGCCCTGCATTGCCACAGTTGCGGCAATCATGCTGATTGGAACCGTGAGTCCCTATATGGCGCTCGGCCTGATCGTGATCGCCGGCGGCATGGTGATCGCGATGTTCCACCTGGCCGCCGCCGGCAAGCCGCTGCATGACGATTTCGCCGACAAGGCCGCGGTGGTCGACGGCGAGATGATCGACGTGATCAGCAACATGCCGCTGGTGCGCGCTTTCTGCGGCATCAGCCACGAGCATGAGCGGTTCGATGCGACGGTGAACCGGGAGCTCACCGCGCGAGGCCGCAGCCTGCGCTATCTGGAGAAGCTGCGGCTCACGCATGCCGGCGTGACCGTCGTGCTGACGGTGGCGCTGATGGCCTGGGCGATCACGTTGTGGCAGCGGGGTGAGGCGACCACCGGCGACGTCGTGCTGGTCTGCACCCTTGGCCTATCCATTCTCAATGCCACGCGCGACCTCGCGGTGGCGCTGGTCGACGTCACCCAGCACGTCGCACGGCTGACCGAGGCGATCGCCACGCTGCTGGTGCCGCACGAGCTGCGCGATCACCCCGAGGCCGAGCCCCTCGTCAAGAGCGGCGCTGCGATCGCGTACAACAACGTCACCTTCGGCTATCCCGGCGGCGAGAAGATCTTTGAGCGGTTCAGCCTGCGCCTGCAGCCCGGCCAGCGCGTCGGTCTGGTCGGCCAGTCCGGCGGCGGCAAATCGACGCTGTTCACGCTGCTCCAGCGCTTCTACGATACCGACGAGGGCAGCATCACCATCGACGGACAGGACATCTCGAAGGTGACGCAGCTGAGCCTGCGCGAGGCGATCTCGGTCGTGCCGCAGGACATCTCCTTGTTTCATCGTTCCATTCGCGAGAATATCCGCTATGGTCGCCCGAACGCGACCGATGACGAGGTGCTGCGCGCGGCGATCGCGGCGCGCTGCGATTTCGTTGAGAGCCTGCCCGACGGCCTCGACACCATGGTCGGCGATCGCGGTGTGAAGATGTCGGGCGGCCAGCGCCAACGCATCGCGATTGCGCGCGCCTTCCTCAAGGACGCGCCGATCCTGCTGCTCGACGAGGCGACCGCAGCGCTTGACAGCGAATCCGAGGAGGCGATCCGCGAGGCGCTGTCGCGGCTGATGCGTGGCCGCACGGTGATTGCGATCGCGCACCGCCTGGCGACGCTGCGCAATTTTGATCGCGTGGTGGTGCTCAAGGCCGGTAAGATCATCGAGGACGGCGCGCCCGACCGGCTGATGCAGGCTCACGGTCCCTACCGTGAGCTGGTGACGCAGGAGATGAGCCGGCTCTCGAAGTTCGCCGCGTAGATCCAGCAGGCGCGTTCGTTGGTTGCGTTTCGAATCAAGGCGCAGGGGAGCAGCTCATGGCAGCCGAAACCGTAACCCAGATCATTTCGATATCGCAGACGGCCGAAGCCGTCGCGGAGCAGACGTTCTACATTCCGATGACGGGACCCGCCGCCCGGCCGCGGCGGTCCCTCAAGCACGACGATACCTTCATCGTTCTCGACAGCCATGGCGACATCGGCGCTTCGGCGGGCGGGCCGGACGGGCTGTTTCACCACGACACGCGCTATCTGGCGCGGCTGGAGCTCGTGCTCGACGATCTCCAGCCGCTGCTGCTCGGCTCGAACCTGCGCGACGACAATTCGGCGTTGACAGTCGATCTGACCAATCCCGACATCTACCGTCAGGGCCGCCTCGTGTTCCAAAAGGATCTGCTGCACATCGTGCGCACGATCTTCCTGTGGCGCGGTGCCGCCTATCAACGCATCGGCGTGCAGAACCACGGCGACGCGCGCGCCAGTTTCGAATTGACGCTGCTGTTCGACAACGACTTCGCCGACCTGTTCGAGGTCCGCGGCGAGCGGCGCCCGCGCCGCGGGACGGGCACGAGCCGGCTGCTCGGCCCGACCGACGTGTTGTTCGGGTATCGCGGCCTCGACGACGCCGAGCGCACCACCGGCCTGCATTTCGACCCGCGCCCGACGCGGCTGTCAGTCAATGCCGCGACATGGCAGCTCGAGCTCGACCCGCACGAGGCCAGATCGCTGTTCGTCGCCGTCTCCTGCAACCGGCCGGTGACGGAAAAGCCGGCGCGGTTCTTCCAGGGCCTCCTGGCCCACCGCCGCGAGATGCGGCAGTCGACCATGGGCGCCGCCAGCATCGAGACCTCCAACAACATCTTCAACGAGGTGCTGTGTCAGGCCATGGCCGACCTCAACATGCTGATGACGGAGACCCCGCAGGGGCGTTATCCCTATGCCGGCATACCCTGGTACTCGACGACGTTCGGCCGCGACGGCCTGATCACTGCGCTACAGATGCTCTGGATCGATCCGCGCGTTGCCAAGGGCGTGCTCAGACGGCTCGCGCATTTCCAGGCGAAGGCGATCGATCCGCTCGCCGACGCCGCGCCTGGAAAGATCCTGCACGAGATGCGCGGCGGCGAGATGGCGGCGCTGGGCGAGGTGCCGTTCTCCCAATATTACGGCAGCGTCGATTCGACCGCGCTGTTCGTCCTGCTCGCCGGAAGCTATTTCGAGCGCACTGGAGACGAGGCCACGTTGATCGAGCTGTGGCCGGCGATCGAAGCGGGGCTCGCCTGGATCGACGGTCCTGGCGATCCCGATCAGGACGGCTTCGTCGAATACCAGCGCGCGACGGAGAAGGGGCTGGCCAACCAGGGCTGGAAGGATTCCTACGACGCGATCTTCCATGCCGACGGCCAGCTCGCGGAAGGCAACATCGCGCTCGCCGAGGTCCAGGGCTACGTCTACGCGGCCAAGCAGCTCGCTGCGCGCTGCGCGCTGCGGCTCGGCAAGCCGGACCGCGTGCGCCAGCTCGAGGCCGAAGCCAAGGCGCTGGCCGAGCGCTTCGAGAAGGCGTTCTGGTGTGAGGAGCTCGGCACCTATGCGCTCGCCCTCGACGGCAGGAAGCGTCCCTGCAAGGTGCGGACCTCGAATGCCGGGCAGGTGCTGTTCAGCGGCATGATCCGCGAGGATCGTGCCCGTCTCGTCGCCGCCGATCTGATGCGACCGCATTTCTACTCGGGCTGGGGCATCCGCACCGTCGCGCAGAGCGAGGTGCGCTACAACCCGATGTCCTATCATGACGGCTCGATCTGGCCGCACGACAACGCGCTGATCGCGCTCGGGCTCGCGCGCTACGGCCTCAAGCATTCGGTGGCGCATGTCTTCAAGGGGCTGTTCGACGCGGCGACCTATATGGACCTGCGCCGGCTGCCCGAATTGTTCTGCGGCTTCCGGCGCGAGAAGCGGCGCGGCCCGACGCTCTATCCGGTCGCCTGCGCGCCGCAGGCCTGGGCCAGCGCGACGCCATTCACGCTGCTGGAGGCGGCGCTGGGCATCGAATTCGACGTGGCACGCTGTGAGATTCGCATGCGTAATCCGCATCTGCCGACGTTCCTGAACGAGGTGATCCTGCGCGATCTGCGGCTGGGCGGGTCCAGCGTGGATCTGCGCGTCAGCCGCCATGGCGACGACGTGGCGCTGGAAGTGTTGCGCACGCGCGGCCAGATCCAGGTCTCGATCGTGCTGGCGCGCTAGCGGCGCGCCGTGAGGAGGGTGCGATGCGTGCGATCGGAGCACTGATCCTGGGCATAGCCATCGTCTCGGGCCTGGCGGTGGCGACCTCGCGCGCCGCGGAGGATCAGCCCGCGGGCGCGAGCGAAGCGAATGCGCCGCCGACGGCACAGCCGCCGGCCTCGACCGTTCCGGTCACCCCCAAGGATGCCGCCCCACCGCCCTCGGTGACCATCATCGGCGCAAGCGAGGCGCATGGCGTCCTCGGCCGTGACGTGCGCAGCGCCGCCGGCGAAGACATGGGCCGCATCGTCGACGTCATCGTCGATCGCACCGGCCATGTGCGTGCGGCGGCGATCGATTTCGGCGGCTTCCTCGGCGTCGGCAGCCGCAAGATCGTGGTGGACTGGAACGCGCTGCGCTTCGGCAAGATCGCCAACAAGAAGGACAGCATCACGCTGGAATTGACCAAGGCGCAGGTCGCGGCGGCGCCGGAATACAAGGAAGACACGCCGATCGTCGTGCTCGGCGCGTCCGGCAGCCTTCAACCGCTGCAAGCGATTCAGTGAGGTGCCCGGAGGGCTGACCGCCTGTGCTGTTGTCGAGAAAGCCGAAACATGCAGATCGCGACGGCCGCGTTGAGCAGAACAACGTCGCCGCGTCGCCGGCTGCAGGCCTTCCGGCACCGTCGCGCCAGAGCCTGCGCGGGCTCGACTGGTTCATCTTCTTCCTCGCCGATGTGCAGACCGGATTCGGTCCGTTCATCGCGGTTTATCTCACGACGCAGAAATGGACCCAGGTCGAGATCGGCCTCGTGCTGTCGATCGGTGGCATCGTCGCCCTGATCGGGCAGATGCCGGGCGGCGCGATCATCGATGCGGCAAAATCGGAACGGCTGGTGGCCGCCCTTGCGATTGCCACCATCGGCTGCTGCGCGCTTGCCTACGCCGCGATGCCGATCTTCCCCGTCGTGGTGACCGCCGCCACCCTGCATGCGATGGCGAGCTGCGTGCTGGGGCCGGCGATTGCGGCGATCAGCCTCGGCCTGGTCGGCCCGCTCGCGATCGGCGAGCGTCTCGGCCGCAATGCCCGCTTTGCCTCGCTCGGCAACGGCGTTGCGGCGGCGGTGATGGGCACTGCCGGGTACCTGCTCTCGAGCCGCTCGGTCTTCCTGGTCACCTTCCTGCTCGCGATCCCGACCCTGATCGCGCTTTCGCGCATCCGCGAGCACGAGGTCGACATTAGACGCTGTCACGGCGAGATGCCGCCTGAAGCCGCGGATCGCGGCGACACCAATGTCTGGCACCTGATCCGGCAGCGTCCGCTGATCGTGTTCGCGCTGAGCGTGCTCTTGTTGCAGCTCGCGAATGCCGCGATGATGCCGTTGATGGCGAGCGCGGTGACGGCGCGGTCGAGCCAGTGGGCGACGGTGCTCGTCGCCTTCTGCATCGTCGTGCCGCAAGCGATCGTGGCGCTGCTGTCGCCGAGCATCGGGCGCAAGGCACAACTCTGGGGCCGGCGGCCGCTGCTCCTGATCGGATTCGGCGCGCTGACGATTCGCGGCCTGTTGTTCGCAACCGTGCGCGATCCCTATCTGCTCGTGCTGGTGCAGGTGTTCGACGGCCTCACCGCGGCCGTGTTCGCGGTGATGATTCCGCTGATCGTCGCCGACGTCGCCTTCGGCAGCGGTCACTTCAACCTGGCGCAGGGCATCGTCGGCACGGCGACCGGCATCGGTGCGTCCTTGAGCACCGCGCTTGGCGGCTATGTCAGCGACAAGTTCGGCAACGCCACCGCCTTCATCGGACTGTCCGGCATCGCCGCGATGGGGCTTCTGCTGATTCTGTTCGTGATGCCCGAGACGCGGCGCGCGGGTATGATCGCGGCCAAAGAGATGGCCGGCTGACGAATTCAGCCGGCCAAGGAAAAGTCGAGTGGGTGGGGAGGAGGTCGTCGAAATCAGGCGTCCAGATTGTGCAGGCGCTGGCGGTTGCGCAGCACGATTTGGCGCGCGCCGGAGAAGCCCAGGATGCCCTGGGTGTGAAGCTGCGACAGCGCACGCGACACGGTCTCGAGCGTGAGGCCGAGATAGTCGCCGATGTCGCGGCGGCACATCGGCAGCGCCATCATGCCAGCAACGGCGAGGCGGCGGTCCATTTCGAGCAGGAAGGTCGCAACGCGCTCCATCGCGGTCTTGCGCCCCAGCAGCAGCATGTGGTCCTCGGCGTGGCGCAGCTCGGAAGCCGTCATGGCCCAGAGCTTGCGGGCGACCTGGACGTCGATGCCGGCGGCCTTCTCGAGGCTGGCGCGCTTCACGAGGCGCACGGTGGTGTCGATGATGGCTTCGGCGGCGAGACGGTGACTGGCGCCGGATTCGAGCCCGAACACGTCGCCGGGAAGATGGAAGGCGCCGATCTGGCGGCGGCCGTCGGAGAGAAGCTTGTAGCTGCGCACCGCGCCGGTGATGACCTGATAGACATATTCGGCCGGCTCGTCCTCGCCATAGATCTCCTCGTCCTTGCGGTAGGAGAACTCCGTGGCGACGAGGCCGACATGGCCCGTGATCGCGCCGAACTGGTCGGTGACGGGATGGGCAGGAGCAATCTTGCCACCAATCTGGGTATTGATTGCCTTGGTGTTGATCGTCTGGGTCAGCATCTGCGCCATCTCCGTTGTGATGACGCATTGGTACGCGGTATCGGGGGCTTCGAAAATTTCGAGCGATATCTTAAGGGGGTTGCCTTACGTAGAATCCCGTAGGTCAGGCGCGGGGGTGCTCCTGGATGGCGCGGCGGATGCGCTTGAGCAGGTTTTCGTCGAGAAGCGGCTTCAGGACCACGTCTTTCACCCCCGCCGCGGCCGCCCGGGCCGAGATGTTCTCGTCCGGATAGCCGGTGATCAGGATCACGGGGGTCTCGCTGTCGGACTGGCGCAGCCGGCCGGCGAGCTCGATGCCGTTGATGTCGGGCATCTTGTAGTCGATCACGTAGCAGTCCGCGCCCGGAGCACCGCTCGCGTTGAGCAGGGCCGTGCCGCTCCTGAAGGTCCGCACGGCAAAGCCGTCGGTCTCCAGCAGGAACCGCAGGGATCCCAGGACGGCGGCATCGTCGTCGACCACATAGACGGTGGGTTTTGTGGGAGACGATGGCCGCGCATGGTGTGAGCTGACCTCGATCATGTTGCTTGACTAGCACGGGTCTCGCCAAGGGTCTTGACCTGCCTCAAGGCGACCTGGCTCAATCGTTGAGCATGCCGGCGCGCATCGCCATGCGGACCAGCTCCGAGAGGCTGCCCGCCTGCATCTTGGTCATCACATTGGCCCGGTACACCTCGATGGTCCGCGGGCTGATGTCGTATTCGCGGGCGATCAGCTTGTTGGAAAGACCTGCGATCAGTCCCTCCATGACCTGGCGCTCCCTCGGGCTCAAGGAGGCGACGCGGGCGGCGATGTCCTGCGAAATGGCCTCACTCTTGGCCGCCGGTTCGGCCTGGCGGATCGCCGTCTCGATCATGGTGATGAGACGGTCGTCCTCGAAGGGTTTCTCCAGGAAGTCGACGGCCCCGAGCTTCATTGCCTCGACCGCGAGCGGCACGTCGCCATGCCCGGTCATGATTAGGATTGGAAACGGGCTGTTCTGCGCCTTCATGCGCTTCAGAAGCTCGATCCCGTCAAGGCCCGGCATGCGCACGTCGGAGACGACGCAGCCGAAGGCGAGGCCGGGCAGGGTGTCGATGAAATCTTTCGCGTTGTCGAACAGCGTGACGCCGAAGCCGGAGGAATCCAGCAGGAAGTTCAGCGAGTCCCGCATCGCAGCGTCGTCGTCGATGACGTAGACATGTCCCTTGGTGGTCATGAATCAGTTCTCGTCGGCTGCTGGCAAGGTGAAGCGGAATGTCGCCCCGCCCGATGCGTTGCTCTCGGCCCACATGCGGCCGCCGTGAGCTTCGATGATCGAACGGCTGATCGACAGCCCTACGCCCATGCCGGTTTCCTTGGTGGTGAAGAAGGTTTGAAACAGGTTTGGAATGACGTCGTCCTGGAAGCCGGAGCCGGTGTCGGAAACCTCGACCTCGATCATGTCGTCGGCAACGGGCTTGTTGGCCACCACGAGCTCTCGCTGCGGCGACTGCGCCATCGCTTCCAGCGCGTTGCGGAATAGGTTGACCAAGACCTGCTGGACCTGCACGCGGTCGGCCAACACCAGGTCCGCCTCCGGATTGAGATTGAAGCGGAGCTGGACATTCTGCTCGCGCGCGCCGGCGAGCCCGAGCGCGCCGGCTTCCTCGATCAGCTTGGACAGGCTCTCAATCCGCTTCTCCGACTCGCCGCGGGAGACGAAGTCGCGCAAGCGGCGGATGATCTGGCCGGCGCGCAAGGCCTGCTCCGAGGCGCGGTCCAGCGCGCTTTCGATCTTCGTCGTATTCGGGTCAACACTGCCGGCAAGCAGGCGCCGCGATCCCTTCATGTAGTTGCTGATCGCCGCCAGCGGCTGGTTGAGCTCGTGGGCGAGCGCCGAGGCCATCTCGCCCATCGCGGTCAGCCGCGAAACGTGGACGAGCTCCGACTGCAGCTGCTGAAGCCGCGCCTGGGTCTGCTGATGTTCGGTGAGATCGCGCACGAAGCCGGTGAAATAGAGCTCGCCGCCCCGTTGCGTCTGCCCGACCGAAAGGTGCATCGGGAACGTCGTGCCGTCGCGGCGCTTGCCGGTCACGATGCGGCCGATGCCGATGATGTGGGGATCGTTGGTCTTGAGGTAACGCACGATATAGCTGTCGTGACGCGATTGATCAGGCTCCGGCATCAGAATGCTGACGTTCCGACCAATGGCTTCCTGCCTGCTGTAGCCGAACAGCCGCTCCGCGGCGCTGCTGAAGAGCTGCATGATGCCGCGCGAATCGATCACGATCATCGCGTCTGGCACCGTTTCGAGAATCGAGCGAAGATGATTCTCCTGAGAGCGCAGGGCCTCTTCCAGATGTCTTTCCTCGTTGATGTCGAGGAATATCCCACTGAGGTGACGTGGTGAGCCGGAATCGTCTCGGATCACGCCGGCCCTGGCCCGGATCCATTGGCCCTTCCCCGAAGGACCGCCAACCTTGAAGGACACGTCGAATCCTGCGCCGCTCTCCGAGCTGCGCTCGATTCCCTGCAAGACGCGGTCCCGATCGCTGGGGGCCAGCAGCGACAGAAAGAGATCGTGGCTGATGGCATCATCCCCCTCGAGGCCAAACAGCCGCTTGGACATCTCGGACCATTCAAGGTCCCGAGTTCGCAAATCGAGATCCCAGGTGCCAACCCCGAATCCTTCGATGCGGAGCCGGAAATGCTCGCCCCGACCATCGTCTGCCGGAAGGGTTACGCGGGTCGGCGCCAAACTTCACTCCTCGCTAAAGCGCGGTCGGCAGGATGCGCTTACCGCTCATGACAATGTCGCTCAAGGTTCGTTCGGAGGCAAGCCGGATTGAATTCATTGGCGGAATTCCTGCGACATGACGGCCGGCGATTTGATCTATCTCATCCTGCCTTGCGTCGGCGAGGCTAGATTTCGCGGCAGTTCATTGCCTGCCGGAGAATCCCGATGACATACGCGACCGTGATGGTCAGCCTGGCGCTCGATCAGTCCAACGAGGCGCGCCTTCAGGTCGCGGGCGAGCTCGCCGAGCGATTCGAGGCGGCCATCGTCGGCGTTGCCGCGGCTCAGTTCGCGCCGCCGCTTTATTTCGCCGACGGCGCTGAAGCACAAGTGCTGATCGAGGATGGCGAAGCCTCCGTCAAGCGGCGGCTCGCCGGTCTCGAGGCGCAGTTCCGCGCCGCCACCAGGAATCGCGGCGGACACGCGGAGTGGCGCAGCGCCATGGATTTTCCGACGCGTTTTGTCCTGGAGCAGGCGCGCTGCGCCGACATCGTCATCAGCGGCGGACAGAGCCCCGCCTTCTCTGACGCCTTTGCGCTCGCAAGCGCCAAGGACCTGGTGATGCAGGCTGGCAGGCCGCTTTTGGTCGTTCCCGATAACGCCAATTGGCTCGATCTGCGCAGCGTGCTGGTGGCGTGGAAGGACACGCCGGAGGCGCGGCGGGCAGTCGTCGACGCGTTGCCGATGCTGCGCAAGGCGAGGGACGTCACCATCGTCGAAATTCCGGAGCAGGGCGACAACCGCTCGGTCGTGATGGCCGGCGTCAGCGACGTGGCCGCCTGGCTCGCCCGTCACGGGGTCACCGCGACAGCGCGCGTCTCGGAGGCGGCGCGGAACGAAAGCGCTGCCGCGCAATTGGACAAGGTCGCCGGCGACGTTGGCGCCGGCCTGATCGTTGCGGGCGCCTATGGTCATTCGAGATTTCGTGAACTGATCCTAGGCGGCGTCACCCAGTATCTGGTCACACAATCTGCCCGCAGCGTGCTGCTGTCGCACTGAGGGCCGGCCGCCCGGCCAGTAGCGACTCGAGGAGGACGCGCCATGTACAGATTTCTCGAACAAACCGTCGACCGCTACATGACACGCAACGTAAAAACGGTGCAGCGCGACCGCGACTTGCTCGAGCTCAGCGAGATGTTCGAGACCGACGACTTCAACTCGTATCCGGTCGTGGATGACGGCCAGGTGGTCGGCATCGTCACCAAGTTCGACATCCTGAAGTGCTTCGCCTTCACGCCGAGCCAGATGCTGCCGCGCTATCCCGACTTGATGAGTCGCAAGATCGGCGACGTCATGACACCCGAGTTCATCTATGTCGGCCCCGAGACGCGGCTGACGCGCGTGCTCCAGATCATGGTCGAGCATCGCATCAGGAGCATCATCGTGCTCGACGGCGCGCAGAATTTGGCCGGAATTATCGCCCGCGAGGACGTCATCGCGGCGCTCAAGGCGACGGCGCGGGACTGACGCGATGCCTTTCCCCTTCTCCCCTTGTGGGAGAAGGTGGCATAGGCGGCCTTCGGCCGCCGTTCTTAACAACGCCGAAGCGAAGCTTCGGCTACGGCGCCGGATGAGGGGTATGTCTCCACAGAGACACCGTTCCCCGCCGCACCAACCCCTCACCCAAGCGAGTTTGCCGCGCTGTCCTCTCCCACAAGGGGAGAGGGCACTTCAACTGGCCGCACCGAGAAAATACGGAGGAACCCAGAAAATATTCGTCGGCTACGGCTAACCTCCAAGGCCATCTTGATTTCAATCAATTCCCCGCGAGGGTGAATGTGGTTTCTGGCGTCGTGTTCTTTCGAGAGAGAATCCGCATGAGCCAGCCCTCCATCTCCAAATCCATGACCATCGGCGAAAGCGGCCTGTCTGTCGTGTTTGCAGTCGCCGCCTTCCTCTGCGTGATCGCTGCGGCCAAGGCGCTCGATGCGCCCTTTGCCTTCCATGCTGCGCTCAGCGCTGCGGCGAGCCTGGCTGCGGTGTTCTTTATCGTGAACCGCTATTTCGAACGGCCGGCCACGCTGCCGCCGGCGGAGATCAATGGCCGGCCCAACTACAACATGGGGCCGATCAAGTTCACCGCCTTCATGGCGATGTTCTGGGGCATCGCGGGCTTCCTCGTCGGCCTCATGATCGCCTCGCAGCTGGCCTGGCCTGCGCTGAATTTCGACCTGCCCTGGACCAGCTTCGGCCGTCTGCGACCGCTGCACACCTCCGCGGTGATCTTTGCCTTCGGCGGCAACGTGCTGATCGGCACGTCGTTCTACGTCGTGCAGAAGTCCTGCCGCGCGCGTCTGGCTGGCGATCTCGCGCCCTGGTTCGTCGTGATCGGCTACAACTTCTTCATCCTGATCGCCGGCACCGGCTATCTGCTCGGCGTCACGCAGTCGAAGGAATATGCCGAGCCGGAATGGTATGCCGACCTCTGGCTGACCATCGTCTGGGTCGCCTACCTGCTGGTCTTCCTTGCCACCATCTTCAAGCGCAAGGAGCCGCACATCTTCGTCGCGAACTGGTTCTATCTCGCCTTCATCGTGACGATCGCGGTGCTGCATCTCGGCAACAATCCGGCGCTCCCGGTCTCGGTGTTCGGCTCGAAGTCCTACGTCGCCTGGGGCGGCATCCAGGATGCCATGTTCCAGTGGTGGTACGGCCATAACGCGGTCGGCTTCTTCCTGACCGCCGGCTTCCTCGCCATCATGTACTACTTCATTCCGAAGCGCGCCGAGCGGCCGGTCTATTCCTATCGGCTGTCGATCATCCACTTCTGGGCGCTGATCTTCCTCTACATCTGGGCAGGTCCCCACCACCTGCACTACACGGCGCTGCCGGACTGGACCCAGACGCTCGGCATGACCTTCTCGATCATGCTGTGGATGCCCTCCTGGGGCGGCATGATCAACGGCCTGATGACGCTGTCGGGCGCCTGGGACAAGCTGCGCACCGATCCCGTGCTGCGCATGCTCGTGGTCTCCGTCGCCTTTTACGGCATGTCGACCTTCGAAGGTCCGATGATGTCGATCAAGGTGGTCAACTCGCTCAGCCACTACACCGACTGGACCATCGGCCACGTGCATTCCGGCGCGCTCGGCTGGGTCGGCTTCGTCTCCTTCGGCGCGCTCTACTGCCTGGTGCCGTGGGCCTGGAATCGCAAGGGCCTCTACAGCCTGAAGCTCGTCAACTGGCACTTCTGGATCGCCACCCTCGGCATCGTTCTCTACATCTCGGCGATGTGGGTGTCCGGCATCCTCCAGGGCCTGATGTGGCGCGCCTACACCTCGCTCGGCTTCCTCGAATATTCCTTCATCGAGACCGTCGAGGCGATGCATCCCTTCTACATCATCCGCGCCGCCGGCGGCGGCCTGTTCCTGATCGGCGCGCTGATCATGGCCTACAATCTCTGGATGACCGTCCGCGTCGGCGAGCAGGAAGTCCAGATGCCCGTCGCTCTTCAGCCGGCGGAATGAGGAGTTCAAGCAATGTCGTTCTGGACACGCCACCAAATCTTCGAAAAGAACTCGATCATCCTGGTCGTCGGCATCCTGCTCGTGGTTGCGATCGGCGGCCTCGTGGAGATCACCCCGCTGTTCTACCTCAAGAGCACGATCGAGGCGGTCGACGGCGTCAGGCCTTACACGCCGCTGGAATTGGCGGGGCGCAACGTCTACGTCCGCGAAGGCTGCTATCTCTGCCATTCGCAGATGATCCGCCCCTTGCGTGACGAGGTCGAGCGCTACGGCCACTTCTCGCTCGCCGCCGAGAGCATGTTCGACCATCCGTTCCAGTGGGGCTCGAAGCGCACCGGTCCCGACCTTGCTCGCGTCGGGGCGAAATATTCCGACGACTGGCACGTCACCCATCTGACCAACCCGCGCGCCATCGTGCCGCAATCAGTGATGCCGGGCTATCCGTTCCTGAGCCACACCGAGGTCGATCCGGACACGATCGCCGACCACATGCGCACCTTGAAGGCCGTGGGCGTGCCCTACACCGACGACCAGATCGCGAGCGCAGGCGCCGACCTGAAGGCCCAGGCCGATCCGGACAATGCCGGCGGCGATGCCTTCAGCAAGCGCTACGCCAAGACCGTCGTGCGCAACTTCGACGGCAAGACCGGCACGCCGACCGAAATGGACGCGCTGATCGCCTACTTGCAGATGCTCGGCACGCTGGTCGACTTCAAGCTCTACAACGAGAAAGCCAATCTTCGCTGAGAAGGCATCAACGATGAAAGCTATCCTGACAGTCCATAATCTCGCGTCCGAGCTGGTGACGACGATCTGGACGCCGGTGTTCGTCGCGATCTTTCTCGCGATCATCGCCTACGCATTTTGGCCCCGTAACAAGGCTGCGTTCGACGAAGCAGCACACCTGCCGTTGCGGGAGGAGTGAGAGACCATGACCGATCATAGCGAAGTCGATACCGTCACCGGCAAGTCCACGACAGGACACGAATGGGACGGCATCAAGGAGCTCAACACGCCGCTGCCGCGCTGGTGGGTGATCGCCTTCTATCTCACCATCGTCTGGGCGATCGGCTACTGGATCGTCTATCCGGCCTGGCCGCTGATCGCCAGCAACACCACGGGCGTGTTCGGCTATTCGTCGCGCGCCGACGTCGCGGTCGAGCTCGCCAATCTCGAGAAGATCCGCGGTGACAAGATGTTGGCGCTGGGCGCCGCCTCGCTGGCCGACATCGAGAAGGACCCCGCGCTGCTCGCGCTCGCCCGTGCCAAGGGCAAAACCGTGTTCGGCGACAATTGCGCGCCGTGCCACGGCTCCGGCGGCGCCGGCGCCAAGGGCTTCCCGAACCTGAACGACGACGACTGGCTGTGGGGCGGCACGCTCGACCAGATCATGCAGACCATCCAGTACGGCGCGCGTTCCGGCCATGCCAAGACGCATGAAGGCCAGATGCTCGCCTTCGGCAAGGACGGCGTGCTGAAGGGCGACGAGATCGTCACGGTCGCCAACTATGTGCGGTCGCTGTCGGGCCTCTCAACCCGCAAGGGCTTTGATGCCGCCAAAGGCGAGAAGATCTTCGCGGAGAATTGCGTCGCCTGCCACGGCGACGGCGGCAAGGGCAACCAGGAGATGGGCGCGCCGAACTTGACCGACAAGATCTGGCTCTACGGCTCGGACGAGGCGAGCCTGATCGAGACCATCAGCCAGGGCCGCGCCGGCGTCATGCCGGCCTGGGAAGGGCGGCTCGATCCCGCCACCATCAAAGCGATGGTGGTCTACGTTCATTCGCTCGGCGGCGGCAAATAAGCCGATCCACGGCCAACGACTTCCGGCGGGGGCGAAGAAAAGCGCCCCCGTTTGCGTTGGATCAAGGGACGTGCCGGCGCCGGGTCTAGGTTTGATCGCACCTCTCGAGAAGATTCCGCGATGAACAAGACCGTCAACCCGAACGAACTCAAGCCGGCCGACGACAAGGCGCCGCTCTACGCTGCCCGCAAGAAAGTCTATCCCCAGAGCGTCTCCGGCACATTCCGCCGGATCAAATGGGGCCTGATGGCGTTCTGCCTCGGCGTCTATTATCTCCTTCCGTTCGTGCGCTGGAACCGCGGCCTCGGCGCTCCCAGCCAGGCGGTGCTGATCGATCTCCCCAACAGCCGCTTCTACTTCTTCTTCATCGAGCTGTGGCCGCAGGAGGTCTACTACTTCACCGGCCTGTTGATCGTCGCCGCGGTCGCGCTGTTCCTGATGAACTCCATCGGCGGCCGGATCTGGTGCGGCTACCTCTGTCCGCAGACGGTATGGACCGACCTGTTCTATGCCGTCGAGCGCCTCGTCGAGGGCGACCGGCGCGAGCGGATGAGGAAGGACAAATCGTCCGACCCGCTCAAACTCGAGCGCATCTACGAGATCGTGCTCAAGCACTCGATCTGGCTGCTGATCGCCTGGTGGACCGGCGGCGCCTGGGTGCTCTATTTCAACGACGCGCCGACGCTGGTCAAAGAGCTCGTCACCTTCCAGGCGCCGATGATCGCCTATGTCTGGATCGGCATCCTCACCGCATCGACCTATGTGCTCGCCGGCTTCATGCGCGAGCAGGTCTGCACCTATATGTGCCCGTGGCCGCGGATCCAGGCGGCGCTGACCGACGAATGGGCGCTCAACGTCACCTATCGCTACGACCGCGGCGAGAAGCGCACCTCGGTGAAGAAGGCCGCCGAGCTGCGTGCCCTCGGCCAGCAGGTCGGCGACTGCGTCGACTGCTATCAGTGCGTCGCGGTTTGTCCGACCGGCATCGATATCCGCAACGGGCCGCAGCTCGAATGCATCCAGTGCGGGCTCTGCATCGACGCCTGCGACAACGTGATGACCAAGATCGGCCGGCCGAAGCGGCTGATCGGCTACGACAACGACATCAACATCCAGCGTCGTCAGGAAGGCAAGGCGCCGATCTACCGCATCGTCCGTGCCCGCACGGTCGTCTACAGCGCGATCATCGCGGCGGTCGGCGGCATCATGATCTATACGCTCGCGACCCGCAGCCTGCTCGACGTCAACGTCCTGCACGACCGCAATCCGGTCGCGGTCAAGCTCAGCGACGGTTCGATCCGTAACGCCTACACGGTGCGTCTGCTGAACAAGAGCGGCTACGACCGCGTTATCGCCATCGACGCGCACGGTCCGGCCAACGCGACTATCCACGTCGTCGGCGTCGATTCGGTGACGCCGGACCGGCCGATGATCGTGATCCCGCGCGACTCCACCAGCGAGCTGCGGCTGCTGGTCACCGCGCCGGCGGACAACAATCCGGAGAAGTCGATCCCCGTCCGCTTCCACGTCACCGACATCGGGCTCGGCGAGGTCGCTTCCACCACCGACAATTTCGTCTCGCCTTAAGGGTCACTGCGATGGCCTTCAAACCGCTGACTGGAACCAAGGTGTTCCTGATGCTGGTCGCCTTCTTCGGCCTCGTGATCGGCGTCAACGCGACCATGATGGAGCTCGCGATCGCGACGCTGCCCGGCACCGACGTCGACAGCCCCTATGCCGCGGGCCTCACCTATGACCGCGAGATCGCGGCGGCGCAGGACCAGGCGCTGCGCAAATGGAAGGTCAACGCCCATGTCGAGCGCCGCAACGACGGCGGCGCCGTGCTCCAGGTCGAAGCACGCGATGCGAGCGGCCAGCCGATCGCCGGACTGAAGTTCGGCGGCCGCCTGGAGCGGCCGACCGACAAGCGCGCCGATCTCGCCGTCGAGCTCACGGAAGCCGGCATCGGCATCTATCGCGGCCATGCCGCCGCCGTCGCGCCCGGCCAGTGGGATCTGGTGATCGAGGGCGAGGCGCGGGGGGCACGCGTGTTCCTGTCGCGCAACCGCGTGATCCTGAACTGAAGGGATTTCGTCATGCAGGTCACACGTGATTTTTCGCACTACGTCCGGACCGCGGGCGAGGGCCTCCAGCACATCGATCTCGCCGTCGAAGGCGTCCATTGCGCCGGCTGCATGGCCAAGATCGAGCGCGGGCTGTCCGCCATCCCTGATGTCACCCTGGCGCGGGTGAACCTCACCGACCGCCGCGTCGCGCTGGAATGGAAGGCGGGCACGCTCGATCCTGGCCGATTCATCGATCGGCTGGAAGAGCTCGGCTACAAGGCCTATCCGTTCGAGACCGAGAGCGCGGAGGCAACCGAGGTCGCTGAATCGCGCTTCCTGTTGCGCTGCCTCGGCGTCGCCGCGTTCGCCACCATGAACGTGATGATGCTGTCGATCCCGGTGTGGTCGGGCAACGTCTCCGACATGCTGCCCGAGCAGCGCGACTTCTTCCACTGGCTCTCGGCGCTGATCGCCCTGCCGGCCGCGGCCTATGCCGGCCAGCCGTTCTTCCGTTCGGCCTGGCGGGCGCTTGCAGCGAAGACCACCAACATGGACGTGCCGATCTCGATCGGCGTGATCCTCGCGCTCGGCATGTCCGTGGTCGAGACCGTCCATCACGCCGAGCACGCCTATTTCGACGCCGCGATCATGCTGCTGACGTTCCTCCTGGTCGGCCGTTTCCTCGACCAGAACATGCGGCGGCGGACCCGTGCAGTCGCCGGCAATCTCGCGGCGCTGAAGGCGGAGACAGCCGCGAAGTTCATTGGTCCCGACGAGATCTCGCAGGTGCCGGTCGCCGCGATCCATCCCGGCGACATCGTGCTCTTGCGGCCCGGCGAACGCTGCGCGGTCGACGGCACCGTGATCGAGGGGCGTTCCGAGATCGACCAGAGCCTGATCACCGGCGAGACGCTCTATGTGACGGCCGAGCAGGGCACGCCGGTCTATGCGGGGTCGATGAACATCTCCGGCACGCTGCGGGTACGGGTCTCGGCGGCCTCGGAGGCGACGCTGCTCGCCGAGATCACGCGGCTGCTCGACAACGCGCTCCAGGCGCGCTCGCGCTACATGCGGCTCGCCGACCGCGCCTCGCGCCTGTACGCGCCTGTCGTGCATGCGACTGCGCTCCTGACCATCCTCGGCTGGGTCATCGCCGGCGCGAGCTGGCATGATGCGATCGTGACCGGCGTCGCCGTGCTGATCATCACCTGTCCCTGCGCGCTCGGGCTCGCGATCCCGACGGTGCAGACGGTGGCCTCGGGCGCGATGTTCAAGGCGGGGGTGCTGCTCAATGCGGGCGACGCGATCGAGCGGCTGGCCGAAGCCGACCATGTCATCTTCGACAAGACCGGCACGCTGACGCTGCCCGATCTCGAAGTCATGAATGCCGCCGACATCCCTGCCGATATCTTCGCGCTCGCCGGCCGCCTCGCGCTGTCGAGCCATCATCCGGTCGCAGCCGCAGTTGCGCAGGCTGCCGGTGCGAAGTCTCCGATCGTCGGCGCTGTCGAGGAATCCGGTCAGGGCGTCCGCGCGACCGTCGACGGCGTCGAGCTTCGCCTTGGCCGTCCGTCGTTCTGCGGTGCCGAGACGCTGGTCGGCGGCGCCACGCTCGATCCCGAAGCCTCGATCGTGGCATTCAGCAAGGGCAACGAAAAGTTCATCCTTTCCGTCCGCCAGGGCTTGCGCCCCGACGCGCAAGGCGTGATCACGGCGCTGAAGGCGCGCAACATCGGCATCGAGATCCTTTCCGGCGACCGTGAGCCAGCAGTGAAGGCGGCGGCGCACGCGCTCGGCATTCCCGAATGGCGCGCCGGCGTCACCCCGGCCGACAAGATCGCGCGGATCGGGGAATTGAAACAGCGCGGCGCCAAAGTGCTGATGGTCGGTGACGGCATGAACGATGCGCCTTCGCTGGCGGCAGCCCATGTCTCGATGTCGCCGATCTCGGCCGCGCATCTCAGCCAGGCCACCGCCGATCTCGTCTTCCTCGGCCGTCCGCTCGCTCCAGTCGTCGCTGCCATCGACTCCGCGCGCAAGGCGCTGCATTTGATGCGGCAGAACCTCTGGCTCGCGATCGGCTACAACGTCCTCGCTGTACCGGTTGCGATCAGCGGCGTCGTGACCCCCCTGATCGCGGCGGCCGCGATGAGCGGATCGTCGATCCTGGTGATGCTCAATTCGTTGCGGGCGCGCAGCGCCTCGCGGGAGATCGCGTGATGGAGATCCTGGTCATTCTGGTCCCGCTGGCGCTGGCTCTCGGCGGTGCCGGTCTCATAGCTTTCCTCTGGTCGCTGCGGAGCGGCCAATACGACGATCTCGACGGCGCCGCCTGGCGCGCGATTGCGGACGACGAGCCGCCGCAGCAGCAGGCGCCGACTAGCGCTAGCGCTTCAAGTCAATCGTGAGCAGAGCTGCGGCCGCGAGGGCGAGACCCACGCCGGCCACGCAGGCCTGCCAGCCGAAGGCGTCGAACAGCCGTCCGAGCACGGCCGTGCCGACGAGCCCGCCGCAGAAATAGCAGGCGAGATAGGTGCCGCTGGCGATGCCGCGGCCGTCGGTAGCCGCCTGTCCGACGAAACCGGTGGCGGTCGCTTGCGCGAAGAACGTGCCGACGCCGACCAGGACCATCCCCGCGAGCACCGCGCTCAGATGCGGCGTCAGCATCAACGGCAAACCTATCCCGGCGACGGCGAGCGAGCCCCAGATCGTCGGCCGTGGTCCGAGGCGCGATGCTATTCTGCCCGCCAGCAATGTCGTGAGCACCGAGGGCAGGAAGACGACATAGACGAAGCCCAGACCCATCATGCCGAGCGATAGCGGCGGCCGCACCAGAACGAAATTGACGAAAGTGAAGGTGCCAATGAAGGCGAACAGGATGCAAAAGCCGATGCCGTAGGCGGCGCGCAATCGCGGGTCGCGCCAATGTGCGAACATCGCGGCGAGCGGCGACCCCGTGGCTCTCATCGCATGCGTCGGCTGGACGTGCTTGATGGTGAAATAGACCAGCGCCGCGCCGGCGAGATTGAGGGCAGCGAAAACGTAGAAATTCCACGCGAGGCCGAGGCCGTCGGCAACGGCGGCCGAGATCAGCCGGCCGACGAGATTGCTGGCGACGTTGCCAGTGATGTAGGCGGCAAACGCGCCGCCGGCGTCCATCGCGCTGCATTGCTCGCCGAGATAGGCCAGCGTCAACGCGAAGGCGGATGCCATACAGAGGCCTTGCGCCACCCGCAGGACCGTAAAGGCGGCAAGATTGGGTGCGGACGCCAGGAGGCTCGTCGGAATCGCAAGAAGTGCCAGGCTGAGCAGGATGCCGTTCCGACGATTGATATGTGGGCTGAAGAAGCCAACGACGAGGCTCGCGACGGCCATGCCGAAGGTGCTGGCATTGACCGCGAAGCCCATCGCCGCCGGCGTGACGCCATAGTGGCGCGTCAGCGAGGGTAGGATCGCCTGCGTCGCGAACAGGTCGACGACAGTCAGGAATGCGGTGAGGCCGATCACGAGCGAACGCAGCGCGAGACCTGCGGAAAGCCCATCCATGGGCACCGCGCCCGGTTTGATCGGGGTGGAAAGATCGATCATGGCACGCTTGTCCTGTGAGGGGTGTGGCGCCCGGCATGAGATCCGGGCACCACATCGGGTAACGATACGCCGGGGCCGTGCGCTCGTTACATGTGGTGGTCGTTCGGGTCCTTGCGGACGTCGCCGACATAGAGAATGACGGTCTCCTTGCCGAAGTTCTTCCACCAGTGCGAGGTGCCGTAGACTTCGGGACGGATGTCGCCGGCCTTGTGCACGATCGGATCGGTGCAGTTGGAGGCGTATTCGACGATCTCGCCCTGCTGCACGAAGATCAAGGCAGGGCGGTCGTCATGACTGTGCCAGGGCACGATGCCGCCGGGCGCGATCGTCAGCTTGCGGAAGCGAAGCTCGCGGCCCTCGATATGGGCCGGCTGCTTGCCGAGGTCGATCGCGCCGAGCGTGACGTCGGTGACGCCGACCGGCTTGTAATCGACCATCTGCTGGGCGTTCGGCTTGATCTTGTCGGCGGGGCACGCGCCGGCGAAAACCGGTGTCGCAAATGTCAGCGCCCCGAGAACGGCAACGCCTGTCCAAACCACGCGCGACACGATGTGATGCCTAGACATGGGAACTCTCCTGTGTTGGCCGCAACCGTGGTGGTCGCCGGCTATGGCAGGAGCTTCGTCGAGACCGCGTCGATGTTGAAATGCCGGCTCGCTTTCGATGCGATAGCCCGGCGCTATGTTGATGCGCCGCGGCTATCGCACCGATTGGGCATCGGCATTTCCGCCTCCGGGGGATCTGGCGTCCGATGACAGGGCGCCCGATTGGCGGGCGTTCACGTCAATCCGGAGGAGCATCTCATGACGAAAGTGTCCAAAACCCTGATCTTTAGCGCGGCCTTCGCCGTGATCGCCACGTCGGCCTTCTCGGAGGCCGCCTGGGACTTCAAGGCCGGCATGGCTTACGTCTATGGCGGACCCGGCAAGATGTCGGCGATGGCCATGGCGCCGGCCGAGAAGAACCACGACGCCATGATGAAGAACGCGAAGAAGGTTCCCGACAACACCGTCTTCTTCATGGACAAGGGTACGCTGTACTCCACGTCGGGGCGGCTGGATCCGACCGGCAATTTCTACGTGAACTGATCACGTGCGCAGGACGGCCGCCCCCTTGCGGGCGGCCCGACCACGCAATTAATATTCGTCCCCTGAACGCCGGAGCAGAAGATGACGTCTCTCTCGCCAGCCGAGGCCGAACAGCTCAGGCTTGCCTTCCAGCGCTGCCGCGACATGGATGGTACGCTGAACGAACAGCTCCGCGCCTATGCCGACGCCAGCCGCAAGGTGTTCCCCGCCTATGGCGAGGCGGTCGATCGCCTGGTCGCGCGGTTGAACGGAAACGGGGGTGGTGAGACGGCGCCGCGTCCGGGCGATGCGATGCCGCCGTTCATGCTGCCCGACGAGAGTGGACGTCTCGTCGCGCTGAATGCGCTGCTGGAGGGCGGCCCGGTTGCGGTGATGTTCTTCCGCGGTCATTGGTGCCCGTATTGCCGGCTCAATGTCCGCGCGGTGGTCCAGGCACTCGGTCGCATCAAGGCGATAGGGGCACAGGTCGTCGCAATCGTGCCGGAAACGCTGGAATATACGCGGCAGCTCAAATCAGATGCCGGTGCGCCGTTTCCGATCCTGACCGATCTCGACAACGGCTACGCGCTCTCGCTCAACCTCGCGATCTGGCTCGGCGCCGAGATCCAGCATCTGTTGTCCTATCAGGACATGGCGAAATTCCACGGCAATGACGGCTGGGTGCTGCCGATTCCGGCCGTGTTCGTGGTCGGACCCGACGGCCTCGTGAAGGCCCGCTTCGTCGATCCCGATTTCCGCAAGCGCATGGAGATCGATGATCTCTTGGCCGCGCTGGAGGATGCACGCAGGGGAAAGCTGAGCTTCGCATAACGCGCTTTCTTCCCTTCTCCCGTTCTGGGAGAAGGTGGCGCGAAGCGCCGGATGAGGGGTTTCTCTGCGCCCTCGATGCAAAAGACTAGCGCGCTGAGACAACCCCTCACCCGTCTCGCCGCTGTCGCGGCGAGCCACCCTCTCCCGCAAGGGGAGAAGGGAAAGCAGCGTCCGCGCACTAGCCCGCCAGCTCTCGCCAGTCCGCGCCGCGCAGCATGCGCATCACGGCATTGCCCACCGCCGTGCGCTGCCGGCCGGCCACCCCGTAAAGGCTGACGGTACGGCGGGCGTCCAGCCCCGTCACCGCGGCGCGCGTCAGCCGTTCCGGCACGGGCGAGGTGTGCGGCAGCATGGCGATGCCCATGTCGGCTTCGACCAGCTCGATCAGATCGCGCTCGTTCGAGACTTCGTGGCCATGTTCGATGTCGATGCCGTGTTCGCGCAGGCTCGCAGAGATCCGGCCGGAATGCTCGCAGAACGTCCGGCTCAGAAGCTGCTCCGATCGCAAGTCCTCCAGTTCGATCGTGCTGCGGCCGGCCAGCCGATGGCCATCGCCGACGACGAGCTCAAAAGGTTCCGTGAAGAGAGGCCAGACGTCGAGCCGTTCCCAGGCCTCGTCGATCTCGGCGGCAATCCCGAGCTCGGCCTCGCCCTTCTTCAGGAATTCGCCGACCTCCCGGCTCGTTCCGCGCAGGAAGCGGAATTCGAGCCGGTTGAATTGCCGCCTGATCTGGTTGAGATGGGGAATGAGCAGCGACAGATCGATCGAATGTGTCAGCGCAATGCGGAGCGCGCCGATCTCGCCGCTCTTGAACGAGGAGGCGAGGGAACGCGCGCCGACGGCGGCGTCATAGCACTGCTTCAAGAGCGGATGCATGCGCTGGCCGAGCTCGGTCAGCTGCGCAGCGGGCCGCTCGCGACGAAACAGGTCGCCGCCGAGCTCGGCCTCGAGCTGCTTGATCGCGCGCGTCAGCGACGGCTGCGTCACGTTGCACTCCTCGGCGGCACGCGTGAAGTTCAACAGCTGCGCCACCGCGAGGAAATAGCGGACCTGATGCATTTCCATGGATCGGCTCCCCAGCAGGATCGGGCAGCAGAACTCTAGCCGATCGGGGCAGGGAATGACATCCCGGCCGCAATAGCGGGCGCGTATGGTTTCGGAAGCCAGGCGGCATTTCCATTCGGGCCGGCGCCGCTTCATGGTCCTGCGAAAGCGGGCGCCGGGGCCAAGCCCAGCGATCGCCAATGGAGGATCTCGCATGAACATACCGCTGAAGCCACAGACGTCTCAACCTGCGCGCGCGCTGGCCGGAAAGGTTGCGCTGGTCACGGGCTCGACCAGCGGCATCGGGCTCGGCATCGCACGGGCGCTGGCCGCCGCGGGTGCCGACATCGTGCTCAATGGCCTCGGTGTCGCGAGCGAGATTGGCCGGACGCGCGAGCAGATCGCCGCCGAGTTCGGCATCAAGGCGAGCTACTCGGCCGCAGACATGACGAGGCCCAAATCGATCGCCGAGATGATCGCGGCCACCATCGCCCAATCCGGCCGGCTCGACATCCTCGTCAACAATGCCGGCATCCAGCATGTCGCGCCGCTCGACCAGTTTCCAGTCGAGAAATGGGACCAGATCCTCGCGATCAATCTGACGTCGGCCTTCCACACCACGCGACTCGCGTTGCCGGCGATGCGCCGGAACGGTTTTGGCCGGATCATCAACATCGCCTCTGCGCATGGTCTCGTCGGCTCGCCGTTCAAGGCGGCCTATGTCGCCGCCAAGCATGGGATCGTCGGTCTCACCAAGGTGACGGCGCTCGAGACCGCGGAGGAGGGCATCACCTGCAATGCCGTCTGTCCGGGCTACGTCTACACACCGCTGGTCGAGGCGCAGATCGACGGACAGGCCAAGGCGCACGGCGTCTCCCGCGATCAGGTGATCCGCGACGTGCTGCTCGCGCAGCAGCCGAGCAAGCGTTTCGCCACGGTCGAGGAGCTTGGTGCGCTCACGGTGTTCCTGGCGACGGAAGCGGCCGCTTCCATCACCGGCATTGCGCTTCCGGTCGATGGCGGCTGGACAGCGCATTGACATGGGGCGGCGCAACAAGCTGCGGCGGACTGCGAACATTCGATCGGCGCAAGCGCATGAGGAGCGAGACATGAACGGCATGCAGGACAACGCGCAGAACAATGATACGGACCTGCCGGGCCAGGTCGTGCTGGTGCTTCAGGGCGGCGGCGCACTCGGGTCCTATCAGGCCGGCGTGTACCAAGCGCTGCACGAGGCCGGCATCGAGCCTGATTGGATCATCGGCACCTCGATCGGCGCCATCAATGCGAGCCTCATTGCGGGCAACGTGCCTCGGCAGCGACTCGCCCGTCTGAGGGAGTTCTGGAAACGGATGGAGCAGAATCCGATCTGGAATTTGCGTACCGCGTTTCCCGGCTTCAACGAGAAGCTGACCTATTGGTCGACGGTCACCAACGGCATTCCCGGCTTCTTCCGACCCAATCCGCTGGCGCATGCGGGGGATTCCTTTCCGCTCGGCGCCGACCACGCCGGCTTCTATTCGACTGCGCCGCTGGAGAAGACGCTGCTCGAACTCGTCGATTTCAGCCTCGTCAACCGCTGCTCGCCGCGCTTGACGGTCGGCGCGGCTCATGTCCGCACCAGCCAGATGCGCTATTTCGACAGCCGCGACGGTGATCTCACGGTGAAGCACGTCATGGCCTCGGGCGCGCTGCCGCCGGCTTTCCCGGCGGTGCGCATCGACGGCGAGCTCTATTGGGACGGCGGCATCCTGTCCAACACGCCGACAGAGGCCGTGTTCGACGACAATCCGCGCAAGGACTCGCTGATCTTCGCGGTGCATCTGTGGAATCCGGTCGGAGCCGAGCCGACCACGATGGCGGAGGTGCTGAACCGCCACAAGGACGTGCAATATTCCAGTCGGATCGCCAGCCAAATCGCGCGCCAGCAGCAGGCCCATCGCCTGCGCCACGTCATTAACCAGCTCGCCGCGCGACTGCCCGAGCGCGAGCGCAGCGATCCGGCGGTGCGTGAGCTCACGAGCCATGGCTGCCCGACGCGCATGCACGTCGTGCGCCTGCTCGCCCCGCAGCTGGACCGCGAGAGTCACACCAAGGATATCGATTTCAGTCCGTCAGGCATCATGCAGCGCTGGGATGCAGGCTATGCCCACACGAGATCCGTGCTTGCGCGAAAGCCGTGGATCGGTGAATTCGATCCGCTCGCCGGCGTGGTGCTGCACGAGCATATGGACGTGCTGCCGATTGCGGCGGAGTGAGGGCCTTGTTCGTCATTGTTTTGCGTGATGACGATTTCGCAGGGGCGCGGTCCGGGGTATTGTCGCCGTGTCTTCGTCGTGAGGCTTGCAATTGGTCGGTGAGAAAGATCTGGAGGCGTCGCTCGAAACGCTGTGTGCGAACGCGGCGGGACCGGTCGCCGGCGTGTTCGGTCCGTCCTCGCTGACCTGGCGGATCGACCGGGAGGCCGTGATCTTTCTCGGCGCCGGCCGTGCGCTGTTGCTGCAACTGGCGCATCCATGGGTGGCGGCGGCGATCGCCGAGCATTCGAGTACCCTTGCCGACCCGATCGGCCGCTTCCATCGCACTTTCGACATCGTCTTTACCATGGTGTTCGGCTCGCTGGACCGAGCGCTGCTGTCGTCCCGGCAACTGTACCGGCGCCACAGCATGATCATTGGCGAGATGCCTGAGACCGTCGGTCCGTTCGCGGCCGGCTCGCGCTATTGCGCCAACGACATTCCCTCGCTCCGCTGGGTCCATGCGACGCTGGTCGAGACCGCGCTGATGGTGCATGATCTGGTGCTGCCGCCGCTCTCGGCGGAGGAGCGCGAGCGCTATTGGAGCGAGGCGCGGCTGTACGGCGCCCTGTTCGGACTGACGGGGAATGATTTGCCGGCGGACTGGTCCGGCTTCGCAGCCTACAATGCGGCGATGGCGCAGTCGGATACGCTGACCGTCAGCCCGGCGGCGCGCGAGATCGCCGAGCAGATCTTCAGCGGCGCCCGCCCCTGGTTGCGGCCACCGCGATGGTACCGCGCGCTCGCGGCACGCATGCTGCCGGAGCGACTGCGCGCCGGGTTCGGCCTTGTGCTTGACGCGCGCGACATCAGAGCTGCCGACAATGCGCTGACCTGGATCAGGCGCGTCTATCCGAAACTGCCCGACCGGCTGCGCTATGTCGGCCCCTATCAGGAGGCGCAGGCGCGCTTGCGGGGCGAGCCGCAGCCCGACTGGATGATCCGTTGCCTGAACAGGGCCTGGATCGGGCGGCCGCAGATGGATGTGCGCGGGAAGGGGTGAGGTCCTCCGCTGCTGCCACAACTTCCGTCATTGCGAGCCAACGGGGCCGCGCTTCGCGCGGACCCGTTGGCTCGCAATGACGGAGTGTGAGGAAACACCTCAGGCTTACACCGACGCCAGCTTCCGGTACAGTGCGCTGTAGCAGCCGGCCGAGATGCTCCAGGAGAATGATCGTCCCATCGCACTGCGGCGCATGGTATCGAGCTGGTCCTGCGCCATGAACGCCTCGAACGCGCGGCGGACGCCGCCGAGGAAGGATTCGCGCGAGGGTCTTGCGAACAGGAAGCCGGTCTCGCCGTCGGTAATGGTCTCGGCAAGGCCGCCGGTCTGGTGTCCGATCGGCAGCGAACCGAAGCGCTGGGCGTACATCTGGCTGAGCCCGCACGGTTCGAAGCGCGAGGGCATCAGGGTGAAATCGCTGCCGGCGAAGATGCGGCGCGCCTGGGCGTCGTTGAAGCCGATCACGACCCCGATGGCATCGGGGCGGCGGCGATGCGCGTCGATCACGGCCTGCTCGAGCGCCGGCTCGCCGGAACCGGTGATCACGATCTGCCCGCCGGCATCGACGATCTCGTCGGCGGCCGACAGCACGAGGTCGATGCCCTTCTGGTGCACGAGGCGGGCGACGATGCCGAACATCGGCCCGCGTGAGACCGCAAGCCCGAACTGCTTGCGCACGTAGTCCGCATTCGCTTTCTTGCCGATCCAGTCGCCGGCGCCGAATTGCTGGGCGAGCTGTGCGCAGGAGCGTGGGTCCCAGCTCTCGTCGATCCCGTTGAGGATGCCGGTGAGCTCGGCCGCGTCGGAGCGGACGCGAAGCAGGCCTTCGAGGCCGCAGCCGAATTCGGCCGTGGTGATCTCGCGCGCATAGGTGCCGCTGACCGTGGTGAGGTGCGAGGCATAGACCAGCCCCGCCTTGAGGAAGGAGACCTGGTCGTAGAATTCGACGCCGTCGATATGGAACGAGCTCTCCGGCGCGCCGATCCGCCGCAGCGATTCCTTTGGGAAGAGGCCCTGATAGGCGAGGTTGTGGATGGTCAGGATCGACGGCAGCTTGGCGCCGCGCCAGGCGAGATAGGCCGGCACGAGCGAGGCCTGCCAGTCATTGGCATGGATCAGGTCTGCTGCCCAATTCTTGTCCAGCGTGCCCATGGCCAGCTCAGCGGCGGCCGAGGCAAGGCGTGCGAAGCGGATGTCGTTGTCCGGCCAATCGCGCCCGGATTCGTCGCCATAGGGATTGCCGGGCCGGTCATAGAGCTGTGAGCACAACAGCACGTAGACCGGCAGGCCGTCCTTGGTCGCGGCCCGCCCGAGCGAGCAGGCTGGCATCTCCGCGAATGCCGGACAGCGGCCAACGATTTGAATGTGCGTGAGTTGTTCGATGATGTCGCGATAGCCGGGCAGCATGATCCGGATATCGGCAAAGGAGCGAAGGGCGCGGGGAAGGGCGGCAGAAACGGCTCCAAGTCCGCCGACGCGGACGAAGTCGTCCATCTCTGTCGTGACGAACAAGACCCTCAAGAACAGCCGCCCTCTGCCGATCCCGTTCGCTGCTATGCAAGAACGGGTCCAGTTGTTCCGGAATTCCCAAGCCCGCCCATGCGGCGCGTCGGTTCGGTAAACACTTTCCTACTCAGCCGCCGCCCTCTAGGGTCGCCGCATCAACAACAGAGAACTTCGATAAGTTCCTAAGACACCCAAGGACGTGAGCAGGCATGCAGCTAGCAGATAAGCATGAGGGGACGACGACAAAGGCCTTCGCCGGCCTGCGGGTCCTGGATTTTTCGACCACGATTGCCGGTCCCCACTGCACGCGCATGCTCGCCGACATGGGCGCCGAGGTGATCAAGATCGAGACCGACGGCGGCGAGACGATGCGGACCCGGCCGCCGCTGCGCAAGGGGTGCAGCACCACGTTCGGCCAGCTCAATGTCGGCAAGAAGAGCGTGGTGCTCGACCTCAAATCCGAGGACGGCAAGGAGGCGGTGCGCCGGCTGGCCGCGACATCAGACATCCTGGTCGAGAACTTCCGCCCGGGGGTGATGCACCGGCTGCGGCTCGACTACGACAGCATGCGTCAGGTCAACCAAAAGCTGATCTACTGCTCGATCTCGGGCTACGGCCAGACCGGCCCCTCGGCCGAGCTGCCGGCCTATGCCCCGGTGATCCATGCGGCCTCGGGCTACGACATGGCGCATCTCGCCTATCAGCCCGGCCGTCACCGCCCCGACTATTGCGGCATCTATCATGCCGACGTCGTCACCGGCACCTACGGCTTCGGCGCGATCGCGTCCGCGCTCTATCAGCGCACCGTGACAGGCCTTGGCCAGCACATCGACATCTCCATGCTGGAAACCATGCTGTCGCTGACGCTGACCGAGTTGCAGAGCTCGCAATTCGCGGTGAAGCCGCCGCCGCGCCCGATGTTCGGGCCGACCGAGACGGAAAACGGCTATGTCATGATCACGATCGCCAGCGAGAAGACGTTTCAGGGTTTGATGGGGGTGATCGGCCGCCCCGCATGGATCTCCGATCCGCGCTTCTCGACTTACGCCGCGCGCCGCGAGAACTGGGCCGACATGATGGACGGGGTCGAAGCCTGGTCACGGCAGCTCACGACCGATGCATGCCTTGCCGCGCTCGGCGTAGCCGGCGTTCCGGCCTCGGCCTATCGCACCGTGTCAGAAGCGCTGGCGGATCCGCAGCTCGCGCACCGGCAGGCGCTGTCCGAGGTGCGGGACGAGGGCGGTTCATTCCAGGTCCTTAATCTGCCGTTCCGAATGTCGGGCGCCGACACCACGCCGGCCAAGACGATGGCCGTGCTCGGCGAGCACACGGATGCGCTACGCGATGAGATCGGTCTCGCGGACGAGGCGCCAATTCCGTCAGGCAAAACGGTCGCGACGCACTGAACGCATCGCGCCGCGGTATGCGGCGCTCGAACCCTCGTGCGTTCCTCTTGCCGTGGCGGACATTTGTCGCCAATCTCGCTCCCCGAGTCATTCAACGATCCGAAACATCGGACGAGGGACCCCGGGAGGAACCATGACGAATGCGGCTGCCGTGGCGCGCAAGTGCGTGCCGATTTTCCTTGTTGCGGCATTTGCGCTGGCGGCGCCGGCGCAGGCGCAGAAGTCGGGCGGCAGCATCACGGTCGGTCAGGAGCTCGAGATTGCAGGCTTCGATCCGCTCAAGGTCGGCGTCTACGACACGTCCACCTTCACCGCCGCCGCCGCGATCTTCGACACGCTGACGACGCTGGACGAGAAGGGCGAGGCGGCGCCAAAACTGGCAGTGTCCTGGACCCATTCCGACGACTACAAGAGCTGGACCTTCAAGCTGCGTCAGGGCGTGAAATTCCACGACGGCACGCCGTTCAATGCGCAGGCTTTCAAGGAGAATTTCGACCGGCAGAAGGATCCCGCCAACAAGTGCCGCTGCGCCTTCTACATCACCAATGTCAAGGAAGTGCTGGCGCCCGACGAATACACCATCGTCTACAATCTTACCGATCCCTCCGTGAACCTGCCGGCGGTGATCACCATCCAGAGCTCCAACAACGCCATTCATTCGCCGACGGCCTGGAAGACCAAGGGCGACGACTATAATCGCAATCCCGTCGGCACCGGCCCCTACATCCTGAAATCCTGGACTGCGGGCGACCGCATGGTGCTGGAGAAGAACCCCAATTACTGGGACAAGGGCCGTCCCTATCTCGACCGCATCATCTTAAAGCCGCTGCCCGACGCGCAGTCGCGCTTCGCATCGCTGCAATCGGGCGAGGCCGACATCATCTGGGACGACGAGAACGACGCCGACAACATTATGAGGGCGCAGAAGGACTCCAAGCTTACCGTGCAAACCTACAAGGGCTCGGGCGCGCAGGTCTACGCCTTCAACACCAAGGTCGCGCCGTTCGACGACGTCCGCGTGCGGCAGGCGCTGGTGATGGCGATCGACCGTCCAAAAATGTCGCAGGCGATCAGCAACGGCCTGAGCCGGCCCGCGACCAATCCGTACGGCGACGGCTCCTGGGTCAAGTGCAAGGACGACGGCGCGCTGCCGTTGGACATCGAGAAGGCCAAGGCGCTGATCAAGGATTACGGCAAGCCGGTCGAGTTCAAGATGCTGGTGACCGCGACGCCCCGCGGCCGCATGATCGGCCAGGTGCTCCAGCAGTTCTGGAAGCGCGTCGGCGGCAACATGGAGATCGAGCAGGTCGATCAGGCCACCATCCCGTCGCGCGCCTTCACCCGCCAGTTCCAGTTGACGCCGTGGCGTATCGTCGATCTCGCCGATCCCGATCCACAGATGTATGCGAACTTCCGCAGCGGCAGCCCGCTCGCGCTGTCCAACTACGCCGATCCGGAGCTCGACCGGCTGCTCGATCATGCCCGCGTCACGGCCGACCTCGGCCAACGCACCGAGGATTATTGCGCGATCAGCCGCCTGATCAACAAGCAGGCGATCTGGTTCTGGACCTTCCAGAACACCTATTACGCGCTGTCGAGCGCCAAGCTGAAGGGCTTTCCGAAAATCTACAACGGTGTGATCGACGTCTCGAACACCTGGCTGGAATGAAAGCGCGATGCTGAACTTCGTCGTTCGGCGGCTCCTTGCGATTCTGCCGGTCCTGCTGGCCGTCTCGCTGCTGACCTTCCTGATTGCCTCGCTGCTGCCGGGCGATCTCGCCTTGGTCATCCTCGGCGACCAGGCAACGCCGGAGAATGTCGCGGCGCTGCGCCGTGACATGGGGCTCGACCAACCGCTGTGGTGGCGTTACCTGAGCTGGCTCGGCCATGTCCTGCAGGGCGATCTCGGCCGCTCCTTCCGCACCGGGCAGACGGTGCTCCAGGCAGTGGCCGAGCGCATCCCGGTCTCGCTCCAGCTGATGCTGATGGCCGAGTTCATCGGCCTCTTGATCGGCGTGCCGCTTGCGATCGCCTGCGCCGCGCGCGCCGGCGGCGCCTTCGACCGCTTCATGACCGGCAGCGCCTTCGCCATGCTGTCGATGCCGTCCTTCCTGACCGCGATCCTCCTGATCTATCTGTTCGCGGTCGAGCTGCACTGGCTGCCGGCAACCGGCTATGTGCCGTTCACCGAGGCGCCGCTGGCCAATCTGCGCTTCTTCGTGCTGCCGGCGCTGACATTGGCGCTGGCGGAATGGCCGGGCATCATGCGGGTGCTGCGCTCCGACATGATCGCCACCTTGCAGGAGGATTATATCGCGCTTGCCAAGGCCAAGGGCCTCAAGCCCGCACGCATCCTGTTTGTGCATGCGCTCAAGCCCTCGTCGCTGACGCTGGTGACGGTGACCGGGATCAATATCGGCCGCCTGCTCGGCGGCACGCTGATCGTGGAATCGATCTTTGCGCTGCCCGGGATCGGCCGGCTGCTAGTCGGCGCGATCTACACCCGCGACCTCGTCATCCTGCAGGGCGTGGTGCTGCTGGTCGCCTGCGGCTTCGTGCTCGTCAACTTCATCGTCGACATGCTCTATGCCGTGCTCGACCCCAGGATCCGCCATGGCCACGCTTGAGCTCTCGATTCAGGACGAGGCGGCGGTCGCGCCCGTTCGCGGCAGGCGCAAGCTTGGTCTGCTGTTCTGGCTCGCAAGCGGCTGGCTCGCCATCGTTCTTGCGCTCGCGATCCTCGCGCCGCTGCTGCCGCTGCAGAACCCGACCGACATGGACATGCTGGAGCGCCGCGCGGCATTCTCCGGCGAGCACTGGCTCGGCACCGACGGGCTCGGCCGCGACGAGCTCGCCCGCCTGATCTTTGGCGCGCGGGTGTCGCTGACGGTCGGGCTGATCGCGCCGATGATCAGCCTCGTTTTCGGTGGCGCACTCGGCCTGCTCGCCGGCTATTTCCGGGGCCGGTTCGAGACGCTGGTGGTCGGCAGCATGGACGTGCTGCTGGCCTTTCCGCCGCTGATCTTCGCGCTCGCCGTGACTGCCTATCTCGGCCAATCCGTCCCCAACCTGACCTTGATCCTCGGTGTGCTCGGCATTCCCGCTTTCATGCGGGTGGCGCGTGCGGCGACGCTGACGCTGGCGCGGCGCGAATTCGTGATTGCCGCCGAGGCGCTCGGCGCCAGCCATGCGCGCATCATCTTGCGCGAGCTGCTGCCGAACGTGATCCTGCCGCTGCTGGCGTTCTTCCTGCTCGGTGTTGCCGTCACCATCGTGGTCGAGGGGGCGCTGTCCTTTCTCGGTCTCGGCGTGCCGCCGCCGATGGCGAGCTGGGGCAGCATGATCGGCGAGGGGCGTGAGAGCCTCGACGTCGCGCCGCGGCTCGCCTTCCTGCCAGCGGCGGCGCTGTTCCTGACCGTGCTGGCCTTCAACCTCGTCGGCGATACCTTGCGGGCGCTGACCGACCCGCGTCAGGGGGCATTGTGAGCGCGCCGCTCTTGACCATCGAGGACGTCGCGGTCGAGCTGCCGACACCGCGCGGCAATTTGCGCGCGGTGGATCATGTCGACCTGTCGCTGGCGGCCGGCCGCACGCTCGGCATCGTCGGCGAATCCGGCTGCGGCAAGACCATGCTGTCGCGCGCGGTGCTTCAGCTCCTGCCGAAGAAGGCGAAGCTGACGGGCCGGGTGATGTTCGACGGCGAGGATCTGGTGCGGCTCGATGCGGAACGGCTGCGGCGCCTGCGCGGGCGCGATCTCGCGGTCGTGTTCCAGGATCCCATGACCTCGCTCAATCCCGTGCTCACCATCGGCACCCAGTTGATGGAGACGATCCAGGAACATCTCGAGCTGGATGCCCCGGCGGCCAGGAAGCGCAGCATCGAGCTGCTGGCGGCCGTCGGCATTCCGGCACCGGAGCAGCGGCTCGCGCAATATCCGCATCAATGTTCCGGGGGCATGCGCCAGCGCATCGCGATCGCGATCGCACTGTCCTGTGAGCCGAAACTGCTGATCGCAGACGAGCCGACGACGGCGCTGGACGTCACCATCCAGGCGCAGATTCTCGATCTCCTGGCGCGCGAGCAGCGGCGCCGCCACATGGCGATGATCATTATCACCCATGATCTCGGCGTCGTCGCCGGCCGCGCCGACGAGGTCGCCGTGATGTATGCGGGCAGGGTGGTCGAGCGCGCGCCGACGCCTGCGCTGTTCAAGCGCATGCACATGCCCTACACCGAGGCGCTGCTGGCGGCGATCCCGAAGCTTGAGACCGCGCCGCATACGCCGCTGCCTGCGATCTCCGGCCGTCCGCCCGACCCGACGCGGCCGCTGCGTGGCTGCTCCTTTGCGCCGCGCTGCCGCTATGCCGCGGGGCGCTGTCATGAGGCCAAGCCCGAGCTGAAGAGCGCGGAGGTGCCGGGGCATCTCTATGCCTGCTTCCATCCGATCCAGATGGCCGAGGGGATCGGAGCATGATGCAGCGTGCCGTGCGCCCCGAGCCGCTGCTGAACGTCGACAATCTCGTCGTCGAATATGGTCTCGGCAACAAGACGGTGCATGCCGTCTCCGGTGTCAGCCTTCAGGTCGCGCGCGGCGAGACGCTGGGGCTGGTCGGTGAATCCGGCTGCGGCAAGTCGACGCTGGGGCGCGCGGTCCTGCAGTTGCGCCGCGCCAAATCCGGGCGGGTGATGTTCGACGGCGAGGATCTGACGGCGATGGAGGGCGAGGCGCTGCGCAAGATGCGCCGCCGAGTGCAGCTGATCTTCCAGGATCCGATCGCCTCGCTCAATCCGCGCCGGCGCATCGGCGATATCGTCGCCGAGCCGCTGATCATCGCCGGCGTCAAGGACGCCGCCGAGCGCAAGCGGCGGGTTCACGAGGTGCTTTCCGCGGTCGGGCTCGACCCTGATATCGTGGCGGGCCGTCTGCCACATGAATTCTCCGGCGGCCAGTGCCAGCGCATCTGCATCGCGCGGTCGCTGGTGCTCAATCCTGAGTTCATCGTCTGCGACGAGCCGGTGTCGGCGCTCGACGTCTCCATCCGCGCGCAGATTCTCAATCTGCTGGAGGAGATGAAGGCGCGCTTCGGCCTGACGCTGCTGTTCATCGCGCATGATCTCGCGGTGGTCAAAGCGGTCAGCGACCGCGTCGCGGTGATGTATCTCGGCCGGCTCTGCGAGGTCGGGCCGTCGGAGCAATTGTTCGCAAAGCCGGCGCATCCCTATACCGGGTTGCTGTTGCAGGCGATCCCGGTGCCCGATCCGGATGTGCGTCCCGTTGAGAGTGTAGCGAGCGGGGAGCCGCCATCGCCGATTGCGCCGCCGTCCGGCTGCCGCTTCCGCACCCGCTGTCCGCGGGCCGATCAGCGATGCAGCGCGGAGATACCGGAGTTGCGTGAAATCGTGCCCGGCCAGTTCGCGGCTTGCCATCATCCGCTGGCCTAAACTAAGACGGTCGGGGTTTGTCTCGCCTCGCCGGTCGTGGCATGCTGGCGCGACAACAAGAACATGCCGGGAGGACGTCGATGAAGAGCTTCAAGGTCGCCGATTTCAAGGCGCCGCTGCAGGAGGTCGACGAGGCCACGCCGCAGCCCTCGGGCACCCAGGTTCTGATCAAGGTGAAGGCGGCTGGCGTCTGCCACAGCGACCTCCACATCTGGGAAGGCGGCTACGATCTCGGTCACGGTCGCAAGCCGCTGTCGCTGAAGGACCGTGGCATCAATTTGCCGCTGACCATGGGCCACGAGACGGTCGGCGAAGTCCTCGCCTTCGGTCCCGACGTGAAGCCGACCGACCAGGGCGACCTCAAGCTCGGCGATGTCGGCCTGGTCTATCCCTGGATCGGCTGCGGCAAATGCGCCACCTGCCTTGGCGGCGACGAGAACATGTGCCTGACGCCGCGCTCGCTCGGCGTCTATTGCGATGGCGGCTATGCCGACCACATGCTGGTGCCGCATCCGCGTTATCTGCTCAACCTGAGAGGGCTCGATCCCGCGACGACCGCGCCTTATGCCTGCTCGGGCGTCACCACCTACAGCGCGCTGAAGAAGGTCGAGCAGCATTTCGACACGCCGATCGTGATGTTCGGCGCCGGCGGCCTCGGCCTGATGGCGCTGTCGCTGCTGAAAGCGATGGGCGGCAAGGGCGCGATCATGGTCGATATCGATGCGAAGAAGCGCGAAGCGGCGGAAAAGTCCGGTGCGCTCGCGACGGTCGATCCCAAGGCGCCGGATGCGCTGGAGCAGCTCGCGAAGAAGGCGGGCGGGCCGATCCGCGCCGTGATCGACCTCGTCGGCAATGCCGCGACGACGCAGCTCGGTTTCGACTGCCTGACCAAGGGCGGCAAGCTCGTCATCGTCGGCCTGTTCGGCGGCGGTGCGACCTGGGCGCTGCCGCTCATTCCGATCAAGGCCGTGACGATCCAGGGCAGCTATGTCGGCAATTTGCGTGAGACGCAGGAATTGCTCGATCTGGTGCGAGCGAAGAAGGTGCCGCCGATCCCGGTGACGACGGTACCGCTCGCCAGGGCCAACGACGCGCTGCTGCAGTTGCAGCAGGGCGCGGTGGTCGGACGCACCGTGCTGACGCCGTAACGAACGCTCTCTCCTCCGTCATTGCGAGAAGCAAAGCGGCGAAGCAATCCAGACCGCCTCAGCGGAACGATCCTGGATTGCTTCGCTTCGCTCGCAATGACGACTTGGCTAACTCCTTCCTTGAGGCTCCCATGTCCGCAAATAACGCCTTCCACATTGCCGTGCTCGCCGGTGACGGCATCGGTCCCGAAGTCATGGCGCCGGCGATCGAAGTGCTGCGCAGGATCGAGCAGAAATCGGATTTGCGCTTCCGCTTCACCGAGGCCCCGGCCGGCGCCAACAATTATCTCGCCACCGGCAAGTCGATGCCTGACACCACGATCAAGCTGTGCGAGGAGGCGGATGCGATCCTGTTAGGTGCCTGCGGCCTGCCTTCGGTGCGCTACCCCGACAACACCGAGATCGCGCCGCAGATCGAGCTGCGCTTCATCTTCGATCTGTATGCCGGCGTGCGTCCGGCGCGGCTCATTCCGGGCGTGCCGAGCCCGATCGTCGGCGCCGACCGGCGCGGCATCGATCTTGTCGTGATCAGGGAGTCCACCGAAGGCCTGTTCGCCTCGATGGGCAAGGGCGTCGTCACCCATGAGGATGCGCGCGAGACCATGGTGATCACGCGCAAAACGTCCGAGCGCCTGTTCGAGTTCTCGTTTCGCCTTGCCGAGCGGCGCAAGGCGCGCGGCAAGCCCGGTGCGCTCACCTGCGTCGACAAGGCGAACGTGTTCAAGGCCTTCGCCTTCTTCCGCGGCATCTTCGACGAGATCGCCAAAAAGCATCCGGAGGTGAAGACCGACCGGCTCTATGTCGATGCCTGCTCGGCGATGCTGGTGAAGCGGCCCTGGGATTTCGACGTGATGGTGATGGAGAACATGTTCGGCGATATCGTCTCCGACATCACCGCGAGCCTGATCGGCGGCCTCGGCATGGCGCCGTCGGCCGACATTGGCGACAAGTATGCGGTGTTTCAGCCGTGCCACGGCACCGCGCCCGACATCATGGGGCAGGGCAAGGCCAATCCCACCGGCATGATCCTGTCGGCGGCGCTGATGCTGGACTGGCTCGCCGACAAGCATGGCGTCGAGAGCGCGGCTGAGGCCGGCGAGACGATCGAGCGTGCGGTAGACAAGGTCTACGCCCGCGGCATCAAGCCGATGGAGTTCGGCGGCAGCAACGGCACGGCGGACATCACGAAAGCGGTGCTCGCGGCGCTGTAGGCAAGGAAAAAGGGGCCCGCAGGCCCCCTGTCGTTCACCAGCGGCGCCAGTGGTGGTAGCGGTGACCCCAGCCCCACGGACGCGGGCCGTAGAAGCGTCGCGGGCCGCCATAATAGCCGTAGGCGCCGTAGTAGTTCGGACGCCACCAGCAGCGGCCCCAGGGGTTACAGACCCAGCGCACCTGATCGACATCGGCGGTGGGACCGCCTGCAATCTTGTCCGCCTGCGGGATGCCGTTCGGCATTGCCGCGAGAGCGGGACCCGAGGCGAGCGCCGCACCGCCCAAGGCAGCCAGACCGAGAACAGCAAATTTGAGTTTCATCGCAATCTCCCTCGTTGGTGGCGAGAGAACTTTCGACAGATCAACTGGTTGCTATCGCGGTGCGTGCGCGCGGGAAATTTAATCTTCCTGAACGAAGGTTCAGTTTCACCGCCCCTGGAACTTGGGTCTGCGCTTTTCCATGAAGGCCTGGCGGCCCTCGCGGAAATCCTGGGAGTCCATGCAGGCGTTGCCGATCGCCTTGATCGTGTCCATGTCGCGCTGGCTCTCGTCCTTCAGAACCTGCGCGATGGTGATCTTGGCGGCCTTGATGGCGAGCGGCGCGTTTTCGGAAATGGTCTGCGCGATTCCCATGGTCTCGCCCCAGAGCTGATCGTCGGGGATCACGCGCTCAACGAGGCCAATGCGCAGCGCCTCAGAGGAATCGATGCGCATGCCCGTGTACATCAACAGGCGCGCCCAGGACGGGCCGACCAGCGACACCAGATGACGCAAGCCGTCATAGCCATAGGCGATGCCGAGCCTGGCGGCGGGAATGCCGAACTGGCTGTCGTGCGAAGCGATGCGGATGTCGGCAAGCATCGCGACTTGCATGCCGCCGCCGAGGCAAAAACCCTGGATGCAGGCGATGGTCGGCTTTGGATAGTCGGCGAGCAGCGCGCGCTGGGCGGCGCTGCGCTTGGCGTACTCCTCGGACGCCGCTGCATTGTGCCTGACCTTCTCGAACTGGCTGATGTCGGCGCCCGAGACGAACGCCTTGCCGCCGGCGCCGCGCAGGATTACGACCCGCACCGTCTCGTCGTCGCGCAGGCTGGCCAGCGCCTCGCCAAATCCCTCCCACATCTCCAGCGACATCGCGTTGCGCCTGTCGGGATTGTTGAAGGTGATCACGCCGACGCCGCTGGCCGCGTGCTTGAGGATCTTGCCGTCGGCATAAGCCGTCTCGGTCGTGCTGGACATGTCGGACATCGCGCGCTCGCTGATCGTTGGCGAGGCAATGTGCGGCGCGGGCGCCACCGCGGTCAACCGGGGCAGGGGTGGGCGAGCTTGCATCCGCCTGTGCTGCGATTGCATGGCGCGCGCGAACTTCGGCGGATGGCAGCAGACCGCCAAGAAAAAGAGGCGACTAGACCGCCCCGAGAAAGACCGCGCGCAAGCGCGCGGGCGCAGACATATCTTCTCGTCCGGTCTCGTCCAATCCGGCCGCGCCCCCGCGACGCGGCGGATTGAACGTCGGCCGCAAAGGCCGGACCGTCGATCGATCTCAGCTTTCGTTCGCTGCGATCGATTCCATCAGCGAGACGAGCTGACGCTGCACCGTCTGGTCCTTGATCTTGCTGTAGGCGCGCAGCAGACGGAGGCTGAAGGCGCTGTCGAGGAAGAGCAGGCTCTCCACTTCGCGCGCCTTGTTGTCGCCGTCATAGAAGAAGGTCACAGGCACATCGAGGGCGGAGGCGATCTGCTGAAGCCTGGCCGCGCCGACGCGATTGACGCCCTTCTCGTATTTCTGCACCTGCTGGAAGCTGACGCCCAGCTTCTCGCCCAGTTCGGCCTGCGAGATCTTCATCTCGACCCGCCGCAAACGAATCCGCTTGCCAAGCTCAATGTCCGGCTTGCCGGCACTGCGCTGCTTCATTCTCTTCGCCGCTGCTTTCATACTTCTCACCGTTGTTCTTCGGTTGAAAATCCCCCGAAGAGCTGGGTCAGGGGTTCGCCCATATACGAGTCCTTGAATTCATGCGGATGCACGAACTCCTCCTTAAACCACGGGAAGCGAGCCGGATTGAAAGCCTCGATCAGCCAGTCAATCATGTGCCGCACGCGCGGAATCCGTCCGCTACCGGGATGGTAGGACAGCCAGATATCCAGCGGTCGGTTCAGCTCGACCTCCAGTGGAATCAACTTCCCGCCAAGCGCAATGGCGTAGCTCGGGAATACGCCGATTCCGGCGCCATTCGCGACCGCCCAGTAGTTGGCGCTCGAGACGTTGGTTTTCATGACCAGAAGGTCACGTTCCGAAACGCCCGGGAAGAAGCTCTCGAAAGATTCCTTGGCGGCGAGCTGGTCGGCGAATTGCAGCACCAGGCGATGCTTGATCAATTCCGCTGCCGAGCGCGGCGCGCCATGTTTTGCGATGTATTTCTCCGAGGCCCAGAACATCAGATGCATGCGGCCGAGCCGCACCAGCTTGACGTCGAGCGCCGAGGGACGTGACAGATGGATAGCGACGTCGGCCTCGTGGCGGGAGACGTCGGCCGAGCGCATCGCGCAATGCAGGTCGACCAGGATCTTCGGATAGGCTTGCTGGAATTCGACCAGCCGCGGGGCAAGCCAGAACGTCCCAAGTCCCTCGGTGACGGCGACGCGGACTTCGCCGGACAGGGCGTTGACCGTCGAATCGCTGGTCCGCATCACGTCGAAGGCCGCCGCCTCCATGCGCTCGACGGCAGAGACCACGATCGCGCCTTCATCGGTCAGATGGGTGCCGTGGACGTCGCGGGTGAACAGGGTGGTGCCGGTCTGACGCTCGAAATCATCGATCCGGCGACGGACGGCGTTGATCGACAGGGACAGACGTTCGGCCGCCGAGCGGAAACTTCCACATCGGACGACTTCCAGGAATATGCGGGCCGCGTCCCAATCGGAGAGGCCGCTGATATTTATCTTCGGGCGTTCTTCCAACGGAACGCCCCTTTCCGCCAAGGAGTGCATACAATTCCCTTTGGTTTGCTAAACTGGCAGAATCTGGCGCAAACTACAACCACGGCGGGTTGCGGGGGTGATGAGTTTTGAACGTCATCCTTACTGCGGCGCGAGCGGTATTTGAGTGCTGCCAGGGCTGGGATCGGGCAGCCTGTTGCCCGTTTGAGGGGTATCGCGTGAGTTCCGTTGCAAGCCTCGAGATGGCTGCGGGATTGTCGGCGCTGTCCGCAGTGGACATTCCTGCGCAACAGCGGTTGCCGTGGTCCCGGATGGAGCAATCGCAGCGCACGAAGCGTCTTGTCCCGAATCGCTCCGACGATTGCCAGTGGCGTCGTGGCACGATGTTGGCGGGAACCGCGGTTTCATCGCAGAAACACACTGAAATCATGTTCAGAGGCTCAGCGGCCTCGTGCTATCTTTGGCGCTCCACGGGGGCCGCAGGGGTCGTCACAGACAATTCTCGCAGGCCGAATTAACGGAAAGAACGCTTGTGTCGCATTCAGACGAACAGTTGCAGTCGGTGCTGGAAACGCTCGAGGAGTGCCGCAGGGTTCTCAATGCGAGCAACAGCCGCGACTCGGCCGAGCTGCTGTCCATGGTCATCCTCGACGTCAGGATGAAGCTCAAAGGAATTGACGATGCCGATCTCAAGGCATTGTGCGACGAAATGCTGCGGAGCGCTGCGAGCGAACCGCGGTCCCCTTCCAAGCAGACGCAGGACCAGCCCCGGCGTCCGCTGCTCCGCGTGGTGAAGTAGCCGCGCCGCCGAGTCTCGCTTTTTGGCGAGATTTGTGCGCGTCCCGATGCCGCATCTGTGATCACGGACGGCATCGGGAGGAGCCCTGGTTTCGCGCGCCTCTGTTGCGCATTCCGAGCCATCGGTTACACCAGAGCCGGTTCGGCTCCGGTCCGCGCGCTCCCCGCGCGTCGTGTCGGGCCTGAGATGGCTCCGATTGCATCATGCAAAATGTTTCGATCCCGGCGGCGCTGATTGCCGGCCTCGTCAGCTTCCTCTCGCCCTGCGTCCTGCCTTTGGTTCCGCCCTATCTGATCTACCTCACAGGGGCCACGATCGAGCATGTCGAGAGCGACGAGCCGGCCGCGGCCTCCAAGCGCGCGATCTTGATGTCGGCGCTCTTGTTCGTGCTCGGCTTCTCCACCGTGTTCGTGGCGCTCGGCGCCAGTGCCTCGCTGATCGGCGGCCTGATCCGCGCCTGGTCGGCCGAGCTGTCGATCCTCGCCGGCATCGTCATCATCATCATGGGCCTGCACTTCCTGGGACTGACCCGGATCGGTCTGTTGATGCGCGAGGGCCGGCTGCCGATCCCCAAGCCCGTCGGGCTCTGGGGCGCCTACATCATGGGGCTTGCCTTTGCGTTCGGCTGGACGCCCTGCATCGGCCCGATCCTCGCCGCGATCCTGTCGATCGCCGCAGCGGAAGCGACGGTCACCAAGGGCGCGGGCCTGCTCGCCGTCTATTCCGCGGGCCTCGGCATTCCCTTCCTGATCGCCGCCCTGATGATCGAGCAGTTCTCCGCGCTGTTCGCGCGGATGAAGGGCCAGCTCGTCAACGTCGAGCGCGCCATGGGCGTGTTGATGGTGATCACCGGCATCGGCTTCCTCACCGGCGCGGTCTCGAATGTGAGCATCTGGCTGCTGGAGACGTTTCCGGCGTTGCAGACGATCGGGTAGGGCGGGATCGGCGAGCTGCAACGGCTCAGGACCGCCCGCGTCTTCTCACGCAGCCGGCGCCCGTTCCGGGAACGGGGATTGATAAAGCCAGGCGAGATTCTCGCAGAAGCGCTCCAGGCTTGTCTCGCGTATCAGCTGATTGCGCAGCAGCGCGTGGACCCCGGCCGGATGATAGACGTGATCGCCGAGTTCCCGGGCCTGAAGCTGGACCCGCGCGGTGCGCAGCATCCGGGCATTCCTGTATCGGTCCAGCGCGTGGGCGACATCGCCTTCCGTCTCGTCGAGTTCGTCCGCGAGGCAGACGGCATCTTCCAGCGCCATGCAGGCCCCTTGCGCGAAATATTGCAGCATCGGATGCGCGGCATCGCCCAGGAGAACGACGCGCCGGTCGATCCAGCGATCGGTCGGATCGCGATCGCAGGTCACCCACGCCTTCCAGTCCCTTCCATGATGGATGATCGCCTTGGCGCGAGGGTGCACGTCCTGAAAACCTTCGAGCACCTCCTCGTGGGTCACGGGCCTTGCCGCAAACGCCTCGACGGGATCGTTATGGCAGGTGATTGCGAGATTGAACACCTTCCAGCCCGAGAGCGGGTAATGAACGAGATGGCACTTGGCGCCGGCCCACAATGTCGCGGCGTTCCAGCGCAGATCCTCCGGCATCTGCTCGGTCGGGATCACTGAACGATAGGTGGTGTGGCCGGCGACCCGCGGCGCGCCATCGGCGACCATCTGCTGGCGAATGCGGGAGCGAAGTCCGTCCGCGCCAACCACGAGGCACCCGGTGACACGCTCGCCAGACTTGAGCAGTGCCGTTGCCGAAGCATCGTTCTGCTCGTAGCCGACGACATCGCAATCGGACCGCAGCGTGACGTGGGGGTGCGCCTCGCAGGCGCGCAGGAAGATGCCGTGAAGATCGCCACGATGGACCACGGCATAGGGATTGCCAAAGCGTTGCCGGAAATAGCTGGTCAGATCGATGCTGGTGATCTCTTCCGCCGAGATCGCGTCCATCAGCCGCAGCTGGTCGATGAAGACGGCGATGGATCGTGCGGCATCACCGAGTGCGAGTCGGTCGAAGGCGTGGAATGCGTTGGGACCAAGCTGGATGCCGGCGCCGATCTCCTGATAGCGCGGTGCGCGTTCCAGGACGGTGACGTGAAAACCCTTCCGCGCCAGCGCGATCGCGGCCGCAAGTCCGCCGATGCCGCCGCCGACAATGATGATGGGGTCCTGTCGCATGTCCTCTCCTCGGTGGTTTGCTATTTTCTCGATGTCCTGGCACGCGGCTGCCTCGCCTTGCTGCTGCGTGCCTCCGGCTGCTCGTCAAGAACGTCCTTCGGCCGCGCCGGCGGAGGCACCTTGATCAATCCGGCTTCGACTTCCTGCTCGAGCCGATCGATATTCTTGTAGAGCTCGACCAGCACGCGCTTGAGCTCCGCCGCTTCCTTGGCGGACATGCTGCCGGTGGCGACTTCTTCATAATAGGCGGCGAGCGGCATGAGCCGCCCTGCCAGCTCAGCACCTTTGGGCGTCAGGACGACCTGGAGGCTGCGCTGATCGTTCTCAGGCCGGTCGCGTGTCAGGAGGCCGGCGCGGCTCATCTCCGCGACGATGCGCGACAGGGTAGACACGTCGGCCGACGTCAGTTCGGCGATCTCTCCAAGGCGCAACGGATGGCCCTGCTCTGACAGTGCGGCCAGCACGCGGTACATCGGAAGCGTCAACTTCTCGTGACGGATCACGCGCGCGAAAAGGTCGCCCATGCGAACGCCGAGCCGGGCGAGCAGATAGGGCAGCGAATTCGAAAATCGATACATGGACTTGGATCCTGGCGGGAGAACTCCGCCCGGAATAAGGGTCAACCTTCGCACGTGCAATATTTGCGTTTCAATCATTTGCATTTGCAACTTTATCATTGACAACTATTTGCGCCCGGTGCTTTGCTTTGTCAACGCCAGAGTTGAAGGGACGACGCCATGCAGGAAAAGATCGCGCTCGAGGAGCACTTCGCGCTTCGGGAAACTGTTCAGGACAGCGCGGGCTTCGCGCCGGCCGACGACTGGCGCGAGCTGGAAGCGCGGCTGCTCGACATTCACGACCGCCGGCTCGCGGAGATGGACGGTCACGGAATCGAGATGATGCTGCTGTCGCTGAACGCGCCGGCCGTCCAGGCCATTCCCGACCGCAGCCGTGCGCTGGAGCTGTCGCGCCGTGCCAACGACTTCCTCGCCGAGCAGGTCGCGAAGCGGCCGGACCGCTTCCAGGGCCTTGCAGCACTGCCGATGCAGGATCCCGACGCGGCCGCGCGCGAGCTCGATCGCAGCGTCGGCACGCTTGGATTTCGCGGGGCGCTCGTCAACGGCTTCAGCGAGCTCGGCGGCACCGATCATGCGATCTACTATGACCGCAAGGAGTTCTGGCCGTTCTGGTCGGAAGTCGAACGCCTCGGCGTTCCCTTCTATCTGCACCCACGCAATCCGCTGCCGAAAGACTCGGCGATCTATGAAGGGCATCGCTGGCTGCTGGGACCGACCTGGGCGTTTGGGCAGGAGACTGCGGTCCATGCCCTGCGCCTGATGGGCTCCGGACTGTTCGACGCGCATCCGCGGCTCCAGATCATTCTCGGGCACATGGGGGAGGGTCTGCCGTACTCGATGTGGCGGGTCGACAACCACAACAAGTGGATGCGGACCCAGAATGCATATCCCGCGCGGCGCAAGATCGCCGACTATTTCCGAGAGAATTTCTACATCACCACGTCGGGCAACTTCCGCACCCAGACGCTGATCGACGCAATCCTGGAGATCGGTGCCGACCGCATTCTCTTCTCGGCCGACTGGCCGTTCGAGAACATCGATCATGCCGCCGACTGGTTCGACAGCGCGGCGATTTCCGAAGGCGACCGCATCAAGATCGGCCGCGACAATGCGCGTGCCCTGTTCGGGCTCGGCAAAGCAACGACCCAATCTGCCGCAGAGCAGAACGTGTCAGCAATCCCAATGGAGGAAACCCGTGAGCATCTCGTCCGAAATCGACGTGCATGAGGAATTGTCCGGCGCTCCGATCGGCCCGTTCCACAAGCTGCTCGGCATCCTGATCACGCTCATCACGCTGTTCGACGGCTATGACACCTTCAATCCCGCCTATGTCATCCACTACGTGGTCCAGCCCTGGGGACTCCAGCCAAGCCAAGCGGGGTTTCTGGTGAGCTCGGGTCTCGTCGGCTTTCTGTTCGGTGCGATCGGTCACGGCAGCGTGGCCGACTGTTTCGGCCGGCGTGGCACGCTGCTCGCAGGATTGTGGGTCGTCAACGTCTTCACATTGCTGACGGCCGTGCTGGCGAACGACTTCTGGAGCTACTGCGCTCTTCGCTTCGTCACCGGGCTGGGTCTCGGCGTGCTGCTGCCGCTCGGCACGACCTTCATCAACGAGCTCGCGCCCAAGCGTGTCAGCAATACGTTTTCGCTGTGGGGCGTGACGCTGGGCTGGTCGCTCGGCGGCGTCTGCGCCGGTCTCGTCGGCGTATTCCTGACGCCGCAGCACGGTTGGCAGATCCTCTACTACGTTGGCGCGCTGTCGATCCCGCTGACTTTCGCGGCACACGCCATCCTGCCGGAAAGTCCGCAATTCCTGGCGACCCGATCGCGGGTCCCGGAGTTGCGTGCGCTGCTGGCACGGCTGCGGCCCGAGCGGGCGGCCGCCTACCAGAATGCGTCATTCGCATCGCATAACGGTACGCGGCCGCAGAGCACGATTGGGGCGTTGCTGAGCCCGCGCTATCGCCGCGTTTCGCTGACCATCTGGATCACCGCGTTTCTCAGCCTGTTCGCGATCTTCGGTCTCACTGGGTGGATTCCGACGGTCATGCTCAAGCGCGGCGAGACCTTCGCGGCATCATTCGGCTTCGGTGCCTTGATGCAGGCGATGTCGTTCATCGGCGGCCTCACGCTCGCAATGCTGGCTGATCGCAATTTCTCGCTGACGCCACGTTATCTCGCGACCTGGTGGCTGACCGGCGGCATTGCCGTGCTCGCGCTCGTCTTCGTCAGCGGTCACGGCGTCAATCTCGCCATCGTCGCCGTTGCGGGCTTCTGCATCATCGGCGCCCAGCACGTGCTCAACAATTTCACCGCCGGGTCATACGAGACCTGTTTCCGCGCCAGCGGCGTCGGAATGGAATTGGGCATCGGCCGGGTGGGAGCGATCCTCGGCCCCTATGTCATCGGTCTGTTGCAGCAGGCGACCGGAGGCCCCGACGCCGTGTTCTGGGCGATCGGCGGCGCGTCCATGGTCGGGGCGCTGGCGATCGGATCGCTCAGTGCTGCCGCAGCAAATCGTCTGCCGCGCGCCGATATCGCACCCGCGGAGTGATGAGGCGGGCCGATCGACAATCACCGGCCGCGCCTTGACTGGCCAGCTTCACCAAAGGAGATCCGAAATGCCCACATCCACTCGTTCCGTCGCGACCGCAGGGCAGCTCGACGCCTGGGTACTTCTGTTCGCACGCGTCGCGATTGCGCCGCTGTTCCTCTACAGCGGCATCGGAAAGGTGATGGCATTTGCCACGACCGCGGGCCGGCTTCCCGGCGGCGCCGAGGGATTCGGCGCGGTGCTGGCCGCTGGCGCGATTGCAGTCGAACTCGGAGGCGGCACGGCCCTGCTGCTAGGCCTGTTTGCGCGCCCGGCGGCGGCGGTCCTGATCCCGTTCACCATCGTCGCCACGCTGATGTTTCACAATTTTTGGGCCGCGCCCGAAGCGCAGGTCGTGATGCAGACCATCAACTTCCTGAAGAATCTCGGCCTGCTGGGCGCCCTTGCGCTCATCGCCTTTTACGGGCCGGGCATCCATGCCGTGCAAGCGGCCATCAAGCCCGGCTCCAAAGGTGCTCCCGAGCTCTCGTAATTCTTAGTTGCGCCGACGAGCCGACCGCGAAGCGCGCCAGCGCCTTGCGGTCCACATGAGTAATCTTCATCGCCGATATCCTTTTCGTCCGTTCAACGCGTCTCGTCCAGCACGCATGTCACCGTGCAGACGACGCCGCGCGGCAGGAAGCGCGGGCGTCCCGATTCCGGCGCAGCGGCGCCGGATTATGGTTTTGGCAAGACCATAAGGGCAGCACTTGCCCGGCGCCACGATTTTCGCGTCTGCGAGCAGGGAGAAGATTTTGCGACGCAGTCGGGGGCCGGGTCAGATCATCGCGATCGCGGTCAATAGCAGACACGTGGCGTAGACAGCCGCCAGACTGAGCCCGACGATCCGGGCCTCTCGATGCGATTTCATACGCTCAACTCCAGGTCGGCGGCCGCCGTTGGGGAGCAGCCGCCCGGAGGTCGCGTCGCGATCAATCGATTTCCTGAATGACCACGCGCGAGCCCGGATCCACCAGCATCACGCGATCGCTGGAATAAACGTAGCGATACTTCGTCAGTGACGGGCCCCAATCCGCCGGAACGGCCTCAAGCTCGACGTCGGTCGGCACCGTCGCACCGACGATGATCTTTTCCTTCGTCACCACCGGACGAACGCGGTGCTCGGTGATGTAGGATTTGATCTTGGTGCGGTACTCCGGCTCGATCTGAACTGCCGCCGCATGACCGGTTCCAGTGGTGGTCACCACGGTGGACTGCGCGAACGCGCCGGTCGAAATCAGGACGGCTGCGGCGGACAGCAGGAACAGCTTTTTCATCTTGTCCTCCTCACAGGAATATGCGCCGCAACAACATCTCACCATGCGCCGCGTTCCTCCCGCGTAGGAACAAATTGCTATTTTTTCCCGTTTCTGAATCGACCGGGCCCGGAAGCTCGGGAAATTGAGGAGAAGAAAGTGACGCTGAGAATAGCGAGTGCAGCGCTGATGGTTGCTGCATTGTCCTTGCCGGCGTTCGCGGCCGACGAGTTCTACGTGGTCCAGGACGTCAAGACCAAGAAGTGCACCATCGTCGACAAGAAGCCGACAGACGCCTCCATGACCGTGGTCAGCCCGTCGGGCACGATCTACAAGACGCTCACCGAGGCTGAGAGCGGCATGAAGACCATCAAGGTCTGCACATCCAATTAGGAAGACATCCAATTAGGAAGAATGTGATGCCCGTGATCCCCGTATTTATTCTCTGGGCCGTGCCAGCGATCATTGTGATCGGCGGCGGCATCTATCTGATTGGTCACATGCACTAGGCCTGTCGAGGGAGGCGAGCGGGCCTCTGCGTGCAGCGCACAGGTCCGCAAGTCTGCCGTTTCTACGAGAGCGGGAGGTCGCCCATGCGGCCCCGCACGCCAGCAGGAGTGCGAGTTGCAGTGCAACAGGTCGTGGAGGTGTCGCTCTGCGACGAAGAGTGCCTCCAGGTTACGCGAAATGACTTCCGTCCCGCCGTCGTTTTTCATACGCTCCCCGAACGCTGGCCGTTAACCGGCTGCGCTCACGCCCCGGCGACAGGGGCGGGGCATCAATGGGAGGGGAGACGATGAAGCGAAGATCATTTCTCGCCGGTATCGGTGCGACCACTGCGGCAGCTGCGATTGGCATGCCGTCGATCCTCAGGGCGCAAGCGCCGATCACGCTGAACGGCGCGGTCCAGTTCAACGACGACCATGCCTTCAACCGCGCGCTGATCCGGTTCGAGGAGCTGGTGAAGAAGTACTACGGCAAGCCCGTCAATTTCACGCTGCACAAGAACTCCTCGCTCGGCCTCGAAAAGCAGTATTTCGAGTACATGTCGCAGGGCAAGGCGGTCGATTACGGCATCGTCTCGCCGGCCCATATGTCAACCTTCGCCAAGGCGGCCCCGTTCATCGATGCGCCCTTCGTGTTCAAGGGCATCGAGCACATGAACAAGGTCGTCGAGGCCAATATCCTGGCGCCGATCGCCGACGAGGTCGCGGCGAAGGCCGAGGTCGTTCTGATCGGTTATGCCGGCGGTGGCATCCGCAACATCTTCGCGAACAAGCCGCTCAAGAATCTCGCCGATCTCAGGGGTCTCAAGGTTCGCGTGCAGGGAGCGCCGATCTGGTCGAAGACCTTTGCGGCAGTCGGCATGAGCCCGACGGTGATCGCCTATAACGAAATCTACAACGCGATCCAGAACGGGGTGATCTCGGCCGGCGAAAACGAGGCGGCCGGCGTCGAGGCGATGAAGTTCTACGAAGTGGCCCCGCATCTCAGCCTGACCCAGCACGCCGTGTCGATCCGGCCGATCTGCTTCTCGGTGAAGACGCTGAAGACCTTGCCGAAGGATTTGCAGGACGCGATCATGAAGGCCGGCAAGGAGTCAGGCGACTACGGCCGTCAGCTCGAATCGAGCGAAGAGGTCGTGAAGCTCGACACGCTCGAGAAAGCCGGCAAGCTCAAGCGCGTTCCCTTCGAGGAGCGGGACGCGATGAAGAAGCTCGCCGATCCCGTGATGGCCACCTACGCCAAGGAAATTGGCGCGGAAGGCATTTTCGAGAAGATCAACGTCGTCTGAGGTCGCTGCGTCCGCCGACAATAGTCCGGGCAGGCCCCGCTCCTTGCCCGGAAGGCGGATGAGCTGCCGCACGGAGCCCCAATGTCTGAAACGCCCGACTTGTCCACACGGTCGCTGTGGCGTCGCGTCACCGCGGCCTATGCGAAGTTGCTGGAGTTCCTGTTGGCCGCCTGCGTCGGCGTCCTGATCGTTCCGGTCACCTTGCAAATCATCTCGCGCTTCACGCCCTTCATTCCCTCCTACATCTGGACGGAGGAAATGGCGCGGTTCCTGTTCATCTGGACGATCATGATCGGTGCCATGGTCGGTGTGCGGGAAGCGCAGCATTTCGAGGTCGACGTGTGGCCCAATCTGTCGCGGCGATCGGAGGCCGCGGTGCGGATCCTTGCGCGTCTCGGCGTACTGGCTCTGGCGCTGGTGTTCGTATCGGCCGGCATGGAGTTCACCCGCTTTGGCTGGAACAGAACTTCGGAACTGGCAGATCTGCCGCTTTGGCTGATTCACGTTGCCTGGCCTGTGACAGGCGCGACGTGGATCGTCTTTGCCGGTGAACAGATCGTTGATGAGATGCGCGTTCTGGTTGGGGCAGGGCGATGAGTGGCAATGTGCTCTCTGCCGGACAGGCCGCGATGGTGCTGTTCGGGGTTTTCATCGGCCTGCTCATCGTGCGCGTGCCGGTCGCTTTCGCGCTCGGCCTTGCCTGCGTGCCGATCCTGCTGATCGAGCCGCGTCTGTCGCTGATGACGCTCGCGCAGGAGACCTTCAATGCGTACAATTCATTCATCCTGTTGGCGGTGCCGTTCTTCCTGCTGACGGCGAACCTGATGAGCATCGGCGGCATCACCGACCGCCTGGTGGCGCTGTCGCGCTCGATGGTCGGGCACTGGCCGGGATCGCTGGCGCAGATCAACGTCGTGCTGTCGGTGTTCTTTGCCGGCATCTCAGGCTCCTCCACGGCCGATGCGGCGAGCCAATCCAAGATCTTCATCGATGCGCAGACCAAGGAGGGCTACGATCTCTCATTTTCGATCGCCATCACGGCGGTGTCGGCCGTGCTAGCGGTCATCATCCCGCCGTCGATCCTCATGATCGTGTGGGGCGGGCTGATCTCGACCTCGATTGCGGCGATGTATCTGGCCGGCATCGTGCCGGGCCTGCTGATTGCCGGCGCGCAGATGGCGACGGTGCACGTCTATGCGGTGCGCCGCGGCTACCCGACCTATCCGAAGGCGACCTGGGTCGAGATGCGATGCGCCATTTGGCAGTCGTTACCGGCGCTGATGACGCCGCTCATCATCGTTGGCGGCATTCTGCTCGGGTGGTTCACCGCGACCGAGTCTGCCTGCGTCGCGGTGCTCTATTCTATCGCGCTCTCGGCGTTCTTCTACCGCGAGACAGGTCCACGCGAATTGTACAAGGCCTTGCTCGACACCGGGCGCCTTGCCGGCGTGGCGCTGTTTTGTGTCGGCACCGCAAGTGCGTTTGGCTGGCTGCTCGCTTACTACAGGATTCCGCAAGAGCTGCTGGCCAACGTCTCGACATGGGGCATGGGCGCCGTCACCGCCGGCTTTTTCATCTCCTTCTGCTTTCTGGTGGTGGGCTGCTTCCTCGACGCCATCCCGGCCATCATCATCGTCGGCACGGTGCTCGAGCCGCTGGCAAAGTCCGTCAATCTCCATCCGGTCCAGTTCGCGATCATTTCCATCGTATCGCTGGCCTTCGGACTGGTGACGCCCCCCTATGGCTTATGTCTGATGATCGCCTGTTCGATCGCCGGCGTGCGGCTGCGCTATGCTCTGAAGGACACGGTGATCATGCTGGTTCCGATGCTGCTCGTGCTGGCGGCAGTCATCATTTGGCCAAGCGTGTCGCTGTTCCTGCCACGCCTGATCGTGCCGGAGATGCTCAGATGAGCGTCTGCAAATGAGCTTCTGAGAGTGCGTCCCGCGGCCGACGGCCGCGGGATCGATTCAATGGTTACAGATTGCTCTCGGTGATCGCGGCGTAGACCATGCTCCGCAGCTCGCGCCGGATCGGGTAGGCGCTCGACGGCAACACCTGCGTCATGAAGATGGTGATCAGTTCTTCGGCCGGATCGATCCAGAACGAGGTCGTGGCCGCGCCGCCCCAATTATATTCGCCGGGGCTGCCGGCGATCAGCGTTTCCGCCGGGCGCATCGTCACGGCGAAACCGAGACCGAAGCCGATGCCGTTATAGGCGGCTTCCGAGAACAGCGAGCGTGACACCTCGGGCAGGAATCGTCCGCCCGGGATGTGATTGGTGGTCATCAGCGCCAGCGTCTTCGGCCCGATCAGCCTGACGCCGCCGAGCTCGCCACCATTGAGCAGCGCGCGGCAGAAGGTGAGATAATCGGCGACCGTCGAGCACAGTCCGCCGCCGCCGGAGATGAAGGAGGGCGGCGACAGGAACGAGCTGGTTGTCGGATCGTCCTGGAGCGTCAGGCCCTCGCGCCGCTGGCCGGCATGGAAGGTCATGCCGCCGCCGGGGTCTGCCGAGTAGCAGGCGGCGAAACGATGGGCCCTCGAGGCCGGCACATGGAAATCGGTGTCGCTCATGCCGAGCGGATCGAGGATGCGTGCCTTCAGAAACTGTTCGAACGGCATGCCTGAGATCTTGCCAACGAGATAGCCGAGCACGTCGGTCGCGACCGAGTAGTTCCAGGCCTCGCCCGGCGAGAACTCCAGCGGGATCTTTGCCAGGCCCTCGATCATGGTCTGGAGTGTGCCAGACTTCTCGACCTCGCCGATCTTCTCGGCGCGATAGGCGGCATCGACATTGGAGCGCTGCTGGAAGCCATAGGTGAGGCCGGAGGTATGACGCAGGAGGTCGACGATCAGCATCGGCCGGGACGGCGGCCGGGTCAGGAAGGCCGGATAGGTGCCGGCGACGAAGACGCCGAGATCCTTCCATTCCGGAATGTATTTGGCGACGGGCTCGTCGATCGCGACGAGGCCCGCCTCGACCAGCATCATGAAGGCGACGCTGGTGAGCGGCTTGGTCATGGAATAGATGCGGTAGATGGTGTCGTCCTTGACCGGCAGCTTGCGCTCGACATCGGCAAGGCCCTGAACCGAGCTGTGTGCGACCTTGCCACGGCGGAAGACGAGAAGATGCGCGCCGGGGAACCGGCCGGCATCGATGTACCGGCTCTTCAGATGCGCATCCACGCGGTCGAGTGCAGTCTTGGACATGCCGACGGATTCGGGCGAGGCAGGGGTGGGTGCGAGCATCAGTTCCTCCGGGGCAGTTTTGTCCGTCAGTTGATAGCCGAAATGCCGGCCTCATTCCAAGGGCGGCGCGCTTAACGGGAGCGGGCCTGCTGGTGTAGGCTGCAGCCTGGAACGCCTCCAGGGAGCCCCAAGGGCCTCTCAGGGGGCCAACGAGAAAAACTCAGGGCAAAACGTACCATGACCCAGTTCAACGAGACCGAACTCACCGAAGCCGTCGTCAGGAGCTTCGACAGCACACCGAACCCGCGTGCGAAATTCCTGCTCCAGGAATTGGTGAAGTCCCTGCACGATTACGTGAGCAAGACCGATCTCACCTTCGCGGAATGGGAATATGCCATCGACTTCCTGACCCGCACCGGCCAGAAGTGCACCGACACCCGCCAGGAGTTCATTCTCCTGTCCGACGTGCTCGGCGTCTCCATGCTGGTCGATGCCGTCAATCACCGTGACCGTGAGGGCGCGACGGAGACCACCGTGCTCGGTCCGTTCTATGTCGGCGAGCACAAGGTCACCGCGCACGGCACCGATATCTCCCCCAACAACCAGACCGGCGAGCGGATGTTCGTGCAGAGCCGAGTCACGGATCTGAAGGGCAAGCCGCTCGCGAACGTCCCCGTCGACGTCTGGCATGCCGATGATGACGGCTTCTACGATTCACAAAAGGCCAACTATGACGAGGTCGGCGCCTCGGCGCGGGCGCGCTTCATCACCGACGACGACGGCCGCTTCTTCTTCCGCACCATCCTGCCGTGCAGCTACCCGATTCCGACCGACGGCCCGGTCGGCGAGATGATTACGCAGACCAAGCGTCATCCGATGCGGCCGGCGCATGTGCATTTCCTGGTCAATGCGAAGGGTTATGAGCCGCTGATCACCCATGTTTTCATGGACGGCGACAAATATCTGGATACCGACGTCGTGTTCGGCGTGAAAGACGACCTCATCGCCAAGGTCGAGCCGCGCAACGATCCGGCAATGCCCGACGGCAGTAAGGCGAATGGGAAGTGGCACCTGATGAGCTACGAATTCCACCTCAAGCCCGGCGGCGGCATGGCGCCGAAGCCGCTGGGGACGAAGGCGGCCCAGCCGGCCTGACGACTAAAAGCGCGATGAGAATAGGATGAATCGTCATCGCGCTTTAGGTTATTGTTTGAGCATGATCTTTTCGGAAACCCGCTGCACACTTTGCGCTAACGCGGCCCTTCGGGTCCGGATCATGCTCTAACGCGCGTGTAGCAGTGCCAGCAGCACGACGACCGCGCAGGCGAGCGCCGCCGAGGTCAATTTCCAGAACATCAGCGGGCTGCGCTCCAACAGGGGCGTGATCCGCGTGTTGAGATAGGCCGGATTGGGCGTGCGAAGCTCGAAGACGAATTCGGACAGATCCTCGTGCCGCTTGTACGGATCGGGATGCAGCGCGCGCCTGAGCGCGCCGTCGACCCAGGCCGGCACGTTGCGATCGTCGTCGGCTGGGCGATACTGAAGTCTCCGCACGTCCGCCTTGCGCCGGATCTTGGCGACCTGAGCGCCATAGGGAAGCTTTCCCGTCAGCATCTGGTAGCAGATCACGGCCAGCGAAAACATGTCGGAGCGCGGCGAGCCGCCCTGCCCAAGAAAATACTCCGGTGCCGTGTACTGGACCGTTCCCAGGATTTCGTCGGCTTCGTCCGGCGGCGCGGCTTCCGCGACGCCGGCGACCCTGACTGACCCAAAGTCGATGATCTTCGCGGTGCCGGTCTTGTCGATCAGGACGTTGTCCGGCCTGAGGTCCTGATGCAGCATCTCCATGCGGTGGAAGGCGCGCAGGCCGGCGGCGATCTGCTCGATGAGGCCACGGACGGTTTCGAGATCGGGGCGCGGATTGTCGGTCATCCACTGCTTCAGGGTCTGGCCTTCGACGAATTCAGTCGCAACGTAGAGATAGCTGCGGCGTCTCGACTGTGACATCGGCTTCAGCACGTGCGGGCTGTCGATCCGGCGCGCGATCCATTCCTCCATCAGGAAGCGCTTGAGATAGGCAGCATTGTCGCGCAGGTCGACTGACGGCAGCTTGAGCGCGACCGGCTCCTCGGTCTCGGTGTCGACGGCAAGATAGATATGACTGCGGCTGCTGCCGTGAATCTCGCGGACGATCCTGTAGCCGTCGAAGAGCGCGCGTGGCTCCGGCAGCGGCGGCAGCGGCAGCTGTGAGGTCTGATTGAAGATGCCGGACGGCTCACGCTGGGGCACTGCGTCGATGCGCAGGATCTGAACCGTGATGTTGTCGTCGCTGCCGCGCCGGTAGGCTTCCTCGACGATGGCCTTCGCCGCCCCGTCGAGCTCGCCTGCATGCTCGTTCAGTGCGCTCGTGACGAAGCGCGCGTCGACGAACTCGTAGGCGCCGTCTGTCGCCAGCAGAAAGGTGTCGCCCGCTTCGATCTCGAAGGCCTGATAGTCAATCTCGAGCTGCGGATTGATGCCGAGCGCGCGGCCGAGATAGGTCTGCTCCGACGATACGATGATGCGGTGATCGTCGGTCAGCTGCTCGAGCGCCTTGCCGGCGACGCGGTAGACGCGACAATCGCCGACATGGAAGATGTGCGCGGTGGTCGCCTTGATGACAATTGCGCTCAGCGTGCAGACATAGCCCTTGTCGCGGTCATAGGCATATTGGCTCTTGCGCGTCTGCGCATGCAGCCAGGAATTGGTGGCGTCCAGCACGCGGCGGGCGGACGTCTTCACTGTCCAGGATTCCGACGTGCAGTAATAGTCCATCAGGAAGCTCTTGACCGCCGACTCGCTGGCGATCTGGCTCACCGTGCTGCTCGAGATGCCGTCGGCGAGGACGGCGGCGATGCCCTTCAGGCTGAGCAGCGGCTCCTCCGGAATGAGGACGCCGTGAAAATCCTGGTTGATGGGCTTGCGCCCCTTGTCGGAATGCTGGCCGACCGAAATCAGGAGACCGGGGGTCATCGTCATCACCGGAAGAGGGGAGCCTCACCCTGCGCGGGTGAGGCTCTCCTGTCGAGTCGCTTTGATCAGGCCGCGACGCGGGGCTTTATGGCCTTGTCGGCCTGGCACTTCGGCAGGGTCATGACGTGCGTGGCATAGAGGGTCATGCCGGTGAAGGCGAGGCCGCCGACGAGGTTGCCGAGCACGGTCGGGATCTCGTTCCAGATCAGATAGTCCAGGATCGAGAATTTTGCGCCGAGCAGCAGCCCGGACGGGAACAGGAACATGTTCACGACGGAATGTTCGAACACCATGTAGAAGAACACCAGGATCGGCATCCACATCGCGATGACCTTGCCCGGGACCGAGGTCGAGATCATGGCGCCGACGACGCCGGTCGAGACCATCCAGTTGCAGAGCATGCCGCGCATGAACAGCGTCGCCATGCCGGCCGCACCATGCGCGGCGTAGCCGAGCGTCCGGCTTTCGCCGATGATGCCGATGGCGGCGCCGACCTTGTCGGGGGCTTGCGTAAAGCCGAACGTTGTCACGAAGGCCATCATGAAGGCCACGGTGAAGGCGCCGGCGAAATTGCCGACGAAGACCAGGCCCCAGTTGCGGAGCACACCGCCAAGAGTGACGCCCGGGCGCTTGTCGATCAGCGCAAGGGGCGAGAGCACGAATACGCCGGTCAGGAGGTCGAAGCCCAGCAGATAGAGCATGACGAATCCGACCGGAAACAGCAGCGCACCGAGCAGCGGCTGGCCCGTGTTCACGTTGATCGTGACGGCGAACCATGCGGCGAGCGTGAGGATTGCGCCGGCCATGTAGGCGCGGATGATGGTATCCCGGGTGGACATGAAGATCTTGGACTCGCCTGCATCCACCATCTTGGTGACGAATTCCGAAGGCGCGAGATACGACATCAATGGTTCCTTTTGCTTCGTAAGTGAGATCGACACACCCTTTTGGAGAGCGTGGCTGAACGTCTTGGGCCGTGCGGGCTGGCCTGCCGCGCACGAGGGCTATGGAGATTGGAAGCCTTGGGAATCGCGTCACGACGGCCCAGAGGGCCGCAAAGCAGTTGAGCTTCCGGAATGCAGCCGCCAGAGGCTGCAATAATGCGGCAAGCCGCAGTCTTCGTTGACGCTTAGGGGTAAGCAAGTTGCGTGCCGTCTGGTGCGTCAGGAAAATGAAAGCAACATCAATACGATAGTCTGCTTCCTGATTCTCTCCAACCGCGCCGCCGGCATTGTGCTTGAGCTGTTGCACAAACTTTGTGCGGCGCTCAAGGATTGAGCAGCTCGCAAGTTTCACATGCGGAGCGGTCCTGCGGCGGCCTGCCGCAGCCTACATAACATATTGATTATTCAATTCTTTCTAAGTCGTCGGGCTTGGCATGAAGCTTGAATAGTTCCAGGCCGACGCCATTGAAGCCGTCCCGCGAGACTTCTCATCCGATTTGCTGACGCCACCAGACGGGGGTCTCCCCGTCGTGCGTTCGCACGCGCCAAAGACGGCGCCACCGGACGGACGGGCTGCTCGTGTGCACTGACGCCAATCAATTCTGCAACGACGCAAAGGACGACACTGCCTATGACGAAGCGCACCCGCCGGCCCTCGGATAACGGGCTCAGCCGCCGCCAATTGTTGAAGGCCGCAGGCTCTACCGCCGCACTCCTCGCCGCCGCAAAGCTGAATTTCCCCGCCGGCGCCTTCGCGCAGGAGGCGGGCCCCGAGGTCAAGGGCGCCAAGCTCGGCTTCATCGCGCTCAGCGACGCCGGGCCGCTCTTCGTCGCCAAGGACAAGGGCCTGTTCGCCAAATATGGCATGCCCGACACCGATGTACAGAAGCAGGCCTCCTGGGGCACGACGCGCGACAATCTCGTGCTCGGCTCCGAAGGCAACGGCATCGACGGCGCGCATATCCTCACCCCGATGCCGTATCTGATCTCGGCCGGCAAGGTGACGCAGAACAACCAGCCGACGCCGATGTACATCCTGGCTCGGCTCAATCTCGACAGTCAGTGCATCTCCGTCGCCAACGAATATGCCGATCTCAAGCTCGGCGTCGATGCATCGCCCTTCAAGGCGGCGCTGGAGAAGAAGAAGGCCTCCGGCAAGGCCGTGAAGGCCGCGATGACCTTCCCCGGCGGCACGCACGACCTCTGGATCCGCTATTGGCTCGCCGCCGGCGGCATTGATCCCGACAAGGACATCGAGACCATCGTGGTGCCGCCGCCGCAGATGGTGGCGAACATGAAGGTCGGTACCATGGACTGCTTCTGCGTTGGCGAGCCATGGAACCTGCAGCTCATCCACCAGAAGATTGGCTATACCGCTGTCACCACAGGCGAGCTCTGGAACAAGCATCCCGAAAAATCCTTCGGCATGCGCGCCGCCTTCGTCGACAAATATCCGAAGGCGGCAAAGGCGCTGCTGATGGCCGTGATGGAAGCCCAGCAGTGGTCGGACAAGGCCGAGAACAAGGCCGAGCTTGCCGCCATCATGGGCAAGCGGCAGTGGATGAATTGCCCGGTCGAGGACGTGCTCGACCGCACCGCCGGCAAGTTCGACTACGGCATCCCCGGCAAGGTGGTCGAGAATTCCCCACACATCATGAAGTACTGGCGCGACTTCGCCTCTTACCCCTTCCAGAGCCACGATCTCTGGTTCCTCACCGAGGACATCCGCTGGGGCAAATACGAGGCGAATTTCGACACCAAGGCGCTGGTCGCCAAGGTCAACCGCGAGGATCTGTGGCGCGACGCTGCCAAGACGCTCGGTGTCGCGGCCTCCGAGATCCCGGTCTCCAGCTCGCGCGGCAAGGAGACCTTCTTCGACGGCAAGGTGTTCGATCCGGACAATCCGGCTGCCTATCTGAAGTCGCTCGCGATCAAGCGTGTCGAAGTCTGATGGAGCCAGCGGCCGCCTTCGGGCGGCCGCATCGTCTTTTGAAGCCGGAGAGAGATTGCAATGAATATGTCTGCCGCCAAGATTGAGATTGAAACCGCGACGCCTGCGGCTACCGCCGCGCCCGTCGTCGCGATGACGCCAAAGCGTCCCCCGCGCACCGAAGCTTACGCACGCATGGCACGGGAGACGGCCGTGCGCGTGATCCCGCCGCTGGTCGTGATCGCGCTGCTGACGCTAGTGTGGGAGCTGGTCTGCCGCCGTGCCGGCTCGGCGCTGCCGCCACCGTCAAAAGTGTTCAATGACACAAAGGAGCTGATCCTCGATCCGTTCTTCGACCATGGCGGCATCGACAAAGGTCTGTTCTGGCATCTGTCCGCCAGTCTCCAGCGCGTTGCGTTCGGCTATTCGCTGTCCGCGGTCGCCGGCATCGCGCTCGGCGTTCTGGTCGGACAGTCGGTCTGGGCGATGCGCGGGCTCGATCCGCTGTTCCAGGTGCTGCGCACCATCCCGCCGCTGGCCTGGTTGCCGCTCTCGCTCGCCGCGTTTCGCGACGGCCAGCCCTCGGCGATCTTCGTCATCTTCATCACCTCGATCTGGCCGATCATCATCAACACCGCGGTCGGCATCCGCAACATCCCGCAGGACTATCGCAACGTCGCCGCGGTGGTGCAGCTCAATCCGCTCGAATTCTTCTCCAAGATCATGATCCCGGCTGCGGCGCCCTACATCTTTACGGGCTTGCGCATCGGCATCGGCCTGTCGTGGCTCGCGATCGTCGCCGCCGAAATGCTGATCGGCGGCGTCGGTATCGGCTTCTTCATCTGGGACGCCTGGAACTCCTCGCATATCAGCGAGATCATCCTGGCGCTGTTCTATGTCGGCATCGTCGGCTTCGTGCTGGACCGCCTGATCGCGGGCCTCGGCAAGTTCGTCACCCGCGGCACCGCGCAGAATTGAGAGGAGGGGCACATGACCGCCTATCTGAAGCTCGACCACATCGACAAGGTCTTCACCCGCGGCGCCGCCACCACCGAGGTGCTGAAGGACATCAATCTCACGATCGAGAAAGGCGAATACGTCTCGATCATCGGCCATTCCGGCTGCGGCAAGTCGACCTTGCTCAACATCATTGCAGGCCTGACCAATGCCACCATCGGCGGCGTGCTGCTGGAGAACCGCGAGGTCAACTCGCCGGGACCGGATCGCGCCGTGGTGTTCCAGAACCACAGCCTGCTGCCGTGGCTGACCGTGTACGAGAACGTCAGGCTCGGCGTCGACAAGGTCTTCTCCAGGACCAAGTCCCGCGCCGAGCGCGACGCCTGGGTGATGCACAATCTCAACCTCGTGCAGATGGCCCACGCCAGGGACAAGCGTCCTTCCGAAATCTCCGGCGGCATGAAGCAGCGCGTCGGCATCGCGCGGGCGCTGGCGATGGAGCCGAAGGTGCTGCTGCTGGATGAGCCGTTCGGCGCGCTCGACGCGCTGACCCGAGCGCATCTCCAGGATTCCGTGATGGCGCTGCATCAGAAGCTCGGCAACACCATTTTGATGATCACTCACGACGTCGACGAGGCCGTGCTCCTGTCCGACCGCATCGTGATGATGACCAACGGGCCCTCCGCGCGCATCGGCGAGGTGCTGGAGGTGCCGCTGGCGCGCCCGCGCAAGCGGCTCGAGCTTGCGACCAGCGCCACTTACTTGAAGTGCCGGCAGCGCGTGCTCGAATTCCTCTACGAGCGTCATCGCTTCGTAGAAGCCGCGTAAACCAAAGGTTAATGCCCGAAACGTTCACGCCTAAATAATCGACATCCCGCTCAATCCTTGTGCGCCGCACAAGGATTGAGCGAATCGCAAATTTAGCGTGCGAAAAAAGCCCTGCAAGTAATTCGGGCAATACGAATAACGGGCTGAAATTCCTGTATTTCCAGCATGCGCGCAATTGGCACGGAAATTGAAGTGTCTTTGCGCGACGCCAACGACGACGTCCCTCAACATCATCAATCAGCATCGTGAACTCGCCACCGGGGTGAAGCCTCGGAGCACGCCTCCATGCCTGGAGGCCAAGCCTGCAACGACGCAGCGGTGAGCCTGGAAGGGATACTCAATGACGAAGAATCCTACGTGGATTTCAGACTGGCGCCCCGAAGATGAGGCGTTCTGGAATGCGACTGGCAAGACTATCGCGCGACGCAACCTGATCTGGTCGATCGTGGCCGAGCATATCGGCTTCTCGGTCTGGCTGATCTGGAGCATCGTCACCACCAAGCTGCCGCAGGCAGGCTTCCACTACACCACCGATCAGCTGTTCCAGCTGATTGCCGTGCCGGGCCTGATCGGCGCTTTGATCCGTTTTCCCTACACCTTCGCAGTGACGACGTTTGGCGGCCGCAACTGGACCATCTTCAGTGCGGCGATCCTGTTCATCCCGACGCTGTCGCTTGCCTATTTCGTGAGCCATCCCGACACGCCGTTCTGGCTGATGCTGCTGGTCGCCTCGACCGCGGGTCTCGGCGGCGGCAATTTCGCCTCCAGCATGACCAACATCTCCTTCTTCTTCCCCGATCGGATGAAGGGATGGGCGCTGGGGTTGAACGCCGCCGGCGGCAATATCGGCGTCTCCAGCGTGCAGCTCTTGACCCCGATCCTGATGACGCTCGCAGTCTTCAACCTGTTCCAGGCCACGGCCGTCGACGGCATCTTCCTGCAGAATGCCGGCTTGATGTGGGTGCTGCCGATCGCGATCGCGGTGTTCGGCGCGGTGTTCTTCATGAATAACCTCACCTCGGCGAAATCGTCGGTGAAGAACCAGCTCGCGATCGTCAAGCGCAAGCACACCTGGATCATGGCGTACCTCTATATCGGCACGTTCGGATCTTTCATCGGCTACTCCGCCGCGTTTCCGCTGCTGATCAAGACGCAATTCCCGGCCGTGACGATCTCGATCGCGTTCCTGGGACCGCTGGTCGGCTCGCTCTCGCGTCCGCTCGGCGGCTGGCTGGCCGACAGGCTCGGCGGCTCGATCATCACCTTCTGGAATTTCATCGCGATGGCGGGCGCCACGGTTGGCGTGCTCTACTTCGTCGGACAGAAGGATTTCATCGGCTTCCTGTCGATGTTCCTGATCCTGTTCGTGACGACGGGCATCGGCAACGGCTCGACCTATCGCATGATCCCCTCGATCTTCCGCGAGGAGAACCTGTTCAAGGTGCGAGGCAAGGGCGATGCGGCGCGCGCGCTCGCGTTGAAGACGGCGAGCATCGAGAGCGGCGCGGCGGTCGGCTTCATCGGCGCGATCGGCGCTGTCGGCGGCTATCTGATCCCGACCGGCTTCGGCAAGTCGATTGCCATGACCGGTGGGCCGCAGCTCGCGCTCGCGATCTATCTCGCCTTCTACGCCTCCTGCCTCGCTTTGACCTGGTGGTTCTACCTGCGTCGCAGCCCGCAGGGCGAAGGCGCGGCAAGTCTGGCTGAAGCAAGAGTGTGACACTTGGTACGAATCTCGCTTCTCCCCGTACGCGGGGAGAAGACTCTCTGATGACGTTTGACCCATGAACCTTGTTCGCAACGGCGCGCACCAAGGCAAACTGAAACAGACAGGAGAACCACATGACGCCCGAACAGATCACTCTCATCCAACAGAGCTTCGCCAAGGTCGCGCCGATATCGGAGCAGGCCGCAGTGCTGTTCTACGATCGTCTGTTCGAGGTGGCGCCGTCCGTGCGCGCGATGTTTCCCGAGGACATGACCGAGCAGCGCAAGAAGCTGATGGGCATGCTCGCTGCCGTCGTCGGCGGCCTGTCGAACCTGGACTCGATTCTTCCCGCGGCCTCCGCGCTCGCCAAGCGTCACGTCGCTTACGGTGCGATGGCCGAGCACTATCCCGTGGTCGGCGCGACCCTGCTGTGGACCCTGGAGAAGGGTCTTGGCGAAGCATGGACGCCCGAACTGGCAAAAGCCTGGACCGACGCCTATGGCGTGCTGTCCGGCTACATGATGTCCGAAGCCTACGGCGCCCGGCCGCAGGCCGCTGAATAGGAGATGCCTCGTGAGTGAACCGCTGGTCATCGTCGGTAACGGTATGGCGGCCGCGCGTCTGGTCGACGAGCTCGCCAAGACCGCGCTCGGCCGCTACGCGGTCGCCGTGATCGGCGAAGAGCCGCGGCTCGCTTACAACCGCGTGCTGCTCTCATCCGTGCTGGCCGGCGAGACCGGCTCGCACGAGATCGAGCTCCGGCCGGCCGACTGGTGGCGCCATCGCGGCGTCACCGTGCGCTATGGCTATCGCGTCACCGAGATCGACACCGGCCGCCGCGAGCTCAAGATCGCCGGCGAAGAGAGCATGGAATATTCCAAGCTGGTGCTCGCCACCGGCTCGACGCCGCTGCGGCTCAACGTGCCGGGCGCCGATCTCGCCGGCGTGCACACCTTCCGCGACACCCGCGACGTCGATCTGCTGCTGACGCTGGCTGCGGCGAAGAAGCGCGTCGTCGTCGTCGGCGGCGGCCTGCTCGGTCTCGAAGCGGCGTATGGACTCGCCAAGGCCGGCGCGCCGGTGACGCTGCTGCATCTGATGGACCGACTGATGGAGCGTCAGCTCGACGGACCGGCCGCCGATCTGCTCAAGATGCTGGTCGAGCGCAAGGGCATCCGCATCCTGCTCAACGCCTCCACCACCCGCATTCATGGCGAGGGTCACGTCGAGGCCGTCGAGCTTGCCGACGGCAGCCGCATCGAGGCCGACGCCGTGATTTTCGCCGCCGGCATCAAGCCCAATGTGACGCTGGCGAAAGAGGCGGGGATCGCGGTCAACCGCGGCATCGTCGTCAACGACGTGATGCAGACGGCTTCGCCCGACATCTTCGCCCTCGGCGAATGCGCCGAGCATCGCGGCACCTGCTATGGCCTGGTCGAGCCGGCCTATGAGCAGGCGCGGGTGCTGGCGCGGCATCTGGCCGGCCGTCCCGCCGCCTATCAGGGCAGCGTGGTCTCGACCAATCTGAAGGTCTCCGGCGTCAGCGTGTTCTCGGCCGGCGACTTCATGGGCGGCGAGGGCAGCGAGAGCCTCGTTCTCACCGACCGCAGGCGCGGCACCTACAAGAAGCTCGTGATCGCCGACGGCCGGCTCACCGGCGCCGTGCTGATCGGCGATACCGTCGATGCGCTCTGGTACCTCGAGCTGATCCGCAATGGCGACAAGGTGGCGGCGATCCGCACCGACATGATGTTCGGCCGCGCGCTGGCGTATCCCTCCAAGGCGGCTTGACCAGACAGCTTGATAAGGCAGCTCGATATGACGGCGATCGACCCCACGCTCCGCGCCACCAAGACGACCTGTCCCTATTGCGGCGTCGGCTGCGGCGTGCTGGCGACACCCGACGGCAAGGGTGGCGCGGCGATCGCGGGCGACCCTGATCATCCCGCCAATTTCGGCCGGCTGTGCTCGAAAGGCTCGGCGCTCGGCGAGACCGTCGGGCTCGAAGGCCGTCTGCTCTATCCGATGATCCGCTGCAAGGGCGTGCTGGAGCGCGTCGCCTGGAGCGATGCGCTCGATCATGTCGCCCATCGCATGCAGCATATCGTGGCACGCGATGGCGCCGACGCGGTGGCGTTCTATCTCTCCGGCCAGCTCCTCACCGAGGACTATTACGTCGCCAACAAGCTGATGAAGGGTTTTGTCGGCACCGCCAACGTCGACACCAATTCGCGGCTCTGCATGTCGTCCTCGGTCGCCGGCCACCGCCGCGCCTTCGGCGCCGACACCGTGCCCGGCTGCTACGAGGATCTCGACCAGGCGGATCTGCTGGTCTTCGTCGGCTCGAACGCGGCCTGGTGCCACCCCATTCTGTTCCAGCGCATGCTGAAGAACCGGCAGGAGCGTGGCGCGCGCATGATCGTGATCGATCCGCGCCGCACCGACACCGCTGACGATGTCGATCTGTTCCTTGGCCTCAAGCCCGGCACCGACACCGCGCTGTTCTCCGGGCTCTTCGTTGATCTCGTCGATAGCGGAGCGTTGGACAAGGACTACGTCGCGAACAACACGTCCGGCTTCGACGACGCGCTGGCTCGCGCGCGCAACATTGCCGGCAGCGTCACCGCGACCGCTCTGGCCACGGGGCTGTCCGAGCGGGACGTTGCGACCTTCTTCCAGATGTTCCGCGACACGCCGCGCGTCGTCACCCTCTATTCGCAGGGCGTCAACCAGTCGGCGCAGGGCACCGACAAGGTCAATGCGATCCTGAACTGCCATCTCGCCACCGGGCGCATTGGCAAGCCGGGCGCTTCGCCGTTCTCGCTCACCGGCCAGCCCAACGCGATGGGCGGCCGCGAGGTCGGCGGCCTCGCCAATATGCTCGCCGCCCACATGGGCTTCACGCCGCCCGACATCGATCGCGTCAAGCGGTTCTGGAAGGCACCGCGCATCGCCACCCATGAGGGATTGAAGGCGGTGAAGTTGTTCGAGGCGATCAACCGCGGTGAGGTCAAAGCGCTCTGGGTGATGGGGACCAACCCGGCGGTGTCGCTGCCCGATGCCGACTTGGTGCGCGAGGCGCTGAAGAAGCTCGAGCTGTTCGTGGTATCCGAGAACGTGCTCTCCAACGACACGGTCGCGGCCGGGCCGCATGTGCTGCTGCCGGCCCTCGCCTGGGGCGAGAAGTCGGGCACGGTGACCAACTCCGAACGCCGCATCTCGCGCCAGCGCTCGTTCCTGCCGGCGCCGGGCGAGGCGCGCCCCGACTGGTGGATCCTGAGCGAGACCGCAAAACGTCTCGGCTTCGGCGACAGCTTCAACTACAAATCGGCCGCCGAGATTTTTCGCGAGCACGCGGCGCTCTCGGCCTTCGAGAACGACGGCAGTCGCGACTTCGACATCGGCGCGCTGACCTCGCTGTCGAACGAAGCCTTCGATGCCTTGAAGCCGGTGCAGTGGCCGGCGCGCCAAGGCGAGGCGCCTCGCGCGCGCTTCTTTGCGGAAGGCGGCTTCTTCACCAATGACGGCAAGGGCCGCTTCGTCGCGCCGGAAGTGCCGTCGTTGCGCAGCGAGACCGGCGCCTCGCGCCCCCTCAGGCTCAATACCGGACGCATCCGCGACCAGTGGCACACCATGACGCGCACGGGCCTTAGCCAGCGGCTCGGCGCACATCTGCCCGAGCCTTTCGTCGAGATCCATCCCGATGACGCCAGCAAATACGGCGTCGCCCACGACGGCTACGCCCGCATCACCACCGATTACGGCCAGTGCATCCTGAAAGTCGTCGTCAGCGAGCGCCAGCAGCGCGGCACGCTGTTCGCGCCAATCCACTGGAGCGCGATGAACGCCTCGCATGGCCGCGTCGGCGCGCTGGTGCAGTCGTTTACCGATCCGTTCTCGGGCCAGCCCGAGTCCAAGGCGACGCCGGCTGCGATCGCGCCTTACGAATTCGTCTTCCGCGGTTTCGCGCTGTCGCGACAGCAGCTCGATCTGCCGCCGAACCTGTTGTGGACCCGCGTCACGGTTGCCGGCGGTTTCGGCTATCTGTTCGCCGACAACGCGGATCTGTCGCGCTGGCCGGTTTGGCTCGACGGCGTTGCCGGCGAGGACATCGCCGAATATCGCGATTTCGGCGGCGGCATCTATCGAGCTGCCTCGTTCGCTGGCGATCGCATCGAGGCCTGTCTGTTCGTCGGCCCCGGGCATGACGCCGGCGATTGGGAAGTGGTCAAAACTGCCTTTGCGGCCGATCACGTCACCGACGAGCAGCGTCGCATGCTGCTATCAGGCAAGTCGACGGAGGGAACGGCCTCGACCGGGCCAATCGTCTGCGCCTGCTTCGGCGTTGGCCGCGGCACCATCTGCGACACCATCGCCACTGGCGCACGCACGGCGGCCGAGATCGGCGCCAAGCTCAAGGCCGGCACCAATTGCGGCTCCTGCATCCCCGAGCTGAAGCGGCTGATCGCGACGACGGACGTGGCGCCGGCAAGGCACGCGAAGGTGGCGGGAGCTGCGGGGTAAGTCTCGTAGGGTGGGTTAGCGCAGCGTAACCCACCACTCTTCGTCAATGCGGAAGCGAAAGAGGTGGGTTACGCCTTCGGCTAACCCACCCTACGCAGCGCGCGCACCATTGCCATGTCCTCACGCCAATCGACGCGCCCTCGATTGTGCCCTATGTTGCGGCGGCTTCCCCCCCTCAACAATCATAACAACAATGATGTACCTGGAAACGCCGCCGCGCCTGATCGAGACCAGGCTCTTCTCCGCGATGCCCGACAGATTCCGCCGCAAGGGCGTGCGGACGGATTGGGCCGACGCGAACCGCCCGGGCGTGCCGACGGACTCCTTCATCGAGGGGCCGTCATTCGACAAGGACGGCAATCTCTACATCGTCGATATTCCCTTCGGCCGCATCTTCCGTATTGCGCCTGACGGCGCGTGGTCGCAGGTCGCCGAATATGAGGGCTGGCCGAACGGGCTGAAGATCGCATCCGACGGCCGCATCCTGATTGCCGATTACATGCATGGCATCATGGAGCTCGATGCCAAAGCCGGCCGCGTCACGCCGGTCCTGACCGCGCGCAATTCGGAATCGTTCCGCGGCTGCAACGATCTGCATCTCGCCTCCAGCGGTGACATCTATTTCACCGATCAGGGCCAGACCGGCCTGCACGATCCGAGTGGTCGGGTCTATCGGCTGGCATCGAATGGCCGGCTCGATTGCCTGATCAGCACCGGCATCAGCCCGAACGGCCTCGTGCTCGACCCGACCGAGACCGTCCTGTTCGTCGCCATGACGCGCGACAATGCGGTGTGGCGGCTGCCGTTCATGAAGGATGGCAGCGTGTCGAAGGTTGGCCGCTTCTGCTCGCTGTTCGGCACCAGCGGCCCTGATGGCGTGACCATGGATGCCAAAGGTCGCCTGTTCGTCGGCCACGCCTCGCTCGGTCACGTCTTCGTATTCGCGCCCAACGGCGAATTGATTGCGCGGATCAAGTCGTGCGCGGGGCCGAATTGCACGAATGTGGCGATCGGTGGCGAAAGGAAGGATCGTCTCTATATCACGGAGTCCTCGACCGGGAGCGTGCTAGTCGCTGACATCAGCGGTCTGTAGCGCGTGGCTCTTCGCCTCGCCTTGCTTGCGGGGAGAGGCCGACGCGCGAAGCGCGGCGGGTGAGGGGGAGTCTCGCGAGTCCAACTGCTAGCGAATTGGCGGAGGCAGCCCCTCACCCCAACCCTCTCCCCGTAAGAACGGGGAGAGGGAGAGAACAGAGCGGAGATCGGAAAAGAACATGAACACAAACCCTTTCGGCAAGACCGGCGCCAACGTCTCCGTCATCGGGCAGGGCACCTGGTACCTCGACCACGGCGACCGCAAGCGCGCCATTGCCGCGCTTCAGCGCGGGCTCGATCTCGGCATGACCCACATCGACACCGCCGAGATGTACGGTGACGCCGAGCTCGTCATTGCGGACGCGATTGCGGGCCGTCGCGATGAGGTATTTCTCGTTTCAAAAGTGCTGCCGAGCAACGCCTCGCGCCGCGGCACGATCACGGCGTGTGAGCGTTCGCTGAAGCGGCTGAAGACCGATCGGCTCGACTGCTATCTGTTGCACTGGCGCGGCTCCTATCCGCTCGAGGACACCGTCGCTGCGTTCGAGGAGTTGGTGAAAGCGGGCAAGATCAAGTCCTGGGGCGTCTCCAACTTCGATGCCGACGATCTCGACGACATTCTCGACGTTGCGGGCGAGGGACGGATCGCATGCAATCAGGTGCTCTATCATCTCAAGGAACGCGCGATCGAGCATGCCGTGATTCCCTGGTGCGAGCGGCATGGTGTCGCCGTGGTCGCCTATTCGCCGTTCGGTCACGATGATTTTCCGGATGTGCGCAGCAAGGGCGGCGCCGTGCTGGTGAAGATCGCGGAGACGCGTCGCGCGACACCGCGTCAGGTCGCGCTGAGCTTCTTCACCCGTGCAACTACGGTGTTCGCGATTCCGAAAGCCTCATCCGCGGAACATGCCGCCGAAAATGCGGCCGCCGGCGATCTCGTGCTGACGAAAGAGGAGATTGCGGCGCTCGATGCGGCGTTTCCGCGCGGGCCGAAGCCGCGCAGCCTGCCCATGTTGTAGTGCAAAAACGCCCATTATTAATGGAATATTGACGCGCGCGGACGTCAGCGCATATCGGCATCCTGTTTTCGGAAGTTGTGAACGCGGCGCATTTGTCGTTTTTTGCGAGCGTTCTCGATTCGCATTATTTCCGGGTTCCAGCCGTGACACCGCCGCCCGCCGCAGCCGCAAGGCTCGACAGTATTCCCATGCCCGTGCCGGAGAAGAAGCCGGCGGCTCGCCGTGCGCCCGCGCGCGTCGATCATCCCTTCAAGGGCATTGCGCTGGTGCTGCTGTCGACGGTGTTTCTCGGCGCCTCCGACGTGACCGCGAAATATCTCTCGACCAGCCTGCCGTCGATCGAGATCACCTGGATCCGCTTCGTCACCTTCGCGCTGATGTTCACGCCGGTGATGCTGCCGGGCTCACCGCTGCATGCGATGCGCACCGAGCGGATCGGCCTGCAGCTAATGCGCGGCGCCGCGCTGCTCGGCTCCTCGCTGTTCTTCATCACCGGTCTGCGGTTCCTCCCCATTGCGGAAGCCTCCGCCACCGGCTTCGTGTCGCCGCTGTTCGTCACCGCGCTGTCGATTATCTTCCTGAGCGAGAAGGTCGGCCTGCGCCGCTGGATCGCCACCGCGATCGGCCTGACCGGCGTGATGATCATCCTGCGCCCGGGCTCCAGCGCGTTTCATGCCGCCGCGTTTTTCCCGATCATCTCGGCGTTCTGCTGGGCTGCCGCGCTGATCCTGACGCGCATGATGAGCGGCCGCGAGGCCGTGCTCACCACCATGGCCTATTCCGCGCTGACGGGCGTTGCGATCCTTTCCGTGATGGTGCCGTTCGTCTGGGTCACGCCGAGCTGGACCGCGATCGGGCTCGGCATCGTGATCGGTGTTGCCTCGACCGTCGGCCAGTGGATCATCGTGCTGGCCTATCGCTATGGCGATGCCTCGGTGCTGGCGCCGTTCTCCTACACGCAGCTGCTCTGGGTCAGCTTTTTGGGCTTCTTCATCTTCGGTGAGGTGCCTGATCTCTGGACCATCATCGGCGCGGCCTTCATCGTCGCGAGCGGCCTCTACATCGCCCATCGCGAGCGGGTGCGCCGCGCCCAACTCCTGGTGCTGGAAGAGCGTTCCCCGAACCCCTGACGCAAGATCGGGCGTCCCGCGTCGTGCTATCAACGGCCCCAACACCAGGGGAGGAGCCGGATGCGCGCTGCGATTTTCAGGAACGGTGAGATTGTCGTCGACCGGATGGCGGAGCCGACGCCGGGTCCCGGTCAGGTTCTGGTCAAGACGCTCGCCTGCGGCATTTGCGGTTCCGATCTGCACGCGCGCCAGCACGCCCACCGCATGGTGGAGATGGCGCGGAAGACCGGGCGCAAGCCGATGGACCTCAGCCGCGACGTGGTGTTCGGTCACGAGTTCTGCTGCGAGATCGTCGACTACGGTCCAGGCACCGCGCGCAAGCTCAAGCCGGGCACGCGCGTCTGCTCGCTGCCGGCGCTGGTGACGCCTGCGGGCATCGAAGGCATCGGCTATTCCAACGACAATATCGGCGGCTATGCCGAGGCGATGCTGCTGAGCGAAGCGCTGCTGCTCGAAGTGCCCAACGGTCTTGCGCCGGAACATGCCGCGCTGACCGAACCGCTCGCGGTCGGGGTTCACGCCGTCGCAAAAGCCAATATCCGTGGTGGCGAGGTGCCGCTCGTGATCGGCTGCGGCCCGGTCGGGCTCGCGGTCATCGCCGCGCTGAAGCTCAAGGGCTTGCATCCGATTATCGCTGCCGACTATTCGCCGGCGCGGCGCGCGCTTGCGGCCAGGCTCGGCGCCGATATCGTCATCGATCCCAGGGTGTCGCAGCCTTATGCGACATGGGCCGAGCACGCGCAGATGTCGGATGCGGAGAAGGCGGCGCGACCGCCGTTCCAGGCCATGCTGCCGGCGCTGAAGCCTGCGATCATCTTCGAATGTGTCGGCGTGCCCGGCCTGCTCCAGCAGGTGTTCGAAGGCGCGCCGCGTGACGCGCGCATTGTCGTGGTCGGCGTCTGCATGGAAACCGACACAAGCGAGCCGATGCTGGGCATCATGAAGGAGCTCAATGTCCAGTATGTGCTCGGCTACACGCCAGACGAATTCGCAGCGTCACTGCGCCTGATCGCGGAAGGGCAGGTGGATGCGGCGGCGATGGTGACGGCGGAGGTAGGTATCGACGGCGTCGCAAAGGCGTTCGCCGATCTCGCCAATCCGGAGGCCCACACCAAGATCATCGTGCAGCCATGGCGGTGACCATCTAGCCGCGACGGCAGTGCGCTCCCTCCCCCGCTTGCGGGGGAGGGTTGGGGAGAGGGCGCTTCCACAGCGGGAGTCCCTGTGTGGACGGAGCCCTCACCCGGCGCTGCGCCATAGCCGAGGCTTTGCCTCGGCGTCTTTTGAGATGACGGTCGCCGGAGGCGGCCTACGCCTCTCCCGCATCCGCCTTCGCCGAGGCTTCGGCGGACAGGAGCGGGAGAGGTGGCCACAACCGTCACACCGGCAGCGCGATCGAATACTTCACCTGGCTCAGCGCGAAGCTCGACTCGATCGAGGCGATGCCGTCGAGCCGGGTCAGCTTGGTCTTCAGGAAGGTCTCATAGGAGGCGAGGTCGGCCGCCACGACGCGCAGTAGATAGTCGCGGTTGCCGGTCATCAGATAGCACTCCAGCACCTCGTCCCATTTCGAGATCGCACGCGCGAAGCGGTTGAGATCCTCCTCCTTCTGCCGCGCCAGCTTGATCGAGATGAAGACGCTGACATGCAGCCCCAGCGCCTTCTGGTCGACGGTCGCAACGTAGCGCGAGATAACGCCGCGCTCCTCCAGGAGCTTGACGCGGCGATGGCAGGGCGAGACCGAGAGCCCGACCTTGTCGGCGAGTTCCTGCATGGTCATGCGGCTGTCGGTCTGGAGCAGAGCGAGGATCTTGCGGTCGATGGCGTCAAGCTCGGGCATTGGGATGGAACCTGTCTTAGTCGGACTATATTGGTAAAATATCCCAATATCTGGGGGTATGGCGCGAAAAATTGAGAAGTTTGGCGCCGCCCGCAGGCGTATCATCGCAGCGTCTGTTTCCGGGAGCATTGCCATGCCCGTTGATTCCGCTCGTCTCGACACATTGACCGCTCTTAGCCGCAAGGCGCTGTGGCTGTCGTCCTGGACCATCCACCACGCCAACCACATCCGCGCCAATGCGGACGGGCTCAAGGTCGGCGGCCACCAGGCCTCGTCCGCCTCGCTCGCCACCATCATGTCGGCGCTGTATTTTCACGTGCTGAGGCCTGAGGATCGCGTCGCGGTGAAGCCGCATGCGAGCCCGGTGTTCCACGCCATCCAATATCTGTTCGGCCGGCAGACCCGCGAGAAGCTGGAGAATTTTCGCGGCTTCAAGGGCGCGCAGTCCTATCCCTCGCGCACCAAGGACGTCGACGACGTCGATTTCTCCACCGGCTCGGTCGGCCTCGGCGTCGCGCAGACGCTGTTCTCTTCGCTCGTGCAGGACTACGTCAAGGCGCATGGCTGGATGAAGGATCGCCGCGAGGGGCGGATGATTGCACTCGTCGGCGACGCCGAGATGGACGAGGGCAACATCTTCGAAGCCCTTGCAGAAGGCTGGAAGCACGGCCTGCGCAACACCTGGTGGGTAGTCGACTACAACCGCCAGTCGCTCGATGCCGTCGTGCGCGAAGGGCTCTGGGAGAAGTTCGAGACCATGTTCCGCAATTTCGGCTGGGACGTGGTGATCGTGAAATACGGCCGGCTGATGCGCGAGGCCTTTGCCGAGCCCGGCGGCGAGGCGCTGAAGCGCTGGATCGACAATTGTCCGAACGCGCTCTACGCCGCGCTGTGTTTTCAGGGCGGTGCCGCGTTTCGCAAGCATCTGCATGACGAGATCGGCGATCAGGGCCCGATCACCAAACTGATCGACAAGCGCAACGACGACGAGCTGCTGGCGCTGATGTCGAACCTCGGCGGCCACGACACGGCGAGCATGCTGGAGGCGTTCGAGTCCATCGACCACGATCGCCCGGTCTGCTTCATCGCCTACACCATCAAAGGCGTCGGCCTGCCGTTCCAGGGCCACAAGGACAACCACGCCGGCCTGATGACGGTCGCGCAGATGGAGAAATATCGCGACAGCCAGAACATCCGCCCCGGGCACGAATGGGACAAGTTCGAAGGGCTGACGCAGGATTCGGCCGAGTTGGAGGCTTTCCTCGCGCGCGTGCCGTTCAACCAGGACGGTCGCCGGTTGAGCGCGCCTGTCGTCGAGGTGCCGCAGCAGCTCGCCTTCAAGCCGTCGCCGCAGATGTCGACCCAGCAGGGCTTTGGCCTCGTGCTGAACGAAATCGCACGCAGCGACAGCGAGCTCGCAAAGCGCATCGTCACGACCTCGCCCGACGTCACCGTCTCGACCAATCTCGGCCCCTGGGTCAATCGCCGCGGCCTGTTCGCGCGCGCCGAGAAGGCAGACTTATTCCGCAGCGAGAAAATTCCCTCGACCTTCAATTGGGATGCTTCCCCCAAGGGGCAGCATCTCGAGCTCGGCATTGCCGAGATGAACCTGTTCATCATGCTCTCGGCGCTCGGCCTGTCGCACCAGATCAACGGCGAGCGGCTGCTGCCGGTCGGCACGCTCTACGATCCCTTCATCGAGCGCGGGCTCGATGCGCTGAACTATGCCTGTTACCAGGATGCGCGCTTCATGGTGGCGGCGACGCCATCGGGCATCACGCTCGCGCCCGAAGGCGGCGCGCACCAGTCGATCGCAACGCCGTTGATCGGCATGGCGCAGGACGGCCTGGCCTCATTCGAGCCGGCCTTCGTCGACGAGCTTGCCGTGATCATGGCTTTCGGTTTCGAGCACATGCAGCGAGATCCGGGCGAGGGCGGCTCGGTCTATTTGCGGCTCTCGACGCGCAGCATCGAGCAGGCGCAGCGCATCATGACGCCGGAGCTGAGGCAGGGCATCACTGATGGCGCTTATTGGCTGCGCAAGCCGGGGCCGAATGCCGAAGTCGTGATCGCCTATACCGGCGCGGTCGCGCCGGAGGCGATCGAGGCGACCGGCTTCATCGGCGAGAGCCGGCGCGACGTCGGCCTGCTCGCGATCACCTCGGCCGACCGCCTCCACGCAGGCTGGACTGCCGCGCGAAAATTGCGGCGCGACCGCCGCGGCGTGCAGCATCTCAGCCCCATCGAAAAACTGCTGGCGCCGTTGCCGCGCGACTGCGGCATCGTGACCGTGATCGACGGTCATCCCTCCGCGCTCGGCTGGCTCGGCAGCGTCCGCGGCCACCGCGTCGAGGCGCTCGGCGTCGAGCAGTTCGGCCAGACCGGCACCATCGCGGACCTCTACCGCCACCACGGCCTGGATGCGAACGCCATCATCGATGCGGCCGAAAGCCTCACCACCGGCGCGCCGGTGCTGCATCGGAAGATGGCGGTGTGAACTCGTCGCCCCGGCGAAGGCCGGGGCCCGTACGCGGCGGCGTTCGTTGTCGGCTGCAAAGTGGTAGACGCCGGCGCAAACCAACTGCGTGAGGTGGTAATGGGTCCCGGCCTTCGCCGGGACGACGGCAGTTGAGACCTTGCCTCGCTCCCGCCATCGGCTCATATAACCTCCGTCCGCCGCAACGCTGGCCCCGCATATGGCGGGTTCAATTGCTGGCGCTTTCGTGCAAGGATGCCTGCCGAAACGCCCCCTCCAAGCCCCCAAGAAGAGGTTAACGATGGTCAATCGCATGCAATTCTACATCGACGGCGCCTGGGTCGATCCCGCCGTCAAGAAGTCCACCGCCGTGGTCAATCCGGCGACGGAAGAGGCGATGTACGAGGTTGCGTTGGGCTCCAAGGCCGACGTGGACAAGGCCGTGGCCGCCGCCAAGCGCGCCTTCGCGACGTTCTCCCAGACCAGCCGCGAGGAGCGCGTCGCGCTGTTCTCCAAGATCATCGAGATCTACAAGGGCCGGCTCAAGGAGATCGGCGCTGCCGTCTCCGATGAGATGGGCGCGCCGCTGCCGATGGCGGAGAAGCTCCAGGCCGGCGCCGGCCTCGGCCATCTCATGACCACGCTCGACGTGCTCAAGAACTATCATTTCGAGGAGCCGGTTGGCACCGCCATGGTGCTGCGCGAGCCGATCGGGGTGGTCGGCATGATCACGCCCTGGAACTGGCCGCTCAACCAGATCGCCTGCAAGGTCGCGCCCGCGCTCGCCGCCGGCTGCACCATGATCCTGAAGCCATCGGAGTTCACGCCGACCTCGGCGCTGATCTTCGCGGAAATCCTCCATGAGGCCGGCGTGCCGAAGGGCGTGTTCAATCTCGTCAACGGCCTCGGCCCCGAGGTCGGCGCCGCCATGAGCGAGCACCCCGATATCGACATGATCTCCTTCACCGGCTCGACCCGCGCCGGCATCGACGTGGCCAAGCGCGCGGCTCCGACCGTGAAGCGCGTCAGCCAGGAGCTCGGCGGCAAGTCGCCGAACGTCATCCTCGAAGGCGCCGACCTCACGAAGGCGGTGACCGGCGGCGTGATGCACATGTTCAACAACTCCGGCCAGTCCTGCAACGCGCCCTCGCGCATGATCGTGCCGGCCTCGAAGATGAAGGAAGTCGCCGCGATCGCGAAGGCCGTCGCCGACAAGACCAAGGCCGGTGATCCCCGCGCCGAAGGCACCACCATCGGCCCGGTCGTCAACCGCGGCCAGTGGGACAAGATCCAGGGGCTGATCAAGAAGGGCATCGACGAGGGCGCAACGCTCGTCGCCGGCGGCCCGGGCCTGCCCGAGGGCGTCAACAAGGGCTTCTATGTCCGCCCGACCATCTTCGCCGACGTCACCCCCGACATGACGATCGCCCGTGAAGAGATCTTCGGACCGGTGCTGACCATCATCGGCGCCAAGGACGAAGCCGACGCGGTGAAGATCGCCAACGACACGCCGTATGGTCTTGCCGGTTACGTCTCGGCCGACACGGTGGAAAGCGCCAAGCGCGTTGCTCGCCAGATCCGCGCCGGCAACGTCAACCTCCAGGGCGTGCCCAACGACCGCACCGCGCCGTTCGGCGGCTACAAGCAGTCCGGCAACGGCCGTGAGTGGGGCAAGTACGGCCTCGAGGACTTCCTCGAAGTGAAGGCCGTCGCCGGCTTCAACGCGGCGTAAGCTTTATCGTGTGAATGAACGCGACGCCGGGGCGGGAAACCGCTCCGGCGTTTTTTGTTTTGCTCCGCCGTCATTGCGAGCAAGCTGCCGTAGGGTGGGCAAAGGCGCGCTCTTCGCGCGACGTGCCCACCATCGCGAGCCGAGCGAGAACTGGTGGGCACGCTTCCGCCTTCGCTCTTCGAGCTACGGCGGACAAGTCGCTTTGCCCACCCTACGAGACGGTCGCTTGTGGAGCGATCATCCCCCAACCGCGCCTTGCGTATTCACATACAGCGCGTAGATCGACTGGCTCGCTGCCATGAACAGGCGGTTGCGCTTGACGCCGCCGAAGCAGAGATTGGCGCAGCGCTCGGGCAGCGCGATGCGGCCGATCATGACGCCGTCGGGCGCGAACACGACGACGCCGTCGAGCTCGGGATCGCCCATGCCCCAGCCGCACCAGAGATTGCCGTCGATGTCGCAGCGCATGCCATCAGGCGTGCCGGGACCTGCATCGATGTGGACGCGCTTGCCCGAGATCGTGGTGCCGTCCGCCGAGACATCATAGGCGAGGATCTTTCGGTTCGGTTGACCGCGCGATTCCACGACGTACAGAATCTTCTCGTCCGGCGAGAAGCACAGCCCGTTCGGCCCTAACACGCCTTCTGCGACGATCGTCGCCTTGCCGGTCGCGGGATCGAGCCGGTAGACGTTCGGCTCGATCTCGGGCTCGGCCTTGTAGCCCTCGTAATTGCCGAGCAGGCCGAAGGTCGGATCGGTGAACCAGATCGAGCCGTCCGATTTAACAACGACATCGTTCGGTGAGTTCAACCTCTTGCCGTTGAATTGATCCATCAGCACGGTGATGCTGCCGTCATACTCGGTGCGCACCACGCGGCGGCCGCCATGCTCGCAGGTGACGAGCCGGCCCTGACGATCCCTGGTGTTGCCGTTGGCGAAATTCGAGGGTTTTCGGAACACGCTGACGGCGCCGGTTTCCTCCTCCCACTTGATGATGCGCTGGTTCGGGATGTCGCTGCACAGCAGATAGCGCCCGTCGCCGAACCACACCGGCCCCTCGGCCCAGCGCAGGCCGGTCGCGAGTCGCTCCACCGCCGAAAGCTTCAGCCAGTATTTTTCGAAGCGGGGATCGAGTGCACGTATCGCCGGATCGGGGTAATAGGTCGCCGGCCGCCAGCCTTGCGGCCGTTCTTGGGTGTGGGACGATGCATCGTTCATGTGCAGTCTCGTTGTTGCGTTCCCTCTGTGCAAGTCTGCTAGCATCAGATATCTACGGCCGCAAATCGGTCGCTACTTATGAGGAAAGACATGCCGCGCATCTTGATGACGGGAGCTTCGGGCGGAATTGGAACGCGCCTGCGGAAACTGCTGCCTCCGATCTATCCGGACCTGCTGCTGAGCGACATCCGCAAGCCGGCCGATCTCGGCCCCGACGAGCAGTTCAAAGCGGCGGACCTGTCCGACATGGCGCAGGTCGAGGCGATCTGCGAGGGCGTCGACGGTATCATCCATTTCGGCGGCTATTCGGTCGAAGGCCCCTGGGACGACATCCTTCAGGCCAACATCATCGGCTGCTACAATCTGTTCGAGGCCGCGTACCGCAAGGGCGTCAAGCGCGTGGTGTTCGCCTCGTCGAACCACGCCGTCGGCTTCTACCCGCGCCACCACAAGATCGGCACCGACGTCACCCCGCGCCCCGACGGCCGCTATGGCGTCAGCAAGGTGTTCGGCGAGGCCGTCGGCGCGCTCTACGCCGACAAGCATGGGCTGAAGGTGACTTGCCTGCGCATCGGCAATTTCGGCGACATGCCGCTCGACCAGCGCCGGCTCGCGATCTGGCTCAAGCCCGACGACCTCGTGCAGCTCTGCCGGATCGGTCTCGAGCATCCCGACATCCATTTCGAGATCTTCTACGGCGTGTCCCTGAACGAGCGCGCCTGGTGGGACAACCATCGCGCCTACGAGTTCGGCTACCGCCCCACCGGCCGCTCCGAGGATCATGTGGCGCACGCCATGGCCGAGCAGGCCAAGCTCAAGCCCGATCCGATCGGCGACCACTATCAGGGCGGCGCCTTCTGCAGCAGCGAGTTCGACGGTGATGCGAGCCGCATCATCGACTGGAATAAGCGGTAGGGATGTTGATAATCTTGTTCAGTACTTCCGTAAGCTCGCCGTCCTAGCCTCCGCGTCTGAGGTTCTCGGCAGCGCGTCTAAGGACGTCATGGAGCCATTCGTGCGAGGGCTCGCCGTCGACACGCTCGTGCCATAGCAGCCGGACCTCCAGCGGAGTCGCCGTGTAGGGAAGCTCGTACGTCGCGATCGGATAGTTTTGTTCCAGTGCTTGCGCAAGCGGGCGCGGAACGATGGCCGCCAGTTCGGAATCCCGAAGCAGCCCGGGGACGGCGAGAAAATGCGGCAATGACACCGCCATTCGTGGCGGCCGGTCGCTCTCGGCGAGTGCCCGCTCGAGCGCATCGCGGTCGTACATCTCCGAGCGCCGCGCCAGGCCGCGCTCGGAGATGAAGCCGCCGATCGCGCCCTCCTGCTCTCCACCGAAGGAGACCACCACCAGCGGCAGCCGTGCAAGCATCGCCTTGTCCAGCCGGCCAAGCTTGCGCTTTTTGCCGACAATCAGCACGTCGTCATATTCGAATAGCAGCGACGTGCGGAAACGACTCGGCGGGAGCGAGAAGACGCCGATCGCAACGTCGATGCGACCGAGGTCGATCTGCTCGGCAAGGTCGATCCGCGTGACCGGCTTGATCGTCAGGTCAATGTGGGGCGCCTCGCGCCCGAGTATCTTCAAGAGAGGCGACGCCAGCACCATCGTGGCGAAGTCATTGGCAGCCAGCGTAAACTGCTTGGTTGACGTCGCAGGAACGAAGGTCGGCAGTTCCACAGCTGCCTCGAGCACGCGTAGCGCCTCGCGAATTTGGGGGGCCATCGTCAAGGCCCGCGCCGTCGGTTGCATGCCCGCGGCCGTGCGCACGAACAGTTCGTCTTCCAGCATCTCGCGAAGCCGGGCGAGCGAGTGGCTTACGGCGGACTGGCTGAGCGCGACTTTCTGGCTGGCGCGCAATACGCTCCTTTCCTCCATGACGGCGTCGAACACCTTGAGCAGGTTCAAGTCCAATGTCTTGAATGAAACCGACACGATGAGGATCCAGTTGATGGCTGACGGCGCGCCGCGACGACGGCCAGTTAAGGTCAGGGGCGTCGCAGATGCAACCGACGCAAACGACCGAACCAAGCCTTGAGCGGCGCGCCCGAGCAAACTGAAGGCGGTTCAGGATCAATCTGCAAGAGTTTCACTTCCGCAAGAGACCGATTCCAGCATTGTTCAGTCGCTGTGTTCGGAGGAGGTGAGCCATGAGATCGACCGCGACGACAGGTACCGGCAAGACGGTCGTTGCGACGTTGATTTCGCTGATGCTCACGACCGCCGCGATTGCCGAGGATGCACCGGTCAAGCTCGGGGTGCTGACCGACATGTCCTCGCTTTATGCCGACAATGGCGGGCAAGGGTCAGTGGTCGCGGCGCAAATGGCCGTTGACGATTTCAAGGGCAGGGTTTTGGGGCGTCCCGTCCAGATCATTGCCGGCGACCACCAGAACAAGGCTGACGTAGGATCGGTGATTGTACGGCGCTGGATCGAGAACGAGGGTGTCGAGGTGATTCTCGATGTCCCCAATTCGGCCGTCGCGTTGGCTGTACAAGGCATTGCCCGTGACAAGAAGAAGCTGTTTCTCGCCACTGGCGCCGCCACTTCGCGTCTCACCGGCGACGAATGCTCGCTGACCGGCATTCACTGGACCTACGATACCTTTGCTTTGTCGCAGGGCACAACCAAAGCGATCGCGCGCCTTGGCGCAAAGACTTGGTTCTTCCTCTCCGCTGATTATTCGCTCGGCGCACAGCTCGAGGCCGATAGCCGCCGGGTCATCGGCGCGACCGGTGGCAAGGTCGTGGGCGCGGTCAAGCATCCGATCAACACGCCGGACTTCTCCTCCTTCCTGCTGCAAGCGCAATCTTCGAAGGCGGATGTGATCGCACTGGCCGATGCTGGCGGTGATTTCATCAACGCGGTCAAGCAGGCCGGCGAGTTCGGGATCACGCGCGGGCAAAAGCTTGCCGGTCTGATCGTTTTCATCGCGGACATTCACAGTCTGGGATTGCAGAGTGCTCAAGGCTTGATGCTCAGCTCGGCATTCTACTGGGATATGAACGACGACACGCGTGCATGGGCGAAGCGCTTCATCGAGAAGACCCAGAAGGTCCCGACCATGATCCATGCCGGCACTTACGGCGCGGTGATGCACTATCTCAAGGCGGCCGAAGCGGCGGGCACGCTCGATGGACCTGCCGTTGCCGCCAAGATGCGCGAGATGCCGGTGAATGATTTCATGACGAAGAATGGCCGGATCCGCCAAGACGGCAGATTGATCCGGGACATGTATCTGTTCCGGGTCAAGTCACCGCAGGAATCGAAACATAAGTTCGACTACTATGAGCTGCTCGCGACCATTCCCGGAGAAGAGGCCTTCAGGCCGATGGAGGACGGAGGATGTCCGCTCCTGAAGAAGCCGTGATGGCTGGAGATGAGGCGCGTGTCGTGGCGCCGAGCCCGATCGACGCGATCCTGACCGGCCGGTTTGCATGCCGCGAGTTCTGCAACGCTCCCGTCGCCCGACGAACGATCGAGCATATCCTCCGTGTCGCGCGATTCGCGCCCAGCGGTGCGAACATCCAGCCCTGGCACGTCTACGTGCTGACAGGCGAGGTCAAGGGCAAGGTGTCGGCGGCGCTGCTGGAGGCGCACGAGACCTCTCGTGACGAACACGTCTCAGAGTACAAATACTACGCCAGCGATTTACCCGGTCTGTATCTCAAACGGCGGCAGGAATTCGGCCGACTGTTCTATGGCTCGCTCGGCATTCATCAAGCCGATTCCGAGGGGAGGAGCAGACAGACCGCGAAGAACTACACATTCTTCGGCGCGCCCGTGGGATTGATCGTGACCATCGACCGTCGCCTGGAAGTCGGTAGCTGGCTCGACCTCGGCATGTTCGTGCAGAACATAATGCTCGCGGCGGCAGGACACGGGCTTCAATCGTGCCCGCAAGAAACGTTCGCAAAATACCACCGGGTGTTGCGCCCGCTGCTGTCGATTCCGGCGGAGCAGATGGTGGTGTGCGGCATCTCGGTCGGCAAGGCCAAGCTTCAGGGGCAGGACAGATTGATGCCTCGGGCGGACATCGATGAGTTCGCGACGTTCCTTGGTTTCGAAGATTGAAGGTTGGTCGAAGAGGAGATCACGATGCAAAGCCGAGAAGAACTGATCCAGTGCAGCATTCCGTTTCTTCGGGAGGTCAAGGACATGACTCCAGGAGCTGAGATGGAGCGTTGGCTCAACGAGACATATGGGGAAGAGAGCGCGCTCTATCAGGATCTCGCTCGCCTGATCAAGGTTGGGGTCGAGGAAGGATGGGCCGCAAACCAGGAGGTGGACGGCCCAAACTACCGGCGCAGCCGCATCCTGGAGCCGACGGCCGACACGTTCCAGTTCAGCATCACTGCTGTGTACATGAACAGCGCCGATCCGCGCCGCTTCAAGGACGAGGACGATCACGACGTGTTGCGGGGACAATATCACGGCCATCCCTACGGCGAGCTCAACCTTGTGGTGCCCTTGAACAAGGGCGCGGAGTTGAGGGGATTACAGGGTTGGCAGGGAGCCGGCTGGACGGCGCCTGATCCAGGTAGCAGGCACTATCCTGAAGTCAGGGGCGGCGCGGTCATTGCACTGTTCTATCTGCCAGCTGGGCGCATCTCATACGATTTCAAGGCGCCGGCCGGATGATTGCGCGACGCGAAGCGCGCGGGTGTGCTCTCGTCAATTCCTGACAATTGCTGCGGCCGGGCAAGCGCCCGGCTTGCGGCTCAAGCCGGGCAATTGTCGTCGATCACCGCATGTCCGCGAGCGCCGCGCGCAGATCGTCAGCGACCGCCCGTGCGATCGCACGAGCTGTCGCACGTCATTTTGCAACGCGCGCTTCCTGCTTCTTGGTCACATGCCACAGCACCACATGGTAATGCGGTACATCCACGCCGGGGTGACCCGCGTTGAAGTATAGGCTGACATGATCAACTGGTGCCGCGGACCCAGCCCCCTCCAATGACTTGTGATCGTCGATGTCCTTGTTCGGGACCATGTACACGGTCGCCACCAATCGATCCCTGCGATCGAAGCACAGGAACGGCCCCAGCGGCAAAGTGTCGGGTTTGACGAAGATGACGCCGAGACCCGGAAAGAATTTCGGGAAGTTCACGAGATCGCTGACCCGCTTGTATCCGTTTTTTTCGGCGACCTTCCGCTTATTTGGCGGCCGACGAACGACTTCGGGCTTCTCTTCGTGCTTCCTGTGCGCCTTGCTGCCTCGGTGAGGGGCTGTCCTGGTTTGCTCGACCTGGGCGGCCGGCGGCGCGGTGGCTGGCGCGAGCGTCTGCGGCGCTGGCGGAAAGAAGGGAGCAAATTGGGCGGCAGGACGCCTCACGTCGGCGATCAAGGCGAGCAACGCAACCAGGGCTGCCTTCATAAGCGCGTTGCGCATCGACACCTCCCCGGGATTTGCCTGCCAAGTTTTGCTCACTTGTCCGGATTGCGTTCTCGCCAGCGCAGGAAGTCCCGGAACAATTCTTCGCGGTCTCGCGGATTGGCGGTTGGCTTTCCCTCGAGGAACCGGCCGAACGCTTTGCGAAGCGCGGCCTCGCCCCCGGATTGCTGCTGGAGCCAGCGCTCTGCCGGTCGGAATCGTTGCCATCCCGGGAGCAGCGCGGCCAGGTTCACCTCGCGCCATTTGGGGTGATGTGCGTCGCCGAGAAATTCGGGAAAGCGCGCGAACAATGTCTGGACGAAGAATTCCAGCAACCGAAATCGCTCGTTGCCGCTTGGCCAGTTGTAGGCGAAGAGAGCGGATTTGATCGCGATCGTGTCGACACTTGCTTCGGCCGCGATGATGTTCGGGTAGTCCTGATGGCGAAGCGTCGATGGTAGATAGTCTTGTTGCAGCAGCTCTTTGGAGTAGGGGATGGGCAGGAGGTGAATATCATCGAGCTGCGAGACCTGCGTCAGGAAGTTGACCGGTTTTCCTGAGACCAACAGAGCGGCGGAGAGATCTCCCTTCCTCAGACCATCCAGCGCGGCCTCCGGTCCCAAGTTCGACTCGCTGACCTTGACGCCCAGACGGTTCAACACTTCGCGGCCGAGGATGGCGCCGGCACTGCCGTCGTCCCCGAGATTGACCTTCTTTCCCGACAGCTCCGACAGACTTCTGATCTCCAGCCGCGCGAGAAGATGGAACTCTTCGATATGGAGCGGGGCAATGTAGGTCAGCTTGTCAGAGATATCTCCGAAGGTCCTTGTCTCCCGGAGCCGGTCAACCAGGACGACGGGCGCGATCGCCACGTCGGCACCTGCGAGGGTGAGCACATCAAGGACGTTGCGGATACCGCCGTTTCCCACGATGGGCAGGACCCGCAAGGCGACCTCGCCACGAGGGCCGGTCTCTTGGCCGCCGGCGAGCGTGGTTGCAATGTCCTGAGCGATCGCGAATTCAGTGCATTGCGGTGTACCGGTTACGAATCCCACCGTATACGGGTCCGCAGATCGTCCCGTTTCCTTCCGCGGGGTGCTTTCTTTTCGCAGAGCTTTCCCGGTTTCACTCGCAGACGCGGGCAGCCGCTTTTGTGCGAGGGACTCCTGGACCTGTCCGCCGAGCCAGGCCGCTGCAATCAACGCGATGAACAAACCGGCCCGCATCGCTCCGCAGACCCTCATTGTTCAAATAGCCGGCCCTCCCTTGGGCCGACATGCTGATCGATCGTCACCCGGCCACGTCCAAAGCATGACGGGCGAATGAAGCTCGCTCGAGCCTTCCAACGCGCCGGGGCTTGCGACGTTCCGGGGAGCGAATAAGGCTCGTTTCGTGGCGGGAAGCCCCCACCTAGAGCCCGGCCTTATCCTCAGCGATGCGCTTGAGATAATCCGACTTGCTGAATTGCATGTGATCGACACACAGCTGCGCCAGCGCCCAGCTGTCGCGGCCCTTCAAGAGCTCGATCATCAGCTCGTGCTGGCGCCGCGATTGTGCAAGACCGTCGCGGTCGGCGAGATTCTTTGCGCGCATCGGCAGCGTCAGGTTCATGTAGTCCTGGAGTGAGCGCACCAGATACGGATTGCCGCAGGCCGAGAACAGCGCAAGGTGGAAGGCGTCATTGGCTTCGTGAATGCCGCGCAGATCCTGCACATCCGCCTTCGCGCAATATTGCCGTTGCAGCGCGGACAGTTCGTCGATCAGGGCTTGCGGCGCGGGCAGGGAGATCATCAGCGCGGCCTGCCGCGTCAGCATCTCCCGCACCTCGTAGATCTGCCGGACTTCCTCCGCCGAGTAGAACCTTACGGTGGCGCCGACGTTCTTCTCGCGGCGGACGATGCCGCGCCGCTCGGCATCCACCAGCGCCTGACGCACGAAGTGCCTGGAGGTGCCGTAGCGCGACATCAGCGCGTCCTCGGTGAGGCGTGCGCCCGGTGCGAGGCGGCCGAAGATGATGTCCTCTTCCAGGCGAGCGACGACGTCGTCCGGATCGTCGCGCCGGACCGGCATGCTGTCTGCAGTGCGAATGTCGGACATGCCCTCAGCCTCCCGGCGGTTGGCCGGTTCGTCCTGTGGAGCAGGGGAAGCCTGGATTGTCAATAATTTGTGCCGCAAGCGATGCGAAAAGCCAGAAAGTGCGACAATATTGGCCAATCTTATTGACAATCGAGGGGCAGCCTGTACCACAATGGCAAGGTGAATGGAGTGGCACGATGACGAGTGGTTTGCGCAAGGGTCTGACGAGCTATGGCGATGCCGGCTTCTCGCTGTTCCTGCGCAAGGCGTTCATCAAGGCCATGGGCTATTCCGACGACGCGCTGGAGCGCCCGATCGTCGGCATCACCAACACCTATAGCGACTACAATCCCTGCCACGGCAACGTCCCGCAGATCATCGAAGCCGCCAAGCGCGGCGTGATGCTGTCGGGCGCCATGCCATTCGTGTTCCCCACTATCTCGATTGCCGAGAGCTTTGCGCATCCGACCTCGATGTACCTACGCAATCTGATGGCGATGGACACCGAGGAGATGATCCGCGCCCAGCCGATGGATGCGGTCATCGTGATCGGCGGCTGCGACAAGACGCTGCCGGCGCAGGTGATGGCGGCGATCAGCGCTGATTTGCCGACGGTGGTCATTCCGGTCGGCCCCATGGTGGTCGGCCATCACAGGGGTGAAGTGCTGGGCGCCTGCACCGACTGCCGCCGGCTGTGGGCAAAATATCGCGCCGGCGACATGGACGATGCCGAGATCGAGGCGGTGAACGGGCGCCTCGCGCCGTCGGTCGGCACCTGCATGGTGATGGGCACGGCTTCGACCATGGCCTGCATGATCGAGGCGATGGGCCTGTCACTGCCGATGAGCGCGACGATCCCGGCGCCGCATGCCGAGCGTTTCCGTCTGGCGGAGGCGAGCGGCAAGGTTGCCGCCGAGATGGCGAAGACCAAGGGACCGAAGCCGAGCGAACTGTTGACGCCGGCGTCCTTCAGGAATGCGCAGGTCGTGCTTCAGGCGATCGGCGGCTCGACCAACGGCCTGATCCATCTGACCGCGATGGCGCATCGCTCGCCGCACCGGCTCGATCTCGAAGTGTTCGACCAGATCGGCCGCGAGGTGCCGGTGCTGGTCGATCTCAAGCCGTCCGGCGAACATTACATGGAGCATTTCCATCACGCCGGTGGCGTGCCGAAATTGCTGGCGCAGCTCGGTGATCTCGTCGACCTCGACGCCAGGACCATCACCGGCCAGACGCTGCGCGATATCGCGGCGAATGCAGAGGACGTGCCCGGCCAGGACGCGATCCGTCCACGCGACAATCCGATCAAGACGGAAGGCGGCCTTGCCGTCCTGCATGGCAATCTCGCGCCGCGCGGTGCGGTGATCAAGCAGTCGGCCGCGAGTCCAAAACTGCTGCAGCATACCGGGCGTGCGGTGGTGTTCGAATCCGTCGAGGATATGACCCTGCGGGTCGACGATCCCGATCTCGACGTGAATTCCGACGACGTGCTGGTGTTGCGCAATGCCGGCCCGAAGGGCGCGCCGGGCATGCCCGAGGCAGGCTATCTGCCGATCCCGAAGAAGCTGGCGCGCGGCGGCACCAAGGACATGGTGCGCATTTCGGATGCGCGCATGAGCGGCACCGCGTTCGGCACCATCGTGCTGCACATCACACCGGAATCCGCCGTCGGCGGGCCGCTCGCGCTGGTGCAGAACGGCGACATGATCCGCCTCGATGTGGCCAAGCGCAGCATCGAGCTGCTGGTCGATGCGGCCGAGCTGGAGCGGCGGCGCGCCACGTTGAAGCCGGCCGCAGCGCCCGAGGAGGCCAGGCGCGGCTACGCCTGGCTGTTCAACGAGACCATCATGCAAGCCGACGAGGGCTGCGACTTCGATTTCATGCAAGGGACTGGGAAGAAGACCGAGAAGGGCTGATCAAGACTCGAACGAGCGCTCAGACCGCACAAGCGGCGGGCGATAAAACAGGGGGGAAACGATGATTGCGCGATCCATGCCAAGATTCTTACATGGGTTGGCGGCCATGGCCGCCGTGCTGTTCGTCACGGGGGCCGGGGCACAGGAGGTGAAGCACTATCGCTTCGCCTATGACCAGCCCCGCAACACCGGCTATTCCATCGCGGGCGACCTCTTTGCCGAGAAGCTCAAGGAATTGAGCAAAGGCACCATGATCATCGACCAGTATCCGGGCGCCCAGCTCGGGCAGGAGCCGCAGGTGCTCCAGCTCGTGAAGGCCGGAGACGTCGAGTTCTCGATCATCTCCTCGGCCAACACCGCGACGATCTCGCCGCAGGCCGGTGTGATGTCGCTGCATTATTTGTTCCGCGACGAGAAGCACGTGATCAAGGGGTTGGCCGATCCCCGCGTGTTCGAAGCACTCAGGGCCATGATCGATGAGACCACGCAGGGCCTGCACGTCATCGCGACCGGATCGCAGGGCGTGCGCCATATGTACTCCAAGAAAGAGATCCACAACGTCGGCGACGTCAAGAACCTGAAGGTCCGGGTGCAGGCGACCGCGACCGAGGACACCATGTTCCCCGCCTATGGCGCCCAGACCGTGCACATGCCGTTCGGCAGCGTCTACACAAGCTTGCAAACCGGCGTGGTCGACGCCGCCGAGAACAGCATCAATGTCTACCTCGTCAACAAGCATTACGAGGTCGCGCCCGTACTCAACATCACCGAGCACGAGGCCAACAACGCGCTGGTGTTCGTCTCCGACAAGCTCTGGCAGAGCCTGTCGGCCGAGCAGAAGGGGTGGGTGCAGACGGCGGCCAACGAGATCAGCACCAAGGAGCCGGCGAAAGCGTTCGAGCTTGAGCGAACCACGGCTGAGAAGCTGAAGAAGATGGGCGTCAAGCTCGTCCAGGACGTCGACAAGAAGAGCTTTACTGCGATCGCCGATCCCAATCTCGACAAGCTCGCCAAAGAGCTCGGCCCGCATGCCGAGAAGATCAAGGATTTGATCCGGTCGATTAATTGACGTGGTGCCGGAAGTCGGTGCGCTCCCCTCCCGCTTGCGGGAGAGGGTGGGGGAGAGGGTGTCTCCTCGGAGAGACTTCCAATGAGGCGAGAGCCCTCACCCGGCGCTCCGCGCCGACCTCTCCCGCAAGCGGGAGAGGTTCAGACAACCCACAGCTACCGACTCAACTAAATCATTCCGCACCACGTCGGAACGACGGGGGACATTGAATGGCCATCGCCGACAAACTGCTCGTTCAACGCCAACGCCACCTGAAATGGCGCGCGCTCGACTGGCTCGAACTTGCGCTGATGATCCTCTGCGGCTTGCTCTGCTTCGGCTTCTCACTGTCGGTGACCGCCGACATCGTCACCCGCACCATCGGACATCCCTGGCTGTGGCTGCAGGAGGTGACGTCGACGCTGTTCATCTACGCGATCTTCATCGGCACGGCGGCTGCGACCCGGCGCAACGACCACCTCTATCTCACTGTGATCTCCGAGGCGATGCACGGCACCTCGCGGCTCATCGTCGAGGTGATCATCCGCCTCGTCGTGCTCGGCGTCGCCTGCTGCCTGATCTGGTACGGCTACCAGAATTATCTGCGCGGCTTCGGCAGCTTTCGTCTGCCGTCGGGCACGCCGATCGCCTCGCTCTATGCGATCATTCCGCTGTCGGGCGTGCTGATCGGCCTGTTCACCATCGAGCAGCTCGTCAATGGTCTCCGCAACGGCTTTGACCATCCGGAGCCTCCCGAGGAGGATGGAACGCCCGTCGTCACCGACGCACAGATGAGGGCGCAGCCGTGAGCGCACCCATCGTCCTGGCCTTGATGACGGTCTGCTTTCTGTCCTTCGGCTATCTCGGCGTGCCGGTGCCGTTCTCGCTGATGGCCGGCGTCTTCATCGGCGCGCTCCTGTCGGACGTGTCGCTCGCCGCGATCATCCAGAAGATCTTTGACGGCGTCGATTCCGAGGCGCTGCTGGCGATCCCGTTCTTCCTCCTGGTCGGCGAGCTCATGAGCTCGGCCAATGTGGTGGTGCGAATAGCCAATCTCTCAGTGTCGCTGGTCGGACATATCAGGGGCGGGCTGTCGCAAGTCGTGGTGGTCTTCAGCATGTTCTTCTCGGAGATGTCGGGCTCGACCACCGCCGACGTCGCCGTGATGAGCCGCGCGCTGGGTGGGCCGATGAAACGCGAGGGCTATGAGCCCGCCTTCATCGCCGCCATCATTGCCTCTGCCTCGACTATCGCCGCCTTAGTGCCGCCGAGCATCACCGCGGTGGTCTATGGCGCGGTTGGCAACGTCTCGATCGCCGGCCTGTTCATGGCGGGCGTGGTGCCGGGCCTGATGATCGGCTTTGGCCTGATGATCTACTGCTACTTCTTCGGCCCCTCCGGCTTGCGCAAGCCGCGCGCGCCGCTGCGACAGGTGGTGTTCGCCGCCGGCGATGCCGCCCTGCCGCTGATGATCCCCGTGATCCTGCTCGGCGGCATCCTGACCGGCTGGTTCACGCCGACGGAAGCCGGCGTCGTCGCCGTGGTCTGGATCGTCCTGGTCGTGATCCCCGCGCTCAATCGCGGGCACTTCAGGAAAATCCCTTATGATTTCTGCCTCGCGGGCCTGATCTTCTCGCTGCCGCTGATCACGATCGGCGCTGCCAACGCCTTCGGCTGGATGCTGGCCTATTTGCGCGGGGCGACCTACATCGCCGAGTGGATCAGCTCGATTGCCGGGAACGACCCGCATTTGATCATGCTGTTGATGGTGCTACTTTTCACCATCGTCGGCGACTTCATCGAGCCGGTGCCGACCATCATCATCTTCATGCCGCTGGTCAATGCGCTGACGGAGGCCGGCGAGATCAACGCCGTGCATATGGGGGTGGTGCTGATCGCGACGCTCGCCTTCGGCCTGATCACGCCGCCTTACGGGCTGGTGCTGCTGATGGCGTCGAAATTCGTCGGCATCAGTTTTGCCAAGGCCTTGCGGGCGGCGTTGCCGATCTATCTGGTATTCCTGGCGACCATCGCGTTTGCGATCTATTTCCCGAGCGTGGTGCTGTGGCTGCCGCGGCACGTGCTCCCCGAGTCGGTCGGCTGCTTCAAGTCGCCGGCCGGCACGGGCTATATCTGTCCGCAATAGGCCTGCTCGAGTGAACGCTACTTGCCCTTGCTGGTGAACTTCTTCACGGCGGTGCGGAACGCCTCCGTGTTCATCGCCATGATGATCTTGTGCTCCTCGGCATCTAACTGCTGTTTCACCGGCGTGGTCGCGGCCTGGTAGACCAGGGACTTTGTGCCAGCGATCGCCGCCGGTGGGTTCTGCGCCAGCCGCTCGGCGAGTTTTCGCGTCGCCGCCTTCAGCTCCGCGGCAGGAACGACTTTAGCGACCAGACCCCAGTCGTGGGCCTGCTGCGCGGTAAAATTATCCTCGGACAGGAAGATTTGCAGCGCCCGGCGGGAGCCGACCGTGCCGACGATCCCGACCGTGGAGCCGCCGTCCGGCGACACGCCGATCTTGGCATAGGCCGGCGTGAACTTGGCGTCGTCTGCGGCAATACAGAGATCGGTGACGAAAGCGAGGCCCATGCCGGCGCCGGCGGCCGAGCCGTGGACGCTGGACAGCGAGATCTTCGGCATATGGCGGAGGATCTCGATGAAGGCGTGATAATGCTTGAGCAGTTCGCCGACGACGGGTGTCACCGTGCCCGCTTCGGCGGCAGCACCGATCGTCTGCAAATCGCCGCCGGCGCTGAAGGCACGGCCTTCACCTTCGAGGACGACGACGCGGATGCTGGCGTCGTCTTCGATTTGGGACGCGAGCTGTTCGAGCCTCTGCGCGATGGCGAGGTTGATGGAATTGAACGCGGCGGGGCGGTTGAGTGTGATGGTCGCGATCGGGCCATCGATCCGCAGCAGGGCAGGATCATCGGGCTGGGAGACGGGAGCTGGCATCTTGAAATCCCCGGCAAGAGGTTCGTTGCTGCAACTAAATCGCAGAAGGCGAGGGGTGACAATCCCCGTCCGCCGCTCTTGCGCTGGGCGGAACGATAGGCTCAAATGGGCCCGCCTTCGCCAAGGGACGGACACGAGCGCCGGCTCCTCGTAAGGCCAGCAAATCAAAATCAGCGAGAGAGGAGACGACATGGGTCACGCTCGTGTCTCCGGAAGTGGGCTGTTGCAATGACGGATGGTCCGGTGATCATTGTCGGTGCCGGCCATGGCGGCTACCAGGTTGCGGCATCCCTGCGCCAGGCGGGCTTTTCGCAGCGCATCTGCCTGATCAATGACGAGGCGCATCTGCCGTATCAGCGGCCGCCGCTGTCCAAGGCCTACATCAAGGGCTCGGCCGGGCCGGAGAGCCTGATGTTCCGCCCCGAGAAGTTTTACCACGACCAGACCATCGAGCTGATCGCTGGCCGCGCGGTGTCGATCGACCGCGCCGGCCGCAAGCTGCATCTCGCCTCGGGCGAGACACTGCCTTACGGCCACCTCGTGCTGGCCACGGGCGCGCGCAACCGCCTGCTCGACCTGCCCAACGCCAATCTGCCCGACGTGAAATACTTGCGCATCCTCGACGAGAGCGAGGCGCTGCGCCAGATCATCCCTTCGAAGACGCGCGTCGTGGTGATCGGCGCCGGCTTCATCGGCCTCGAATTCGCCGCCACCGCGCGGATCAAGGGCCTCGAGGTCGACGTGCTCGAGCTCGCCCCGCGCGTCATGGCGCGCGCGGTGACGGCGGAGGTCTCGGAGTATTTTCAGGCGCGGCATCGCGAGGCCGGCATCCGCATTCACCTCGGTGTGCAGGCAACCAGCATCGAGGCGGAGGGCGGCAAGGTCACCGGCGTCTCCTTGAGCGACGGACGGCATCTGCCCGCCGATCTCGTCGTGGTCGGCGTCGGCGTGCTGCCGAACATCGAGCTTGCCGCGGAAGCGGGGCTGCCGGTTGCCGCCGGCATCATTGTCGACGAATATCTTGTGACGGCTGATCCCAATATCTCCGCGATCGGTGATTGCGCGCTGTTCGCAAGCCCGCGCTTCGGCGGCTCGCTGCGGCTGGAATCGGTGCAAAACGCCACCGATCACGCCCGCTGCCTCGCGGCGCGGTTGACCGGCGACCGAAAGCCCTATGACGGCCATCCCTGGTTCTGGAGCGACCAGGGCGAGGACAAGCTCCAGATTGCCGGCCTCACCACCGGCTACGACCGCGTCGTGCTGCGCGGCGATCCCGCCAAGAAGGCGTTCTCGGCGTTCTGCTACCACGGCGACAAGCTGCTCGGCATCGAATCGATCAACCGCGCCGGCGACCACATGTTCGGCCGCCGCTTGCAGGCGATGGATCGCTCGATCACGCCGGAGCAGGCCGCCGACGAGAGCTTTGACCTGAAGAGCGCGCTGGCTTGAGTCTCCTCCCTCGCCCCGCTTGCGGGGAGAGGGTCGGGGTGAGGGGGACTCTCCGCGGGGACGGTGATAGCTGGGGCTCGCGGAGACTCCCCCTCACCCGGATTGCATCTTCGATGCAATCCGACCTCTCCCCGCAAGCGGGGCGAGGTGAAGAAAGCGCTCCGTCTTACAAGACCGCAGCCACTTCCTTTGCCGTCGGCATCGACGGCCCGGCGCCCATGCGCTGCACGCTGATCGAAGCGGCGGCGTTGGCAAAGGTGAGCGCGTCGTGCAAGGCCGTGCCATCGGCGAGGCGCGCCGCGAGCGCGCCGACGAAGCAGTCGCCGGCGCCGGTGGTGTCGACCGCCTGCACCGCGCGCCCCGGCACCGAAATCTCCTCGCGCCCTGCCAGCGCGAGCACGCCGCGCCTGCCGAGCGTGACGCAGATGGTCTGATCCGGCCGCGCCTGAAGCTGCCGTGCCACCTCGATGATCCGCGCGGCCTCGTCGCCGTCGGAGAGCTCGGTGCCGGCGAGGAAGCCGAGCTCGGTCTCGTTCAGCACGAGGATGTCGACCAGCGCGAGCAGCTCGCCGGGCATGCTTTGCGCCGGCGCCGGGTTGAGCAGCGTCGTGGCTCCGGCGGCGCGTGCGCGCTGGAAGAACGCGGCAATCGCCGGCAGCGGAATTTCGAACTGGCTGACCGCGATGTCGCCCTCCAGCAGCGGCACGACGCTGACGTCATCGGCGTCGACCAATGCATTGGCGCCGGGGATGACGACGATGGTGTTGTCGGCCTCCGCCACCGTGATGATGGCCGTGCCGGTATGCGCGTCAGTCGTCTCCTGGAGATAGCCGAGATCGATGCCCTGACTGCGCAGGAAAACCTTAAGCTCAGCTCCGAAGGAATCCTTCCCCAACCGCCCGATCAGCGTGGTCCTGGCGCCGAGCCGCGACGCGGCCACCGCCTGGTTCGCGCCCTTGCCGCCCGGGAAATACAGCACCTGGCGACCGGCGACGGTCTCGCCGACCTTGGGATGGCGATCGGCCGTCGCCACCACATCCATGTTGATGCTGCCGGCGACGAAGACGCGCCCCATGACACACCCTTCCGCTAAACCCTGACCTCGAATTCGTGCCTGACCTTGGCGATGTCGACCAGCGTCGGCAGGCCGGCCTCGTTGCCGAGGCGCTGGATCTTGTAGGTCGAGGCGGCGCGGGCAAAATCAAAATGCTCGCGCCAGCTTTTGCCGGGATGGGCGAGGTAGGAATAGACATAGGCGCCGTGGAAGACGTCGCCGGCGCCGTTGGTGTCGATCACGCGCTCGCGCGGGATCGGCATCGCCGGCATCACCTGCACCGTCCCGGTCTCGTCATACCAGAGCAGGCCCTTCTCGCCCATGGTGATGCCGCCGATCTTGCAGCCGCGGCTCTTGAGGTAATCGAGCATTTTCTCCGGCGTCAGATCCATCTGCTCGCACAGCCGCTCGGCGACGATGGCGACGTCGATATATTCCAGCAGCTCGTGAGTGTTGGTGCGCAGGCCGCCGCCGTCGAGCGAGGTCAAAATGCCGGCCTCGCGGCAGACCTTGGCATAGTGGATCGCCGCATCCGGCTGGTGGCCGTCGACGTGCAGCGCGCGGCAGCCGCCGAGATTGAGCATCGGGAACGGATGAATGTGCTCGTCGTCGCGGCAACGGACGATGGCACGCTTGCCGTCCTTCGGCATGATGAAGGAGAGCGAGGATTGCTTCACCTTCCGCGCATGCAGCGAGATCGCGTATTTTGCACACATGTCCTGGAACATCCGCCCCAGCCAGTCATTGGCGGCGGTGGCGATGAGGTCGGGCACGATGCCGAGCTTGGCGCAGCAGAACGCCGCCGTCACCGCGTTGCCGCCGAAGGAAACCGCGTAGTCCGAAGCCACGTGCTTCTCGTCGCCGGTCGGCATGTGGTCGGTGATGAAGACGACGTCGATATAGGTCTGTCCGATGAAGAGAGCCTGCATTGCTTGTCCGTGATGCGCTTGTGGTCCCGGCCGGCACGCCTACTCTAACACCGGTTCCGCCGAGGGATCGCTGAAAATATTCGCAAGACTGCCGCCCGAAGCGCTTGAGGTCAGCATGGTGGGGGAATACGACCATGACAGGGAAATGCCAAGCCCGGACAAACGCCGTTTTTCGGCCCTTGGTTCCGGGTCGACAAGGGGCGGTCAAAAAGGGGGGAAGATGATCACCGGCCTCGATCATGTCGTCGCTCTGGTCAGAGATATCGGTGCGGCCAAGGCGGCCTATCAGACGCTCTTGGGACGCGCGCCGGCCTGGCAGAATTCCGGCGAGGGCGCTGACCGGGTGCTGTTCACCCTCGACAACATGACGATCGAATTGATGGCGCCGAGCGGCTTCAGCGTCAGCGCCGACCGCATGCGCGCGCTGCTCGATGACCAGGAGGGCATGCTCGCCAGCCTGTGCTTTCGTGTCGCAGACATGGGCAAGATGCGCCGCCGGCTGGAGCGGGTGGCGTTGAGGCCGGATCCGGTCGCGGAGGTCGAAAGCAGCGATGCCGCATCCGATGCGGTGCTGCACTGGAAGCGCACGCGTGCCGCCACGGAGCTCACGCGCGGCGTGCGCATGTTCTTCCTCGAGCTCGCCGACGAGCGTCCCAAGTCGATTGCGACCGACATCGCACCGATCGACGCGCTCGATCACGTCGTGATCACGACGGAGGATTCCGAGCGCGCCGCCGCGCTCTATGGCGCGCGGCTCGGGCTCGATCTGGCGCTCGACCGCTCCCACCAGGATTGGGGCCAGCTGATGTTCTTCCGCTGCGGCGATCTCATCGTCGAGGTGGTGCGCCGCCCGGTGGCGGGTGGCGATCCCACGCATGACCGGCTCTGGGGCCTGAGCTGGCGCGTCGCCGACATCGACGCCACCCGCGCCCGCCTGATCGCTGGCGGCCTCGACGTCTCCGAGGTCCGCAACGGCCGCAAGCCGGGCACGAGGGTGATGACGGTGCGGAACGGCACCTGCGGAATCCAGACCGTGCTGCTGGAGCGCTCGCCGAAGCCGGTGGAGTAGGGAGCCGGTCTCTCCACTCGTCATTGCGAGGAGCCCTTGCGACGAAGCAATCCAGTCTGTCTCCGTGACGCCAGTCTGGATTGCTTCGCTGCGCTCGCAATGACGAAACTATGCGGCGGGCCGCCCGCGTGTTACATGCATACCTTCAGCACCCAGCGAGCAACCGGTTTGGCGAAGGCGAAACGAACTCTGAAATGGCAGCGCGACCCCGAGGGGATGCGGCTGCGCATTCTCGAAGCCGCCAAGCAGGAATTCTCCGCCCATGGGCTCGCCGGCGCGCGCGTCGACCGCATCGCCGCCAAGGCCGGCGCCAACAAGCGCATGCTGTACTACCACGTCGGCAACAAGGACGAGCTCTATCTCACCGTGCTCGAAGGCGCCTACGACAAGATCCGCAGCGAGGAGCGGGGGCTCGACCTCGAACATCTCGATCCGCCCGAGGCGATCCGCCGCCTGATCGAGTTCACCTGGAATTACTTCCTGCGCAATCCAGAATTCCTGTCGCTGCTGCAGACCGAGAACCTCGCGCGTGCAAAGCACCTGAAGAAGTCGACCAAGGTCAAGTCGATGCACTCGCCCTTCGTCGAGATGATCCGCACCGTGGTGCGCCGCGGCGTCGACAGCGGCGACTTCCAGGTCGCGGTCGATCCGGTGCAGCTCTACATCTCGATCGCGGGGCTCTGCTTCTTCTACCTCTCCAACTCGGCGACGCTCAGCGTGATCTTCGGCCGCGATCTGCTCGCCAAGGACGCCAAGGACGAGCGCCTCGCGCACATGGTCGGCCTCGTGCTCGCCGCCCTGACGGGGCAGTCCGCCGCCCTGTTCGAGCTCGCCAAGGCGCCGAAGTCGCGCGCGAGCGTGGTGCAGCCGGTTTAGCGCTGCGGTTCGCGCGCTGGTCGACGTCGCGCCCGCTGTTTCCTCAATCTCCGCCGTCATTGCCCGCCTTGTGCGCTGTTGCGCACTGGGGCGGGCAATCCAGTATTCCAGAGACGCTGGTGGGATACGGAGGGGCCGCGGCGTACTGGATTCCCCGCCGGAGCCTGTCATCGGGCTCACCGAAGGCGAGACCCGGTGGCGGGGAATGACACCGAGAGTGCGGCGCGAATGTGCCTCCTCATCGTCGTCCCGGCGAAGGCCGGGACCCATACCGCGTGAACTCTCGGCTGTGTTTAGTGCCAATCCCGAAGGACCAGCTTTCGCCAAATTTCCCCCTGTGGCTATGGGTCCCGGCCCCCGTGCGCAATTGCGCACTAGGCCGGGACGACACTGCTGGTTTGGCGAGCTGCACGATCCCAAACGCCCGGAACCCGCCGCAAAACGTCACAGGGAAAGGGCTGGACAGTATTTATCCAACGGGTTAATTTCTCCCCGCAACGAAGAAGAATGCCGGGAGTGAGACGTGGCTGAGTTGAAGCCGCAGAGTGCGGTGTCCAAGATGCTGGATGCGGCGTGGGTTCGGCCGTTTTTGTTCCTGGTCTTCATCGTGGTTGCCTGGGATCTCGCCATCCGGCTGTTCAAGATTCCCGCCTACCAGATCCCGTCGCCGGCCGATGTCGTCGCGGTGCTGCGCACCGAATGGCCGGAACTGCTGCGCCAGTCATGGCCGACCACTTATGCGACCGTCTGCGGCTTCCTGCTGTCGGCGCTGTTCGGGATTCCCGTCGCGATGCTGATCGCGGGCTCGAAGACGGTGGAGAGCTATGTCTATCCGCTGCTGGTGTTCTCGCAATCCGTGCCGAAGATCGCGATCGCGCCGCTGTTCGTGGTGTGGTTCGGCTTCGGCATCATCCCGAAGGTGATCTCGGCCTTCCTGCTCGGCTTCTTTCCTGTGGTGGTCTCGGCCGTGCAGGGCTTCAAGTCGGTCGATCCTGATATGGTCGATCTCGCCCGCGCCATGCAGGGCAGCCGCTTTCAGGTGTTCCGCGCGGTGAACCTGCCGCATGCGCTGCCGGCGATCTTCTCCGGCCTCAAAGTCTCGGTGACCCTTGCCGTGGTCGGCGCCGTCGTTGGCGAGTTCGTCGGCTCCAATTCCGGCATCGGCTACGTGATGCAGCGCTCGATCGGCACGTTCGACTTGCCGACGATGTTCGCAGCCCTCGTGATCCTGGCGCTGCTCGGCGTGGTCCTGTTCTGGGTCGTGGACCGCATCGAGAAGCTGATCATCCCCTGGCATGTCAGCCAGCGCGAAGACGTGATTTTCGCCTCTTAAGTATTTTCAGGTTCTGAAGTGAAGCAACGAGCGGCCGCCAACGGTCGACGCAATAAGGGCAAGGGAGAGTGGCAATGAAGCGGTGGATGGGAGTCGTCTCGGCGGCGCTGATGGTGTTTGCGGCGATGCCGGCGCAGGCGGCCGACAAGGTCGTGCTGATGCTGAACTGGTACGTCTATGGCGAGCACGCGCCGTTCTATTACGGCAAGGCCAAGGGCATCTACGCAACCGAGGGCATCGACCTCGAGATCCAGGAAGGCCGCGGCTCGGCTGCGACCACGCAGGCCGTCGCCGCCAAGACTGCGGATTTCGGCTATGTCGACGTTCCCACCATGATGCGCGCCGCGATCAAGGGCGCGCCTGTGGTTGCGACCGGCGTGCTGCTCCAGACCAGCCCGATGTCCGCGATGGGCTTCGTCGACAAGAACATTAGGAAGCCCGAGGACATCAAGGGCAAGACGGTGGCGATCACGCCGGCCGATTCCATGACCCAGATCTGGCCGCTGTTCCTGAAGAAGACCGGCCTGAAGGAGAGCGACTTCAAAACCGTTGCCGGCGACGGCCAGACCAAGCTCAACGCCGTCATCAACGGCCAGGCGGATCTCCTGCTCGGCTACGTCATGGACCAGTCGATGAAGATCAAGGACGCCACCGGCAAGGACGTCTATCCGATCAAGTTCGCCGACTACGGCATCAACATGGTTTCGTCAGGCATCATCGCCAACACCGACTATGTGAAGGCCAATGCCGATCTGGTCCGCCGCTTCATGTCGGCGACGACCAAGGCGGTCGAAGCCGCCGAGAAGGAGCCGAAGGCCGCGGCGCAGTCGATCCTCGATGCCAACCCGAAGGGCGGCAAGATCGATACGCTGACCCAGGGTTTCGAGCTGACCATCCCGCTCTACCGGACCGCAGAGACCAAGAGCAAGCGGCCGTTCCAGGTTGCCGACCAGAACATGACCGAGACCGTCAATCTGCTGGTCGAATATGGCGGCCTCGACGCCAAGGCCAAGGAGAACCCGAAGGCCTTCTACACCAACGACTATCTGCCGAAGAGTGGCTCGTGAAATCAGCGACCGTCATGAGCGAAACCGTGCAGCCGGCCGCGCATCTGAGACTGGTGAGCGACCGGGCTGCCGGCGATGCGTTGGGCATCAAGCTGTCCGGCGTGTCCAAGACCTACCGGACGCGCGACGGCGATGTGCCGTCGCTGCGGCCGCTCGACTTCCATATCAACGACGGCGAGTTCTTCGTCGTGGTCGGTCCAAGCGGCTGCGGCAAGTCCACGCTGCTCAAGCTGATCTCGGGATTGCTGCCGCCGACCACGGGCGAGGTCCTGGTCGAGGGCGAGAAGGTGACGAAGCCGCATGGCAATGTCGGCATCGTGTTCCAGAACGCGTTGCTGCTGCCCTGGCGCAACATCCTCAACAATGTGATGCTGCCGATCGACATGAAGCGGCTGCCGCGGCAGCAATATCTCGATCGCGCCAAGTCGCTGCTGAAGCTGGTCGGGCTTGAAGGTTTTGAGAAGAAACTGCCTTGGCAGCTTTCCGGCGGTATGCAGCAGCGCGCCTCGATCTGCCGAGCGCTGGTGCACGATCCCAAGATCATGCTGATGGACGAGCCGTTCGGCGCACTCGATGCGCTGACGCGCGAACGCATGAACGTCGAACTGATGCGGATCCAGCGCGAGACCAAGAAGACGGTGCTGCTGATCACGCACTCGATTCCGGAGGCCGTGTTCCTCGCCGACCGCGTGCTGGTCATGACCGAGCGCCCTGGTGCGGTCGCCGCGATCTACGACGTGCCACTGCCCCGCCCGCGCTCGCTCGACGTGATGGCCGATCCTGTCTTCACCGAGCTCGTGCAACGCATCCGCAAGCATTTCTTTTCGCAAGGTGCATTGGACTAAGGGCAATGCGATTGAGTCCGGCTGCAACCGCGGCGACGGTGCGCTCCCTCCCCCGCCTGCGGGGGAGGGTTGGGGAGAGGGTGTCTCCGCAATGGGAAACCCCCAAGAGGAGGGAACCCTCACCCGTCGCTTCGCGCCGACCTCTCCCGCAAGCGGGAGAGGTGCACCGCGCCCACGGCCACACCTCCGGAGCCAAGTAGCACCATGTCCGTGCGCCTGAAGCTGCGAGATATCGCCTTCTTCGAACGTCCCGTGCATTTCGCGCGGCCGTTCCGCTTTGGCGCGATTACCATCAACGCGACGCCGCAGCTGTTCGTGCGGATCGAGATCGAGGTCGAGGGCAGGGGCGTCGCGGTCGGCGCCAGCGCCGAGCTGCTGGTGCCAAAGTGGTTCGACAAGCGCCCGGAGCTGTCGCCGGCGCAGACGGTCGATGGCCTGCGTCGCTCGCTCCAGATCGCACGCGGTCTTTATCTGGCGCGGACTGGATATCTGACGGCGTTCGATCTGCATGCCGCGTGCATCGGTGCGCAGGTTGCGACTTGTGCGAAGAAGAACATTCCCGCGCTTGCAGCGGCTTACGGTCCAGCGGAAATCGACAAGGCGATCCTCGATGCGCTGCTGCGCGCTATCGAGACCAGCTTTTTCGACGGGATGGCCGGCAACATTGCCGGCATCGATGCGCGGCTTTCGCCTGACCTGAGCGAAAGGGACATCAGGACGTTCCTCTCCGGCCGGAAGCGGCTGGAGCGTGTTGCCATCATCAGGCACACGGTCGGCCTCGATGATGCCGTGGAAGGCGAGGGCGGTGTTGCCGATCCACGCGAGAACGCCGGTGCTCGCTATTTCAAGCTCAAGCTGTCGGGCGATCCCGCGGCCGATGCGGCGCGGCTGGCGCAGATCGGCAAGGAGCTCGGTAGGCTGGGACATGATTACAAGGTGACGCTCGACGCCAACGAGCAATACGCCGATCTCGCCGCGTTGCAGGCGCTGATGGCTCGGCTCGATCATGATGCAGCGTTGCGGCCGATCGCCACGCGCCTGCTCTATGTCGAGCAGCCGATGCCGCGCGACATCACCCGGCAGTCGCCGCTGGGCGCGCTGGCCACACGTGGCTTCATCATCGACGAAGCGGATGATTCCTATGGCGCCTTCCCGGCAGCGCGGGCGCTCGGCTATCGCGGCATCTCATCGAAATCCTGCAAGGGCCTCTACAAGTCCATCGTCAATGCCACGCGCGCGGCGAAATGGAGCGCGGAAGGCGAGACCTTCTTCGTGACCGGTGAGGATTTGACCTGTCAGGCAGGCCTTGCCGTGCAGCAGGACCTCGCGCTCGGCGCCTTCATCGGCGTCACCCACGCCGAGCGTAACGGCCATCATTATGTCGACGGCTTCGGCGACACGCCGGCCGCTGAAGCACAAGCCTTCGCGGCCGCGCATCCCGATCTCTATGCCGCTGCCGGGCAGGGCATCCGGCTCTCCATTCACGACGGCGATCTCCTGACGGGATCGCTTCATGCTGCGGGCTTCGCCACCTCGGTCCATCCGGACTGGTCGGCGCTCCGCCCGCTCGAACAGCCAAAATCACTTCAGGAGCAATTGTCATGACCACCCAGCGTCTCGGCCTCATCATGAACGGCATCACCGGGCGCATGGGGCTCAACCAGCATCTGATCCGCTCGATCGTCGCGATCCGCGAGCAGGGCGGCGTCCGCCTGAAGAACGGCGACCGCGTCATGCCCGATCCGATCCTGGTCGGCCGCAGCGCCGAGAAGGTCGAGGCTCTGGCCAAACGCTACAACATCACGCGCTGGACCACTGATCTGGATGCCGCGCTCGCCGACAAGAACGACACCATGTTCTTCGACGCCGCGACCACGCAGGCGCGCCCCGGCCTTCTGACCCAGGCCATCAATGCCGGCAAGCACGTCTATTGCGAGAAGCCGATCGCGACGAACTTCGAGGAGGCCGTCGAGGTCGTGAAGCTCGCCAACGCCAAGGGCGTCAAGCACGGCACGGTGCAGGACAAGCTGTTCCTGCCCGGCCTGAAGAAGATCGCCTTCCTGCGCGACTCCGGCTTCTTCGGCCGCATCCTCTCGGTGCGCGGCGAGTTCGGCTATTGGGTGTTCGAAGGCGGCTGGCAGGAGGCGCAGCGGCCGTCCTGGAACTACCGCGACGAGGACGGCGGCGGCATCATTTTGGACATGGTCTGCCACTGGCGCTATGTGCTCGACAACCTGTTCGGAGAAGTCGAGAGCGTGAGCTGCATCGGCAACACCGACATTCCCGAGCGCTACGACGAGCAGGGCAAGAAATACACGGCGACCGCGGACGACTCGGCTTACGCGACGTTCCAGCTCAAGGGCGGTGTCATCGCCCACATCAACATGTCCTGGGTAACGCGGGTCTATCGCGACGACCTCGTCACCTTCCAGGTCGACGGCACGCTGGGCTCGGCAGTCGCAGGGCTCACCGACTGCATGATCCAGGCGCGGCAGGCGACGCCCCGTCCGGTGTGGAATCCCGACGAGAAGCGGCTGCACGATTTCTACGGCGACTGGCAGAAGATGCCCGACAACGTCTCCTACGACAACGGTTTCAAAGAGCAGTGGGAGATGTTCATCCGTCACGTCTACGAGGATGCGCCCTACAAGTTCACGCTGCTCGAAGGCGCCAAGGGCGTGCAGCTCGCCGAATGCGCGCTGAAGAGCTGGAAGGAGCGGCGCTGGATCGACGTCGCCCCGATCAAGGCCTGAGGTCTATTGGATAAGCCCCGATGTCTACTAAGCCGTCATTGCGAGGAGCCCGCGACAAAATTGCGAAGCAATTTTGCGCTGGCGACGAAGCAATCCAGACTGTTGCCGCGGAGGCATTCTGGACTGCTTCGCTTCGCTCGCAATGACGGGGAGAGGTTCGAAGTCATGAACAAGCCCGTCCAGCCCAAGCCTGTCCCTTCAATGTCGTCATTGTCGCTAAAATTGCCGAAGGCCGACCGGTCGATCGAGACCTATCGGCTCGCGGCCTCGCGCACGTTCCCCGCAAAGCTCGAGGGGCCGCTCAACCGCATCGCCTTCTCGGCCGTGCACACGGTGGCCGATCCTTTCGCGGACAATGATCCCTGGCTTTCGGTCGCTGTCGACTGGGACAAGACCATCGCCTTCCGCGAGCACGTCTGGGACCTCGGTCTCGGCGTCGCCGAAGCGATGGATACCGCGCAGCGCGGCATGGGGCTGGACTGGCCGACCTCGCTGGAGCTGATCACGCGCTCGGTCGGTGCCGCCAAGCGCCGCAACGCGCTGGTGTTCTCGGGCGCCGGCACGGACCATCTCGCAGTCGAGGATGCCAAGACCATCGACGACGTGATCCGCGCCTATGAGGAGCAGATCTCGGCAGTCGAGAAGGTCGGCGGCCGCATCATCCTGATGGCGTCGCGGGCGCTCGCCAAGCTCGGCCGTAACGCCGACGATTACGCAAAAGTCTATGACCGCGTGCTGTCGCAAGTCCGCGAGCCCGTGATCATCCACTGGCTCGGCGACATGTTCGATCCGGCACTGACGGGATATTGGGGCACCAAGGATCTCGACAAGGCGATGGATACCGCGGTTGCCATCATCAACGGCAACGCCGCCAAGGTCGACGGCGTCAAGGTCTCGCTGCTCGACAAGCAGCGTGAGATCGATATGCGCCGGCGGCTCGACAAGCGCATCAAGATGTACACCGGCGACGATTTCAACTATGCGGAGCTGATCGCCGGCGATAGCCAAGGCTTTTCGCATGCGCTGCTCGGCATCTTCGATGCGATCGCGCCGGCAGCCTCCTACGCGCTGTCGCGGCTGGCAGCCGGCGACGAAGCCGGCTTCCACGACGTGCTGGGACCGACGGTGCCGCTATCGCGCCACATCTTCAAGGCGCCGACGCGCTTCTACAAGACCGGCGTCGTGTTCATGGCGTATCTCAACGGCCATCAGGACCATTTCACCATGATCGGCGGCCAGGAGAGTGCGCGTTCGATGCTGCATCTGGCCGAGCTGTTTCGCCTTGCCGATCAGGCCGGCCTGCTCGCCAATCCAGAGCTGGCGACGCGGCGGATGAAGACGGTGCTCGCCTCGCACGGACTGGAAGACTGATGCGCGATTTTTCGTCCGACCATCGCTGGCTGTCGCTGAACACGGCGACGGTCCGCAAGCAGGGTGACCTCGTCGAGATCATCGAGGCCTGTGCGCGTCACGGCATTCGCGCCATCGATCCCTGGCGCGACCAGGTCGCCGCCGTCGGTCTCGACCGTGCCGCGCGCGCCGTGCGCGATGCCGGTCTCGATCTCTCAGGCTATTGCCGCGGCGGTATGTTCACTTCGGACGCCTCACGCCGGGGCGAAGTTCGTGACGACAACCGCCGCTGCGTCGATGAAGCCAAGGCGCTCGGCGCGCCTTGCATCGTGCTCGTCGTCGGCGGCCTGCCGCAATATTCGCGGCCGGGCAGCGAGGCCTCGAAGGATATCGCCGCAGCGCGCGGGCAGGTCGAGGAAGCGCTCGCCGAGATGCTCGACTACGCCAGACAGGCAAACCTGCCGCTTGCGATCGAGCCGTTGCATCCGGTCTATGCAGCCGACCGCGCCTGCGTGAACACCACGAAGCAGGCGCTCGACATCTGCGACCGGCTCGACCCCGGCCGCAGCGGAATGCTCGGCGTCGCGCTCGACGTCTATCACATCTGGTGGGACCCGGATCTGATGGGCCAGATCGCGCGCGCCGGCCAAGATCGCCTGCTTGCTTTCCACGTCTGCGATTGGATGGTGCCGACCAAGGACATCCTCAATGACCGCGGCATGATGGGCGACGGTGTCATCGACATCAAATCGGTGCGTCAAGCGGTCGAAGCGCAGGGCTTTGCCGGCTATTCGGAGATCGAAATCTTCTCCAATGACTGGTGGGCCAAGCCGATGGACGAGGTGCTGCGCACCTGCATCGCGCGGCATAAGACGGTGGTGTAAAGCGTTTTCGAGCGAAGTGGATACCGGTTCGCGTGAAGAAAACGCGTCAAAACAAAAATCTAGAGCGTCGGTTCTGATTCAATCAGAACCGATAGTGCTCTAGGTCACGCGCGCGCTGACCTCACGGGCTTGCGACCTGTTGCAGCGTGTTGAAGCGCGCCTTCTGCTCGCTGCTCAGCGTGGCGTAGAACTCGTCCAGCGCAGGTTCGACCAGCTTGGCGGCCGTCAGCATGGCCTCGAGCCGGCGCTGCATCGCCTCCAGCCGTCCGACCGGCGTCAGCGGCACATCGTTCGGGCAGGCCGCCTGCAAGTCCTGAACTCCCTTCGCCGTCGCTTCGCCGAGGCGGTCGAGCGCGTCCTTCTGCTTGCCTGCGGGGTGAAGCACGGCCTCGATCCTCTGGATCGGCAACTGGGTCAGGCCGGACTTGGGATCACCGCAGCCCTCGGCACTGGCTTGCTGCTGCTGCTGCTGCTGTGACGAGCGGTCGCCGACGTTGGGGCCGAGCGCGTTGAAGCGGGCCTGCTGTTCGTCACTGAGCGAGTTGTAGAACTTCTCCAGTGCCGGTCGCACGATCTTGACGGCTTCCAGCGTCGCGCTGATGCGGTTCATCATCGCGCGCAAGCGGCCGGGCGGCGTCAGGGCATAAGTCTCCGCGCAGGAATCCTTGAACACACCGGCAGCATCGGCCGCCGCAGTCTTCAACTCGTCGAGCAGCGCGCGTTGCTCCGGCGTCGGCTGCACTGCTTTCGCGATATCGGCAAGCGGCCAAGCGGTGACGCCCTTGTCCGGCGTGCCGCACAATTGCTGTAGCGTCTGCGGGCTCACACTGGCGCGCGGACGCGCGCGGCCGCCGCCGCCGGCTTGCGGATAGTCATACGGGTTGGTGCTGGCAAAGGCGGAATAGGGGCCGTCACCGCCCCAGAACACGGTGTCGACGAAGTCGTCATAGGCGTACGCCCAATAGCCGGGCTCATAAGCATAGGACCAGAACGTGTAGTCAAAAATGTCGGAGTAAGCGTATGGCCAGAACACCGGCCCAAGCCACGCCACGAACACCGCGGGATGGCGGTGACGCCAGGCCTGCCGGGGAGCCCAGCCGCTCTGGCGGGTGAGGAGGGCGGCTTGGGTCTGCGGAGCGGCCTGCTCACGGAAGCGCTCCGCAAACCGCCCGCGCTCGGCAGCCTGCACAGCGGCGGCCGTGGCGGCTCGCCCAACCGTCGTCGGCTCAGGTCCCAACCGCTGCAGGCGCGCCTGATCACTTTGCTGCAAGCGCTGTTCGCGCTGCAGCAGCCGGTTCTGCGTCTGCAGCATCCGCTCCTGCGCGCGTTGCGCCCGCAGGCCTTCCGGCTTCTGCGACTGCAGTTGCTGGACGCGCTGCTGCATGCGATCGATGCGGCTCTGCCGTTCTGTGCTCTGGCGCGACAGCATCTCGCGCTGCCGCTGCTGCACCACCTGCTGGCGCTGCTGGATCTGCTGCTGGCGCTGTTGCGCGCGCTGTTCGATCTGATCCCGCCGCGACAGCCGCTCGCTCGCGGCCGGCGGCGCGCTGGGGCGTGAGGGGGCTGCGATATGCGGCGTCCGCTGGGGTGCCATGGCCGGACGCTGCACTGCTGCCGGCGCCCGATGGATTTCAGGCCGCGGAGCCGCCACGTGCGGGGCCGCCCGCGACGGTGGTGCAGCGAAATGTGGTGTCGGGCGGGACGGCGGTGCAGCGAAATGCGGGGTCGGGCGCGATGGCGGTGAGGCGATATGCGGCGCCGAATGTTGCGGCATGGCCGGTCGTTGCGACATGGCCGGGGGATGGAATGCCGGTGCGGCGGGACGCGCCATGGCTGGCGGCGCCGCCGGACGGGCCATGGCCGGTGGTGCTGCTGGCCGAGCTGCCGGCGCTGCGCCCGCACCGGGTGGTCCGCCCCTTCCGTGTCCCTGGCCGGGTCCTTGGGCGAATGCACTGAGGCTCGCCGACAGCATCGAGACACCAACTAAAACAGCCGTAAGGCAAAAGCCACGCGGAAGCATGATTGCAGCTCCCAGCTCGTAATCGCCCACGACGTTTCAACGCGCAGCTGGCGGAATCGTTCGTTGTTGGCCGCTTCAGGCATTGCGATCTTCCGACGCAGGCAGCCTCAAGAGAAATCCTGCGTCAGGGTGGTGGCGAGCCGCTCCAGCGCCCAGTCGACCTGGTCGCTGGTGATCACCAGCGGCGGGGCGATGCGGATCGTGTGCTCATGGGTATCCTTGGCGAGGATGCCCTTGCCCTGAAGCGCCTCACAGTAGCGGCGTGCGCGGCCGGCCTCGGGATGCAGCTCGACCGCCAGCATCAAGCCGCGTCCGCGCACCTCGCGGATCGTATTGGCACGAATGTCCTTCAAGCCTTCCAGAAAGCGCGCGCCCTGCCTGGCCGCGTTGTCGATCATGCCTTCTTCGACCAGCACGCGGATCGCCGCGCGCGCCACCGCGCAGGCAAGCGGATTGCCGCCAAAGGTCGAGCCATGCTGCCCGGGTCTCAATGTCCCGAGCACGTCGTTGTTCGAGAGCACGGCCGACACGGGATAGAAGCCGCCCGACAAGGCCTTGCCGAGCAGCGTCACGTCCGCCTCGATTCCCTCGTGCTCTTCGGCGAGCAGCTTGCCGGTGCGGCCGAGCCCGGTCTGGATCTCGTCGAGCACCAGCATCACGTTGTTGGCGGTGCAGAGCTCCCGCACCTCAGTGAAATAGCCGGCTGGAGGAATGACGACACCGGCTTCGCCCTGGATCGGCTCGACCAGGAAGGCGACGGTGTTTGGCGTGATGGCCTCTTCCAGCGCCGCGGCGTCGCCGAACGGGATGATCCTGAAGCCAGGCGCGAACGGACCGAAGTGTGTGCGCGTCTCGGGGTCGGTTGAAAAGCCGACGATGCCCAGCGTGCGTCCGTGGAAATTGTTGGCACAGACGATGATTTCGGCCTGGCCGTCCGGCACGCCCTTCACCTCATAGCCCCATTTCCGGACCGACTTGATCGCGCTTTCGACCGCCTCGGCGCCGCTGTTCATTGGCAGCACCTTGTGGGAGCCGGTGAGCGCCGCGATCTCCTCGTAGAACAAGGCGAGCTGGTCGTTGTGGAAGGCGCGCGAGGTGAGCGTCAGCCTGTGCGCCTGTTCGACCATCGCCGCCAGGATCTTGGGGTGGCAGTGGCCCTGGCTGACCGCCGAATAGGCTGAAAGGCAATCGAGATAACGGTTGCCTTCGGTATCCCAGACCCAGACACCTTCGCCGCGCGACAGGACGACCCCGATCGGCTCGTAATTACGGGCCCCAAAGCGTGCTTCTGTTGCGATGAAATCAATGACCGACGCGCTCATCTGTCGTCACTCCATTGCTGCGCGCGGGGGCGTCAACCGACGGCACCGGCGGCCTTCAGCTTGATCTGGGGATCGGACTGCCGCCTTGGAAGCCTTCATGCGCGCCAATGCGTGGCGCGGCCCGATTTGCCCGAGATGTCAGATAGTTCTGCGGAACCGCGGGGCATGGTTCGCCGATCCAGGCTCTACTGTGCATGGGGTTGTTTTCGTCATTTTTGTTTGGAGGCGTCAGCCGATCGCGCAGGGCACGCTCAAAAAGCCGCGAAACCGGACCCGTCCGCCCCGCACCGGCTGCCCGCTCACGGCATAGTTCGGGAATCGCGCCAGGAAGCGCGAGATCGCGATCGCGCCTTCCAGCCGCGCCAGTGCCATCCCGGCGCATTGATGCGCGCCGGTGGCGAAGGCGAGGTGCCGGTTCGGTGTGCGCGCGATGTCGAAGCGTTCGGCGTCCGGAAACTGCGCGGGGTCGCGGTTGGCCGCCCCAATGCACAGTGTCACCGACGTGCCGGGGTCGAGCACGACGCCGCCGAGCTCGACCCGTTCGGTCGTCATGCGGTTGCCGAGCTGATTGGAGCTCTCGTAGCGCAGCATCTCCTCCACGGCGGTCTTGATCATGTCGGGGTTGTCGATCAGGCGCTGCTTCTGATCCGGGTTCCGATGCAGCGCGACGAGGCCGTTGCCGATCAGGTTGGTGGTGGTCTCGTGACCGGCATTGAGCAGGAAGATGCAATTGTGCAGCAGCTCCTTCTCGGTCAGCCGCTCGCCGTTCCCTTCTCCTTGGATCAGGCGCGTCAGCACGTCGCGCTCGGGATTGCCGGGCTTTTGGCGCCGGCGCGCGACCAGCGTCTCGAGATAGGCGAGGAAGTCCTGTACCGCCTTGTTGCCGCGCGCAGCCGCTTCGGGCGACACCACCGGTTCGAGCGCGCCCAGGATCGCCAGCGACCAGTCGCGCAGCGGCGCGCGTTCCTCGTGAGGCACGTCGAGCAGATTGCCGATCACCTCGATCGGAATGGAGGCGGCAAAGTCCTCGATCAGCTCGCAAGACCCTTTGGCAGCGATGGCGTCGAGCAGGCCGTCGACCAGCTTGATGAGGTCGCCCTCCATTCCGGCGATGGCGCGCGGCGACAGCGCGCCCATGATCAGGCGGCGCACGCGGGTGTGGGAGGGCGGATCGTTGAAGACGAGGCTCGTGGTGTGGTGCTCGTAGAGCAGGCTGTCGCCGTATTTCGGCGCGAACTCGCGCTTCTTGTCCGAGCTGAACGATTTGGTGTTCTTGTAGGTGGTGACGAGATCGTCATAGCGGGTCAGGAACACGGTGCCGTTCGGCAGGCGCTTGACCGGCTCGTTCTCCCGCAGTGCACGATAGGTCGGATAAGGGTTGTCGTAGAACTCAGGCGTCAGCTTCTCGAGATCGAAGCTTGCCGCCAGCTCCTTCGCATCTGCGTTCATCCCGTTATACTCGCCGGTTAAAGCCGATATGCCGTTTTTGTTGTTCTGATCGACGCACGCATGCGTCTACAGTCGCGCCGTCTTTGCTAGCCGACCGGACAGGAAAATGCACGCGCGCGCTGACGCTCCCGACACGGCCCCGAATTGGCCCGACGATATTTTCGCGACATTGCAGCGCTTCGACGTCCGGCAGGTGCCGTACGTGCCCGACGCCGGTCACTCGAAGCTGATCCAGCGCGTGCTGGCCTCCTCCACGATGCGCGGCATTGCGCTGACGACGGAGGAGGAGGGCGTGGCACTTCTCGCTGGCGCCTGGGCGGGCGGACAGCGCGGCGTGTTGCTGATGCAGTCGAGCGGCGTCGGCAATTGCATCAACATGCTGTCGCTGATCCCGATCCTGCGCTTTCCCTTCCTCACGCTCGTCACCATGCGCGGCGAGTGGGGCGAGTTCAATCCGTGGCAGGTGCCGATGGGATCGACCACGCAGGGCGTGTTCGAGCTCTCCGGGGTCAAGGTGCTGCGCGCCTCGAACGCGGCCGAGGTGCCGGCCGTGTTGGAGGCGGCCGCAGCGCAGGCCTACAACGCGCTCACCCCCACCGCCGTCCTGTTGTCGCAGCGCCTGATCGGCGCCAAGGTTTTCACCAAATGAGCAAGGCCAATCTCCTCGACCGCCGCCAGGTGGTGTCCACGCTGCTCGCGGACCGCAAGGACGTCGTTGCGATCGGCGGCTTAGGTGCCTCCACCAACGACATGTGCGCGGCCGGCGACCACGCGCGCAACTTCTATCTCTGGGGCGGTATGGGGGGCGCTGCGATGATCGGGCTCGGGCTCGCACTGGCGCAGCCAAAGCTGCCGGTGCTGGTCATCACCGGTGACGGCGAGATGCTGATGGGCATGGGCAGCCTCGCCACCATCGGCCTGCAAAAGCCGGCCAATCTCTCCATCGTCGTGCTCGACAACGAGGCCTATGGCGAGACCGGCGGCCAGACCAGCCACACCTCCGCGGCCGCCGACCTCGTCGGCATCGCCAGGGCCTGCGGCATCGAGGACAGCCGGGCCGTCACGACCATGGCCGAGGTCGAGGCCTTCGCAAAGGCCGTCCACGACGTCTCCGTGGGCCCCCGCTTTGCCAATGTGAAGATCGACAGCGCGAGCGTCGAGCGGATCTTGCCGACCCGGGACGGGACCTACATCGTCAACCGGATCCGTCGCGACCTGGGCTTCCAGCCGATCTAGGGTCAGCCTTGCCCGGCGTCCCGTTCTGCTCGTGCGCCGTGTATTCTAGCCAATTTCTACTGAATCTAGAGGTTGCGTTGCAACATATTGCTTGACTTCTGCGTGGGTGAGTGCTTACTCACTAGCATGAGTTCATTGCGTATGACGAGCGACCTGAGGCGTCAATTGATCCTCGGTGCCGCGAAACGCTGCTTTGCCCGACACGGCTATAACGGCACCACGACCAAGAGCGTGGCGGCCGCCGCTGCCATTTCCGAGGCGCTGCTGTTCAAGCATTTCCCGTCCAAGGCGGCGCTCTACGCCGAGATCCTGAGCGACGAATGCGAGGCCGATCCGGCCCTAATGGACTTGCTCGAACGGGAGCCATCGACGGCTACCCTGGTCGAGCTGATCCGCGGCATGGTCCAGCATTTCCTCGCGATCGCGGACGGGCCCGACCAGGAAGAGGCGCAGCGCCTGCGGTTGATGGCCACGAGCCATTTGGATGATGGTGAATTCGCCCGTTTGCTATATGCCAAGATCGAGACGCTGATCGGGGCTGTCTTCGTCACTTCGCTCGAGCGCGCGATTGCGGCCGGGGACGCGCGGCCGTGCACTGGCGATCCGCTCAACCTGTTCTGGTTCGCGCATCATTCGGTGATGACCGCGGCGCTGACCAGGCTGCCGGCCGCGCCCTGTCTTGCATACGGCAAGGCAAACGATCTGGAGCGGCAGCTCTGTGAGTTTCTCCTGAGGGGTATCGGACTTAACGACGCCGCAATTGCTTCGCATCTGGGCCACAATCAGGCGGCCGGTGCCGGCAAGACGGCAATTGCAGAAAGTGCATGACATGAACATCGTAGCCGAACACAAGATTTCGGGCGAACCGATCGACAAAGCGCCGAAGCGTCCGGTCAGGCCGGTGCGCTGGTTCATCATCGTCGGCACGCTTCTGGCCGTGCTCGTCGGTGGCCTCGTCTGGTTCAATTATTTCCGCGGCCAGATGATCAAGCAGTTCTTCGCCAACAACAAGCCGCCGCCGGTCGCCGTCAGCGCGGCCGAGGCGAAGTCCGAAGTGGTGCCGAACCTGCTCACCGCGGTCGGCGGCCTTGCCGCCGTGCACCAGGTCGACGTCTCCGCCGACGTCAACGGTCGCGTCACCGAAATCAAGTTCGAGCCGGGCACGCGTGTCGAAGCCGGCACGCCGCTGGTGCAGCTGTTCGACACGCCCGAGCAGGGCGATCTCGCCAACTACAAGGCGCAGGCGACCGTCGCCCAGCTGTCGCTCGACCGCGCCAAGCAGCTGGCCTCGCGTCAGTTCGGCCCGCAGGCGACCGTCGACCAGGCGCAGGCCGCCTACGACCAGGCGCAGGCGGGCATCGCCAAGACCGAGGCGCTGATCTCGCAGAAGCTGGTGCGCGCGCCGTTCTCCGGCGATCTCGGCATGCGCAAGGTCGAGGTCGGCCAGTATCTGACGGCCGGCACCGCCATCGTGTCGCTGACCGATTTGTCGGAGCTGTGGGCCAACTTCACGGTGACGGAAAAGGATTCCGGCAGCCTCAAGGTTGGACAGGTGGTGCGGTTGAAGGTCGACGCCTATCCGGGCCGCACCTTCGAGGGCAAGATCACCACGATCGAGCCGCAAATCTCGACCGACACCCGCAACATCCGCGTGCAGGCGACGATTGCCAATCCGGAGAGGATCCTGAAGCCGGGCATGTTCGTGACCACCACGGTGGTGCTGCCAGACAAGCCGGCCGTGATCACCGTGCCGGAGACGGCGGTCGACTACACGCTGTACGGCGACTCGGTGTTCGTGATCACCGAGAAGAAGGAAGAGGACGGCAAGACCAGCCTCTCCGCGGTGCGCACCTTCGTGCAGACCGGCAACCGGGTCGAAGGTCGCGTCGAGATCGTCAAGGGCCTGAAGCCGGGCGACAAGGTCGTCGCCGTGGGCCAGCTCAAGCTGCAATCGGGCGCGCCGGTGTCGATCTCGACCGATCCGGCCCCGGCAATCCCGGCGCAGCCGCCGCGCTACTGACAAATACATTCACGTGATCCGGCTCGGCCGGATCACGCCTCTTGAGACATAGAAATCGAGATCGCCGCGATGGCCTTTACCGATATTTTCATCAAGCGACCGGTCCTGTCGGTCGTCGTCAGCCTATTGATCCTGCTGATCGGTCTGCGTGCGGCGATGGTGCTGCCGATCCGGCAGTATCCGAAGCTGTCGAACACGGTCATCAACATCACGACCGTCTATCCCGGCGCATCCGCGGACCTGATCCAGGGCTTCATCACGACGCCGATCGAGCAGGCGGTCGCTTCCGCCGAGGGCGTCGACTACATCACCTCGTCCTCGGTGCTCGGCACCTCGACGATCCAGGTCTACATCAAGCTGAACTTCGATCCGAACCAGGCGCTCACCGAGGTGCTGGCCAAGACCAACTCGGTCAAATACCTGATCCCGAAGGAATCCAACGACCCGATCGTCACCAAGACCACGGGCCAGACCACGGCCGTGATGTATCTCGGCTTCTCGTCCGAGGAGCTATCGGGCTCGGCGATTTCGGATTATCTGACGCGCGTGGTGCAGCCGGTGCTGTCGACCGTCGACGGCGTGGCCTCAGCCGACATTCTTGGTGGTCAGACCTTCGCGATGCGGCTGTGGCTTGATCCCGTGAAGATGGCCGGCCGCAACGTGTCGCCGGCCGACGTCGCCGCCGCGATCACTGCCAACAACTTCCAGTCTGCGGCGGGCCAGGCCAAGGGCTATCTCATCGTCTCGAACGTCTCGACGAATACGGGCCTGACTGACGTCAACCAGTTCAAGAAGATGATCGTCAAGGCCAAGGACGGCGGCTTCGTGCGGATGGAGGACATCGCCACCGTCGAACTTGCGGCCCAAAGCACCGACGCGAGTGTCGCCTTCAACGGCGAGCATGCGATCTTCATCGGCGTGCAAGCAACGCCGCAGGGCAACCCGCTGACGTTGGTCAAGGGCGTGCGCGCGCTATTCCCTGAGCTCGAACGCAATTTGCCTCCGTCGATGAAGATGAAGGTCGCCTACGACTCGACCAAGTTCATCCAATCCTCGATCGACGAGGTGGAGAAGACGTTGGGTGAAGCCGTGATCATCGTGATCGTGGTCATCTTCCTGTTCCTCGCCTCGCTCCGCTCGGTCATCATTCCCGTCGTCACGATCCCGCTATCGATGATCGGCGTCTGCACCCTGATGCTGGCGCTGGGCTTCAGCTTCAACCTCCTGACCCTGCTCGCGATGGTGCTCGCGATCGGCCTCGTGGTCGACGACGCCATCGTCGTGGTGGAGAACATCCACCGCCACCTTGAGGAGGGTAAGACGCCGGTTCAGGCGTCGCTGCAAGGCGCGCGCGAAATCGTCGGCCCCGTCATCTCGATGACCATCACGCTCGCGGCCGTGTACGCGCCGATCGGCTTCCTTGGCGGTCTCACCGGTTCGCTGTTCCGCGAATTCGCCTTCACCCTGGCCGGCTCGGTGATCGTGTCGGGCGTAATCGCGCTGACGCTGTCGCCGATGATGTGCTCGGTGTTGCTGAAGAACACCGAAGAGGGCCGCTTCGCCAAGCTCGTGAACCGAGTGTTCGGCGCAATCACGCGATGGTACGGGCGCAAGCTCGACCGCTCGCTGGACTACAAGGCCATCACCGGCCTGTTCGCGGTGACGATCCTCGGCCTGGTCGGCTTCCTCTACATGCACACCTCGAAGGAGCTGGCGCCTGAGGAAGACCAGGGCATCGTGTTCGCGGTGACCAAGGCGCCGAAATACGCCAACATCGACTATGTCGATTTCTATGGCGAGAAGCTTGACAAGGAATTCCAGAAATTCCCCGAGACCGATCTGCGTTTCGTGCTGAACGGCATCAACGGTCCGCAGGGTGGCATCGCCGGCATGCTCTTGAAGCCCTGGGACGAGCGCAAGCGTTCGTCGATCCAGCTGAAGCCGCTGGTGCAGGCCGAGCTCTCCAAGATCGAGGGCGTGCAGGCCTTCGCCTTCAACCTGCCGCCGCTGCCGGGCGGACCGGGTGGTCTCCCGATTCAGATGGTGATCAACTCCACCGCCGGATTCCAGACGGTCTATGAGCAGATGGAGAAGCTGAAGGACGCCGCGCGCAAGAGCGGCATGTTCATCGTCTCCGACAGCGATCTTAACTTCAACCAGCCGAACGTGAAGGTCACGATCGACCGTACCAAGGCGCAGGACCTCGGCGTCAACATGCAGAACCTCGGCTCTACGCTCGCGGTGCTGCTTGGCGGCAACTACATCAACCGCTTCAACCTCGAGGGCCGCTCCTACCAGGTGATCCCGCAGGTGCCACGCGGCAAGCGTCTGTCGCCGGAATCGCTCGGCGGCTACTATGTGACGACCAACACCGGTCAGCAGTTCCCGCTGTCGACGGTGGTGTCGATCGAGACCAAGACCGACCCGAATTCGCTGACCCACTATAATCAGCTCAATTCGGCGACGTTCTCGGCCGTGCCGATGCCCGGCGTGACCGTTGGTGCGGCGGTCGACTTCCTCGAAGGCGAGGCCAAGAAGCTGCCGCAAGGCTTCAGCCACGACTATCTGGCCGATAGCAGGCAATACGTACAGGAAGGCAACCAGCTCGCGATCACCTTCGGCTTCGCGCTGATCATCATCTTCCTGGTGCTGGCGGCGCAGTTCGAGAGTCTGCGCGACCCGCTGGTGATCATGATCTCGGTGCCGATGGCGATCGTCGGTGCGCTGATCCCGCTGTTCTTCGGCGCGGCGACGATGAACATCTACACCCAGGTCGGTCTGCTCACCCTGGTCGGCCTGATCACCAAGCACGGCATCCTGATGGTGGAGTTCGCCAACGAACTCCAGGTCAATGAGCGGCTCGACCGCCGCTCGGCCATCGAGATGTCGGCCCGCATCCGCCTGCGGCCGATCCTGATGACCACGGCAGCGATGGTGACGGGCCTGATCCCGCTCCTGACCGCGACCGGCGCGGGCGCGGCCAGCCGCTTCTCGATCGGTCTGGTCGTCGTCGCCGGCATGTCGATCGGCACGCTGTTCACGCTGTTCGTGCTGCCGGCGGTCTATGTGGTGCTGGCGACCGACCATCGCGCGGCGGCCGATTCGGAGCGGAACAAGCAGGTGGCCGATCTCGACCTCGGCTCCGACAAGGCCCTGCGGCCGACCTGAGGCCCATCCGAGCGAATCCAGAGGGCGGCAATGGGTTAACCTCCATTGCCGCCCTTTTTCGTTCTCGGCTCCAGCAAAGAGTCCGTTCCCGCGCTTGCGAGAGACAAGGTCCGGTCTTCTTGCTAGGTTCCGAGGGATGAGCCTTTCCCTCCATCCCGACACCCCGCAAGCCAGGACGCTGCCGAGCGCGGCGCCGGGGGAGGGCGCGTCCGGCGAAGCGGCGGGCCGCGGGATCAGGACCCGGCTGTTCACCAAATATGTTGCGCTGTTCGTGGCAGTGGTCGCCGTCGCGCTGCTCGCCAACGGCCTGTTCGAGGTCTTCTTCTATTATCGTGAGCACAAGGCCTCGCTGATCCGGGTCCAGCACGAGCAGGCCGAGGCAGCCGCGGCCAAGATCGGCCAGTTCGTCAAGGAGATCGAGAGCCAGCTCGGCTGGACCACGCAACTGCCCTGGTCGGGGGGCTCGATCGAGCAGCGCCGCTTCGACGCGCTGCGGCTGCTCCGCCAAGTGCCTGCCGTCACCGAGCTCGCCCAGGTGGATTCGACCGGCAAGGAGCGGTTGCGCGTCTCGCGGCTGGCGATGAATGCGATCGACAGCGGGATCGACCTGTCGAACGATCCGAAATTCACCGAAGCGCTCGCACACAAGGTCTATTATGGACCTGTCTATTTCCGCCGGGAGTCCGAGCCCTACATGACGCTGGCGCTGGGCGGCGCGCGCAAAGATGCCGGCGTCAGCATCGCCGAGGTCAATCTCAAGCTGATCTGGGACGTCGTGTCGCAAATCAAGGTCGGCGAGCACGGGCATGCCTATGTGGTTGGCCCCGAAGGGCGCCTGATCGCGCATCCCGATATCAGCCTGGTCCTACGCAACACCGACATGTCGGGTCTCGCGCAAGTGCGCGCCGCGCAGGCCGGCAGTGGCCCCACCTCCGACGCGCTTCCCGAAGCGCGCAATATCCAGGGGCAGAAGGTGTTGACCGCATCGGCCCCGATCGCGCCGCTGGGCTGGACCATGTTCGTAGAGCTTCCTGTCGAAGAGGCCTACGCCGCGCTTTATGCCTCGTTGCAGCGGCTCGCGATCGTGCTGCTGGCGGCTTCGATTTTCGCGGTGCTTGCGGGGATCTTTCTCGCGCGCCGCATGGTCGGGCCGATCCAGGCGCTGCGCAGCGGCGCGGAGCGCATCGGCGGCGGCGACTTCTCCCAGCGCATCTCGATCAAAACCGGCGACGAACTCGAAGGCCTCGCCAACCAGTTCAACGAGATGGGCGCGCGCTTGCAGGAATCCTATGCCGACCTCGAAAACAAGGTCGAACGGCGCACAGCGGAATTGAGCGAGTCCCTGCAGCAGCAGACTGCGACCGCCGACGTGTTGAAAGTTATCAGCCGTTCGGCGTTCGACCTGCAAGCCGTGCTGAACACGCTTGTTGGCTCGGCAGCTCGCTTGTGTGACGCGGACGAGGGGACGATTTTCCGCCCCAACGATGGCGTTTTCTATTTGGCGGCAAGTTGCGGACTCGACGCGGAACAGGAAAACAAGCTTCGGACATTCGCGTCCGTACCTGAACGCGGAAGTGTGGTCGGCCGCACGCTGCTCGACGGTAAGACGGTTCATGTCCCGGATGTGCAGGCCGACCCGGAATATGCGCCCTCGTCCGCCCGAAGGCGCGCCAACGTGCGTACGATGCTGGGTGTGCCCCTGCTTCGAGAGGGGGCACCGATCGGGGTATTCGTTCTGACACGACACGAGGTGCGGCCGTTCAGCGCGAAGCAGATCGAACTCGCCACGACCTTCGCAGACCAGGCCCTTATCGCGATCGAGAATGTCCGATTGTTCGAGGAGGTCCAGGAACGTACCAGAGAGTTGTCGCAGTCGCTCGACGACCTCCGCGCTGCCCAGGACCGCCTGATCCAGACCGAGAAGCTCGCCTCCCTCGGCCAGCTCACGGCGGGCATCGCCCACGAGATCAAGAACCCGCTCAATTTCGTCAACAACTTCTCCGCGGTGTCGACCGAGCTGATCGACGAGCTCAAGGAGACCCTGCAGTCGGCCGCGCTCGATGGCAAGACGAAGGAGGAGGTCGACGAGCTGACCGGCATGCTCAGGGCCAATCTCGAGAAGGTGGTGCAGCACGGCAAACGCGCCGATTCCATCGTCAGGAACATGCTGCTGCATTCGCGCGAGGGCTCCGGCGAGCATCGCGCGGTGGATATCAATGCAGTCGTGGAGGAGAGCCTCAATCTGGCCTACCACGGCGCGCGCGCCGAAAGGCCGGCCTTCAACGTCACGCTTCAGCGCGAGCTCGATCCGGCCGCCGGTATGGTCGATATCTATCCGCAGGAGATCACGCGCGTCTTCCTCAACCTGATCTCCAACGGCTTCTATGCCACTGCCAAGCGCAAGGACAGCGCGGGCGAGGCGTTCGAGCCGACCTTGCGCGCGGCAACGAAGAACCTCGGCGACAGGGTCGAGATCCGGATCCGCGACAACGGCACCGGGATTCCGCCCGAGGTGAAGCAGAAGATGTTCAATCCCTTCTTCACCACCAAGCCGGCCGGCGAGGGTACAGGGCTCGGCCTTTCCATGAGCCATGACATCGTCGTGAAGCAGCACGGCGGCACGATCGACGTGAACACCGAGCCCGGTGTATTCACCGAATTCATCATCACACTGCCGCGCACGATGGCGGCAGGCGGAACTACTGGAGACGAGACTTGAACGTTTACATCCTGGTCGTCGATGACGAGCCCGACGTCGAGGCGCTGTTCCGGCAGCAGTTCCGGCGGGAGCTGCGCGCGGGACGCTTCCAGATGGAATTTGCGTCCTCTGCGCCCGATGCACTCAAGCGTGCCGCAGAGGTTCGCGATCCCTCGCTGATCCTGATTCTATCGGACATCAACATGCCCGGCATGAGCGGGCTCGACATGCTGCCGAAGGTACGTGCCGCGCATCCGGACGTTCCCGTCATCATGATCACTGCCTATGGCGACGCCGAAACGCGCCGCAAGGCGATCGAGCGCGGCGCCGTCGGGCTCCTGACCAAGCCGATCGACTTTGCACTGCTGCGGCAGGAGATCGACACGAGGCTCGAGCAAGCCGCATGACTGCGACCATCCTCTTCGTCGATGACGAGCCGGACCTCGAGGCGCTGATCCTGCAAAAATTCCGCAGGCAGATCCGGGAGGGGCGCATCGATATCATGTTCGCGCGCGACGGCCTCGAGGCGCTGCAATCGCTCGAGCAGAATCCGCATGTCGACATGGTGGTCTCCGACATCAACATGCCGAGGATGGACGGACTGTCGCTGCTGGCGAAGCTCCAGGAGGCCGAGGACAAGAAGTCGACCATTATCGTCTCCGCCTATGGCGACATGAGCAACATCCGCACCGCCATGAATCGCGGCGCATTCGACTTCCTGACCAAGCCGATCGATTTCGCCGATCTGGAAGCCACGATCGACAAAACCATTCGCCACGTCGAGATGCTGCGCGAGGTGCGGCGGCGCCAGCTGGAGGCCGAGCGCGCCCACGCCTCGCTGTCGCGCTTCTTCTCGCCGGAGATCGCCAGGCGCCTGGCGGCGGATGTCGCCGGCGACGGCATGGAGGTGCAGTGGCGCGAGGTCGCGACCATCTTCACCGACATCACCGGCTTCACGTCGCTGGTGGAGAGCGCGGCGCCCCAGATGCTCGGCGAGCTCCTCAATGAATATGTCGGCGGCATGACCGAGATCGTCTTCGCGCATGAGGGAACGGTCACGAAAATCATCGGCGATGCGATCCAGGTGCTCTTCAATGCGCCGGGGGACCAGCCGGATTATGCGACGCGTGCGGTCGCCTGCGCCCATGATCTCGACGCCTGGGCGGAGGACTTCTCGGCGCGGTGGAGGGCGAGAGGCGTGAATTTCGGGACCACCCGGATCGGCGTGCATGCAGGCCCGGCGCTGGTCGGCAATTTCGGCGGCAATCGCTTCTTCGACTACACCGCTTACGGCGACACCATCAATATCGCGGCGCGGCTGGAGGCTGCCAACAAGCATCTGGGAACGCGCATTTGCGTCAGCGCCAGCGTCGCCAAGTCGGCCGAAAACTTCCAAGGCCGCCCCATAGGCGAGCTGATGCTGCGCGGACGCAGCGAACCGCTCCGCGCGTTCGAACCGCTGCCGCAGGCCAAATTCGAAGCGCCTGAGACGGCGCTATATTCGGCGGCTTTTGCCAAGATGGAGGCCGGCGATGCCGCCGCCATGCCGGCCTTTGCCGCGCTGGTCGGCATGCACGCCGACGATCCCTTGGCTGGCTTTCACCTAAGACGCCTGCTCAACGGCGCCAAGGGCATTCGCATGCAACTGGAATAGGAGTCCGTCATGATCCGTGAGTTCTCTGCCGGCAATTATCGTTTCATTCCGTCCGTGTTCCAGTACTCGGCGGGTGCCGCCGCAGATGATGGCTACGAGATCGAGCGCGTTCGGTTCGACCGCCTGGTGCCGCTTGCGGAAGGATTTGCGCTGGCGGCGAAGTTCATCCAGCAGGCCGGGCGCCCGCTGACGGCATTCTGTGCCTGCGAATTGCGCTCGCCGGCGGCTTTCAGCGAGGAAGGTTTTCGGGCGTTCAACCTGCACTATGTGAAGACGCTGTCGGAATGGGGCATCTTCGACGGCACCACCAATCCGGTGGCACGCAGCAATGTCTGCCCCGAGATCGATCCGCCGTCCGAGCCGTCATTCTACGCATTCTCCTTCACGCGCCCAACCCGCTCGACAGCGCCGAGCTTCGTGATCGCCGGCGGCGCCGAGGCACGCGAGGGCAGCGGGACCTATGTCGAGCGCACGGTGCGCTACCGCGACCTCAGCCCGGAAGGGCTGCGGGAGAAGGTGCGCTTCACCACGACGTCGCAGATGGAGAACCGGATGGGGGCCTTCGGCTTCGGCTGGAAGGACACGACCGGCGTGCAGGCCTATTCGGTGCACGACTTCCACCACGCGCTGGTCGATGAGCTGGTCCGTCGCGGCGCGCTGCGCTCCGGCCTGACCTGGCATTTTGCCCGGCCTCCCGTGGTCGATCTCGAATATGAGATGGATTGCCGCCGCGTGATGCGAGAGGTGGTGATTTGAGGTCTATCGGCTGGTGATCTTCACCTCTCCCGTAGGGAGAGGTCGGATCGCATCAAAGATGCGATCCGGGTGAGCGGTTTCAGTCTCACTGAATGCTGCGGCCCCTCACCCGGATTGCACTGGACGATGCTTTGCATCGCCAGGCGCAATCCGACCTCTCCCCCGACGGGGAGAGGTGTAGGGCGGCAACGTTGATCCAAACTCAGCGCTGGCGCGGGTCGAGTGCGTCGCGCAGGCCGTCGCCGAGCAGGTTCAGCGACAGCACCACCAGGAAGATCGCAAGCCCCGGCCAGATCGCCATCCAGGGCGCCTGGGTCAGGAAGCGCTGTGCGGCATTGAGCATGCTGCCCCATGACGGTGCCGGCGGCTGCTGACCGAGGCCGAGGAAGGACAACGCCGCTTCGGCGATGATGGCCGCCGCGATCGACAGTGTCGCCTGCACCAGCAGCGCCGGCAGGATGTTCGGCAGGATGTGTGAGAACGCGATCCGCCACGGTGGATTGCCGAGTGCCCGCGCGGCCTCGACATAGTCCTCGGCCTTGACGCTCAGCACCTGGCCGCGGGTCAGGCGGATGAAGATCGGGGTCGCCGAGATGCCGATCGCGATCATGGCATTGCCGAGGCTCGGACCGAGGAATGCCGCCAGCGCAATCGCCAGGATCAGGAACGGGCAGGCGAGCATTGCGTCGGTGATCCGGCTGATCAGCGCATCGGTGAAGCCGCCGCGATAGCCGGCGAGCAGGCCCAGCGGCAGGCCGATGCCGAGCGCGATCGCGACCGAGATCAGACCGGCGAGCAGCGAGGCGCGCGCGCCGTAGATGACGCGGCTCAGGATGTCGCGGCCAAGCTCGTCGGTGCCAAACCAGTGCGCGGCGGTCGGCGGCTTGCGCACCAGGCTCCAGCTCGTCGCGACGGGATCATAGGGAACGACGATCGGTGCAAGCACCGCAAGAAGAATGAACGCGATGATCACCATGAGGCCAAATACAGCGGCCTTGCGCTTGAACAGACGCCGCCGCGCGCGGCGTGCCGGGCTGTCCGGCTCGTGAGCTTGCGTGACGGGGCTGGCGAGCGCCGTGTCAGTCATGGCACTAGCCCCGTAGCCGCGGATTGACGAGGATATAGGCGACGTCCGCAACGAGATTCAGCGTGATGTAGACCGTGGCCGTCACCAGCACCACGCCCTGCACGACCGCATAGTCGCGGTTGAAAACGGCGTCCACGATCAGCTTGCCGAAGCCGGGGATGGAGAAGATCTGCTCGGTCAGCACCGCACCTGACAGCAGCGTGCCAAGCTCAAGCGCGCCGAGCGTGATGATGGGCGTCAGTGCGTTGCGCATCGCGTGCTTGAGGATGACCGAGCGTTCCGACAGTCCCTTGGCGCGCGCGGTGCGGACATAGTCGCTCTCCAGCACCTGCAGCATGGCACTGCGCGTATGCCGCATCAGGATCGCGGCAATCGCGTTGCCCAGCACGAAGGCCGGCATGATGGTGGCCGCCAGGCTCGCGCGCCAGTTCTCGGTGAGCGGCACATAGCCCGAGGCCGGCAGCCAGCCGAGCTCGATCGAGAACAGGAAGATCAGCATGATGCCGAGCCAGAAATTCGGCGTGGAGATGCCCCACAGCGCGAAGAAATTGGCGCCGTAGTCCCAGACAGTGCCTTTCTTCACGGCCGCGACGATGCCGGCGGGAATGCCGATGCAGAACGCGATCAGGATCGCCATCGAGCCGAGCTGTAGCGTCACCGGCAGCTTCTGTGCGATCAGCTCGCGCACCGGCATCTTGTTGCGCAGCGACTCGCCGAAATCGCCCGACAGGACGCCCTTGATCCAGTAGGCATACTGCACGGGAATCGGCTGATCGAGCCGGTACTGATGCCGGATCTGCTCGATCACCGCAGGATCGCGCTCTTCGCCCGCCATCACCAGCGCGGGATCGCCCGGCAGCAATTGCTGCAGCGAGAAGATCAACACCGACACGAAGAACAGTGTCGGCACGATCTGGACAAGGCGGCGGGCGAGGAAGTTCAGCATCCTTTCGGCGTCACTTCAGCTTGAGGCCGACCACGCGCACGAGGCCGTCGGGCATCTGCCTGTAACCTTCGAGCTTGGTCGTGTGCGCGATGATGATGCGGCGATGGTAGAGGTAAAGGAGCGGCTCTTCCTCCCGGACCAGTTTCGCCAGAGCTTCGTAACTGGCCTTGCGCTTGGTGGAATCGGTCACCGCTCGCGCATCCTCCAGCGCCTTGTCGGCCTGTGCATTGTTCCACGCGCCGTAGTTCTGCGGCGCGCCGCTGTGGAGGAAGACGTAGGTGTTGCCGTCGGGATCGACGCGGCCGCTCCAGGCGAGCATGTAAGCCTGGTAGTCTCCGGCCTCCGCCTGCTTCAGTCCGGTCGCGAATTCGGTGAGGCGAATCTTCATGTCGAAGCCGGCTTCGGCCGCCATCGACTGGATCACCTGCGCCGGCGTCTCCGTCTCGGCGCCCTTCGGCACCAGGAAGTCGACGCTGACCGGCGGCGTCACACCGGCTTCCTTCAGCAGCGCCTTGGCTTTCTCGACATTGCGGGGACGGACCGGAAGGGATTTCTGATAATACGGATGATCAGGATTGACCCATTGATTGCCAACCTGAAACTCGCCGTTGAACACGACCTGGTTGATCGCTTCGCGGTCGATGGCGAGATCGAGCGCCTGTCGCACCTTGGCGGATTGGCTGAGCGGCCCTTTGGCCTTGTCCTTGCCGATGTTGAGGGTGACCCCCTGATAGCCCAGCTCGATGGCGGTCGCGACCTTCAGCCGCGAATCCGCGCGAACCTCCTTGAGGTCGGTGGCGAGCACCCGCTCGATCAGGTCGAGGCCGCCGGACTTCAGGTTTGCGAGCCGCACCGTGGCATCGACGATCGGCTGGAACACGATGCGGTCGATGAAGACGTTGTCCTTGTTCCAGTAGTCGGCGAACTTCTCGAACACGATGCGGTCCTGCTGCACGCGCTCGACGAATTTGTAGGGACCGGCGCAGACCGGACGCAGGCCGAACTTGTCGCCGGCTTCCTTGGCCGCCTTCGGCGACACCATCATGCCGGCACGATCGGTGAGCTGCGCGAGCAGCGGCGAGAACGGCGACTTCAGCACCAGCTTGATGGTGAGGGGATCGACGACGTCGATGTGGTCGACCGAGGCCAGCTCCGGCTTGCGGAAGGAGCCCGGGAAGGTCAGGTGGCGCTCCAGCGAGAACTTGGCGGCCTCGGCATCGAACGGCTCGCCGTCGTGAAATTTCACGCCGGGGCGGAGCTTGATGACGAGCGCTTTGCCGTCATCGGCCGTTTCGCTGGACAGCGCGAGCTGCGGCACGATGTTAAGCTTCTCGTCGATGTCGAACAGCTTGTCGCAGAACGCGGAGAACACGATGCGGCCGACATAGGTGCGTGCCATCGATGGATCGAGGATGTCGGGATCCTCGGCAAGACCGATGCGCAGCGTGGTTTGGGCTTGTGCTGTTACGACCGACAGCAGGAAGGCGGTGGCCGTTGCGGCCCGGCGAAACATCTTCATCGGACAGTCCCCATTGCTTCGACTACGTCGTTGTGGGCGCGGTGTCTTGTATACCAACCCCGGAGACGGCTTCGCCTTCCGTCTTTTGGCTGAAGGCCGCGACCAATTTTGCAAGTGCCGGCGAAAACCCGCCGGCCGCCGGCAGGATGGCGTCGGCAGACGGCAGCTCGCTTACACGGTGACAGGCGGCGGCGTGGCCCGCGCGGTCGGCCACGAGCTCCGGCGCCTCGGTACGACAGCGCTCGATAACGAAGGGGCAGCGCGTATGGAAGCGGCAGCCGGCCGGCGGGTTGAGCGCGCTAGGGATCTCGCCCGCCAATAGGACCGTCGTTCGCTTCGCTTTCGGCTGTGGCAGGGGGATCGCGGACAACAGCGCCCGGCTATAGGGATGGCGCGGTGCTGCGAAGAGCGCGTCGGCCTCCGCCGTCTCGACGATCTGGCCGAGATTCATCACCGCCACGTGGTCGGCGATGTGCTTGACCACGGCGAGGTCATGCGAGACGAAGATGTAGGCGAGGCCGAGCCGGTCCTGGAGCTCGCGCAGCAGATTAAGGATCTGCGAGCGGATCGAGACGTCCAGCGCCGAGACCGGCTCGTCGCAGATGATCAGCTTCGGCTCGACCGCGAGCGCACGGGCGATGGCAATGCGCTGGCGCTGACCGCCGGAGAATTCATGCGGATAGCGCTGCGCCAGCCGCGGCTCCAGCCCGACCAGCCGCAGCAGTTCGGTGACCCGCTCGCGCCGCTGTGCGGGAGGCACGAGATCGTGTAGCGCCAGCGGCTCGGTCAGGATCTGGCCGACCGTCATGCGCGGATTGAGCGAGGCGTAGGGGTCCTGGAAGATGATTTGGGCTTCGCGGCGGAAGGCGCGGAGTGCATTGGCGTCCAGGGAGAGAAGATCACGGCCGTCAAAGCGTACCGTACCTGCATCCGGCTCGATCAGCCGCAGCACCAGGCGACTGACGGTGGATTTGCCGCAACCGGATTCGCCGACCAGGGCCAGCGTCTTGCCGGCTTCGAGCGAGAAGCTGACGCCATCGACCGCCTTGACGTGCGCCCGAGCGCGGCCGAACAGCGAGCGTTCGGCGACGAAATGCTTGACCAGCCCTTCGACCTCGAGCAGTGCCATCACGACACCAGACGTTCAAGCGGCGCGCGGATGCAGCGCGACAGGTGGCCGGGGCTGACTTCGATCAATGGCGGCGGCGCCTTGGTGCAGGCATCCAGCACGAACGGACAGCGCGCGGCGAAGCGACAGCCGGCGGGCGGCTGCGCCATGTTCGGCACCATGCCTTCGATCGTCGCGAGCTCCTCGGCGCGATGGTCGAGGCGCGGGATCGAGCCGAGCAGGCCGACGGTGTAGGGATGCTGCGGTGCCGAGAACAATTCGTCCACCGGCGCGCGCTCGACGATCTCGCCGGCATACATCACCGCGACCTCGTCGCAGACCTCGGCGACGACGCCGAGATCATGCGTGATCAGAATGATGGCGGCACCGCTCGCCGCCTTCAACTCCCGCATCAGCTCCAGAATCTGGGCCTGCAAGGTGACATCGAGCGCCGTGGTGGGCTCGTCAGCAATCAAGAGGCGCGGATCGCAGGCCAGCGCCATCGCGATCATCACGCGCTGGCGCATGCCGCCGGAGAGCTTGTGCGGATATTCGTCGATCCGTCGCTCGGGTGAGGGGATGTGGACGCGGCGCAGAAGCTCGATCGTCCGCTCGCGCGCACTGCGCCGCGAACCGCCGCGATGGCGCAAGATCGTCTCGATGATCTGGTCGCCGATGGTCAGGCTCGGGTTGAGCGAGGTCATCGGCTCCTGGAAGATCATCGCCAGACGGTTGCCGCGGAGGTCGCGCAGGGTCTGGTCCGGGGTGCTCAGCAGGTCGAACCCCTCGAAGCGGATCGTACCCGATATCTCCGCGCTTTGCTTCGGCAGCAAGCCCATGATCGCCAGCGACGTCACGCTCTTGCCGCAGCCGGATTCGCCGACGAGGCCGAGCGTGGCGCCATTGGCGACGCTGAGATCGACGCAGTCGACCGCGTGGGTGACACGGCCATCGTCGCCGTGGAAGCGAATGCGCAGATCCGTGATCTCGATGAGGGGACTGGCGCTCATGACTGTCTTGCGCGGGCTGCTTTGATGCTGGCGTCGATGACGCTGCGATCGGTGTTGCCGGCCGGGTTCTGCCGCGTCGGCATGGAGGCGCGGAAGTGCACCCAGAGCTCCTGGCTGACCCGCTCGAGCCGTTCGAGTTCCCCGAGCGGATCGGGATGATCGTCGGCGCGAATGTCCAACGCCGGCCATTCCTCCTCACCATGGATCAGCAGCGCCGCCGATTGCTTGCCGCGCTTGTCACCGCCGGCGGCTTCGCCTGCGCGCATGGCCGCGAGCAGACGGCGCGGGAAGGGCAGGCTGTCGTTGGCGATGTAGGTCTTTGCGGTCTCGTCGAGCACGTCGGCGCCCGCAAGCATGTTGCCGGCGATGGAGAAGCCGCTGCCCGCGATGTGCCCGCACCAGTCGATACAATCGCGCCCGGTATGCGCGGCGATCGCGCCGCTCGCGTCCATGATGTGGGTCTGGCGACTTTCGCGGCCGTCGTCGGCAGCGAGCAGCGCGGCAATGACGTCGTGTGCATTGAGGCCTTCGCGCAGCAGCTTGACGCCGTCGATGCCGTAATAGGGATTGACCAAGGCCTGCGTGGCGATTGCCCCGAGTCCAGCGGCAATGTACGGGACACGCGCGCCCACGGCGAAGAAACGCGTCGCAACGGCGATGCCGAACTGGTCGGTGGCAGGATCTCGCGCGATGATCGACCAGGTCATTTTCTGCCCATCAGCGTCCTGTGGCGTAGCCCTGCATGCCGCGGGGATTTGCGGCAGCGCGCCGGCGCACGCCGACGCGCGAGGCCGCGGTGAGGCGGCCCTCGGACCAGTCGGGACCGACCTCGACGATGTGCCCGCGCTCGCGAAGGTTCTCGATCGTGGCCTTCGGCACGCGGTTCTCGACCACGAGCACGCCCGGGCGCGCGGTGCGCGGCCAGAACGAGATCGGAAAATGCTCGGAGTGCCAGGCCGGCGCGTCGATCGCCTGCTGGAGATTGAGGTTGCAATGGACGTGGCGCAGGAAGAACTGCGTGATCCACTGGTCCTGCTGATCGCCGCCGGGCGAGCCCCAGGCCAAGTACGGCTCGCCATCGCGCAGCGCCATGGTCGGCGACAGCGTGGTGCGCGGCCGCTTGCCCGGCGCGAGCGCGGCAGGATGGTCCTCCTCGAGCCAGAACATCTGCGCACGGCTGCCGAGACAAAAGCCGAGCTCGGGAATGATCGGCGAGGATTGCAGCCAGCCGCCCGACGGTGTCGACGAGACCATGTTGCCGGCTTTGTCGATGATGTCGAAATGCACGGTGTCGCCGCGCACTTCGCCGAAGCGGCCCACGGTCGGCTCGCCGGCCCCGAGCGCGCCGACCGCCTCGCGCTGGCCCTCGGCGCGGCGAAGCTTGACCACGCCGCCAAAGCCCTCGACCGAGCCGGGGCGGAAGTCGAGCGAGGCCTTGTCGGTGACGAGCTTGCGGCGCTCGTCATTATAGGCATCCGACAGCAACGTCGCGATCGGGATCTCGTTGAATTTGGGGTCGCCGTAGAACTTTTCGCGGTCGGCGAATGCCAGCTTGGCGCATTCGATCTGGAGATGGATGAACTCCGGCCCGGTCGGATCGAGCCCGTCGAGCGCAAAGCCTTTCAACAGAGCGAGCTGCTGGAGCGTCACCGGGCCCTGGCTCCAGACGCCGGCCTTGCAGACGGTGTAGCGGCCATAATCGTAGGTGAGCGGCGCCTCGATCGTCGGCTGCCAGCGCGCCATGTCGTCGGCCGAGAGGACGCCGCGATGCGGTGAGCCGCTGACGTCCATGACCTCCTGGGTGCGGCAGAATTTGTCGATGGCTTCTGCGACAAAGCCCTGCGACCAGGCTTTTCGCGCGCGCTCGATCTCGGCGTCGCGGCCGCCGCCGCCGCTCTCGGCTTCGCTGAGAATGCGGGTATAGGTCGCAGCCAGCGTCTTGTTGGTGAACAGCGTTCCGGGCCTCGGCACCTCGCCATTCGGCAGGTAGACGGCGGCCGAGGTCGGCCAATGCTTGCGGAACAGCTGCTCGACCGTCTGGATAGTGGCGCAGGCGCGCTCGACCAGCGGATAGCCGTCACGCGCATAGGAGATCGCGGGCTCCAGCACATCGCGCACACGCATCGTGCCGTAGTCGCGCAGCAGCAACATCCAGGATTCGAAGGTGCCGGGAACGCAGGCGGCGAGCAGACCGGTGCCGGGCACCATGTCGAGGCCTTCGCTCTTGTAGTGCGCGATGGTGGCGCGTGCCGGTGCCGGGCCTTGACCGCAGATCACTTCGGTGCGGCCGCGCTTGACGTCATGGACGATGACAGGCACGTCGCCGCCGGGGCCGTTCAGATGCGGCTCGACCACCTGCAGCGTGAAGGCGGTGGCGACACCGGCGTCGAAGGCGTTGCCGCCCTTCTCCAGGATGCCCATGCCAACGGCGGTCGCAATCCAATGCGTGGTGGCGACGACCCCGAAGGTGCCTTCGATCTCCGGCCTTGTCGTGAACGGATCGGGATTGATCTTGCTGGCCATGGGCTACCTCATTTGCGACGCGCGCAATTGATCACAGGGCCACGCCGCCGCCAAATGCGCAGGCTGCATGGCACGCGCGCGTCACGCCGGGACCGGCGCGGTGTTGACCGCGTGGCAGGCGACGCCGTCGATCAGTTCCGGCGTGTCCCTGCGACAGAGATCGAACGCCAGCGGACAGCGCGGGTTGAAGGCGCAGCCGGAGGGGGGATGGATCGGGTTCGGGATCTCGCCCTTGACCGGAATGCGCTGGCGGCCGCTCATGGCGAGATCAGGCACGGCACCCAGCAGCATCTTGGTGTAGGGCATGCGCGGACGGGCGAACAGCTCGCGTCCTTCCGCGATCTCGACGATGCGGCCGAGATACATCACGCCGACCCGGCTCGCCATGTGGCGGACCACGGCGAGGTTGTGGCTGATGAACATATAGGTCAGGCCGAACTTGTCCTGGAGATCGCGCATCAGGTTCAGGATCTGCGCCTGCACGGAGACGTCGAGCGCCGAGGTCGGCTCGTCGCAGACGATGAACTCGGCGTCTGATGCAAGCGCGCGCGCGATCGCGATGCGCTGGCGCTGGCCGCCGGAGAACTCGTGCGGAAATTTCAGCCTGTCGTCGGGGTGCAGGCCGACGAGGCTGAGCAGCTCGCCGACGCGAGCCTGGATGTCGCGCTCGCCCTGGATCAGGTCGAAGGCGCGGATCGGCTCGGAGATGATGGCGTCGACCCGGAAGCGAGGGTTCAGGCTGGCATAGGGGTCCTGGAAGATCATCTGGATGCGGCGGCGTAGCTTCCGCCGCGCCGACGCTTGTCGCGGATCGGTCATCGACACGCCGTCGATCAGCACGTCGCCAGAACTCGGCGGCAGCAGGCCGACGACCATGCGCGCCACCGTGGTCTTGCCGGAACCGGATTCGCCGACCAGGGCGAACGTCTCGCCCTTCCTGATCTCGAAGCTAACGTGATCGACCGCCTTGAGGTATTCGAGATGCCCACCTTCGAGCACGCGGTTGAGCCATGGCTTCGAGACGTCGAAGACGCGGCGCAGATTGGTGGCCTGGACGAAGGGAGCACTCATGCCGCGCTCTCCGCCGGCACGTTGTCATAGAGGTGGCAGGCAACCGACTGCGCGCCACGTGGGAGCGGCTCCGGCCGTTCCACCCGGCAGCGGTCGAAGGCGAACGCGCAGCGCGGATTGAACGAGCAACCCGGCGGAATCGCCGACAGGCGCGGCATGGAGCCGGGAATCTGCACGAGACGCTTGTCGTCTCCGGTCAGCGTTGGGATCGCGCCCATCAGCCCCCTGGCGTAGGGGTGTAGCGGATTCTTCACGACATCCTGCACCGGACCGATCTCGGCGATGCGGCCGGCATACATCACCGCGACCCGGTCCGACGTCTCCGCGATCACGCCCATGTCGTGGGTCACCAGCATCACGGCGGTGCCGTGGTCGCGCCCGAGCCGTTTGATCAGGGAGATGATCTGCGCCTGCACGGAGACATCGAGCGCGGTGGTCGGCTCGTCTGCGATGATCAGTTCCGGCTCGGCGCAGATCGCCAGCGCAATCACCACGCGCTGGCGCATGCCGCCGGAGAATTCGTGGGGATAGCCGTCGATGCGCTTTTCCGGCGCGGGAATGCCGACTTCGGCCAAGAGGTCGATGGCGCGGCGGCGCGCCGCTTGTTCGGAGAGATTGAGGTGGGTCCGGATCGTCTCCACGATCTGGTCGCCGACCCGGTAGAGCGGATTGAGCGAGGTGAGGGGATCCTGGAAGATCATGCCGATGCGCTTGCCCCGGATGCGGCGCATCTCCTCCGGTGGCAGATTGTCGATGCGCAGGCCCGCGAGATGAATCTCGCCGCCGGCGATGCGGCCAGGCGGATCGATCAAGCCGATCACCGAGAGGCCGGTGACGGACTTGCCGGCGCCGGATTCGCCGACCACGCCGAGCACCTCGCCCTTGGCGATGTCGAAGGACACGCCGTCGATGGCGCGCAGCGTGCCGCGGCGGGAGGCGAACTCGACCTGGAGGTTGCGCACGGAGAGAACGGGTTCGGTCATGGGCGAGGCATACTCATCGAAGTTTTGGATTGAGCGCGTCGCGCAGCCAGTCGCCGAGCAGATTGATCGACAGAATCAGCGCCGCGAGCGCAAGCCCGGGGAAGGCGACGATCCACCATTCGCCGGCGAACAGGTAGTTGTTGCCGATCCGGATCAGCGTCCCCAGCGAGGGCATGGTGTCGGGCAGGCCGACGCCGAGGAAGGACAGCGTCGCTTCGGTGATGATGGCCAGCGCGAGGTTGATGGTGGCGATGACCAGGATCGGGCCCATCGTGTTCGGCAGCACATGCCGCAGCATGATCTTTGGTGCGGGCAGGCCGATCAGCTGCGCGGCGGCGACATAGTCCTTGTTCTTCTCGACCATGACGGAACCGCGCACCGTCCGGGCATAGCCCACCCAGAAGCTCAGGCCGATCGAGATCACCAGCACCACCAGCATGCTGTTGGCATCCAGGCGGTTGCCCAGGATCGATTTCGCGATGCCATTGACCAGCAGCGCGATCAGGATGGCGGGGAAGGTGAGCTGCACGTCGGCGATCCGCATGATCACGCCGTCGACCGCGCCGCCGAAATAGCCGGCGATCAGGCCGAGCGCGATGCCGAGCGCGCCGGCGAAGATCACGCCGGCCACGCCGACGGCGAGCGAGATGCGCATCCCGTAGAGAATGGCGGAGAACACGTCGCGGCCCTGCTCGTCGGTGCCGAGCAGGAATGGGCTCTGGCCGTCCGCGGTCCACAGCGGTGAAATCCGCGAATTCATCAATTGCAGTTGCGCCGGATCGAAGGGGTTCTGCACCGCGAGCCAGGAGGCAAAGATCGCGAGCAGAAAGAACAAGACCGTGATGGCCGCCGCCACCATGGTGAGCTTGGAGCGCCGGAACGAATAAAAGAGGTCGCTGTCGAGCGCGCGGCTGAACCAGCTGTGGGCGGCATGCGTCGGCTGCGCGCTCGGCTTGTCGGAATTGGAGACGACTGCGTCGGACATGCAGGCTGCCTTATGCGGCGCGACCGACGGTCGCGCGCAAGCGCGGATCGACCACGGTGTAGAGGATGTCGACCACCAAATTGATAGTGACGAAAATCAGCGAGACCATCAGCAGGTAGGCGGCCATGATCGGGATATCGACATTTTGCACGGCCTGCACGAACAGAAGTCCCATGCCCGGCCATTGGAACACGGTTTCGGTGATGATCGAAAAGGCAATAACCGAGCCAAACTGAAGTCCGGCGACCGTGATCACGGGAATCAGCGTGTTCTTCAGCGCGTGGCCGAAATGAATGGCACGGGTGGTCAGCCCCCTCGCGCGGGCGAAGCGGATATAGTCGGTCCGCAGCACTTCCAGCATCTCCGCGCGCACCAGCCGCATGATCAGGGTCATCTGGAACAGGCCGAGCGTGATCGCGGGCATGATCAGCGCCTTCAGGCCCGACAGCGTGAGCAGGCCCGTAGTCCACCAGCCGAGCTTGACCACCTCGCCGCGGCCGAAGGAGGGCAGCCAGCCCAATGTCACCGCGAACAGATAGATCAGAAGAATGCCGATCAGGAAAGTTGGCAGCGAGATGCCGATCAGCGAAACCGCCTGGAATAATTTGGCGAGCACGGCATCCCGCCTGAGCGCCGAATAGACGCCCATCAGGATGCCGAGCACCATGGCAAAGACGGTCGCGCAGATCGCAAGTTCCAGCGTCGCGGGCATGCGCTCGCTCAACAGCGTCGAGACCGGCTGGCGGAACTGATAGGAGACACCAAATTTGAACTGCGCGGCATCGGCGAAATAGCGCACGAATTGCAACGGCACGGGATCGTCCAGGCCGAGCGACTTGCGCACGACCTCGCGTTCAGCCGCCGACGTGTCGATCGAGACGATCTGGTTGACGGGGTCGCCGGCGAAGCGGAACATCGAGAAGGCGATGATGCCGACGGCGAACATGACGCCGATGGCCTGAACGGCGCGGCGAAGCGTGAAAGCGAGCATGCCTTCCACTTTCCTTGGGTGTGCGTACGGCCGACGTCCTTGTCGGCCGGAAAAGGAAAGGTCCCGGAAGTCTGACGCTGCCGGGACCTCGTGTTCAACTGACGCTATTCCTTCTTGGTTGCCCAGTGGAACATGACGAGATTGTCGGCACGCTGCGGCAGGTTGACCTTTTTCGATACGCCCCAGGCCAGAGCCTGCTGGTGCAGCGGGATGTAGGCCCAGTCCTTGTTGGCGATTTCATAGGCCTGCTTGATCAGCTGGTTGCGCTTGGCAGTGTCGGTTTCGACCAGCACCTTGTCGGTGATGGCGTCGAACTCCTTGTTGCAGTAGCCGCCGAGGTTGGCCTCACCGCGCGAGGATTTCGCATCGTCGCGGCAACCCATGATGTCATAGAGCACGTTGTGGGAATCCATCGTGCTCGGCGTCCAGCCCAAGAGGTAGAACGAGGTCTGGTAGCCGCCTTGCTTGAGCACCTTGGCGAAGTACTGCGCCTTCGGCTGCGCCAAGAGATTGATCTTGACGCCGATGCGGGCGAGCATGCCGACGACGGCCTGGCAGATCGCGGCGTCGTTGACGTAACGATCGTTCGGGCAATCCATGGTGACCTCGAAGCCGTCAGGATAGCCGGCCGCGGTCAGAAGCTTCTTGGCGCCATCAGGGTCGAATTTCGGCCGCGTGAACTCCTTGGACAGCACAAACAATTCCGGCGCGATCATCAGAGCTGACGGCGTCGACAGTCCGCGCATGACGCGCGTCTTGATGAGCTCGATATCAATCGCCTTGTAGAAGGCCTCGCGGACACGGACGTCCTTGAACGGGTTCTTGCCCTTGACGTTGGAGTAGAGCAACTCGTCACGGGTCTGGTCGAAGCCGATGAAGATGGTGCGCAGCTCCGGCCCTTTCAGCACCTGTGCATTCGGGCTGGAATCGACGCGGGAAATATCCTGGATCGGCACCGGCTCGATGACATCGACTTCGCCCGAGAGCAGCGCGGCGACGCGGGTGGCATCGGAGGCGATCGGGGTGAAGATGATCTCCTTCAGGTTACCTTCCATCTTGCCCCAGTAATTGGGGTTGGCTTTGAACACCGTCTTCACGCCGGGCTGGTGGCTTTCGATGATGAAGGGGCCGGTGCCATTCTCGTGCAGCGAGGCGTAGCTCGGCGTGGTCGCCGCCACCGGCGTCGGATCGACGACATTGTTCTCCTCGGCCCATTTCTTGTCCATGATGTACCAGACATCCCACGACGAATGCAGGATGGGATTGGGCGAGGGCAGGACGAAATCGACGGTGTAGTCGTCGACCTTCACGACCTTGACGTCGGCCGCAAGGCGGGTCTGCATATTGGACCCCTTCTTGCGGACCCGATCGGCGGAGAACAGCACATCGTCGGCGGTGAAGGGATCGCCGTTGTGGAATTTCACGCCCTTGCGCAAATGGAAGCGCCAGCGGGTCGGCTCCGGAGTTTCCCAGCTTTCCGCCAGTGCCGGAATGATCTTGAGGTCCTTGTCCCGCGCAGTCAGGCCTTGATAGACGTGACCGAGATGGGCATGGGTGGTGCTCTCGTTGAGGGTATAGGGGTCAAGCGACTTCAGGTCGCCCTGGTTGGCATAGCGCAACGTCTGGCTCAACGCCGGCGAGACCGTCAACGCAACCGTACCGGCGAGCGCCGCCGCAAACAGACTTCGACCTACTGACATTCTTGACCCTCTCCACACCGCCGTGCCGGTGATTTTTGATTTGTTCGGCCGGCCGATCAATCCATGTTGCCCAGAGTTCTCGACCCGTGCAAGCGTCATTCCAGCAAGGAACGCGCCAACTTGCACCGCTGTGCAGCAATGCTGACCAGCATTGGCCGGCGGATGGACGCGGGTGCGAGCAATTTGATTGGCCATACCCGCCGATGGCGGAAGCCGGCGTCCCGCCGCCGACATCAGGTCGCTTGCGTCGCACCACAACTCGCGGCGATACTACCGGCAGGCCGCTCGAATCTCATCCGGAGGGGATATGAAAGTTAACATCGAAATCGACTGCACCCCCCTCGAGGCCCGCCAGTTCTTTGGATTGCCCGATGTGTCGCCGATGCAGACGGCGGTGATGGACAAGCTACAGCAGCAGGTCTTGAGCAACATCGACAAGGTCTCGCCCGAATCGTTGGTCCAGAGCTGGTTTACGTACGATCCCAAGCTCGCCGAGCGGTTTCAGGATATGTTCGTCGCGATGGCCGGCCTCGGCGGCACGCGCAGTAGCGACAAGAAGAAATAGTGTCGTCAGGGCCGGACGGGACGCTGGATCCAGGCCGGCTTCGTCCGCCGGGTGTCGGACTGCTGCTTGCCGAGGCTCGGGGCCTGTTCGAACTCAATGCGAGCCTGCTGCTGTCTCCGCTGCTGATGCGCGCACCAAGGGGCGACGGCCATCCGGTGCTGGCGCTACCGGGCTTCCTCGCCAGCGATCTCTCGATGGCGCCGATGCGGCGCTATCTCAGCGAGCTCGGTTATGAGGCACATGCCTGGCGGATGGGCCGCAATCTCGGCGGGCTCGGACGGATGCGCGACGCCTTGCGCGTTCGTCTGGGCGAAATCCATGCCGCGTCCGGACGCAAGGTCAGCCTGGTCGGGTGGAGCCTCGGCGGCGTCTATGCCCGTGATCTCGCACTTCAGGCGCCGGAAATGGTCCGCTATGTCGTCACGCTCGGCAGCCCTTTTGCCAACGACGTGCGGGCGACCAATGCCACGCGGCTGTACGAGGCGCTGTCCGGCGAGCGGGTCGAGGATTTTGCCGAACAGCGCGAGGCGCTCGCCGGCGATCTGCCGGTGCCTACGAGCTCGATCTATTCGCGCGCCGACGGTGTCGTAAACTGGCGCACCTGTCTGCTCCGTCCCTCCGACCGTGCCGAGAACATCGAGGTGCACCTGGCGAGCCATATCGGGCTCGGGGTCAATCCCGCGGCGCTATGGGCCGTGGCGGACCGCCTGGCGCAACCGGAGGGGGAATTCTGGCCATTTGACCGGGCCGGGCCGTTTGCCATTGCATATGCCCCGCCGGAACAGGCAGTATCGGCCTGACGAGAAGCGCAGACCAAGGCGCCCGTCGAAATCTTGCGGGAGGGAACTATGGCTGACGGTAAGAAGCTGTCGTCGCTGGACGCGTCGTTTCTCTATCTGGAAACGCCGGAAATGCCGATGCATGTCGGCAGCATGGCTATCTTTCGCCTGCCCGACGATTACAAGGGCGACTTCTTCGAAGACTTCAAGGCGATGATCGTCTCGCGCCTGCACATCGCGCCGATCCTGAAGGCGCGGCTGGAGAAGGCGCCGCTCGACATCGATCACCCCTCCTGGGTCGAGGACGACCAGTTCGACATCGACCGCCACATTTTCCGCGCCAGCCTGCCGCAGCCGCGCGACCGCGCCACGCTCGAACGCATCGTCGGCTGGATGCATGCCAAGCTCCTGAACCGGGCTCGTCCGCTCTGGGAGTTCTACGTGTTCGAGGGCATGAAGGACAACGAGGTCGGGCTTTATTCCAAGATGCATCATGCCGCCATCGAAGGCGGCGCCGGTGCGGCCTTGACCAACATGATCTACGACATCTCGCCGATCCCGCGGAAGGTCGATCCACCGACGGCAGGGGCCAAGCCCGGACAGGAGCCGCGCGATATCGCCGCCAACCTGCTCGATTCCTACCAGCAGCTCTTCAGCCAGCCACTCGATGCATCGGCGGCCGCGAAGAACCTGCAATTGCCGCGCACCGGCAAGAGCGACATCGGCTCGATCCTGTTCGACAATGCGATGTACCAGATCGAGAGCGCGGTGCGCTTTGCCGGTAACATCCCGACCGTGCTCAAGAGCGTCTCCGACGTGCTCGGCAAGGTCGCCGACCCGAAGTCGCGCGAAAGTCTCGCCAGCATGGTGTCGCCGCCGACCATGCTCAACAAGACCATCTCGTCGGAGCGCAGTTTCGCCGGCGTATCGATCTCACTGTCACGGGCGAAGGCGCTGGCCAAGCAGGCCGGCGGCAAGCTCAACGACGTCGTGCTGGCGCTCGCCTCCGGCGTGGTCCGCCGCTATCTGCAGCAATATGGCACGCTGCCGGCGAAATCCTTGACCGCCGCCGTGCCGATCTCGCTGCGCGAGGAGGGCAACACCGAGGCCAACAACCAGGTGTTCGGCATGATCTGCGCGATCGCGACCAACATCGCCGATCCAAAGGCGCGGCTCGAAGCGATCATCGCGCAATCGACCAAGTCCAAGGAAATGTCGCATCCGCTGCGGGCACTGATGCCGCAGGTCTCCAATATCTCGATGCTGGGCGCACCGATCATGGTGCAGATCCTGGCGCTGCTCTACAGCCGCTCCAACTTGTCGGACGTGCTGCCGCCGGCCGCCAACATCACGGTATCAAACGTGCCGGGACCGCGGCAGACGCTCTATGCCGCAGGGGCCGAGCTTCTGCACATCTTCCCGGTGTCGATCGCGACGCATGGGCAGGCGCTCAACATCACCGTGCAGAGCTATCGGGACCAGCTCGATTTTGGCTTCATCGTCGGCGCCAACATCATTCCGCATGTGCAAGTGATGTGCGACATGCTGCCGGAAGAGTTCGCGGCACTGGAGGCGGCCTATGCGCCGCCCGCGGCCGACATCAAGCGCGCTGCCGAGTAGGAAGTTCGCCATGATTGAAATGCCACCGCTCAAGTTCGCGACGACGAACGGAATCCGCATGGGCTATTACGAGGCTGGCCCGGCCGATGACAAGCCGCCGATGGTGCTGTGCCACGGATGGCCCGAGCTCGCCTTCTCCTGGCGCCACCAGATCAAGGCGTTGAGCGAGGCCGGCATCCGCGTGATCGCGCCCGATCAGCGCGGTTACGGTGCGACTGACCGGCCCGAGCCGGTCGAGGCCTACGACATCGAGAACCTGACCGGCGATCTCGTCGGACTGCTTGATCATCTGCAGATCGACAAGGCGATCTTCGTCGGTCACGACTGGGGCGGCTTCGTCGTCTGGCAGATGCCGTTGCGGCACATCGACCGGGTCGCCGGCGTGGTCGGCATCAACACACCCCACACCAATCGCGCCTGGGCCGATCCGATCGAGCTGTTGCGCGCACGCTTCGGCGACAAGATGTACATCGTGCAGTTCCAGGATCCGGCGCGCGAGCCGGACAGGATTTTCGGCAGCCGTGTCGAACAGACCTTCGATGCGTTCATGCGTAAGCCGGTGCCGCGCCCGGCCGACGCGCCGCCGGAGGAGGTCGTCGCCGGTGTCGGTGCTTCGCCGCGGCTCAATCTGGCCTTTCCGCAGATGATTGCCGCCTATGACGCGAAGCACGATCCGCGTACGCCGATCCTGTCGCCGGAAGAGAAGAAAGTCTTCGTCGATGCCTTCACCAGAACCGGCTTCACCGGCGGCATCAACTGGTACCGCAACATGTCGCGCAACTGGACGCGTGCGGAAGGGCTCGATCATACGGTCCGCGTGCCGTCGCTGATGATCATGGCCGAGAATGACGCGGTGTTGCCGCCATCCTCCGCTGATGGCATGGACAAGCTGATTCCCGATCTCGAGAAGTATCTCGTCAAGGATAGCGGCCATTGGACGCAGCAGGAGAAGCCGGAGGAGGTCAGCGCCAAGCTGATCGAATGGCGTAGAAGGCGGTTTGGCTAGGCCGTCATTGCGAGCCCGGCATTGCGAGGAGCAAAGCGACGAAGCAATCCAGATCTGTCAGCGCGGATACATTTCTGGATTGCTTCGCTGAGCCTGTCATCGGGCCGCGCTTTGCGCGGACCCGGGGGCTCGCAATGACGACAGCGAATATCGAGGCAGGGGAAAACGCTTTTCATGTCATCCAAGAACCGACTGGACCCGATCCCGCATCCGCCGACCAAGCCGGTGGTCGGCAACATGTTGTCGCTGGATTCGGCCGCCCCCGTGCAGCACCTGACGCGGCTCGCCAAGGAGCTCGGTCCGATCTTCTGGCTCGACATGATGGGCTCGCCGATCGTCGTTGTCTCCGGCCATGATCTGGTCGACGAGCTCTCCAACGAGAAGCGCTTCGACAAGACGGTGCGGGGCGCGTTGCGGCGTGTGCGTGCGGTCGGCGGCGATGGCCTGTTCACGGCCGATACCAAGGAGCCGAACTGGAGCAAGGCGCACAACATCCTGCTCCAGCCGTTCGGCAACCGCGCCATGCAGTCTTATCATCCGAGCATGGTCGATATCGCCGAGCAGCTCGTCCGCAAATGGGAGCGGCTCAACGCCGACGACGAGATCGACGTCGTCCACGATATGACCGCATTGACGCTTGATACGATCGGTCTGTGCGGTTTCGATTATCGCTTCAACTCGTTCTACCGGCGCGACTACCACCCCTTCGTCGAGTCGCTGGTGCGCTCGCTCGAAACCATCATGATGACGCGCGGCTTGCCGTTCGAGCAGCTCTGGATGCAGAAGCGGCGCAAGACCTTGGCCGAAGACGTCGACTTCATGAACAAGATGGTCGACGAGATCATCGCGGAGCGCCGCAAGAGTGCGGACGGGATCGACGACAAGAAGGACATGCTGGCCGCGATGATGACCGGCGTCGACCGCGCGACCGGCGAGCAGCTCGATGACGTCAACATTCGCTACCAGATCAACACCTTCCTGATCGCGGGTCACGAGACCACCAGCGGCCTGTTGTCCTACACGCTCTATGCACTGCTCAAGCATCCGGACATTCTCAAGAAGGCCTATGACGAGGTCGACCGCGTGTTCGGCCCCGACGTCAATGCGAAACCGACCTATCAGCAGGTGACGCAGCTCACCTACATCACGCAAATCCTGAAAGAGGCACTGCGGCTGTGGCCGCCGGCGCCGGCCTACGGCATCTCGCCGCTCAACGACGAGACCATCGGCGGTGGCAAGTACAAACTCAGGAAGGGCACCTTCACCACCATCCTGGTGACGGCGTTGCATCGCGATCCCAGCGTCTGGGGGCCAAACCCGGATGCGTTCGATCCCGAGAATTTCAGCCGCGAAGCCGAAGCGAAGCGGCCGATCAATGCCTGGAAGCCGTTCGGCAACGGCCAGCGCGCCTGCATCGGCCGCGGCTTTGCCATGCACGAGGCTGCGCTTGCACTCGGCATGATCCTGCAGCGCTTCAAGCTGATCGATCACCAGCGCTATCAGATGCACCTGAAGGAAACGCTGACGATGAAGCCGGAAGGCTTCAAGATCAAGGTGCGTCCGCGCGCCGACCGCGAGCGCGGTGCCTATGGCGGTCCCATCGCGGCTGTGGCCTCGGCACCGAGGGCGCCACGCCAGCCGACCGCGCGGCCCGGCCACAACACACCGATGCTGGTGCTGTACGGCTCCAATCTCGGCACCGCCGAGGAACTCGCGACGCGCATGGCCGATCTCGCCGAGATCAACGGTTTTGCCGTTCACCTTGGCCCGCTCGATGATTACGTCGGCAAGCTGCCGCAGGAAGGTGGCGTGCTCATCATCTGCGCCTCCTATAACGGCGCGGCGCCTGACAATGCGACGCAGTTCGTCAAATGGCTCGGCAGCGACTTGCCGACGGATGCCTTTGCCAATGTGCGCTACGCCGTGTTCGGCTGCGGCAATAGCGATTGGGCCGCGACTTATCAGTCGGTGCCGCGCTTCATCGACGAGCAATTGTCAGCGCATGGCGGGCGCGCGGTCTATCCGCGCGGCGAAGGCGATGCGCGCAGCGATCTCGACGGCCAGTTCCAGAAATGGTTCCCGGCGGCTGCCCAGGTCGCGACCGAGGAATTCGGCATCGACTGGAATTTCACCCGGACCGCGGAGGACGATCCGCTCTATGCGATCGAGCCGGTGGCGGTGACTGCCGTCAACACCATCGTCGCCCAGGGCGGCGCGGTGGCGATGAAGGTGCTGGTCAATGACGAGCTCCAGAACAAGGAAGGGTCAAATCCCTCGGAGCGTTCGACGCGCCACATCGAGGTGCAGCTGCCGTCCAACATCACCTACCGCGTCGGGGATCACTTAAGCGTCGTCCCGCGCAACGATCCAACGCTGGTGGACTCGGTCGCCCGCCGTTTCGGCTTCCTGCCGGCCGACCAGATCAGGCTTCAGGTGGCCGAAGGCCGGCGCGCGCAATTGCCGGTTGGCGAGGCCGTATCGGTCGGCCGCCTGCTCAGCGAGTTCGTCGAGCTGCAGCAGGTGGCGACGCGCAAGCAGATCCAGATCATGGCCGAGCACACCCGCTGCCCGGTCACCAAGCCGAAATTGCTGGCGTTCGTTGGCGAGGAGTCTGAAGCGCTCGAGCGCTACCGCACCGAGATCTTGGCCAGGCGCAAATCGGTGTTCGACCTGCTGCTTGAATACTCCGCCTGCGAATTGCCGTTTCACGTCTATCTGGAAATGCTCTCGCTGCTGGCGCCGCGCTATTACTCGATCTCGTCCTCGCCGTCGGTCGACTCGGCGCGATGCAGCGTCACCGTCGGCGTGGTCGAAGGTCCGGCATCCTCTGGTAGCGGCACCTACAAAGGCATCTGCTCGAACTATCTCGCCAACCGTCGCGCGGGCGATGCGATCTATGCGACCGTGCGCGAGACCAAGGCCGGTTTCCGGCTTCCCGATGATTCATCCGTGCCCATCATCATGATCGGGCCGGGCACGGGACTTGCCCCATTCCGCGGCTTCCTTCAGGAGCGCGCCGCGCGCAAGGCGAAGGGGGCCGCCCTCGGTCCGGCGATGCTGTTCTTCGGCTGTCGCCATCCCGACCAGGACTTTCTTTATGCGGACGAGCTGAAGGCGCTGGCGGCAAGCGGCATCGCCGAGCTCTTCACGGCGTTCTCGCGCGCGGATGGACCCAAGACCTATGTGCAGCATGTGCTTGCCGCGAAGAAGGACAAGGTCTGGCCGCTGATCGAGCAAGGCGCCATCATCTATGTCTGCGGCGACGGCGGCAGGATGGAGCCGGACGTGAAGGCCGCGCTCGTCGCGATCCACCGCGAGAAGAGCGGCAGCGATGCCGCGGCCAGCGCACGCTGGATCGAGGAGATGGGCGCGAAGAACCGCTATGTGCTGGACGTCTGGGCGGGCGGATAGGGCGAGATTGTAGGGTGGGTTAGCCTTGCGAACGCGAAGCGCAGTTCGCTGGGTGTAACCCACCAAGGTCTCTTACCGCGGATACAGAAGTGGTGGGTTACGCCTTCGGCTAACCCACCCTACGATTTCCGATCGTGCTAAAGCTCTCCCATGATTCCCTGGGAAAAGATCGACACCGCGCAAATCCCCGGTTCCGACGGTGAGCTGCGCCTGATGCGGCGCGGCAAGGAGTTCTCCATCAAGCTCGGCAGCAACGAGCTGATGAACAGCCGCTTGTCGGGCTCGGAGGCGGCGCTCGCCACGCTGGCGGCAAAGCAGATCGAGAATGTCGTAAAGCCCGTCGTCCTCATCGGCGGCCTCGGCATGGGCTTTACGCTGCGTGCGGCGCTTGCCGTGCTCGGAAGCAACGCGAGGATCGTGGTGTCCGAACTCGTGCCTGCGGTGGTAGCCTGGGCGCGCGGCCCGATGGCGCAGGTCTTCGGCGACAGCCTCGATGATCCCAGGGTGAGCATCCGGCAGACCGACGTTGGCGAGATCATCCGGGCGCAGCGGTCCGCCTTCGACGCCATTCTCCTCGACGTCGACAACGGGCCGGAAGGGCTGACCCGGAAGGGCAATGATGCGCTCTACGGCGCGAGCGGGCTCACGGCGGCGAAGACGACGCTGCGGCCGGGCGGCGTGCTCGCTGTCTGGTCTTCAGGACCCAACCCCGCCTTCACCAAGCGCCTCGGCCGTGCCGGCTTCGACGTCAACGAAGTCAATGTCCGTGCCACCGGCAGGGGCGGCGGTGCGCGCCACGTGATCTGGATCGCGCGGAAAAGCTAGGCCGTTCCTCAGCCGCTGTTCTATCCGTCAGAACATCGTGTTGCCGTTTGCGGGATTTTCAGGAATGTCCTGAACGACGTCCCAGTGTTCGACGATCTTGCCGTTTTCCAGCTTGAAGATATCCACGATTGCGCGCCCCTTGCTGCCGGGCTCGCGAACGGAGTGAACGTGTAGGATCACAAAGTCGCCATCCACGAAGCTGCGCTTGATCTCGCTATGCGAGTTCGGAAACTTTTCGCGCAGGAAGCCGATGAATTTTCGGAAGCCATCCGGTCCATCGGCCGCGTTTGGATTGTGCTGGACGTAGCGGTCGCCGACATGGGTAAGCGCCGCATCAGCGTCCTTCTGATTGAGACCCTTCTCGTAGAAGGCCAGCACGGTTTTGCGATTGGCTTCTTCTTGCGCGCTACCGGCCATCGCAGCGCTACTGGCGAGCGAGAGCATGAGAATTGCAGCAGTGATCATTGCGCCTGGTCGGACGATCAAATGCATGTGAGCTCCGAGAGGCCGCAGCCTCTTTGCGATTGAGGAAGGCCTGTATAGCTTTCGCGCCGGCTTTCGTTAAGAGAGTAACCAGCCACTCACATGGTCACCGTAAGGAGACCGGCGGTCTACGCCGCCTGCGCCGCCGCGCCATGCGCGTGCTTGTCGATCGCGCCGATGATCTCCGGCCAGAACCGCATCGGCAGCGCGTGGCCCATGCCCTCGATCATCAATAGCTTGGCGCCTGGAATTGACGCTGCCGTGTCCTTGCCACCCTCGGGATGGACCAGGGGATCGACGGTGCCGTGAATGACCAGCGTCGGCGTCCTCATGCCATGAAGCCGTTCCTTGCGGCTGCCGGAGGCGAGCACGGCGCGGAGCTGCCGGCCGACACCGGCCGGATTAAGTCCGCGCGCGAACACCCGCTCGGCACGACCAGGGTCGAGCGCTTCCTCTTCCGGAAAGGAGCCGACGCGCAGCACCTTCCAGGTCTGGCCGAAGCGGACCATGAATTCCTCCTTGCTGCGCGGCGGCGGCGCCATCAGCATGGCGGCCGCCTCGCGTGTCGGCGGCGGCACGCGCGGATTGCCTGTCGTTGACATGATCGAGGTCAGCGAACGCACGCGCTCGGGGAACGACAGCGTCACTTCCTGCGCGATCATGCCGCCCATCGAGGCGCCGACCAGATGCGCCGACTTGATGCCGAGCGCATCCATCAGCCCGACCGTGTCCCTCGCCATGTCGATCAGCTTGTAGGTCGCTGCCACGGGGATCCTGAGGAAGCGCAGCTTCAACAGCTCAAGCGGCGTTAGCCGCTTGCCGCCCGTCAGATGGCTCGACTTGCCGATATCGCGATTGTCGAAGCGGATCACGCGAAAGCCGCGCGCGGCGAGCTGCTCGCAGAACGCATCGTCCCAATGGATCATCTGCGCCCCGAGCCCCATGATCAGCAGCAGCGGCTCGGCGTTGCCGTTGCCGAAAATCTCGTAACAGATGTCGATGCCATTGGCGCGGACGGTCTGGGGCGGCTGATGGACGGTCACGGTCGCGATCCCTTGCTGCTGACCGATGCTGTATTGCACGGTTTCCCGCGGCAAAGAAGCCGCGTGTGCGGCACCGGGCCGCTTGCCGGTTGACCGGCCCCTCGCAACGGTGTGGTATGGCCAAAAAGAAGGGCATCGAAGCTCTCGACATCTGGAGGACGCCGATGACCGACAAGACCAACGACCCCGTCGCCGTGTGGCAGAAGATGGTGGGCGAGATGGAGAAGGGGTTCAACTCCTTCGCCAACCAGGCCATGTCATCGCCCGAGTTTTCACAGGCGATGAACCGTGCGGGAGGAGTTGCTGCAGGTGCTCAGAAGCAGCTCGGCGAGCTCGTGGAGAAATACCTCGTCGCAATGAACCTGCCGAGCCGGGAGCAGGTCACGGGTCTTGCGGAGCGGCTCCAGTCCATTGAAGCCCAGCTCGGCGAGATGAAGTCGATGCTGAGCCAAATGGCGGCAAGTTCGGGCATCTCGCAAGGCTCCGATGGGACGCCACGGCCGCCGCGGACGAAGCGTCCGCCCTCCGAAAACGGAGAGCAGAAATGAATGCGCCGACGGGACTTGATTTCGCATCTATCCCGGAGCGCATCCAGACCGAGGTGCAGCGCGCGATCCAGCGCAGCATCAAGGGTGTCGAATATTTCTCGACCTCCGGCCCCACGCTCGGCTCGACACCGAAGGACGTGCTGCATTCGCGCGGCACGATGAGCCTCTATCACTACCGACCGATGTCGGACGAGATCTACCGCGTGCCGGTGCTGATCGTGATGGCGACCACCAACCGCGGCTACATCCTCGACCTCGTGCCCGGCCAGAGTTTTATCGAGTTCCTGCTCAAGCGTGGTTACGACGTTTACATGCTGGACTGGACCGCACCGCGGCCGGAGGAGAAGAGCCTGCGGATGGAGGACTACGTCCTCGACTTCATCCCGGATTGCGTTCGTCGCGTCCAGCAGGATTCCGGCGAGCAGGACGTTTCCATCATCGGCTATTGCTTCGGCGGCGTGCTGTCGCTGCTCTACGGCTCGATTCACAAGGACGGGCCGATGAAGAACCTGATCTGCTTCACCACGCCGATCGACTTCCGCGAGATGAAGCTGTTTTCGAATTTCTCCGACCGCCGCTATTTCGATGTCGACCATCTCGTCGACAGCGTCGGCAATGTGCCGCCGGAGATGATCCTGTCCTCGTTCGAGATGCTGCGCCCGGCCTCACGCACTGTCAGCCAAATCCAGCTCTGGGAAAACATTTGGAACGACGAGTTCGTCAAGTCTTATCGCATGTTCGACCGTTGGGCGACCGACACGCTGCCGCTGGCGGGCGAGTATTTCCGCACTATTACCAAGGACCTGATGTGGGACAACAAGCTGTTCAACGACACCATGTCGGTCGGCGGCCGCGCGGCGAAGCTCGAAAACATCAAGGTGCCGATCCTGCATGCGGTCGCCGAGCACGATCACATCGTGCCTTATGACGCCGCAAAGCACCTGATCGCCAAGATCGGGTCCGGGGACAAGGAAGAGGTGATGTTGAAGGGCGGACACGTCTCGCTGGTCGCCGGTGCCAACGCGGTGAAGCGGCTGTGGCCGAAATTGGACTCCTGGCTGGGGAAGAGATCGACATGAGTGAGCAGCGTTCCTATCCGCGTCACATCAAGACCGATGCTGGTGATATCGAGATCCGCCTGATGTCGCCCGGAGACGAAGCCGCGGTGCTCGCCTTCGGCCAAGGTCTTCCGTCCCACGATCTGTTGTTCCTGCCACGCAATATCAGCGAGCCGAAGGTGCTCTCCGCCTGGGCCAAGGAGATCGAGCGCGGCGCGATTCAGAGCCTGCTCGCGATGAGGGACGGCAAGGTCGTCGGCTGCGGCACGCTGGTGCGCGATCCGCATTCCTGGTCGCCTCATGTCGGCGAGATCCGCATGGTGGTCTCGTCCGACGTGCGCGGGCAGGGTGTGGGGAAGGCGCTCTCGCAGGAGACCTTTGCACTTGCGCTCGGTGCTGGCCTGGAAAAGCTCTCGGTGCAGATGACGGTCGACCAGCGGGCGGCGATCGCGCTGTTCGAAGGCCTCGGGTTCAAGGCCGAGGCGCTGCTGCGCGACCACGTGCGGGATATCGATGGCAAGACCCATGACATTGTGGTGCTGGGGCACAACATCGCGCAGGTTCAGGCGCAGATGGAGGCCTATGGATTGCCAGGCGCCGTCCAGCATTAAGCTGAAGATCGGGCCGGTACGGACCTAATTCGTCCGAGACGGCCTCCAACTAGGGCAGTGTGGCGCCTTTTGCTAAGGCTATTCACGATTTCGTGATATCGCACTGCAATATGAATATTGCGTCGCACAATTTACTACGCCATATAAGCCATGCCCCGGGCCAATGCGGACGGGGTGAGCCCATAGCTCAGACCAATGAGGATGGAGAGAACCCCATGACCACTGAAACCAACACCGCTTTCGAGGGCTTCAAGGACGCTTTCAAGAACATCCAGAATCTGGAAGTTCCCGAGGCCGCCCGCGAGTTCGTCAAGAAAACCGCCAACACCGCCAAGGACCGTGCCGCCGAAGCTTTCGCCGGCTCCGAGCGGGTGACCGCCGCCGTCGAGAATGCGGTGACCGAATCCGTCGCCGAGGCCGGCAAGATCAGCCGCAATATCCAGCAGGCGATCTATGAGGACGCCGAGGCGTTCTTCTCGGGCATCGACAAGCTCGCGTCCGCCAAGTCGATCAGCGAGGCCGTCGAGATCCAGTCGAGCCTGCTCCGCGCCCGCGGCGAAGCGTTCGTCTCGCGTGCAAAGGCGACCGCCGACTATCTCGGCAAGCTCGCCGCCAACGGTGCGAAGTCCGCTCAGGACAACTTTGCCAGGGTCTACAACAAGACCGCCTGATTTGGCGCCTGAGTAGCAACTGAATTTGAGGCCCGCTTCGGCGGGCCTTTGTTTTGCGCTGCCGCAGTCGTCGTTGCGAGGAGCGAAGCGACGAAGCAATCCAGAGTCTTTCCACGGAGGCAGACTGGATTGCTTCGCTTCGCTCGCAATGACGGGTAGGGTGATGCAGTCATGAACGCACCCGCCACCTTCTCCTTCGACACCCCCGGCGACGCCGAACGCGCGGCGGAGCTGCGGCGCGTGAAAGCGCTGGCGACGCTGGTGTTGGCCTCGACGCTGGCTCTGTTCACTGTCGCAAAACTCCTGCTGAACGTGCATCCCGTGTTCGGCTTCATCGCGGCCTTCGCGGAAGCTGCGACCATCGGCGGGCTCGCCGACTGGTACGCCGTGGTCGCGCTCTTCAAACGGCCGCTCGGCCTGCCGATCCCGCATACCGCGATCATCCAGAGCAACCAGGCCCGCATCGCCGACAAGCTCGGCGAATTCATCCAGGTGCATTTCCTCGAGACCGGTCCCGTCGAGGCCAAGCTGAAGGAAATCGATTTCGGCTCCTTCGTCGCCGACTGGCTGCGTGACCGCAAGCGCAGCGACGATCTCGCGCGCTTTGCGCTCCGCCTGCTGCCGGAGGCGTTCTCAGCGACGGAAAGCTCGGGCCTGATGACCTTCATCATCCGCCGCATGTCCTCCCAGCTCCAGGCGATCGACCTTGCGCCGCTCGCCGCGGGCACGCTGCGCGGCTTCGTCGCGGAAGGGCGGCACCAGATTCTGTTCGACGATCTCCTGCGCGTGATGCACGACACGCTGAATCAGAAGGAGACGATGGCGATGATCCGCGAGAAGGTGCGCGCGGAATTGCCGACGTTGCTGCGGCTCTATCGCGCCGACAAGTTTCTGGTGAACAAGATCGTGGCGTCCGCCACCGCTTTCTTCAATGAAGTGCGCAGCGACCCCAAACATCCGTTCCGCGGCGAGTTCGATCGCATGGTGTTGAACTTCGTCGACCAGCTCGGCACCGACCGGGCCTATATCGACCGCATCGACGGCCTGAAGCGCGATCTGCTGGCGCGGCCGGAGCTTGCCGATCTCGCCCGCACCGTCTGGGCCAACACGCGCTCCTTCATCGAGCGCAGCGCAAGCGGCGAGACGCAAGTGCTCCAGCATCATCTCGCCGGCATGTTCGTCGCCGCGGGCGAAGCGCTCGCCGGCGATGCCGAACTGCGCGGGGAGATCAACAAGGGCTTGGTGACCGTGCTGCGCAGCGTCGTCGCCGATCAGAAGGGCGGCGTCTCGACCTTCATCTCCGACCAGGTCAAGGCGTGGAATATGACGCAGTTGATTTCGCTGATCGAAATCAACATCGGACGCGACCTGCAATACATCCGCTTCAACGGTTCGTTGATCGGCGGCCTCGCGGGACTTGCGCTCTACTCCGTAGAATTCCTGCTCCGATTGCTGTGACTTTTGCGTCACGGCCGTTAGCATTAACGCGCGGGCCTATTGTCGCCTTGCGCCTCTCCCGCTTGAATGTCGGGAACCGGCCGCCTAGCTGATTCATGTTGCGCTGCGGAACGATCAAGAAGCCGGCGTATTGGAGTTCACGCCCGTTTGCCGGCATCGCAGCCGGCGGCCTTTCCAGGAATTCTCCCAGGGGAAAAATTGATGACCGCAACTGCCCAGACGCTGCGTCCGCCGTCCCGCACCCTGATGTTTCTGGAGGGGCGTGCGATTCATGAGTTCGGCGCATTCCTCGGCGCGCTGCCGCTGCTGAGCCTTGCGCCCCGCGGCGATGGGCATCCGGTGCTGGTACTGCCGGGCCTCGTGGCCTCCGATACGTCCACGCGCGCGCTGCGCGCGTTTCTGGCCAGCAAAGGCTATGCGGTGAGCGGCTGGCGCCAGGGTCGCAACTACGGACTGCGTCCCGGCGTCCAGCACGCGATGGTCGATCTGGTCCAGGAGCTCAGCGACACGCATGGCCGCAAGATCAGCCTGGTCGGCTGGAGCCTCGGCGGCCTCTATGCGCGCCAGCTCGCCAAGATGATGCCGGAGCGCGTACGCCAGGTGATCACGCTCGGCAGCCCCTTTGCCGGCGATCCGCGCTCGACCAACGCCTGGCGCGTCTATGAATGGGCGAGCGGGCGCAAGGCCGACGAGGTCGATCCGCGTTTCGGCGGCGAGCTAGCCCTCCCGCCGCCGGTGCCGACCACCGCCATCTTCAGCCGCACCGACGGCGTCTGCGCCTGGCAGGGCTGCATGGAGAAATCGGGAGCGCAGACCGAGAGCATCGAGGTCGAAAGCAGCCATTGCGGCATGGGTCATCATCCCGCCGTGGTCTATGCCGTGGCCGACCGCCTCGCGCAGAAAGAAGGCCAGTGGCGGCCGTTCGATCGCAGCGGCTGGCGCAGCCTGGCCTATCCCGATCCGCACAGGTGATTGCTTCCTTCGCCTCTCCCCGCTTGCGGGGAGAGGCCGACACGCGGAGCGTGGCGGGTGAGGGGAATCTCCGCGAGTCCGTCTGCTACTGAGTTTGCTGATACAGCCCCTCACCCCAACCCTCTCCCCGTAAGAACGGGGAGAGGGAGAAGAGGACGCGCCATCTCGAAGGATCGAGCCTGGCTCTCGCCTAGTCGCTCCCGTCCATTGTCGCGCCCGCACCAAACGCGCTATGCCTCGCGGATGGCGCATCCGTTGTCCCGTATCATCGACCAGCTCAAGCGCGAGCCGTCGCGCACCGGCTCCATCGTCATCACCGTGTTCGGTGACGCCATCGTGCCGCGCGGCGGTGTGGTGTGGCTCGGCACGCTGTTGGAATTCTTCGAAAGCCTCGACATCGACAGTGGCGTGGTGCGCACCGCGATGTCGCGCCTTGCGGCCGATGGCTGGCTGACCCGCGAAAAGGTCGGCCGCAACAGCTTCTATCGGCTGGCCGAAAAGGGACGCCAGACTTTCGAGGCCGCGACGCGCCACATCTACGATCCGCCGCCGTCCGACTGGACCGGTCGCTTCGAGCTGCTCCTGATCGGCAACGGCGAGGACCGCGACGCCTCGCGCGAGGCACTCCGCAATGCCGGCTTCGGCAGTCCGCTGCCGGGCGTATGGGTCGCGCCGTCGGGCGTACCGGTGCCCGACGAGGCCGTGGGCGCGATCCGTCTCGAAGTCTCGGCGGAGGATGACAGCGGCCGCCGCCTGCTCAGCGCGAGCTGGCCGCTGGACCGCACTGCGGATGCGTATCTGAAATTCATGAAGACGTTCGAGCCGCTCCGTGCCGCGATCGCGCGCGGCACGGATTTATCCGAGGCTGACGCCTTCACCGCGCGCATCCTCCTGATCCACTATTACCGCCGCGTGGTGCTGCGCGATCCGCTGTTGCCCGAAAGCCTGTTGCCGTCGGATTGGCCGGGCAGGGCGGCGCGTGCGCTTTGCGGCGAGATTTATCGCGCACTGCTGGCTCCGTCGGAACAATGGCTCGACAGCCATGGAACCAACGAGAGGGGACCCTTGCCCGCGGCGCGGAAGCTTCTGGAACGGAGGTTCGGCGTTTGATCTATATGTTACAGAAATATCTTGCATGAACTAAATTCTGTTATATATTTCCTCCCAACAAATCGGGAGGATGCGCATGTACACCCAGGCGCTGAACACGGCCGAGACCGACGATCGCGGTCTTGAGGACGCGGCCAGGGCTGCGCAATTCCAGGGCCGCATCGATGCCGAGGAGCGCATCGAGCCGAACGACTGGATGCCGGCGGCCTACCGCAAGACGCTCACCCGCCAGATCTCCCAGCACGCCCATTCCGAGATCGTCGGCATGCTGCCCGAGGGCAACTGGATCACGCGCGCGCCGACGCTGCGCCGCAAGGCCGCGCTGCTCGCCAAGGTGCAGGACGAATGCGGCCACGGGCTCTATCTCTATGCCGCCGCCGAGACGTTAGGGACCTCGCGCGAAGAACTGGTCGACGCGATGCTCGCGGGCAAAGCCAAATATTCCTCGATCTTCAATTATCCGACGCTGACCTGGGCCGACATCGGCACCATCGGCTGGCTGGTCGACGGCGCCGCGATCATGAACCAGATCCCACTGTGCCGCTGCTCCTATGGCCCCTATGCGCGCGCGATGATCCGCGTCTGCAAGGAGGAGTCATTTCACCAGCGCCAGGGCTACGAGATCATGCTGACGCTGTGCCGCGGCTCGGAAGAGCAGAAGGCGATGGCGCAGGATGCGCTGAACCGCTGGTGGTGGCCGGTGCTGATGATGTTCGGCCCGCCGGATGCCACGAGTCAGCACAGCGACACCTCGACGAAATGGAAGATCAAGCGCTTCTCCAATGACGAGCTGCGCCAGAAATTCGTCGATGCCACGGTGCCGCAGGCGCAATATCTCGGCCTCACCATTCCCGATCCCGCCATGACGCAGGATGTGGACGGGCACTGGCGCTACAGCGAGATCGACTGGACCGAATTCAAGCAGGTGCTCGCCGGCAACGGCCCGTGCAATCGCGATCGCATGGCCGCGCGCCGCAAGGCGCACGAGGAGGGCGCCTGGGTGCGTGAGGCGGCAGCCGCTTACGCGGCAAAGCGCGCGCAGCGTCAGACCGCACAAGCCGCGGAATAGGGAATAGGGAGATCACGATGGCCACGCCGAACACGCCGCTGTGGGAAGTCTTCATTCGCAGCCGCAACGGGCTTGCGCACAAACATGTCGGCTCGCTGCATGCGAGCGACGCGACGATGGCGCTGCAAGCTGCTCGGGACATTTACACCCGTCGCGGCGAGGGCCTGTCGATCTGGGTCGTGCCCTCCATCGCGATCACCGCGAGCGATCCGGCCGACAAGGGCATGATGTTCGAACCGGCGGAATCGAAGATCTATCGGCACCCGACCTTTTATGAGGTGCCCGAAGAAGTGGGGCACATGTGATGCCGGTCGCCAACATCCAGGTCTCCGAAACGCCGCTAGTGCTGTACGCGCTGCGCCGCGCCGATGACGCGCTGATCCTCGGCCACCGGTTGTCGGAATGGTGCGGTCACTCGCCGATGCTGGAAGAGGACATGGCGCTGTCCAACATCGCGCTCGACCTGATCGGCCAGGCGCGCGAGCTCTACACTTACGCCGCCAAGGTCGAAGGCAACGACAACGACGAGGACAAACTCGCTTATCTGCGCGACGTCAGGCAATACCGTAACCTTCTGCTGGTCGAACAGCCGAACGGCGATTTCGCCCAGACGCTGGTGCGGCAGTTCTTCTATTCCGCCTTCGCCGACCTCTATTGGCGCGCGATGATGACCTCGCGCGATACGACGCTTGCCGCCCTTGCGGCCAAGTCGGAGAAAGAGAGCGCCTATCATCTGCGCCATGCCTCCGAGTGGATCATCCGGCTCGGCGACGGCACGGACGAAAGCCACGCCCGGGCGCAGGCCGCGATCGATCATCTCTGGGCGTTCACCGGTGAGATGTTTGCCGTGGACGAAGCCGAGCGCGCCCTGATCCATGCCGATATTGCCATCGATCCGGCGAGCTTGCGCGGTCGTTGGTTGACGACGTTGTCTGATATCGTCAGAGAGGCGACACTTGAGCTGCCGCAGAACGACTGGATGCAGCAGAGTGGCCGCTCTGGCCGGCACAGCGAGCATCTCGGCCATCTCCTGTCCGAGCTGCAATCGATGCAGCGCACCTTCCCGGGGTCGACATGGTGACGGTGCTGGAGCGCGATAGCGAGCTACGCCGGCGGGCCTGGGATGCCGCGGCGAGCGTGGTCGATCCCGAGATTCCGGTGCTGACCATCGCCGATCTCGGCGTGCTCCGTGACGTCGTTCTGGACGGCGATCGCGTCGAGGTCGCGATCACGCCGACCTATTCGGGCTGCCCGGCCATGAACATGATTGCACTCGAGATCGAGCTTGCACTGGAGCGCGCCGGCTTCCGTCGTCCGGAGGTGCGCACGGTGTTGTCGCCGGCCTGGACCACCGACTGGATGAGCGAGGAGGGCCGCCGGAAGCTGCGCGCCTACGGCATCGCGCCGCCGCAGGCCTCAAGCTCGCGCCGCGCGCTATTCGGCGGACAGGCCGTCGCGTGTCCGCAATGCGGCTCTGACAAGACCGAACTCTTGTCCGAATTCGGCTCGACCTCCTGCAAGGCGCTCTGGCGGTGCAAGGCCTGCCGTGAACCCTTCGATTATTTCAAGTGTCATTGATCATGTCAGCAGTCGCACCGCGCTTCCATCGCTTGGCCGTCAACGACCTCCGCCGCGAGGCCTCGGATGCCATCTCGATGACCTTCGCCATTCCCGGCGAACTCGCCAGTGATTATGCCTTCACGCCCGGCCAATACCTGACGCTCCGCACCACTCTCGATGGCGAAGAAGTGCGCCGTTCCTATTCCATCTGTTCCGGACCCGACGACGGCGAGATCCGCATCGCCGTGAAGAAGGTCGACGGCGGCGCGTTTTCGAGCTGGGCGGCGGACGAGCTGAAATGCGGCGACGAGCTCGACGTGATGACGCCGACGGGGCGCTTCGGCCTGGTCCCATCAGCGGAGACCGGCCGTATCCATGTCGGCTTTGCCGCGGGCTCCGGCATCACGCCCATTCTCTCGATCGTGAAAGGCACGCTCGTGCGCGAGCCCGACAGTCGCTTCTTTCTGTTCTACGGCAACCGCGCCACCGACAACATCATGTTTCTCGAAGAGCTGGAGGAGCTGAAGGACCGCTTCATCGACCGCCTCTCGATCTTCCACGTCATCTCCGGTGAGGAACAGGATATCCCGATCCTGCATGGCCGGCTCGACGGCGACAAGGTGAGGGTGCTCTTGCGTTCACTGGTGCCGGCGGAGAGCGTCGATCATGTCTTCATCTGCGGTCCATCAGGCATGAGCGAGGACGTCGAGGCGACCTGCCGCGACCTCGGGATCGCGGAAGAGCGTATCCATGTCGAGCGCTTCGTTTCCGAATTCGGCGGCAAGCCGCGGCCGAAGAAGGCCGTTGCGCCCGACGCGCCGCCGAAGGCGGTCGCATCCCTCATCATTGACGGCAAGCGCCGCGACGTGCCTGTTGCCGAGGACGAGGCGATACTCGATGCCGCGTTGCGCGCCGGCGTCGATCTGCCCTTCGCCTGCAAGGGCGGCATGTGCTCGACCTGCCGCGCCAAGCTGGTCGAGGGCGAGGCGCCGATGGACATCAATTACTCGCTGGAACCCTGGGAGCTGAAGGCCGGCTTTATCCTGACCTGTCAGGCGAAGCCGTCGTCGGAGCGGGTCGTGGTCGATTACGACCATGTTTGACAGTTTTGGCCAAGCAGCAGAGCATGATGGATAGACATTTGCCCGGGAGAAGCGCGTGAACGTCAAGGCCGCCCTGTCGCCCGAGGATATTGCCCGCGCCTGTGCTGACGCGATGTGGGCGGAGGACGATGCCTCCAAGGGACTCGGCATGGAGATCGTCGAGATCGGCCCCGGCTTTGCGACGCTGGCGATGGTGGTGCGACCGGACATGGTCAACGGCCAGCGCATCGCCCATGGCGGCTTCATCTTCACGCTCGCCGATTCCGCCTTCGCATTTGCCTGCAACTCGCACAATGAGCGCGTCGTTGCGGCGCAGGGGCAGATCTCGTTCATCAGGCCGGGCAAGCTTGGCGATCGCCTGGTTGCGATGGCAAGAGAGATCACCCGTGGCGGCCGCTCCGGCATCTACGACGTGCGTGTCACTGTAGGCGATACCGTCATCGCGGAATTCCGCGGGCATTCGCGTGTCATTCCCGGCACGTGGCTGCCGGCGCAGGATCAATAAGAGACCAAAGAAAAGAACAAACGACAATGTGGGGAAACGACGATGGCTCTGACGAGACGCAAGGAAGGTGACAACACCTATAGCGCCGAGATGGACGCGCAGGAGCGCGCCTCGCGCGACGAGATCATGGCGCTGCAAAAGCGGCGGCTGGCCTGGTCGCTGAAGCACGCCTACGACAACGTCGCGCATTATCGCAACGCCTTCGACAAGGCCGGCGTGCATCCGTCCGATTTTCGCGAGCTGTCCGATCTCGCCAAATTCCCGTTCACCGTGAAGACGGATCTCCGCGATAATTATCCTTTCAACATGTTCGCCGTGCCGCGCGAAAAACTGGTGCGGGTGCATGCCTCCTCCGGCACGACGGGCAAGCCGATCGTAGTCGGTTATACCCAACGCGACATCGGCACCTGGTCGGACGTGATGGCGCGCTCGATCCGTGCCGCCGGCGGCCGCACCGGCATGATCATCCACAATGCTTATGGATATGGTCTTTTCACCGGCGGCCTCGGTGTGCACTACGGTGCCGAGAAGCTCGGCTGCACCGTGGTGCCGATCTCCGGCGGCATGACCGAGCGGCAGGTGCAGCTCATCAACGATTTCCGGCCCGACATCATCACGGTGACGCCGAGCTACATGCTGGCGATCCTCGACGAGTTCAAGCGCCAGAAGCTCGATCCGCGCCAATGCTCGCTCAAGGTCGGCATCTTCGGCGCCGAGCCCTGGACCAACGCCATGCGCGGTGAGATCGAGGACGCCTTCGACATGGATGCGACCGACATCTATGGTCTCTCCGAGGTGATCGGCCCCGGCGTGGCGCAGGAATGCATCGAGACCAAGGACGGGCTCCATATCTGGGAGGACCATTTCTACCCCGAAGTGATCGACCCCGAGACCGGCGCAGTGCTGCCCGACGGCGAGAAGGGCGAGCTGGTCTTCACCTCGCTGACCAAAGAGGCGTTTCCGGTGATCCGCTATCGCACCCGCGACCTGACGCGGCTGCTGCCGGGCACGGCACGGCCGGGCATGCGGCGCATGGAGAAGGTGACGGGGCGCTCGGATGACATGATCATCCTGCGCGGGGTCAATCTGTTCCCGACCCAGATCGAGGAGGTGTTGCTCGCGACCGATTGGTGCGGCGGCCACTTCATCCTGGAACTCACCCGCGAAGGCCGCATGGACGAGCTGACGATCATCGCCGAAGCGCGACCCGAAAGCTGGGACGGCCGCGGGCTTGTCGATCACGCCGACAGGGTATCGACCCACATCAAGAACACGATCGGGATCAGCTCCAAGGTTCAAGTGGTCGCGCCAGCCATGCTGGAGCGCTCGCTCGGCAAGGCCAAACGGCTCTACGACAAGCGGCCCAAGGACTGACTTGACGGATTGACTTGACCGGCCCCAAAGGCGACAAGGCCGGCAAGAAATCACGGGTCTTTCGATGTCGCCAGCCGATACCAAAACCGTCGAAGCGCGCTGCGTCCGCCTCAATGCCAAGGCCGAGAATGCCGCGGCACTTGCGCCGGTGGTCGAGCCTCAGACGCTCACGCCTGGTCCGAACGATCTCCTGATCGAGGTGAAAGCTGCTGCCGTCAATCCATCCGACGTCAAAGCCGCGACGGGGTTGATGCCTTACGCTGTCTTCCCGCGTACGCCCGGCCGTGACTACGCCGGCGTGGTGATGGACGGGCCGGCCGGGACGATCGGGCGCGAGGTGTTCGGCTCCTCCGGCGATCTCGGCATCCGCCGCGACGGCACTCACGCAACCCATCTCGTGGTCGAAGCCGATGCCGTGGTGGAGAAGCCGAGGACGGTGTCCTGGGAGGAAGCTGCCGGAATCGGCGTGCCCTTCGTCACGGCCATGGAAGGCTTTCGTCGCGCCGGCGTACCGAAGCCCGGCGAAATGGTGCTGGTCTTCGGCGTCAACGGCAAAGTCGGCCAGGCCGCCGTGCAGATCGCGACCTGGCAGGGCGCGCGCGTGATCGGCGTGGTGCGCAAAGCGGAGGCCTATGAAGGCCATAGCAACGCGCCGGTCGAGGTGATCGATGCTTCCACGACTGATGTCGCCACGCGCGTGCGCGATCTGACTGGCGGCAAAGGCGCGGACATCGTCTTCAACACGGTCGGCGATCCCTACTTCCAGGCGGCGCACAAGTCACTTGCCCTGCGCGGCCGCCAGATCCTGATCGCCGCGATCGACCGCGTCGTGCAGTTCAATATTCTCGAGTTCTACCGGGGCCAGCATACCTATGTCGGTGTCGACACGCTCGGCCTTTCGTCGGTGGCGACCGGTGCGGTGCTGCGCGACCTCGGTCCGGGCTTTGCGAGTGGGCATCTGAAACCGTTCCCAATCAAGGCGAGCGCCGTCTATCCGCTGCAGCGCGCCAGGGATGCTTATGTCGCTGTCGCTGGCTCGTCGCGCGACCGGGTGATCCTGAAGCCGTAACACACCGTCATTGCGAGCGCAGCGAAGCAATCCAGAAATGCACCCGCGGAGACAGACTAGATTGCTTCGCTGGGCTCGCAATGACGGAGATTGGCGAGAGTTCTGAGAACAACCAATGGAATCCACGCAACTCGTCATCCTCGCCGGCCTCGTCATCGGCCTGATCTATGGCGCCGTCGGCCTGCTCAGCGGCTTCTGCCTGATGAGCAGCATGCGCGGTTTTCTGGCGCGGGGCGACGGGCGGTTGGTGCGCACCTATGCGCTGGCGATTGCCGTTGCGATCGCTGCCAGCCAGTTGCTGGCGGGCAGCGGCACGATCGATCTCGGCAAGTCGATCTACCTGCAGCAGACGTTCTCGGCTCCGGTACTGTTCCTCGGCGGCCTGCTGTTCGGCTACGGCATGGTGCTGTCGAATGGCTGCGGCTCGCGGGCGCTGGTGCTGCTCGGCCGCGGCAATCTCCGTTCCTTCGTCGTCGTGATCGTGCTTGCGATTGCCGCGCAGATGACGCTCAAGGGCCTGATTGCACCGGCGCGTATCGCGCTGGTTCAGGCTTCTCAAACCACCGTCAACGCCAATTCGCTGCCGGCGCTGCTGGCAACGCTTGGCCCGGCTGAAGCTCTTTCGCGCGCGCTGGCCGCTGCCGCGCTCGTCGTCGGGCTGATCCTGTTTGCATTCGCGCATCCTGCATTTCGTCGCTCGCCGGGCCAGATCGCCGCGGGCGTCGTCGTCGGCCTGCTCGTCGCCGCTGGCTGGTTCGTCACCGGCTATCTCGGTGCTGACGACTTCAATCCCGTTCCGGTGACCTCGCTCACTTTCATCGCGCCGATTGCTGATAGCCTGCAATACGCCATGCTCTCGACCGGCCTGACACTCAATTTCGGCATCGCGACGGTCGCCGGCGTCTTCGCCGGGAGCCTGGTCACTGCGCTCGTCACGGGGCGCTTCAAGCTCGAAGGCTATTCTTCGCCGCGCCACATGCTGCGCTCGGGCACCGGCGCGGCGCTGATGGGGATCGGCGGCGTAATGGCGTTCGGCTGCTCGATCGGGCAGGGGCTCACCGGCATGTCGACGCTGGCGCTGGGCTCGTTCATCGCTGTTGCCGGCATTCTGCTTGGCACGACGGCGGGTCTGCGCGGTGCGTTGCGGGTCCAACCCTTCGAGGCGGCAACCGGGGCAGGTTCGCCGGCCGCTTGAATTACTCCACGGCCTTCGTCACGATGCGAATCTCCGATGTCAGCGTCCGGTGCACCGGGCACTTGTCGGCGATCTCCATCAGCCTCTTGCGCTGCTCGGCATCGAGCGCGCCCTCCATTGCAATGTCGCGCTCGATCTGGTCGAGCATGCCCTCGCGCGTCTCGCACTCCGAACAGTCCTTGGCGTAGATCTTGGAATGCTTCAGCGTGACGGTGACGCGGTCGAGCGGCAACGATTTGCGGTCGGCATAGAGGCGCATGGTCATGGAGGTGCAGGCGCCGAGGCCTGCGAGCAGGAAATCATAGGGCCCGGGACCAGCGTCCTCGCCGCCGGCAACCACAGGCTCGTCCGCCACCAGACGGTGCGGACCGACCGAGATGATCTGGTTGAACTTGCTCTTGCGGGTCTCCTGCACCACGACCTGGCGCGGCGTCTCGGGGAGATCCATCGCCTTCGCGGGCTTTGCGGTGTCGATGTAGCGGCTGGCCCAGGCCGCGATCACATCGGCCGCGTAGAGAGCGTCGGCAGGCGTCGTCAGCAGATGGTCGGCATGGTCGAGGGAGACGAAGCTCTTGGAGTGCTTCGCCGACACGAAGATCTTGGTCGCATTGTCGATGCCGACGGTGTCGTCGACCGGGGAGTGCATCACCAGAAGCGCCTTGTGCAGGCCGGTGACGTCCTTCATCAACTCATGCTCGATGATGTCGTCGAGGAATTCACGCCTGATCCGAAACGGGCGGCCCGCCAGCGAGACTTCCACTTCGCCCTGCGCGCGGATGTTATTGATGTGCTCTTTGAACAGCCCGGTGACGTGGGCCGGATCGGACGGCGCCGCGATGGTGGCAACCGCCTTGGCTTCAGGGATATGTCCTGCTGCCGCGAGGATCGCGGCACCGCCGAGGCTGTGGCCGATCAGGACGGACGGCGCCTTGCGCGTTGCGCGCAGATGATCGGCGGCGCGCACGAGATCGGTCACATTGGAGGAAAAGGTGGAATTGGCGAAATCGCCCTCGCTGGAGCCGAGCCCGGTGAAGTCGAACCGCAGCACCGCAATGCCCTTGGCGGCGAGCGCAACCGAGATGCGCTTGGCCGCCAGCGTATCCTTACCGCAGGTGAAGCAATGCGCGAACAGCGCGAAAGCCGCGGGCTCACCGTCCGGCAGTTCGAGCGCGGCCGAAAGCTGATGGCCGCCTTCACCCGTGAATTGAAAGCGTTCCGTCGGCATTGGACTTCCCCCGTCCTTTGTTGAACCTAATCGCCTGAATAGCGCTGCTCGGCCCAGGGATCGCCGCGGTTGTGATAGCCGCGGACTTCCCAGAAGCCCGGAGCGTCCTCAGTCAGGAATTCGATGGCCTGGAGCCATTTGGCACTCTTCCAGAAATACAGATGCGGCACGACCAGCCGCACCGGTCCGCCATGCTCCTCCGTCAGCGGCTGACCCGACCAGCTATGGGCGAGCAGCGCATCCTCGGCGGCGAAGTCCTCCAGCGCGAGATTGGTGGTGTAACCGTCATAGGAATGCAGCACGACGAAGCGCGTATCCTCGCGCGGCTGGCAGGCCGCGAGCAACTCACGCGTCGCGAGCCCGTCCCACTCATTGTCATAGCGCGACCAGGTCGTCACGCAGTGGATGTCGGAGGTGAACCGCGCCTGCTTCTGCGCGGTGAATTCGGCAAAGGTCCAGAACACCGGTCTCTCGACCGCGCCATAGACGTCGAGGCGCCAGCGCTCGCGCGATACCGGCGGCACGACCCCGAGATCGAGCACCGGCCAATCCTTGGTGAGGTGCTGGCCGGGCGGCAGCCTTTGGTCCTCCGGCCGCGTGATCTTCCCCGTGAGGAAGCGGCCCTCGCGCGCCCATTTCTCCTTGGTGCGCGTCAGCTTGCTGTCGGGCGGCTCGTTGTCGTCAGCCATGGCCTACTCGTGCCGATGCATTGCGGAGGCGTGCTTGGTGTCGCGCATGGTAGCATAGATGATCATCGACAGGCAGATGATACCGCTGAGATAGAAGTAGAACCATTCCTCGTGCCCGATGCTCTTGAAATAGAGCGCGATCGCCGGCGCCGTGCCGCCGAAGATCGAGACCGTAATGGCATAGGGCAGGCCGACGCCGAGCGCGCGGACATTGGTTGGGAACAGCTCGGCCTTCACCACCGCATTGATCGAGGTGTAGCCGGCGACGAACAGCCAAGCGGCGCAGATCAGGACGAACGCGACGAAGGGCGACTTGGTCTCCTTCAGCGTCATCAGCAGCGGCACGGTCGCGAGCGTGCCGGCGACACCGAAGAAGATCAGCAGCGGCTTGCGTCCGATCCTGTCGGAGATCGCGCCGTAGATCGGCTGGAGGATGGTCGCGAAAATCAAAGTGCCGAAGATCACGAAAGTGGTCTGGTCCTCGGTCAGCCCGACCGAGAGCTTGACGAAGGTCTGCATGTAGGTCGTGAATGTATAGAAAGCGGCGGTGCCGCCGGCGGTGAGGCCGACGACCAGCAAGAGCTCGCGCGGATAACGCAGCAGGTTGGTGATCGATCCGGTCGGCTTCACCACCTTCTTGGCCTCCTCGAACGCCTCGGTCTCGTGCAGGCCACGCCGCATCACCGCGGCGAAGATCGCAAGCGCCGCGCCGATTGCGAAGGGGATACGCCAACCCCAGTCCTTCAGCTCTGCCGGCGTGAGGAAGACCTTTTGCAGGAGCAGCAGCACGATGATTGCGGTGAGTTGGCCGCCGATCAGCGTCACGTACTGAAAGCTGGAATAGAAGCCGCGGTGCTTGGGGTCGGCGACTTCGCTGAGGTAAGTGGCACTGGCGCCATATTCGCCGCCGAGGCTCAAGCCCTCGATGACGCGGGCGAGCGCCAGGATCACCGGCGCCGCAAAGCCGATCGTGGCATAGGTCGGCGTCAGCGCGATGATCAGCGAGCCGAAGCACATGAAGACGACAGACAGAGTGAGCGAGATGCGGCGGCCGAAATGATCGGCGATATAGCCGAAGAACCAGCCGCCCAAGGGCCGCATCAGGAAGGTCGCCGCGAATACGACGGCGACGTTCAATTGCTGCACGACGGGGTCGTTACCGGGGAAGAACGCGGGAGCGAAGTAGAGCGCAAACGCCGTATAGGCGTAGAAATCGTACCACTCGACGAGATTGCCGATCGAGCCGATGAAGATCGCCTTGATCCGCCGCTCGGCGTCGGCGAGGTCAAAATACGCAGAGGCCGGGTTGGTTGCTTGCTCTGTCACGTCCGGCCTCTCCGTATCGTTGTTTGGAGAGGCCTACATCGCCTTTCCAAGCAGAAATGGCAACTGGCGGGGCCCTCTCACCGTGCCTTGCGACCAGGTCACGGTGCCTGCCGGGTCAAGAGCAAAATCCGGAATCCGCTTCAGCCATTCCTCCAGCGCAACCTGCATTTCCATGCGCGCAAGGTTGGAACCGACGCAGCGATGGATGCCGAGGCCGAAAGCGGCGTGACGGTTCTCGCGACGGTCGATCACGACTTTGTCAGCGTCCGGAAACATCTTGGGATCGCGGTTCGCGGCGGGGAAGGACAGCAGCACCATGTTGCCTGCTTTCACCGGGCAGCCCGAAATAGATGTGTCCTTGACCACCTCGCGCGCCATCGTCACCGGGGAATAGGCGCGCAGCAGCTCTTCCACCGCGGTTGGAATCAACCCTGGCTCGGCGATCAGCCGTTCACGATCGGTCGGCGTTTTCGCGAGATGCCAGAGCGAGGAACCGATCGCGCTCCAGGTGGTGTCGATGCCGGCGATCAGGAGCAGGCGCAGCGAGCCCAGCACGTGGGAGTCCTCGAGCGGATTGCCGTCCTTGTCCCTGGCGTTCATCAGGTAGGAGATCAGGTCGTCGGTCGGCTTCGTCTTGCGCGCCTCGATATGACCGCTGAAATAGGCGCTCATCTCCTCGACGGCCTGGAGCAGCTTGGTCTCGTCCCTGATGCCGAGCTCCAGGATCATGTGGATCCAGTCGACGAAGAGGTCGCTGTCGCTTTCGGGAATGCCGAGCATGTGCGCGATCGCGCGCACCGGAATGTGCTTCGTGTAGCGCGCCGCCGCGTCCACGCTCTTCTCGGTGATGAAGTCGTCGATCAGCTCGTTGCAGATGGCGCGGACCCGCGGCTCGAGCTTCTTCATCGCGTCCGGCGTGAACGGCGGCAGCAGCAATTGCTTGGCCGGCTTGTGCACGGGCGGGTCGGAGGTGATCGGCGGGGCCGCATTCCTGGCGATCTCCGGGCGCACGTCGCGGACGATGATGCGGCGGGAGGAGAAATGCTCGGTGTCGTTGGCGATCTCGCGCACGGCTGCATAGGTCGTCGGCAGATAGCAGCCGAGAAAGCGCTTGGTATGCACGACCGGGCTCGCGGCGCGCAGCTCGTCCCAGATCGGGAAGGGGTCGTCCGTCCATTGCGGATCGGTGTGGTCGAAATCATGGACCCAGTCGGTCACAGGCGGATGAGCGGCGGGTTGGCTGACGTCGGACATCTCGGAATCCCCAGGGGCTCGTGTTCGCGGAAGGCACGCACAACGCGGAAAGCACGCTACTCCTCGATCACATCGATTGCGATCTCCGGACAATTGGACTTGGCAAGCCAGGCTTTGTCTTCCAGTCCCGGCGGGACGGTGCCGTCTCCGGCTTCATGGGCGTTGCCGTATTCGTCGAGCTCGAACAGCTCCGGCGCGAGCGCCTTGCAGCGGGCGTGGCCCTGGCATTTGTCGGGATCGACGTGAACCTTCAGTCGCTCTGCCATTGCGGCTTCCTCGGTCGTGTGCGCGCGAGGCCCGAAGGCGGCGCGTTTCCTCATCTGCGTTCTATAAGTTATATCCTATTACATTCGCGACAGGCTTCCCCTGTCAAGCGCAAACTTATAGTCTCGCCGCGACATGCGCTCACAACTCGCCCGCAAGCCCGAGAAGACCTACCACCATGGCGATCTTCGCGATGCCTTGATCAAGGCCGCGCTGCGCGAAGCGGAACGCGGCGGCGCCGAGGCGATCAGCATCAAGGCGCTGGCCAAGCAGCTCGGCGTCTCGCAGCCGGCGCCATATCGGCATTTTGCCGACCGCGACGCCTTGCTCGCGGCGGTGACGGCGGAGGCGTTCCGGCAGCTCAGTGCAACCTTTCGGGCGGCGATGGCGAAACCGTCAGAGCAGTCGAAGCTGTCGCGGCTGGCGCAGGCAATGCTCGACTTCGGATTGCGCCGCAACGGCATCTATCGCCTGATGTTCGCGTCCCGCACAGTGTCCTGCGCCGCCAAGGGCAGCGAGCTGCATGAGGCCACGCGCGAGACGTTTGCGCTTGTCATCGAGGCCCTGGAGGTGCCTGCCGTCGGCTATTTGCGCGAACGGCAGGCCCTCAAGATCTGGGCGGCGCTGCACGGCGTGGTGATGCTGGCCGAGCAGGGCCTGTTCACCGGCGAGGCCGCACATGCCACGCGCGAGGATCTCGTCCAGGATTTCGTGAGCGAAACGAAGGCCGCGCTCGCGGTCGCGATCAAGGATGCCCGGCGAAAAAAGAACGGCGCTTAAGCCTTCGCCTTCAGCAGGCTCATCAGCTTCTCGACGGCGCTGTCCGGCGTCGTCACGACAGGGCGGCCGGTGGCTTCCGCAACCAGCGGCGCCGTTGCCGCGATGCTGAACTGCGCGAGCGCGATGACATCGCAATCGCGCAAATCGCGCGAGGCCTCCGCAATCAGCCGGTCGTGCGTGGCACGGTCGCCGCGGTCGAGAGCGGCCAGCGCGCCCTCGGCAAGTTTCGGCACGATTTGGACGGAAGCGGGAAATTCCGGCGGCATCGAGACCAGGGTCGGCGGGAAGGTCGAGAGCAGGCCGATGCGCTTACCCATGGTCACGGCACGCTCGATCATCGCCTCGTTCGGCTTCAGCACCGGCATCGGCGCATGCGCCCGCGCGACCGCATCGATGCAGGGACCGAAGGCCGAACAGGTGAACAAGATCCCGTCCGCCCCCGTCGCGACGGCGTAATCGCCGAGCGCCAGGAAGCGCTCGGTCATCGTGTCGGTGAGCGCACCGTCGCGCGCCAGATCCGCCGACAGGCTGTCGTCGAGCAGGTTCATCAGCCGCGCCTCGGGCCACGCCTGCGCGAACGCCGCCTCGATCGGCGCGATGGAGTGCTTGAGGGCGTGGATGAGGGCGATGCGCATGGGATGTCTCGTCTCCCTCGCCCCGCTTGCGGGGAGAGGGTGGGGTGAGGGGGAGTCTCCGCGGGGGCGGTGAGAGTTGGACTCGCGGAAGCTCCCTCTCACCCGACCGCTGCGCGGTCGACCTCTCCCCCGCAGGCGGGGAGAGGTGAAGCACCGTCTACTTGAACGGCAGCGCGTACATCAAGCCGCCCTTGCTCCAGAGGCCGTTGAGGCCGCGATCGAGCTTGAGCGTGCTGGCCTTGCCGACGTTGCGCTCATAGATCTCGCCATAATTGCCGGTGGCCTTGATCGCCGTGACCAGCCATTTGTTGTCGAGCCCAAGCCGCGAGCCGAGGTCGCCGGAGGCACCGAGGAGCCGCTGGATCGCAGGCGTCTGCGACTTCGCCATCTCGTCGACATTGGCTTGGGTGACGCCGAGTTCTTCGGCCTCGATCAGACCGTAATGCAGCCAGGTGATGATGTCGCTCCAGACCTCGTCGCCGTTGCGGGTGAAGGGGCCGAGTGGCTCCTTGCTGATGGTCTGCGACAGCACGACGTAGTCGGCCGGGTTCGGCGCCGCGGTCGTCACGGCACCCGCGAGCGCAGAGGCGTCCTGGGTCATGGCATCGCAGCGGCCGCCGAAGAAGGTCTGGTACATGGTGTCGATGCGGTCGAACACCAGCGGCTTCCAGTCGATGCCGTTGGCGCGGCCGTAATCACCCAGCGTGACCTCATGCGTGGTGCCTTGAGCCACGCAGACGGTGGCGCCCTTGAGGTCCTTCAGCTCCTTCACACCGAGGTCTTTCTTCACGACAAAGCCCTGGCCGTCGTAGAAGTTGATCGGCCCCTGCCGCAGGCCCAGCGTCACGCCGCGCAAGTATGTCTGGGTCGAGTTGCGGTAGAGCACGTCGATCTCGCCCGATTGCAGCGCGGTGAAGCGGTTCTGCGCGGTCAGCGAGACGTAACGCACCTTGTTGGGATCACCGAGCACGCCGGCCGCGAGGGCGCGGCAATAGTCGACGTCGAGACCCTTGTAGTTGCCTTGCGAATCCGGCGCGGAGAAGCCGGCAAAGCCGGCGCTGACGCCGCACACCAGCGTGCCGCGGCTCTTCACCGTGTCGAGCGTCGCGGCCGACGCGACCACCGTCGATGCCGCGAGCACGCCCGCTGCGATAACCACTTTCCTCATCATGCTAGTCTCCCCTCAGTGATTGACACTACGCAACACGTTGTCGACGGCCGTGCCGAGCCTGTCGACGATCAGGTCGATCTCGTCTGCGGAAGCGATATAGGGCGGCGCCAGCAGCACGTGGTCGCCGCGGACCCCATCCACGGTGCCGCCGCCGGGATAGCAGCCGAGCCCGTTGGCGAGCGCCTCCGCCTTGATTTTCTGGTGCAGCTTGAGCGCCGGGTCGAACGAGGTGCGGCTGGCGCGATCGGCGACGAGCTCGATCGCCCAGAACAGTCCGCGGCCCCTGATGTCGCCGACGTGGCGGTGATTGCCGAAGCGTTCGGTCAGCCGTTGCTCGAGTTGTCGTCCGCGCTCCCTGACCTGATCGAGCAGGCGCTCCTCGCGGATCACGTTTTGCACCGCGAGCGCGGCCGCGCAGGCGAGGGGATGCGCCAGATAGGTGTGACCGTGCTGGAACGCGCCGGAGCCGGCGCGGATCGTGTCGACGATCTTGCCGCTCGCGAGCATCGCGCCGATCGGCTGATAGCCGCCACCGAGACCCTTCGCGATCGCCTGGATGTCGGGCGCGATACCTTCCTGCTCCCAGGCGTGCGTGGTGCCGGTGCGGCCCATGCCGCACATGACCTCGTCGAGGATCAGCAGCGCGCCGTGTCGGTCGCAGATCTCGCGCATGGCCTTGAAGTAGCCGTCGGGTGCAGTCACGGCGCCGGCGGTGGCGCCGACGACGGGCTCGGCGAGGAACGCCGCGACGGTGCCGGGGCCAAGCCGCTGAAACTCGGCCTCGAGCTCGGCGGCAAGCCGCGCGACGAACTGCGCATCCGACTCGTCCTCGCTCTTCTCGTGATAGGCGAAGGCCGGCGTCACGTGGCTGAATGCCGCCGAGAGTAGCGGTGCATAGGGTGCGCGCCGCCAGGCATTGCCGCCGGCGGCCAGCGCGCCGAGCGTGTTGCCGTGATAGCTCTGCCGCCGGGCGATGAAGTGTTGCCGCTGCGGCTCGCCGCGCTCGATGAAATATTGCCGCGCGAGCTTGATGCTGGCCTCGATCGCCTCCGATCCGCCGCTGACGAAATAGGCGTAGGCGAGACCGCCGGGCTCGTGGCCGACCAGCACCTCAGCCAGCGCCTCGGCCGGCTCGGAGGAGAAGAACGCCGTATGAGCATAGGCGAGCGTCGCGGCCTGCTTCGCCATCGCCGCGATCACGCGCGGGTGCTGGTGCCCGAGGCAGGAGACGGCCGCGCCGCCGGAGGCGTCGATGATGCGCCGGCCGTCTTCGGCGAAGAGATAGACGCCTTCGCCGCCGATCGCTTTGGGCGGCGTTTCGCGCAACGAGCGGTGCAGCACGCGGCTGGTGCGAGCGGCCATGGGTCAACCTTTCTCTGGGACGTAAGTGGAGGTCGCAGCGAGTCGCGCCTCGGTACTTTCCAGACGCTTCTTCGCGGCAACGCCGCCGAGCGAGAACGTGACCGCCGCGAGCGACTGCGCGATCGCAATCGCGCCGGTGAGGCTCGGAAAGAAGCCCGGAGAGGACGCCGCCTCAAACTGCAGCACGTGGTCGGCGCCCTCGGCCATTGGTGCCGATGGGCTATCCGCGATGGCGATCAGTGTCGCGCCGGCGCGATAGGCCGCCTGTGCGACGCGGACGCTTGCATGCGTGTAGGGTAGGAAGCCGACGACGATAACGGCTTCCCGGGGCCGGAACGCGCCGAGATCGAGGTCGTCGGGCCCGGAAGCGCCGACGAGCTGGACCTGCTCGGGCCGGAACAGTCGCAGCTCGTAGTTCAGCAATTCCGCGACGCTGCGGCAGCTGCGATAGCCGGCGATCCAGATCCGCTTGGCATCGTGCAGCGCGCGGGCAGCTTCCGCGATCGGGTGTGCCGGGATCCGCGGAAGGCCGGCGGCCTCGGCCGCAAGCTTGTTGGTGACGAGCGCGACATCGGCGTTCGGCCCGTGGCGACGGCCTCTTGCGCGGCCGGAGAAGGGCGCGGTCTGCGACGGCCGCCGCGCCTCGGTCAGCGCCGCGCGCAACTCCTCCCAGCCCGAATAGCCGATCGCCTTCGCAAGCCGCGTGAACGCGGCAGGATCGGCGCCGGCTTCCGCCGCGAGATCGCGCATCGAACGGGTGGTGGCGTCGTAATCGTTGGCGGCGACGAAGCGTCCGACCTCCTGCAAGCGCATCGGGAGCGATGGCAATGCAATACGCAGCTCGCTCAACGGCGAGGATTTCGCGGGCTCGGCCATGAAACATTTGTTGCATGAATCGAAGTTTGGTGCAACAGTTGACGTGCGCTGCCGGAAATCGCTGCCCCTTGAGAAGGATTTTTGTGCCGTGACCTCAGATGCGCCGAGACCGTCGCCGCGCCGCCACTTCTTCGGCGCCTTCGGGCGCCGCGAGCTGAAGGGCCTGTTCTGGCAGGTCCTGGTCGTCGGCATCGCGGTTGCGGTCGTCGCCTTCCTCTGGTCCAACACCGTCACCAACCTCTCGGCCCGCCGCATCACCACCGGTTTTGCCTTCCTCGGCCGCGAGGCCGGCATGCCTATCGCCGACAGTCTGCTCGCCTATAGTCCGAGAGACACTTACTTCTGGGCCTTCGTCGTCGGCGTCGCCAACACCTTGCGCGTTGCCGTGATCGGGATCGTGCTCGCGACGATTTTGGGCACGCTAATCGGCATCTCGCGATTGTCGGCGAACTGGCTGCTGTCACGGCTCGCCGCGGTCTATGTCGAGACGCTTCGCGATATCCCGCTGCTGCTTCAGCTCCTGTTCTGGTACGTGTTGATGCAGGCGCTGCCGGCCGCACGCGCCGCGTGGCGACCTGTCGAGGGTGTGTTCCTCTCCAATCGCGGCTTGATCCTGCCGGCGATCCCGTTCGGCCCGCCGCAGCTCGCGGTCCTCGGCACTGCAGTGCTGGGGTGTGCGGTGTTCTATATGGTCCGGCGATGGCTGGTCGCGCAGCAGATGCGCGATGGCAAGCCGCGGCCGGCGTGGCCCTTTGCGGTTGCGCTGGTGATTGCGTTGCCGGCGCTGGCGTCCGTGCTGCTCGGCGTATCCTGGCGGATCGAATGGCCCCAGCTGCGCGGCTTCAACTTCGTCGGCGGGCTGACGCTGGCGCCCGAATATTTCGCGCTGCTGATCGCGCTCGTCACCTACACCTCGGCCTTCATCGCCGAGATCGTGCGCAGCGGCATCCAATCCGTGCCGCGGGGACAGTGGGACGCCGCCAACGCGCTCGGTCTGCGCCGCAGCTTCATGCTGCGGCAGATCATCTTGCCGCAGGCGCTACGCGTGATCGTGCCGCCGATGACGAGCCAGTATCTCAATCTGACAAAAAACTCCTCGCTCGCGGTCGCGATCGGCTACCAGGATGTCGTCTCGATCGCGAACACCACGCTGAACCAGACAGGCCAGGCAATCGAGGCGATCGCGTTGATCATGGCGGTGTTCCTGACCATCAGTCTCGGCATCAGCTTTTTCATGAACTGGTACAATGCGCGCATCGCGCTGGTGGAGCGCTGAGGATGACGGCGATCAGCGATATGCCGGACGTGCCGCGTGCCGCTCGCCGCCCGCAAGTTGGTAATCCGATGCTGCGCTGGCTGCGCAGCAACTTGTTCTCGTCGATCCCGAACGGCATCCTGACGATAGTGCTGCTGGCGGTGCTCGCGAAGGGCGTGATCAGCTTCGTGCAATGGGGCGTTGCCAGTGCGGTCTGGCTTACGCCGGTGAATGATTCCAGCGCTTGCCGCGCGGTGCGCGGCATCGGCGCCTGCTGGGCGGTCATTCCTGAAAAGTACCGCTTCATCCTGTTCGGCACCTATCCGTTCGACGAGCAGTGGCGGCCGGCGCTGTCGGTCGTGCTGTTCATCGCGCTGTTCTATCTTTCGACGCGCCGCGCGCTCTGGCGGCGCGAGCTCGTTTTCATCTGGATCGGTGCGCTCGCGCTGATCAGCGTGCTGATGTGGGGCGGGGTGCTGGGACTCTCTTTCGTCTCGCAGGATCGCTGGGGCGGATTGCCGGTGACACTGATCCTGGCGACGTTTGGACTCGCGTTCGGCTTTCCACTCGGCATCCTTGTCGCGCTCGGCCGGCGTTCAAAGCTTCCAGCGATCCGTTCGCTCAGTGTGCTCTATGTCGAGCTGATCCGCGGCGTGCCGCTGGTGAGCCTCTTGTTCATGGCCAGCGTGATGTTTCCACTGTTCATGCCCAGTGGGTTCAACATCGACAAGCTCCTGCGCGCACAGATCGCGATCATCCTGTTCGCGGGCGCCTACCTTGCCGAAGTCATCCGCGGTGGCCTTCAGGCCGTGCCGCGTGGTCAATATGAGGCTGCCGACGCGCTCGGGCTGTCCTACTGGCGCAAGAACCGGCTGATCATCCTGCCGCAGGCGATCCGCCACGTCATCCCGCCGCTGGTCAACACCTTCATCGCCTTCTTCAAGGACACCAGTCTCGTGCTGATCATCGGCATCTTCGACCTGCTGACGACGGCGAAGACCGCGATCATCGATCCCGCCTGGCAGCAGTTTTCCGTCGAGGTCTATATCTTCGTCGCCGCAATCTATTTTGTCTTTTGCTTTGCGATGTCGCGCTACAGCCGGAGTCTTGAAGCGACGAGAAGGTGATCTTCCTTCTCCCCTTGTGGGAGAAGGTGGCATAGGCGGCCTTTGGCCGCCGTTCTTGGGAACGCCGATGCTTCGCATCGGCTATGGCGCCGGATGAGGGGTTTGCTTCAGCGAACTCCCATGACGAGATTTGCGCGCGGAGAGATACCCCTCACCCGTCTCGCCGCTATGCGGCGATCCACCCTCTCCCGCAAGGGGAGAGGGGTACTGCGCTAGCATCATGGATTGCGCTGTTGCTTCACCCTCGGATCGATCGGTGTCGTGCCGCGCAGGCCCAATATATCCTCCAGCACTTTCGCGCCTGCGATCACTTGCGCATCCGCACGTGGTGCGCCGACCACCTGCACGCCGACCGGCAGGCCTGACGCCGTGAAACCGCAGGGCAGCGACAGTGACGGGCAGCATGCGAGCGTGATGGCGTAGACGATGCCGAGCCATTCGACGTAATTGTCAAATCGCTTGCCCGCGCATTCGGCGACATAGCGATTTTCGACCGGGAAGGGCGGCACGATCGTGGTCGGCACCAGCAGGAGATCGTAGGTCCTAAAGAACTCGACCGCGCGCGCGGTCATGCCGACGCGCTGGGCCTCGGCACGTTCGAGCTGCTCGACGGTGAGCTTGAGGCCTTCCTCGATGTTCCAGATCACCTCCGGCTTGAGCAGGTCACGCTTGGTGCGAAGAAGTTGCGCCTTGCTGATCGCGAAGTCGAAAGCGCGCAGCACGTGGAAGCATTCATGCGCCTCGCGCCAGTCCGGATGCGCCTCCTCGACGGTGACGCCGGCCTCGGCGAAGCGTTCAGCCGCCTTGCGTGTGATCGCCTTGACTTCGGGATCGACCGGCGTGATGCCGAGATCGGGCGAATAGGCGATGCGCCTCGGCTTCTTGCCGGACTGGGCAGCCGACAGGAACGACATCAGAGGCGCCGGCAGCGACAGCGGATCGGCGGCATAGTCGCCGCTCATGGCATCCAGCAGCAGCGCGAGATCCTCGACGTTGCGGGCCATCGGGCCCTGCACGCCGAGATTGCGGTCGATGCCCGCCTTGGGCGTATGCGCGACGCGGCCGATGCTCGGCCGCATGCCGACGATGCCGCAGAAACTTGCCGGACTGCGCAGGCTGCCGCCCATGTCGGAGCCCTGCGCGAGCCAGGCCATGCCGGTGGCCAGCGCCACTGCCGCGCCGCCGGAGGAGCCGGCGGCAGATTTCGAAGTATCCCAGGGATTGAGGGTCGCACCGAACACCTCGTTGAAGGTGTTGGCGCCGGCGCCGAATTCCGGCGTGTTGGATTTGGCGTAGATCACCGCGCCGTTGGCTTCGAGGTTCTCGACCATGAGGTCGGATTTCGCGGGGATGTTGTCCTTGAAGATCGGCGAGCCCTGGGTGTTCAGCACGCCCGCAACGTCGGTCAGATCCTTGATCGGCACCGGCAGGCCCGCGAGCAGCCCGCGCGCGCCGGCCGGCTTCTGCATCAGCGCCTTGGCGTTATCCCGGGCGCGATCGAAGCACAGCGTCGGCAGCGCGTTGACCTTGCCATCGACTTCACTGATGCGCTTTTCCAATACGTCCAGCAGTCCGAGCGGCGAGACGTCGCCAGACCGCAATTTGTCGACGACGGTGCACGCGGTTTCGCGGATCAGCTCTTGAGACAACTATTTTACTCCTATGCTTGTACTTGGTGCCGTCATTGCGAGCGAAGCGAAGCAATCCAGTCTTTTCACCGCGGGGGCATTTCTGGATTGCTTCGCTTCGCTCGCAATGACGGGGATAGAGTTAGCCCCATCCGGAGCTGATGCCGCCGTCCACGGTGTAGATCACCCCCGACGTATAGCCCGAGCGGTCCGACGCCAGGAACGCCATGAGATCGCCGATCTCGCGCGCATGCGCAGGGCGGCCGAGCGGCAGGCTCTTCTGGAATTCCTTGTAGCGGCTCTCGTCGCCGAATTGGTGCTTTGCCCGCGTCTTGAGCAGGGTGACGTGGCGGTCGGTGCCGACAGGGCCGGGATTGATGCCCACCACGCGGATGTTGTCGGCGAGACTTTTTCCCCCGAGCGCACGGGTGAAGGCCATCAGCGCGGCATTGCCGGCGCTGCCGCAGATGTAATTGGCATCGAACTTCTCGCCGGCGGCGCCGATGTCGTTGATGATCACGCCGCCGCCCTTGGCCTTCATCTGCGCATAGATCTGCCGCGTGAGGTTGATGTAGCCGAACACTTTCAATTCCCAGGCGTGCCGCCAGGTCGCCTCGTCGATCTTGTCGATGGACCCGCCAGGGATGTCGCCGGCGTTGTTGACGAGGATGTCGATGTCCGCAGCTTCCTTGGCGAGCCGCGCGATGTCCTCGGCTTTGCGTAGATCGACGATACTCGGCGCGGCATCGACCTGGTGCGCGGAGCGCAACCGCTCGGCCAGCGCCTTGAGCTGCTCGCCGCTGCGGGCAGCGAGCAGCAGATGCGCGCCTTCCTCGGCAAACGCCTCGGCGGCGGCCGCGCCGATGCCCTTGGATGCGCCCGTGATCAGGACGCGCTTGCCACGCAGATGCAGATCCATGAAGGGGACTCGCAGGACAGGAACAGGATCAAATCAGTAGGCGCTCGGTCGCGCCATGGTCAACATTGCAGTGCAGCGTTGCACTGCCGCCGCGTTTGGTCCATTGCAGTGCGATCAAAAGGCGGCGGCTGCCGAACCAACCAGGGACATTCTCGATGAGCAAGAAACAATACCGGATCGCGGTCATTCCCGGCGACGGCATCGGCAAGGAAGTGATGCCTGAGGGCCAGCGCGTTCTGGAGGCGGCGGCGAAGAAGCACGGGGTGTCCCTGCAATTCGACCATTTCGACTTCTCGTCCTGGGACTATTACGAGAAGCACGGCCAGATGATGCCGGATGACTGGAAAGAAAAGATCGGCAAGCACGATGCGATCTATTTCGGTGCGGTCGGTTGGCCGGCCAAGATTCCGGACCACGTCTCGCTGTGGGGCTCGTTGATCAAGTTTCGTCGCGAGTTCGACCAGTATGTGAACCTGCGCCCGGTTCGGCTGATGCCCGGCGTGCCGTCGCCGCTGGCGAACCGCAAGCCCGGCGACATCGATTTCTGGGTGGTGCGCGAGAACACGGAAGGCGAATATTCCTCCGTCGGCGGCCGCATGTTCCCGGACACCGACCGTGAGTTCGTGACGCAGCAGACGGTGATGACCCGCACCGGCGTGGATCGCATTTTGAAGTTCGCCTTCGAGCTCGCGCAGTCGCGGCCGAAGAAGCACCTGACGTCGGCGACGAAATCGAACGGCATCTCCATCACGATGCCCTATTGGGACGAACGCGTGGAGGCGATGGCCAAGAAGTTCCCGGGCGTGAAGTGGGACAAGTACCACATCGACATTCTTACCGCGAACTTCGTGCTGCATCCGGACTGGTTCGACGTCGTGGTCGGCTCCAATCTGTTCGGCGACATCCTCTCCGATCTCGGCCCGGCCTGCACCGGCACCATCGGCATTGCGCCGTCAGGCAACATCAATCCCGAGGGCGATTTCCCCTCGGTGTTCGAGCCGGTGCACGGCTCGGCGCCTGACATCGCGGGGCAGGGCATCGCCAACCCGATCGGCATGATCTGGTCGGGCGCGATGATGTTGGAACATCTCGGCGAGAAGGAAGCCGCCAAGTCGATCGTCGACGCGATCGAGCGCACGCTCGCCGAACGCACGCTCCGGACCAAGGACCTCGGCGGTAACGCGGACACGACGGCCTGCGGCAAGGCCGTCGCGGAGATGGTGGATTAGTTCGGTGCTTCACCCTCTCCCCTTGTGGGAGAGGGTGGCTTCGATGCGGAGCATCGAGGCCGGGTGAGGGGTCTCTATCCGCGGAGATAGGCCTCTCATTTGAAGGACACCTCGTGGAGCGAACCCCTCATCCGGCGCCATAGCCGATGCGAAGCATCGGCGTTCCCAAGAACGGCGGCCGAAGGCCGCCTATGCCACCTTCTCCCACAAGGGGAGAAGGGAGGGCAGCGCGGAAAGTGACTCTTCCATTCCCGCGCAGCAGATTACTTACCCCACGATCTTCTCGATCGCGGCTTGATCCATCCCGAACTTCTTCCCGGCCTCGAGAATTTCCTGCCAGGTGGTCGGATCGACCGGAATGCCTTCGGCGAGGCGCTTCTTCTTGGTCTCGCGCTCGGGCTCGCCGGCGATTCTGACCTTGTCGACGCCGGGGCCGGGCGGCGAGCCGGTGTGCCAGGCAACGAAACTCTCGACTTCGCGCGCGAGGTTCTCGCCAGTGCCGAGCTTGCCAGGGTCGATGACGATCGAGAGCATGCCGTTGAGGACGTTGTACTTGCCGTCGGACGGGCCCTTGACCACCTGCCCGCCGGAGAGCGCGCCGCCGAGGATTTCGCACACCAGCGCGAGCCCCGAACCCTTGTGCTCGCCGAACGGCAGGATCGCGCCGTATGGCGGGATCACGGTGTAGCGCGGATTGACCGTGGGCTTGCCTTCATCGTCGATGATGGTGCTGGGCTCGAGCTCGACGCCCTTGTTGTGGGCGACGCGGGTCTTGCCCTGCGCGATCCTGCTGGTGGCGAAGTCGAGCACGATGGGGTCCTTGCCCCGGCGCGGGATGCCGACGCAGAACGGATTGGTGCCGTGGCGCGCATCGCTGCCGCCCCAGGGCGCCACGATCGGGCGCGAGATCACGTTGACGAAGTGGATCGAGACCAGCCCGTGGTCGATGCATTGCTCGGCCCAGTGACCGATGCGGCCGATATGGTGCGAGTTCGAGAGGCCGACGAGGCACACGCCATTTTTCTTGGCGCGCTCGGCAGCCAACTCCATCGCCTCATGGCCGATCACCTGGCCGTAGCCGGTCAGGCCGTCGAGGGTGAGCAGCGGACCGGTGTCGAGCACGATCTTGACGTGCTGGTTCACGGCGAGTCCGCCTGTCGTGACGCTCTGAACATAGCGCGGGATCATGCCGACGCCGTGGGAGTCATGTCCCTTCAGATTGGCCTCGACGAGGTTGGTGGACACGAGCTCGGCCTCGCGGTCCGAGGAGCCGCCGGCCTTGACGATGGCGTGGATGGCGTTGGTGAGCGGCTCTGCCTTGATGGTGCGGTAATCGGCCATTTGTTATTGCTCTTATCCTCTTACGATCCGGCGGGGGGCGTAGGGTGGGTTAGGCGAAGCCGCAACCCACCTCTTCTGTCCCAGCGGAAATAGACAGTGGTGGGTTACGCTTCGCTAACCCACCTACGAACTTACGATCCGGCGGCAGTGCTCCCACGCCGCTTCAATCAGATTCTCGCTCGCTTCCGGGGTGCGGAAGGCGGAATGCGCCGACAGTGTCACGTTCGGCAATTTCGTCAGCGGATGATCGCCGGGCAGCGGCTCGATGTTGAAGACGTCGAGACCGGCATGGCGGATGTGGCCCGACTTCAGCGCGTCGATCATCGCGGCTTCGTCGACGATCGCGGCGCGAGCGGTGTTGATGAGGATGACGCCGCGCTTCATCGCAAGGATCTTCTCGCGCGTGATCATGCCGCGCGTCTCATCGTTGAGCAGCAGATGCAGCGACACCACGTCGCTCCTTGCCAGCACGGTGTCGAGATCGGTGAACTCGACGCCAGGACAGCTCTTCGGCGAGCGGTTCCAGGCGATCACCTTCATGCCGCTGCCGGACGCAATGCGGGCAACTTCCGCGGCGATACCGCCGAAGCCGATCAGTCCGAGCGTCTTGCCGGTGAGCTGCATGCCGTCCTCGCGCAGCCAGTTGCCGCCGCGCATCTCGCGATCCATCATCGCGATGACGCGGGCGGAGGCCCACATCAGCGCGATCGCGGATTCCGCCACTGCCGTGTCGCCGTAGCCCTTGATCAGATGCACCGAGATGCCGAGTTCGGCCAGTTTCTCCGGATTCATGTAGCTGCGCGCGCCGGTGCCGAGGAACACGACGTGCTTCAGCCCGGCGCACTTCTTCGCGACGTCGGTCGGCAGCGCGGTGTGATCGACGATGGCGATTTCGGCGCCGTCGAGGATCTCGGGATATTGTTCGGGCTTGATGTTGGGGTCCCTGTGGATCCGGACCTTGGGATCGCCCGGCTTCTCCAGCCGCTCCATGATCACGGCAAGCGTTTCATTGGCGTCGACGAAAACTCCGCGCATGGTTCTCTCCGGTCAGGATGCGACGCCGGCGATCGCCAGCACGGTATGCATGAGCACGTTGGTGCCCGCGGCGCAGTCGGGCTGCGTGGCATCCTCCAGCTCGTTGTGGCTGATGCCGTCCTTGCAGGGCACGAACACCATTGCCGCCGGCATGATGGTGTTGAGGTTGCAGGCGTCGTGGCCAGCTCCGGAGGTGATGCGGCGAGACGAATAGCCGAGCGTCTTCGCCGCGTTCTCGACCGCCGCAATCAGCTTGGGATCGAAATGCGTCGGCGGCTTGCGCCAGACCAGGTCGATCTTGACCTCGACCTTGCGGCGCGCGGCGATCTCGGCAATCGCGGCGCGCAAATCGCGATCGAGCGCGTCCATGATGGCGCCATCCGCGCTGCGGCAATCCATGGTGAAAGCGATCTCGCCGGGAATGACGTTGCGTGAGGGGTTTGCGATCACGGCCTCGCCGATGGTGCCGACCGCGTTCGGTCCATGCTTTTTCGCGATCGCTTCCATCGCCAGCACGATCTCCGACAGTGTCGCCAGCGCGTCGCGCCGCAGCGGCATCGGCGTCGAGCCGGCATGGCTCTCGAAGCCGGAAATCTTGCCGTCATACCACAGCACGCCCTGGCCGGAATCGACCACGCCGATGCTCTTGCCTTCGGCCTCCAGGATCGGGCCCTGCTCGATGTGCAGCTCGACGAAGCAGCCGAGCTTCTGGAAACCGACCGGCTTGTCGCCGCGATAGCCGATGCCGTCGAGGGCCTGGCCGACGGTCGTACCCTCGGCGTCCTTGCGCGACAAAATGTCGTCGGTGGTGAAGTCGCCGACATAAGCCGCGGAGGCCATCATCGCCGGTGCGAAGCGCGAGCCTTCCTCGTTGGTCCAGTTGACGACGCAGATCGGCGCTTCGGTTTCGATGCCGGCATCGTTCAGCGTGCGGATCACTTCGAGTGCGCCGAGCGTACCCAGAATGCCGTCATACTTGCCGCCGGTCGGCTGCGTGTCGAGATGCGAGCCGATGCCGACGGGCGGCTTCGACATGTCGCGTCCCTTGCGCAGGCCGAACATCGAGCCGAGCGCATCGACATGCACCTCCAGGCCCGCGTCTTCGCAGGCCTTACGGAACCAGTCGCGGACCTGCTTGTCCTCGGAGCTGAGCGTCAGCCGCCGCACGCCGCCCTTGGCCGTCGCGCCGAACTGCGCGGTCTCGTGGATGGAGCCCCAGAGGCGGGCGGAATCGATCTGCAGGTTGGTGGCGGCTCGGCTCATGCGGTCAGTCTCTCAATTGTCCGGCGCCTTTTTCAATGACGCGCCAGCGCGGGCGCGTCAACCGCGAGGCTGCTCTGCGCAATTTGCCGTGCCAGCTCAGCGACGCGCTCGACTGCCACGACGTCGGGCGAGGCGAGCCAGCTCGCGGTGAAGGTCAGCGGCGCGATCGCGAGATCGGTGTCGAGCAGTTGCAGCCGCCCGTCGGCAAGCTCGTTCTCGACGATGGCGTCGGGGATCACGGCGATGCCGAGTCCTTCGACCGCCATGTGGATGACGGTGGCCAGCGAGGCGGAGGCGTGCAGCCGGATCGGCGGCAGCTCAGGCCGGTCGAACACTTCGCGCACGACCTCGTAAGGCTTGGTCTTGCGCGGAAAGGTGATGATCGGAAATCGTGCGAGCTCCGCCGGCGTCACCGGACCCTGGCCGAGGCCGAGCGAGGGGCTTGCGAGGAAGCCGATCGGATAATCGGCGAGCACGCGATTGTGCACGCCGGAAGTGGACAGCGGTCCCACCACAAACGCAAGCTCGATCTCCTGCGCGAGCAGGCGCGCGGTGAGGTTCGGCGTGATGTCGACCTCGATCTCCAGCGACAGGTTCGGATAGACCTCGTTCACGCTCTTCACCAGGCGCGGCAGCCAAGTGTGCACGATGGTCTCGGCGACGCCGAGCCGCATGACGCCGCGCATTGCCGAGCGATCGCCGATCTCCGCCATCATCGCGGCGCGCAGGCCGATCAGCTTCTCCGCATAGACCATCATCTGCCGGCCGCTCGGCGTCGGCGAGGCGACGCGATGATCGCGATTGAGGAGCTTCACGCCCATCTCGCGCTCGAGCTGGGCGATGCGCTGGGAGATCGCTGGCTGGGTGGTATTGAGCCGTTGTGCAGCGCCCCGAAAGCTGCCGAGCTTCACAACCCAGAGGAATGTCTCGATCGACCTGAAGTCCAGCATTGGAAGGATTTTCCCAGTCGATAAATCAGATTTATCGAGATTGATTAGAAACGACGATTAGACTTTATAGCACGCTTGGTGTTGGCTTGTCTTTGTCGAGTTTATAGGCAGGTCGATCCCATGACTGTTTTGGTGGCAGCGCAGCAAACTGAAACGCCCGACATGCTCCCGAGCCGCAAGGCCCGGCTCGCCTATCGCAACGGGCTGGTCGCCTCCACCGCCGGCGTCGCCCCAGGATTCGTTCAGGGCAATCTGGCGATCCTGCCGGCGGAATATGCCGGCGCCTTTCACCGCTTCTGCCAGCTCAATCCCAAGCCGTGCCCGATCATCGGCATGTCCGACGTCGGCAGCCCTTACATCCCTTCGCTCGGCGCCGATCTCGACATCCGCACCGACGTTCCGCGCTATCGAGTCTGGCGCGACGGCGAGGTCGTGGACGAACCGACCGACGTGACGTCGTATTGGCGCGACGATCTCGTCACCTTTGTGCTCGGCTGCTCCTTCTCGTTCGAAGAGGCCCTGCTCGACGAGGGAATGCCGATCCGCCACATCGAGAAGAACGTGCGCGTGCCGATGTACCGCACCAACATCGCCTGCAGCGAGGCCGGACCGTTTGCCGGCCCGATGGTGGTGTCGATGCGTCCGTTCAAGCCGGCGGATGCGATCCGCGCGGTGCAGATCACCTCGCGCTATCCCGCCGTGCACGGCGCGCCGGTACATCTCGGCCATCCGCATCTGATCGGCATCAAGGACATTGCCAAGCCCGACTACGGCGATCCCGTGCCGGTCGCAGATGACGAGATCCCGGTGTTCTGGGCCTGTGGTGTCACGCCGCAATCGGTCATCAACGCCGCGAAGCTGCCGTTCGCGATCACGCATTCGCCCGGCCTGATGCTGGTGACGGATCTCAAGAACAGGACCATGGCCGTGATTTAGCAGGCAGCGTTTGCTGCTTGTTCGGGCTTTACCGCATCCATCAATCGCTCCATTCGATCAGCCGAAATTCAGTAACAGGGGACTTTGCCATGACGATCTCTCGCCGCGACGTGTTGTTGGGAGCTACCGCTACAGCCGCGCTGGTGCCGCTGGCCGCGCGCGCACAGAGTTCGGAAGTCGTGATCGGCGTGATCTATCCGTTCTCCGGCGGCAGCGCGCAGCAGGGCGTCGATGCCCAGAAAGCCTATGAGACCGCGCTCGAAGTCATCAACAAGGACACCGATTTCGACCTGCCGCTGGCGAAGGGCGAGGGCCTGCCGGGCCTCGGCGGCGCCAAGGTGCGCCTCGTGTTCGCCGACCACCAGGCCGATCCGCAGAAGGGGCGCGCCGAGGCCGAGCGCCTGATCACGCAGGAGAAGGTCGCCGCCATCATCGGCACCTATCAGAGCGCGGTCGCCGTCACCGTCAGCCAGATCTGCGAGCGCTACCAGATCCCGTTCGTCTCCGCCGACAATTCCTCGCCGAGCCTGCATCGCCGCGGCCTCAAATATTACTTCCGCGCCGCCCCGCATGACGAGATGTACTCGGCCGCGATGTTCGATTTCTTCGATGCCATGAAGAAGAAGGGCACCAAGATCGAGACGCTGTCGTTGTTCCACGAGGACACCATCTTCGGCACCGATTCCGGCAACGCCCAGGCCAAGATCGCCGGCGAGCGCGGCTACAAGATCGTGACCGACATCAAGTATCGCGCCAACTCGCCGTCATTGTCGGCCGAGGTGCAGCAGCTCAAGACCGCCAATGCCGACGTGCTGATGCCCTCGAGCTACACCACAGACGGCATCCTCCTGGTCAAGACCATGGCCGAGCTCGGTTACAAGCCGAACGCGATCGTGGCGCAGGATGCCGGCTTCTCGGAGAAGGCGCTCTATGATGCCGTCGGTGACAAGCTCGAAGGCGTGATCTCGCGCGGCACCTTCTCGCTCGACCTCGCGCAGAAGCGCCCGATGGTCGGCAAGATCAACGAGATGTTCAAGGCGCGGTCGGGCAAGGACTTCAACGACCTCACCTCGCGCCAGTTCATGGGCCTGATCATCCTCGCCGACGCCATCAGCCGCGCCAAGTCGACCGACGGCGAGAAGATCCGCGACGCGCTGGCCGCGACCGACATCCCCGGCGAGCAGACCATCATGCCCTGGAAGCGCGTCAAGTTCGACGAGGCAGGCCAGAACAACGACGCCGACCCGGTGCTGCTGCAATATGTCGGCGGCAAGTTCGTCACCATCTTCCCGCCGCAGGCCGCGATCGCCGAGGCGATCTGGCCGATGAAGTAAGCGGGACGCAGCGCCGGGGCAGGGAACCAAGCACTGTGAGAGCCGAGAAGATCGAGCCGCTAACCGCATTCTCCGTCATTGCGAGCGAAGCGAAGCAATCCAGAAATGTATCCACGGAGACAGTCTGGATTGCTTCGTCGCATCAGCGCAAAATTGCTTCGCAATTTTGTCGCGAGCTCCTCGCAATGACGGAAGTTCCGCGCTTATCCTGAGCGCATTTGTGGGGGACGACTTTTGACAGCCCAAGCCATTATCCAGAGTCTCGCGAGCGGCCTGCTCATGGGCCTGCTCTATGGACTGATCGCGGTCGGCCTCGCGCTGATCTTCGGCCTGATGGACGTCGTGAACTTCGCCCATGGCGAGTTCCTGATGATCGCGATGTATGCGAGCTTCTTCCTGTTCGCGTTCTTCGCCATCGATCCCTTGCTGTCGGCGCCATTGGTTGCCGCGGCGCTGTTCGTGTTCGGAGCGGTGGTCTACCTACTCATTGTACGCTTCGCCATGCGAGCCAAGGCCAATGCCGGCATGGTGCAGATCTTCTCCACCTTTGGCCTTGCCATCGTGATGCGTGGCCTGGCGCAGTTCTTCTTCACGCCGGATTATCGCAGCATTCCGCAGTCATGGCTCGGCGGCAAAACCATTTCGGTCGCCGGCATCTTCCTGCCGGAGCCGCAGCTGATCGGCGCGCTGGTCTCGATTCTCGCCTTTGCCGGCCTCTACTTCTTCATCCATCGCACCGATTTCGGCCGTGCGTTGGAAGCGACGCGTGAGGATCCCGGCGCGGTGGCCCTCGTCGGCATCGACAAGAACCGTGTGTTCGCGCTGGGCTGGGGCTTGGGTGCCGCGCTGGTCGGTCTGGCCGGCGCCATCATGGCGGTGTTCTTCTACATCTATCCCGATGTCGGCGCGTCCTTTGCGCTGATCGCTTATGTCACGGTGGCGCTGGGCGGCTTCGGCAGCGTGTTCGGCGCCTTCGCTGGCGGCATCATCGTCGGCCTCGTGGAGGCCGTCACCGCCTTGGTGCTGCCGCCGTCGCTGAAGTCGGTCGGCATCTACGCCGTCTACCTGCTCGTCGTCTTCATCCGGCCGCGTGGCCTGTTCGGGTCGATGTGATGGACAAGAATTTCGCCGCGCGGCGCCGCCGCGACCTCATCATCGCCGCGGTGCTGGCCGGGCTCGCAGCGCTCGCGCCGCTGTTCATCAAGGATGTCTACGTCCAGAACATCCTCGTCCTGACCTTGATGTATGCGGCGCTGTCGCAGAGCTGGAACATCCTGTCCGGCTATTGCGGACAGATCTCGCTGGGCCATGCGCTCTATTTCGGCATCGGCGCCTACACCACCGAGCTCTTGTTCACCAAGTTCGGCGTGCTGCCCTGGTTCGGCATGCTCGGCGGTGGCGTGGTTGCCGCCCTGATCGCAATGGGACTCGGCTATCCCTTCTTCCGCCTGCGCGGCCATTACTTCGTGATCGCGACCATCGTCATCGCCGAGATCGGACTGCTGCTGTTCCAGAACTGGGAGTGGGCGGGAGCCGCGATGGGCATCACCATTCCGATCCGGGGTGACAGCTGGCTGAAATTCCAGTTCCTGCGCACCAAGCTGCCGTACTTCTATTTCGCGCTGGCGCTCTGCTGCCTCGCCTGGTTCGTCACCTGGTGGCTGGAAGACTCCAAATGGGGCTTTTGGTGGCGTGCGGTGAAGGACAATCCGGAGGCGGCCGAAAGCCTCGGCGTCGTCGTGTTCAACTCCAAGATGGGCGCGGCAGCCGTCTCCGCCTTCCTCGTCGCCATCGGCGGCGCCTTCTATGCGCAGTTTCTCGCCTATATCGATCCCGAGAGCGTGATGGGCTTCCAGTTCTCGCTGCTGATGGCGCTGCCGGCCGTGCTCGGCGGCATCGGTACCCTCTGGGGGCCGGTGTTAGGGGCTGCCATCCTGATCCCGATGACCGAGCTGACGCGCTCCTATATCGGCGGCTCCGGGCGCGGCGTCGACCTCATCGTCTACGGCGCCCTGATCGTGCTGATCTCGCTGGCGTTACCGCAGGGTCTGGTGAGCCTGTTCTCGCGTACCAAGGCGAAGGGGGCCACGCGATGACCGCGCTCCTTGAAACCCGCGGCGTCTGGCAGCGTTTTGGCGGCCTCGTCGCCAACAGCGATGTCTCGATCTCGGTCGGCCGCGGCGAGATCGTCGGCCTGATCGGCCCGAACGGCGCCGGCAAGTCGACGCTGTTCAACCTCATCGCCGGCGTCTTGCCGCCGACGCAAGGCTCGATCTGGTTCGACGGCGAGGATGTCACCCATATGCCGGCGGCCGAGCGCTGCCAGCGCGGCATCGGGCGCACCTTCCAGGTGGTCAAGAGCTTTGAGACCATGACGGTGGTCGACAACGTCATTGTCGGCGCTTTGGTTCGCAACACCGTGATGCGCGAGGCGCGCCGCAAGGCGCATGAGGTGCTGGAGTTCACCGGCCTTGCCGCACGCGCCGACGTGCTCGCAAGCGACCTCGTGCCGGCCGAGAAGCGCCGCCTCGAAGTCGCCCGTGCGCTCGCAACCGAGCCAAAGCTGTTGCTGCTCGATGAGGTGCTCACCGGCCTGACGCCGACGGAGGCGCAGACCGGCGTGGCGCTGGTGCGCAAGGTGCGCGATGCCGGCATTACCGTGCTGATGGTCGAGCATGTCATGGAGATCGTGATGCCGCTGGTCGATCGCGCCATCGTGCTCGACCTCGGCAAGGTGCTGGTCGAGGGCAAGCCTTCCGAGGTCGTCCGCGATCCCAAGGTGATCAGCGCATATCTGGGAGATCGTCATGCTGTCGGTGCGTGAAGTCACGACGGCCTATCAGGGCCTGGTTGCGATCTCCGCGGTCTCGATCGAGGTTCAGAAGGGCGAGATCGTCTGCGTCGCCGGCGCCAACGGTGCGGGCAAGTCGACGCTGCTCAAATCCATCGCCGGCGCCGAGCGCCCGCGTTCGGGCTCCGTGACGTTCGACGGCAAGCGCCTCGACGGCATGGCGCAGCATCACATCACCGCCACCGGCATTGCCTATGTGCCGGAGAACCGCCGGCTGTTTCCGCGCCTGTCGGTGCGCGACAATCTCCGCCTCGGCAGCTATCTCTATCGCGGCGAGGCAAACCGCGAGGAGCCGCTGGATCTCGTCTTCAATCTGTTCCCGCGCTTGTCCGAACGCCTCGAGCAGCGCGCCGAGACGCTTTCCGGCGGCGAGCAGCAGATGCTCGCGATCGGCCGTGCGCTGATGACGCGCCCGCGGCTGTTGATGCTGGACGAGCCCTCGCAGGGCATCATGCCAAAACTGGTCGACGAGATTTTTCAGGCGGTGAAGCGCATCCGCGACGCCGGCATGACCGTGCTGATCGTCGAGCAGCGCATGGCCGAGTGTCTGGAGATCGCCGACCGCGCCTACATCCTGCAGACTGGGCGCGTGCTGATGCAGGGCCCGTCCGTGGAGATCAAGGGCAATCCGGATGTGCGGAAGGCGTACCTCGGATTGTAGCCGCTCGCTACGATCCCTATCCTGATTGCTTCTTGTTCCGGTTCTTGCTTGCGCCGCGCAGCGTCGACGCGGGTGCCGAGGGTTGCCCGAAGCCATTCATCTGGATGCAGGAGAGAAGGTCGACATAGCTTTCGATGCCACCGGCGGAGGCCTCGGCGTAGCATTGGGTGCGAATTTTCTCCGGCGTTGTCGTCCAGATGGACCCGAGCTGTTGCTGTGCGGTTTGCTCGTCGCTCATGCAGGCCTCGTAGGACTGCGGCTCGGTCAGCGACTTGTCGATTTCCTGAGTTGCCTTGCAATTGGCCTCGACCTTGAGATCGGGGACGCCGCCGCGCGCGGACGTCTGGGCGTTTGCGGAAAGTGGCAGGGCAATAAAGCAGGCGGCAGAGAGGAGGGCGCAGGATATTTTGAAATCCATGACAATTCTCCTAGCGATCGATGAAACAACTCCTTCAGTCAATTACAGGGAGATCATGTGCTCGCGATCCCGATGATGCAAATCAATTCCGGTCCGCTGGTCCCGCATATCGCTCCGCTCATGCGGGCTACTGTCCTCACCACATCATCCGTCATTTGCGAGCGCAGCGAAGCAATCCAGAGTCTTCCCGCGGAGGGATTCTGGATTGCTTCGCTACGCTCGCAATGACGGGGTTAGAGCCGGGCTAATGCCCATCCCCATGCTCCGGCAACGTCACCCCGAACACCTTCACCAAATCCGTCACCTGCTCCGGCGATAGATAGCGCGGGTTCATGCCGCGCAGCAGCAGGTACAGCTTGGCCGTTTCCTCCAGCTCTTCCGTGGCGAACACCGCGGCCTCCAGCGTGTCGCCCGCGACCACCGGGCCGTGATTGGCGAGGAGCACGGATGAATATTTCCCTGCCAGGCGCTTGATCGCGTCCGCGACCGCGGGGTCGCCCGGGCGGTAATAGGGCACGAGCGCGGTGGCGCCGCATTTCATCAGATAATAGGCCGTCATCGGCGGCAGCGCGGCGCGCGGGTCGATTTCGGGCAGCATCGAGAGCGCGACCGAATGGGTCGAGTGCAGGTGCACGATCGCGCGCGTGCTCCCGCGCGTGTCGTAGAGGGCGGTGTGCAGCGGAACTTCCTTGGTCGGCGCATCGCCCGAAACCAGCCGTCCCCTTCTATCCAGCCGCGACAGCCGCGCCGGATCGAGGAAGCCGAGCGAGGCGTTGGTCGGTGTCACCAGCCAGCCGTCATCGTCCAGCTTGACGCTGATATTGCCGGAGGAGCCCGGCGTCAGTCCGCGCTCGAACAGCGACCGCCCGAAGCGGCAGATATCCTCACGCAGCCGTGTCTCGTTGTTCATGGCCGTCATGCCTGCTTGTCTCACGCTTTGGCAGCGCGGCCAAGCCGTGTTATCGGTGCGCCGAGCCGCCGCAAAGGGCGGCCGTCCGGGAAACGTTTCGCAAGGGTTAGTTGCATGTCCGCCTCCACGTCCCAAAATCAGCGCATCGCCGTGATCGGGCTCGGCTCGATGGGCTTTGGCATGGCGACATCGCTGAGGCGTGCCGGCCATACCGTGACCGGCTGCGACGTTTCGGCGGATGCCGTCGCGCGCTTCGTGAAGGACGGCGGCGCAGGCGCCAGGACGCCGGCCGAGGCGGCCAAGGACGCCGATATCGTGGTCAGCGTCGTGGTCAACGCCGCCCAGACCGAAACCATCCTGTTCGGCAAGGACGGCGCCGCTGAGACCATGCCGAAGGGCAGCGTCTTCATATCCTCGGCGACCATGGACCCGGATATCGCGCGGCGCCTTGCTAAGCAGTTGGAGGCCACCGGCCGGCATTATCTGGATGCGCCGATCTCCGGCGGAGCCCAGCGCGCCGCGCAAGGCGAGCTGACCATCCTCGCTTCCGGCAGCTCCGCCGCTTTTGCCAGCGCGCGCCCAGCGCTCGATGCCATGGCCGCAAAGCTCTATGAGCTCGGTGATGCCGCAGGGCAGGGCGCTGCCTTCAAGATGATCAATCAGCTCCTCGCCGGTGTGCACATCGCCGCGGCTTCGGAAGCGATGGCGTTCGCGGCCAAGCAGGGCCTCGACATCCGCAAGGTCTATGAGGTGATCACGGCCTCCGCCGGCAATTCCTGGATGTTCGAGAACCGGATGCCGCATGTGCTCGACGGCGACTACACGCCGCGTAGCGCGGTCGAGATCTTCGTGAAGGACCTTGGTATCATCCAGGACATGGCGCGCAGCGCCAGATTCCCGGTGCCGGTCTCCGCCGCCGCACTCCAGATGTTTCTGATGACATCAGCCGCCGGCATGGGCCGCGACGACGACGCGTCGGTGGCGCGAATGTATGCGCAGGTCACCGGCGTCAAGCTGCCCGGCGACAAGTAGAACTGAGAGGACTCCGATGCCCCGTTTTGCCGCCAACCTCTCGATGATGTTCACCGAGGTGCCGTTCCTCGACCGCTTCGATGCCGCCGCGCAAGCCGGCTTCACCGCCGTCGAGTTTCTCTTTCCCTACGAGCATCCGGCCGAGGCGGTCGGCGAGCGCCTCAAGCGTAACGGGCTGACCCAGGCGCTGTTTAATCTGCCGCCGGGCGACTGGAACGCCGGCGAGAAAGGTTTTGCGGCGTTGCCAGCGCGCTTCTCCGATCTCAAGGCCAGCCTGGAGACGGCGCTGCCGTATGCCAAGGCGACCGGCGTCAAGCGCCTGCACCTGATGGCTGGTATCGCCAACCGCGGCGAGCGCGTCGCGATCGAGGCGTTCTACAAGTCAGTGGCGTGGGCCGCGGAGTTCTTCGCACCTCACGGCATCGACATCGTGATCGAGCCGATCAATGCACGCAACGTGCCCGGCTACTTCCTCAACGATTTCGGTTTCGCGCGCGACCTGATCCAGGAATTGCGACTTCCGAACCTAAAACTCCAGTTCGACATCTATCACTGCCAAATCATTCATGGCGACGTCACCATGCGGCTGCGCGAGATGATGCCGATCATCGGCCACATCCAGATCGCCAGCATCCCCTCGCGCAACGAGCCTGACGGCGAGGAGCTGAACTATCCGTTCCTGTTCGAAGAGATCGACCGGCTCGGCTATGCCGGCTTCATTGGCTGCGAATACAATCCGCGCGGCAAGACAACGGATGGGCTCGCTTGGTTCAAGCCTTACGCTGGAGTGAAGCCGTGACACTCGCATTGGGCTGCATCGCCGACGATTACACCGGCGCCTCCGATCTCGCCAACACGCTGACGCGCGCCGGCTTGCGCACCGTGCAGACCATCGGCGTGCCTGCCGATGATTTGGCGTTGCCCGAGGTCGATGCCGTCGTGGTGTCATTGAAGAGCCGCTCGATCGAGGCGGGCCTTGCCGTGTCGCGTTCGCGCGCGGCGGAGGCGTGGCTGCGCGGCCGCGGCGCCGGCCACGTGCTGTTCAAGATCTGCTCGACCTTCGATTCCACTGACGCCGGCAATATCGGCCCCGTCATGGACGCGCTCCGCGCCGATTGCGGCGAAGGCGTCGTTCTGGTGACGCCGGCCTTTCCGGAGACCGGCCGCACCGTCTATCAGGGCAACCTCTTCGTCGGCGCCGTGCCCTTGAACGAGAGCCCGCTGAAGGACCATCCGCTCAACCCGATGCGGGATTCCAACCTGGTGCGCGTCTTGGCGCGCCAGAGCAAGACGCAGATCGGCCTCGTCGATCTCGCCACAGTCACGCGCGGGGCAGACGCCGTGCGGGCGCGGCTGGCCGAACTCGCGGAGAAGGGCATCGGTGCCGCGATCATCGACGCCGTGTTCGACCGCGACCTCGAGACCATCGGCCTCGTTGCCGCCGAGCATCGGCTGTCGGTCGGCGCCTCCGGCATCGGCCTTGGCCTGGCGCGGGCGCTGGTGTCGACCGGAAAGGTGCGGTCGAGCGCGGCGGGCAGCGACGCTGGTGCGGCGGTTGGCGACCCGGCGGCGTGCCTTGCCGGGAGCTGCTCGCAGGCGACGCTTCAACAGATCGCCAATGCCGAGCGTGTCATGCCGGTGTTACATCTTGATCCCGAGCAGATCGTTTCAGGTTCTGGCGAAGCGCAGCGCGCGCTGGCCTGGGCGCGGCCGCGTCTGGCGGATGGCCCTGTTCTGATCGCCTCGAGCGCGACACCGGAAGCCGTTGCCGCCGTTCAGGCGCGTCATGGCCGCGACGCGGCCGGGCATGCCATCGAGCAGGCCATGGCCGACATCGCCGAGGGCCTGGTGCAGGCCGGCGTCCGGCGCCTGATTGTCGCGGGCGGCGAGACGTCGGGCGCCGTGGTCGACCGGTTGAGGATTCCTGGGTTTCTCGTGGGCGTGGAAATAGCCGCGGGCGTCCCGGTGCTGCGTGCGGTCGGTGCGCAGGCAGGCGAGATGTTGCTCGCTCTGAAATCCGGCAATTTTGGCGGTCCGGAGTTTTTCTCCGATGCGCTTAGGCTCATGCGCTGAGCGCAGGGCATTCTTAGCCGCCTGTTCATTTCTTTCGGGCTCCGTACTCGTACGGAGTCGTAGTTAACGTCCGCACAGGTGCTCAGGTGCTGGATGTCGGTGCTGCTCCCTTTGTTTGATTCGTAAAACCTCCGAAGTCCCGCATCGCGGCGAGAAGACGGAGATCGGCACCATGGCCGACGTGCTCCAGATCTTCAAGGAAGCCTGATCGCCAAGAAGGCCGCCGACGAAGCCGCTGGGGCCGACGCCGAAGCCAAGATCAAGCGTGGCCGCCGCGTTGACAACATCACCCGCGAATTCGAAATGATGATCGGCGAGATCGTCCAGACCGTGTCGTCGGCCTCTCCCCAGAACGTCTGTCGGAAATCTCGTCGGCGATCGCGGCGGCCGTGGAAGAGCAGGGCGCGGTAACCCAGGAGATCGCTCGCAACGTCCAGCAGGCTGCTCAAGGCACCCAACAGGTCTCCTCCAACATCACCGACGTGCAGCGCGGCGCGACCGAGACCGGCACCGCCTCCTCGCAGGTGCTGTCGGCCGCGCAGATGCTGTCGAACGACTCCAACCGGCTGAAGAACGAGGTCGGCAAATTCCTGACCAACGTCCGAGCCGTGTGAAGCACGCGGCCGCATGGCTGCAATGTAGATTTCGCAGTGCGGTAGCAGGGAAGTGAATGCGCGAAGGCCGCCGGAGGTTAGCGTTTCCGGCGGTGCTCGGGTAAAGGGGGGAATGGGGATCGCCCGGGGGCGGATTCCACATCCTCGTTTGACCTGGAATTGTCTGGCGCATGATTGCTCTGGTCCGTATTGCCCTGAGCCGGCCCTATACTTTCGTCGTGCTCGCGCTGCTGCTGCTGATCATCGGACCGCTCGCGGCACTGCGGACCCCGACCGACATCTTCCCGGACATTCGCATTCCCGTGATCGGCGTGGTCTGGCAGTACACCGGCCTGCCGCCCGACCAGATGTCCGGCCGCATCACGACGCCGTTCCAGCGCGCGCTGACGACGACGGTCAACGATATCGAACACATCACTGCCAATTCCTATAATGGCTTTGGCATCATCAAGATCTTCTTCCAGCCCAACGTCGACATCCGTACCGCCAACGCGCAGGTCACCGCGATCTCGCAGACACTGCTGAAGCAGATGCCGCCGGGCGCGACGCCGCCCTTGATCCTGAACTACTCCGCCTCCACCGTGCCGATCATTCAGGTGGCGCTGTCGGGCGAGGGGCTCACCGAGCAGAACCTTGCCGATATCGGCATCAATCAGCTGCGCACGCCATTGGTCACCGTGCCCGGCGCGGCGATCCCGTACCCGTTCGGCGGCAAGCAGCGCCAGGTCCAGATCGACCTCGATCCGACCGCGCTGCAGGCCCGCGGCCTCTCGGGCCAGGACGTCGCCAATGCGCTGGCCGCCCAGAACCTGATCACGCCGGTCGGCACCCAGAAGATCGGCCAGTTCGAATACAACATCCAGCTCAACAACTCGCCGCTCCGGATCGACGAGCTCGGCAATCTGCCGATCAGGACCGTCAACGGCGCCATGGTCTATGTGCGCGACGTCGCAAGCGTGCGCGACGGCAACCCGCCGCAGACCAACATCGTCCACGTCGATGGCAACCGCTCGGTGCTGATGATGGTGCTGAAGGCGGGCGCGACCTCGACGCTCGATATCATCGCCGGCATCAAGCAGAAGGTGATCGACGTCAAGGATCAGCTGCCCGACGCGCTGAAGATCGGCTTCATCGGCGACCAGTCGGTGTTCGTCCGCGGCGCGATCCAGGGCGTCGCCTTCGAAGGCGTGATCGCGGCGCTGCTCACCAGTGTCATGATCCTCCTGTTCCTCGGCAGCTGGCGCTCGACCATCATCATCGCGGTCTCGATCCCGCTGTCGGTGCTGGGCGCCATCATCATGCTGTCGGCGATCGGCGAGACGCTCAACATCATGACGCTCGGCGGCCTCGCGCTCGCGGTCGGCATCCTCGTCGACGACGCCACCGTGACGATCGAGAACATCAATTACCATCTGGAGCAGGGCAAGCCGGTCGAGCAGTCGATCCTCGACGGCGCCAACCAGATCGTGACGCCGGCCTTCGTGTCGCTGCTCTGCATCTGCATCGTGTTCGTGCCGATGTTCTTCCTGACCGGCGTGGCGCGCTTCCTGTTCGTGCCGATGGCGGAAGCCGTGATGTTCGCGATGATCTGGTCGTTCATCCTGTCGCGCACGCTGGTGCCGACCATGGCGAACTACCTGCTGCAGGCGCATGTCCACCACGAGGGCGGGCCGCCGAAGTCGCGCAATCCCTTCGTCTGGCTCCAGCGCGGCTTCGAGGCGCGGTTCGAGCGCATCCGCGGCGGCTATCGTGGTTTGCTCGGCACGGCGCTTGCGCATCGTGCGGTGTTCGTGATCGGCTTCCTCTGCGTCGTCGGCGCGTCCTTCGCGCTGGTGCCGTTCCTCGGGCGCAATTTCTTCCCCGCTGTCGATGCCGGCAACATCCTGATGCATGTCCGCACCCAGGTCGGTACCCGCGTCGAGGAAACTGCCAACCAGCTTGCAGACGTGCAGAAGGCGGTCCGCAAGCTGATCCCGGGCGAGATCGAGACCATGACCGACAATATCGGCATGCCGATCTCCGGCATCAACATGACCTACAACAACACCGGCGTGATCGGTCCACAGGACGGCGACATCCAGATCAAGCTGAAAGAAGGCCACAAGCCGACCGAAGAACATGTGAAGGTGCTGCGTGAGCAGCTGCCGCGATTGTTCCCCGGCGTCAGCTTCGCCTTCCTGCCGGCCGACATCGTCAGCCAGATCCTGAATTTCGGTGCGCCGGCGCCGATCGACCTGCAGATCCGCGGCGCCAATCTCAGCGCCAACTTCGCTTACGCCAATAATCTGCTGGCAAAGGTCCGCAGGATTCCCGGCGTTGCCGATGCGCGCATCCAGCAGTCGCCGAACAATCCGACCTTCAACATCGATGTCGATCGCACCCGCGCGCAATATGTCGGCCTGACCGAGCGCGACGTCACCAACAGCCTCGTGGTCAACCTCGCCGGCTCCTCGCAGGTGGCACCGACCTACTACCTCAATCCCGACAACGGCGTGTCCTACTCGATCGTGATGCAGACGCCGCAATACCAGATCGACTCGCTCAGCGCGCTGCAGACGCTGCCGATCACCGCCGCCGGCAATGCGCAATCGCCGATCCTCGGCGGCATCGCCGACATCAAGCGCTCAACCTCGAGCGCCGTGGTCTCGCAATACGACATCCAGTCGATGGTGCAGATCTTTGCGACCACGTCGGGCCGCGATCTCGGCGCGGTCGCCGCCGATATCCGTCAGCTGATCGCCGACACCGCCAAGGAGGTGCCGAAGGGGTCGTCCGTGGTGCTGCTCGGTCAGGTGCAGACCATGGACAGCGCCTTTACCGGTCTGCTGTTCGGCCTGCTTGGCGCCGTCGTGCTGATCTATTTCCTGATCGTCGTGAACTTCCAGTCGTGGTCCGATCCCTTCGTCATCATCACGGCGCTGCCGGCCGCGCTCGCCGGCATCGTCTGGATGCTGTTCATGACGGAGACGACGCTGTCGGTGCCGGCGCTCACCGGCGCCATCATGTGCATGGGCGTTGCCACCGCCAACAGCGTGCTCGTGATCTCCTTCGCGCGCGAACGCTACGCGGAGCTCGGCGATCCCGTCGCCGCTGCGCTCGAAGCCGGCTTTGTCCGATTCCGCCCCGTCTTGATGACCGCGCTCGCCATGATCATCGGCATGGCGCCGATGGCCCTGGGGCTGGGCGAGGGCGGCGAGCAGAATGCGCCGCTCGGCCGCGCCGTGATCGGCGGCCTGATCTTTGCAACCTTCGCAACGCTGATGTTCGTTCCCGTGGTGTTCAGCATGGTACACAAGAAACAAGGCGCCAAAGCCGCCGCCTCATTGGAGACCCCGCATGTCGCCCACTGAACCCCGCTCCCCGGTGTCGCGCCGGAAACTGGGCATCTTCGGCGTGGTGGCGCTGATCGCGGCTGGCCTCGTCGTGGGGACCGGCATCCGTGCCCGCGAGGAGCAGGGCTCCAAGCTGAAGGAATGGACCGATGATCAGGCCGTTCCCAGCGTTGCGGTGACCCAGCCCAACGCCAAGGTCCTCAACGCCACCATCGATCTGCCGGGCCGGCTGGAAGCCTACTACCGCGCCCCGATCTTCGCGCGCGTGTCGGGCTATCTGAAGAGCTGGAACGCCGACATCGGCGCCCGCGTCAAGGCAGGGCAGGTGATTGCCGAGATCGAGGCGCCGGACCTCGACCAGCAGCTCTTGCAGGCCCGAGCCGACCTCGCCAGCCAGCAGGCCAGCGCCAGGCTATCCGAGGCAACGCTGAACCGGCGCAAGACGCTGGTCGCCTCGAACTTCGTCTCCGCGCAGGAGATCGACGAGCGCACCGCCGATCTCTCCAACAAGAACGCCGCCGTGCATTCGGGCCAGGCCAATGTGGAGCGCCTGGAAGCGCTGGCCGGCTACAAGAAGATCACCGCGCCGTTCGACGGCGTCGTCACCGCGCGCGACACCGACGTCGGCGCGCTGATCAATGCCGGCGGCGGGGCAGGCCCGGCGATGTTCGTGGTCTCCGACATCACCAAGCTGCGCGTCTACGTCAACGTGCCCCAGAACTATGTGCCGGCGATCAAGATCGGCGCCAAGGCCACCATCACCCTGCCGGAATATCCGAACCGAACCTTCCAGGCGACAGTGGAAGCCTCCTCCCAGGCCGTCGACGTCGCCTCCGGCACCACGCGCATGCAGCTCGGGCTCGACAATTCCTCGGGCGAGCTGATGCCCGGCGGCTATGCCAGCGTAAAGCTGAATCTCCAGCGCGATGCCGCGCCGCTCAGCATCCCCGCCAGCGCGCTGATCTTCAACGGCAGCGGCCTGCGCGTTGCGACCGTCGGTCCCGACGACAAGGTGTTGTTCAAGACCGTGACCATCGCCCGCGATCTCGGCCGCGAGATCGAGCTGGCCTCGGGCATTGCGCCCGATGATCGCGTCATCACGGCACCGCCGGACGGCTTGTCGGATGGGGATGCGGTACGCGTGGTTGGCGCCAAGGCCAAGCCGGCGACGGCTTCGGAGAAGCAGGCGCCAAGGAGCTAGGCAGTCTCGTAGGCTGGGCAAAGGCGCTCTTGCGCCGTGCCCACCATTACGTCCGCCATCGTCGCAAGATGGTGGGCACGCTCCGCTTTGCCCACCCTACGAGAGCTACGCCACCCGCCACTCCGGCACCCCGTCGGCAGCCATCGTGATCTCGCCGCGCGAGCCTACCGGCGTGCGATCCATGTTGAGCAGATGCGCTAGCGTCGCGCTGTCGCTCGCCGGAATCCGCGCCAGCGTGCGCCGGTCATCCTCCGTGCGCAGCATCACCACGCCGTGCTCGACATCGCCGCCGCGGCCGTAGAGCACGGTAAAGCTCTCGACCTTGCCCCCGCCAGTTGCCTCCGCGACGAATTCCGGTACCGCGCGTTTGTTGCGGTCCGCCACCGCCTGCACGCTCGTGTCCTGCACCAGCGCCTCGCGCGGCGGCGTTTTCGACACCACCAGCGCATGGTGCTTGGTGACGAAGCCGCCCTGGCCGTAGAGCAGGCCGAGCTTGGCGCCGTCGCGCACACGGCGGACCATCGCGCAGGCCGCGTGCGTCATGTAGGTGTTGAGCGGGGCGCCGAAGAAGGTGAGGCCGCCGGTCACGGTCGGTTGCACATCGGCGCCCAGGCCCAGCGTCCGCCGTGCCATCTTGGGCACGCACGGGAAGCAGCTGTAGAGCTCGATGGCGTCGAACTGTTTGCCGTCGCCGCCGGCAAGATCCATCACCGCCTTCAGCACCGCGTTCTGCGGATGGCTCTCGTAGAACTGGTCGCGCAGGAGATAGTCGCGCGGCTCCTCCGCCGAGGCGCCGCCGAGCGGATAGATCAGTCTGTCCTCGGCAATCCCGGCCGCCCGCGCCTTGGCGAGGCTCGTGAGCAGCAGCGCGCCGCCCATGTTGACGCTGGGATTGGCGACCATCAGCTTGTTGTAGGGCCACGCGATCAGGCGATTGTCGGCGGTCGGCGTCGTGATTTCGTCAGGCGCATAGCGCCGCTTCAGCCAGGCGTTGGGATTCTGCGCGGCAGCTTCCGAATAGCGCGACCACAGCGTGCCTGATTCCGCCATCGCCTCGCGCGGCGTCTGGCCCCAATGCGCGGAGGAGGCCGCCTCATAGAACGGATAGACGGTGACGGGCCGGAACACGCCAAGCTTCACAGCGAGCGGCTTCTGGAACGCTGCGCCGCGCTTGGGCTCCTCAACGTCGTGCGCGAACGGCGTCCACGGCAGCTTGACGCCGGCGCGCTCTGCCTTGGTCGCGGTCGACTGCGCCTCGGCGCCGCAGATGGCCGCCACGGCGCATTCGCCGCGCGCGATGCGCTGTGTAGCCTCGTGGATGTAGCGGATCGGGCTCTCGCCGCCGACCGGGCCGTAGTAGCAATGCGACGGCGAGATGCCGAGCCGTTGCGCCAAAAGCCTCTCCGGATCGCGATAGCGCCAACTCAGGAAGTTGACGACGTCGAGCGACTGCACCTCGCCGAGCAGCTTTGCGCCAGCGTCTGCTTCCGCGCGCCGCAGCGCCTGTTCCAGGAGATCGAGCGGTTCGAGGCCTTCGGTGATCTCCTTGGGACGGTCGACGATCTCGCCGATGCCGACGATGACGGGGATGCGGTCTTCGGGGATATTGTTCTTATCTGTCATGCTTCAATTCACGATGTCAGTTGTTTCGTCATTGCGAGCGCAGCGAAGCAATCCAGACTGCCGCCGCGGAAAGATTCTGGATTGCTTCGCTGCGCTCGCAATGACGAGGTGAGGGCCTACTCCGCCACCAGCGCATTCATGTGCTCGACGGCTTCGGCAAACTCTTCCTTGAACTCCTGCACCACGGCGCCGGCCGATTTCACGCTGTCGATCAGCCCGACGCCCTGGCCGACGAAATAGCTGACGAGATCGCGCGCCCTCGCGTTGCCGCTCGCCGCCGCGCGGTCGATGGAGTTGAAAGCGTCGCGGCTGATGATGCTTTGCAGCGGCATCGGCAGCGCGCCCGGGCTGTCCGGCGCGCGGTCCCAGGCATCGGTCCAGACCGAGCGGAGCTGACGTGCCGGCTTGCCGGTGCGGCCCTTTGAGCGCACCGCGTCGCGCGAGGACGCCGCGATCATCTTCTCGCGGAAGATCTCCGTGGTCTCGGCCTCGACGGTGGCCAGCCACACCGAGCCGGTCCAGGCGCCGGCCGCGCCCATCGCCATGCAGGCCGCCATCTGCCGTCCGGTCATGATGCCGCCGGCCGCCAGCACCGGCACGTCCCGGATCGGCTTAATCGCCTTGATCACCTCCGGCACCAGCACCATGGTCGAGACCTCGCCGCAATGGCCACCGGCCTCGGTGCCCTGCACGACGAGGATGTCGACGCCGGCCGCGACCTGGCGCAGCGCGTGCTCCTTGGCGCCGACAAGCGCGGCAACGGGCACGCCATGCTTCTTGCCCATCTCGATCATCGCCTTCGGCGGCACGCCCAGCGCATTTGCGATCAAGCGGATCGGATGATTGAAGGAGACCTCGAGCAATTGAAGCGCGGTCTTCCCGTCGAACGGCTGCGGCTGATTGTCTGCCACTTCAGTGGCGGTCAGCTCGATATCGTATTTCTTCAGGAGGTCGCGCGTGTAGTTGCGGTGCTCTTGCGGCACGCGCGCCTCCAGGCTCTTCCAGGTGACGTCCTTCTCGCCTGCGGTGGAGATGTTTTCGGGGATCAGCACGTCGATGCCGTAGGGCTTGCCGTCGACGTGATCGTCGATCCACTTCAGTTCGCGTTCGAGCGTATCCGGCGTGTGCACAGTGGCGCCCAGCACGCCGAAGCCGCCGGCGCGGCTGACGGCGGCAACGACGTCGCGGCAATGGCTGAAGGCGAGCAGCGGGAACTCGATGCCCAGCATGTCGCAGATCGGCGATTTCATGGCTCTCTCCCGGCGGCGGGCCTTCGCTTGCTCTTGTTGCTTTCCTCGGGCGAAGGCATCCCGACGCTAGCCCATCACCACCGGCGATGCCACGCCGGATTCTGAGGCGCATCTTGCGTGCAGGCGCCACGTGCAGGACGGGTTGCAGGGATGAGTGCCATGACGAAATGGAGAGCGGCCCCGCCCGGCAATGCATGTCGGCGCCCTTGTCAATTTTACCAGTCTCGCTAGCTAACGTTGCACGCGCCCTTCCGCGCCGGAGCATTTTCATGACCGACACCCCCTACGTACCGCCCAAAGTCTGGACCTGGGACAAGGAAAATGGCGGGCAGTTCGCCAACATCAACCGCCCGATCGCCGGGCCCACCCACGACAAGGAGCTGCCGGTCGGTCGCCACCCGCTCCAGCTCTACTCGCTGGCGACGCCGAACGGGGTGAAGGTCACGGTGATGCTGGAGGAGCTTCTGGCGCTCGGTCATAAGGGCGCCGAATACGACGCCTGGTTGATCAGGATCGGCAACGGCGATCAGTTCGGCAGCGGTTTTGTCGACATCAATCCGAACTCCAAGATCCCGGCGCTGATGGACCGCTCCGGGCCCGAGCCGATCCGCGTGTTCGAGTCCGGCTCGATCCTGTTCTACCTCGCCGAGAAGTTCGGCGCCTTCCTGCCGAAGGACGTCAAGACCCGCACCGAGGCGATGTCCTGGCTGTTCTGGCAGATGGGCAGCGCGCCCTATCTCGGCGGCGGCTTCGGCCATTTTTACGCCTACGCGCCGACCAAGATCGAATACGCCATCGATCGCTTCGCGATGGAGACCAAGCGCCAGCTCGACGTGCTCGACCGCCGGCTCGCCGACAGCGAATATCTCGCGGGCAGCGAGTACACCATCGCCGACATGGCGGTGTGGCCCTGGTACGGCGCGCTTGCCAAGGGGCTGGTCTATGGTGCCGGCGAATTCCTCTCGGTGCAGGACTACAAGAATGTGCAGCGCTGGACCGACCAGATCGCCAAGCGGCCGGCCGTGAAGCGCGGCCGCATGGTCAACCGCGTCTCCGGCGATCCCGCTAGCCAGCTCCACGAGCGCCACGACGCGAGCGACTTCGAGACCAAGACGCAGGACAAGCTCGCGCCCGCGACGTAGCTCTTGCTTCACCTCGCCCCGCTTGCGGGGAGAGGTCGAATTCGATCGCAGATCGAATTCGGGTGAGGGGGACTCTCCGCGAGTCCAACTCTCACCACCTCTGTGGAGGCAGCCCCTCACCCCAACCCTCTCCCCGTAAGAACGGGGAGAGGAGAGAGCCTCACGCCATGCTCAGCTCGTGCCGGCCGACCACCATCCAGTGCACCTCGTCCGGACCGTCAGCGAAGCGGAGGTGACGGACGTCCTGGTACATCTCGGCCAGCGGGGTCCAGTGCGAGATGCCGGTGGCGCCGTGCATCTGGATCGCCTGGTCGATGATCTTGCAGGCGCGCTCCGGCACCATGGCCTTGACCATGGAGACCCAGACGCGGGCCTCCTTGTTGCCGAGCACGTCCATCGCCTTCGCCGCCTTCAGCACCATCAGCCGCATCGCCTCGATCTCGCAGCGCGCCTGCGCGATGATCTGCATGTTGCCGCCGAGATGGGCGATCTTCTTGCCGAAGGCCTCGCGGGTGAGGCCACGCTGCACCATGAGGTCGAGCGCCTTCTCGGCCTTGCCAATGGTGCGCATGCAATGGTGGATGCGCCCCGGTCCGAGACGAAGCTGTGAGATCTCGAAGCCGCGGCCCTCGCCGAGCAGCATGTTCTCCTTCGGCACGCGGACATTGTTGAAGCGCATATGCATGTGGCCGCGCGGGGCGTGGTCCTGGCCGAACACGTACATGGGGCCGAGCACCTCGACGCCGGGCGTGTCGCGCGGCACCAGGATCTGCGACTGCTGCTTGCTCGGCGCCGCATCCGGATTGGTCTTCACCATCACGATGAGGATCTTGCAGCGGGGATCGCCGAGACCTGAGATGTAGTACTTCTCGCCATTGATGACCCATTCGTCGCCGACGAGCTTGGCCGTGGTCGAGATGTTCTTAGCGTCGGAGGAGGCGACGTTCGGCTCGGTCATGACATAGGCCGAACGAATCTCGCCGTTGAGCAGCGGCTTCAGCCATTTCTCCTTCTGCTCCTTGGTGCCGACGCGCTCCAGCACCTCCATGTTGCCGGTGTCGGGCGCCGAGCAGTTCATGGTCTCCGAAGCCAGCGGGCTCTTGCCGAGCTCGGCCGCGATATAGGCATAGTCGAGATTCTTCAGGCCCTGGCCGGTCTCGTCATCGGGCAGGAAGAAGTTCCAGAGGCCTTCCTGCTTGGCCTTGTTCTTGGCCTTCTCCAGCACCTCGAGCTGCTTCGGCGTAAAGCTCCAGCGATCCTCCTTGCTCTCGCCGGCCTTGGCAAACTCGATCGACATCGGCTCGACGGTATCGCGGATGAATTTCTTGACGTGATCATAGAGCGGCCGGACCTGGTCCGACATCCTGAGGTCGTTGAGCTCGTCGCCGGGATTGAGAGTGTAGTTGGTGGTGCGGGGAATGTAGGTGTGTTTTGTCATTGTTCCTCCCGGATCGTTGAGACTGCTGAGCCGGAGAATAGTCGCAGCGCTGCCAAAGTGCGAGCGCGCATTTTTCACGCGCGCCATGCCATGCGATGGAATTTCGCAAGGGCGTTTGAAACGTTGTTTGAATGGTGCTGGGCGGGAGGCGGCAGGCGCGCCTCACTCTCCGCCGTCATCGCCCGGCGAAGACCGGGCGATCCAGTATTCCAGAGACCGCAGTGATTGAATCGAGAAGCTGCGGCGTACTGGATTCCCCGCTTTCGCGGGGAATGACAGCGGTGGATGTAGCTAGCTCACGCTGGCAGCCGATGCATCGCGCAGATCTTGTTGCCGTCGAGATCACGCAAATAGGCGAGGTAGAGCTTGCCGCCGGGGCCCTGGCGGATGCCGGGCGGATCCTCGATCGATTTTGCACCGGCGGCGACTCCGGCCGCGTGCCAAGCCTCGACCTGCTCCGGCGAATTGCAAGCAAAGCCGATCGTGCCGCCATTCGCGCAGGTCGCCGGTTCGCCGTTGATCGGCTTCGACACCGAGAACACTCCGGTCTTGGTGATGTAGAAGATGCGGTGGCCGTCGACCCTGGCCGGCCGTACCTCGAGCGTGCCGAGCAGCTTGTCGTAGAACGCCTTGGCCTTGTCCAAGTCGTTGGTGCCGATCATGACGTGCGAGAACATTTTGCCTCCCCTCAGTTTGTAGCCCGGATGGAGCGTAGCGAAATCCGGGTCTTGCTTGCTTTTGGCCGTCCCGGATTGCGCTTCGCTCCATCCGGGCTACGAGAAAGAAAAATCAGAATGCCGTATAGCCGCCGTCGATCACGAACGTATCGGCGGTGTGATACGACGACGCCTTGCTCATCAGATACACGGCAATGCCCCCGAAATCGGATGCTTCGCCGAAGCGCCGCACCGGAATGCGCGGCATCACATTGGCGACGAATTTTTCGTTCGCCATGATGCCGGCGGTCATGTCGCTCTTGATCCAGCCGGGCAGGATCGCGTTCGCGGTCACGCCGTAACGCGCCAGCTCGACGCCGAGCGCGCGCACCAGCGCGTTGATGGCGGCCTTGGTCGCCGCATAGTGCTCGTTGCGCGCGGTGCCGAAGATCGAGGCGAGGCTCGAGGTGGCAACCAGCCGGCCGAAGGGATCGCCGGCATTGGCGCGCTCGGTCATGTGCTTTGCCGCGGCCTGGAACGCATGAAACACGCCGTCGAGATTGGTCGCAAACATCGTGCGCCATTCCTCCTCGGTGCGCTCGATGAAGGAGCGCCGGCCGCCGCCGCCGATGCCGGCATTGGCAAAGCAGCCGTCGACCCGGCCGAAAGTATCGAGCGTCGCCTTCATCGCGGCATTGACAGATGCCGGATCGGTGACGTCGCAGACGCGGGTGTCGACCTTGCCGGCAAGGCCGGCCAGGCTCGCGGCAGCGCTGCTGTTCTTGTCAGGATTGCGGCCCCAGATCGAGACGTTGCAGCCCTGGCCGGCGAGCGCCTGCGCGATGCCAAGCCCGATGCCGCCATTGCCGCCGGTGATCACGGCGACGCGGCCGGTGAGGTCGAAAAGGTTCATGGCGCGTTTCCTGTTTTGGGCAAGGCATCTTGGTATGCGGCGCATCAGCCGCTGCGCGCAAGATTGCTTGCTATGCTCTGATCACCATGGACAAGACCGCGCCAAAAATCAAATATGCGCCCCGGCAAAACAAATTCCGGTCTGCGAAACTGACGCAGGCCGGCAACTGACGAGGAAACCATGCAGTTCAAACACGTCACGCTCGATCTCGATGGCGCGGTCGCGATCCTCAAGCTCGACCATCAGGAGGTGATGAACGCAGTCTCCTTGGACATGCTGGGCGGTCTTGCCGAAGCGCTTGATACCATCGAGGAGAAGAGGGACGAGGTGCGCTGCGTCGTGCTGACCGGCGCGGGGCGGGCGTTCTGCACCGGCGCGAATCTCCAGGGCCGCAACAATCAGTCGAAGAAGACCAAGGCCGGCCTGACACTGGAGACTGGCTTTCATCCCTTCCTGCGCCGCATTCGCAACCTGCATTGCCCGATCATCACTGCGGTCAACGGCCCGGCCGCCGGCGCCGGCATGAGCTTCGCACTGCTCGGCGATATGATCCTGTGCGCGCGCTCGTCCTATTTCCTGCAAGCCTTCCGCCGCATCGGCCTTGTGCCGGATTGCGGCTCGACCTGGCTGTTGCCGCGCCTCATTGGTCGGGCGCGCTCGATCGAATTGTCGCTGATGGGCGAGCGGCTGCCGGCCGAGAAGGCGCTGGAATGGGGCCTCGTCAACCGCGTCTACGATGACGGCGTGCTGATGGAGGAAGCGATGAAGCTCGCGCGCGAGCTCGCCAGCGGCCCGACGGTCGCGCTGTCGCTGATCCGCAAGCTCTATTGGGACAGCCCGGAAAATTCCTTTGAGGATCAGCTCAACCTTGAATTCCAGTGCCAGCTCCGCGCCGGCGACACCCAGGATTTTCGCGAGGGCGTCGGCGCGTTCCTGGAGAAGCGGCCCGCGCAGTTCAAAGGCAAATGATCGAGGCGGAGCTTTCACGCAGCGTCCAGCGCTGGTGCCCGGGCGCGACCGGCGTCACCGGCGCGGCAAAGCTCTCAGGCGGCGCCAGCCAGGAAACCTGGCGCTTCGACGTCGTGCATCCTGATGGGCCGATCGGCGCGATCCTGCGCCGCTCGCCGAAGGGCTATGGCGCTGCGCCAACGCGTGCGGCCGGTCTTGGCGCTGAAGCGCAGCTCATGCAGCTCGCTTATGAGGCCGGCGTGCCGTCGCCGCGGGTGATGCATGTGCTCACGCCGGAGGACGATCTCGGCACCGGCTTCATCATGCAGCGGGTCGAGGGCGAGACCATCGCACGCAAGATCCTTCGCGATGACGAGTTCGCAGCCGCACGGCCGCTGCTGGCGCGGCAGATCGGCGGCGTGCTCGCTGGACTGCACAATCTGTCGCTCGACAAGCTGCCCGAGTTGCGCACCCGCGGCGCGACCCAGGAGATCTCTGAGTTCGAGCGCGACTATCGCAGCCTGAACTGGCCAAAGCCCGTGTTCGAGCTGGCGCTGCGCTGGCTGCGCGATCACGATCCCGGCCCCTCGGCCGTGGAGACGCTGGTGCATGGCGATTTCCGCAACGGCAATCTCATCATCGGCGCCGACGGTGTCCGTGCGGTCCTCGATTGGGAACTCGCCCATCTCGGCGATCCCATGGAGGATCTCGGCTGGGTCTGCGTCAACTCCTGGCGCTTCGGCGAGATCGACAAGCCGGTCGGCGGCTTTGGCTCGCGTGAGGAGCTGTTCGCGGGCTATGAGGCCGCGGGCCGCAAGGTCGATCCCGCGCGCGTGAAATTCTGGGAAGTGATGGGGACGCTACGCTGGGGCATCATGTGCGGCGGCATGATGCAGCGGTTCCGCGAGGGGCCCGACCATTCCATGGAGCGCGCTATGATCGGCCGCCGCGCCTCCGAGACCGAGATCGATCTGTTGCGGCTGCTCGCGCCGCGCGGGAGTTGACCATGCAGGACGAACCCACACCGATCGAGCTGACCAAGTCGGTCGCAGATTTCTTACGCAACGACATCACGCCGCTGATCTCCGGCCACCAGGCCTTCAAGCTGCGCGTCGCCATCAACATCCTCGACCTCGTGACGCGGCAATTGACGCGGGAGGAGGGCAGCGATGCAAGGGAGGTGGAGCGTCTGCGCGCGCTGCTGGGCGTGGACGGTTCGGTCACCGACCTCAATCGCGCTCTTGCCGACCGCATCGCCAAAGGCGAGGTGGACCTCGCAACGCCGGGCCTTGCCGAGCACCTCTGGGCCACCACGATGGACAAGCTCGCGGTCGATCAGCCGAATTACGCGTCATACAAGCGAGAGCTGGGCCGGGGCGGGTAGGCGTAGCCACCTGCTCCGTCAGTGCGAGGAGCTCGCGACAAAATTGCGGGGCAATTTTGCGCTGATGCGACGAAGCAATCCAGACTGCTTCCGCGGAAAGATTCTGGATTGCTTCGCGGAGCCTGTCATCGGGCCGGCTTCGCGCGGACCCGTTGGCTCGCAATGACGAGTTTGTGGTAGTCGTCATCCAAGCTCTCAGCTGTCATCGCCCGCGCAGGCGGGCGATCCAGTATTCCAGAGACGGCAGTGACATACGGAGAAGCTGCGGCGTACTGGATGCCCCGGTCAAGCCGGGGCATGACCCCGGTGATGTTGGGGGGCGCGGAATGACGGCGCCGAGCGGGGCTACTTCCCCACCCATTTCGGCGGCCGCTTCTCCGAGAACGCCTTCGGGCCCTCGATGTAATCCTGCGACGCTGCCATCGCCTTCACCGCCGGATACTCCCGCTGCTCCTCGATCGCCTGTTCCAGCGAAACGCCAAGCCCCTTCTGAATCGCCTGCTTCGAGGCTCGTATCGACATCGGCGAGTTCTTGGTGATCATCTCAGCCCAGCGCAACGCGGCGCTAAGCGCCTCGCCCTGCGGCACCACCTCGTTGACGAAGCCGAGGTCATAGCCTTCCTTGGCGCTGACATGACGTGCGGTCAGGATCATGCCCATGGCGCGCTTGAGCCCGATCTGCCGCGGCAGCCGGTGCAGGCCGCCGGCGAGTGCGGCTAGTCCGACGCGCGGCTCGGGCAGGGCGAAGGTGGCATTCTCCGAGGCAATGATGAGATCGCAGGCCAGCGCGATCTCGAAGCCGCCGCCCATCGCCACACCATTCACCGCAGCGATGATCGGCTTGTCGCAGTCGAACCGCGAGGTCAGGCCGGCAAAGCCGCCCTTGTCCCAGCCCCGTTTGCCGCCCGCCGCCTGCCACTTCAGATCGTTGCCGGCGCAAAACGCTTTGTCGCCGCTACCCGTGACGATCGCGATCCATTGCTCGGGATCGGCGGAGAAGTCGTCGAACACCTTGTTGAGCTCGAAATGCGCATCGGTGTGCAGCGCGTTGTAGACCTCGGGGCGCGACAGCGTGACGATCGTGATCGGGCCCTTGCGTTCCACCTTCGAAAATTTCAGCTCCATGATCGCTCCCGCATTTTCTCGTGAAGGAATATTGCCGGCATAGTAGCGCGCGGGTGCACCTGAGCACCATCGAATTGCGCAAGCGCGCCTTGCGCGCCTCACACGTCTCGGCTTGCTTGACTTGGATGCGCTCTTCTCCGCTTAATCATGCGAAGCAAGAATGCGCGTAGCGCCTTAACGCAAAACGAAAAATCATTCCGGGAGAGAGCCCTTGGATTTCTCATTGCCTGCCGATCTCGTCGCCTATCTCGGAGAGCTCGACCGTTTCATCGAACGCGAGATCAAGCCGCTGGAAGAGGCCGACGACAACATCCGCTTCTTCGATCACCGCCGCGAATGGGCGCGCACCGATTTCGAGAATGGCGGCCTGCCACGCCACGAATGGGAGGTGTTGCTGCGCAAGGCCAAGGACCTTGCGGACGCCGCCGGCCATCTGCGTTTTCCAGTGCCGAAGCAATATGGCGGCAAGGACGGCTCCAATCTCTGGATGGCCGTGATCCGCGAGCACTTTGCCGCAAAGGGTCTCGGCCTGCACAACGACCTCCAGAACGAGCATGCCATCGTCGGCAATTTCCCCGTCGTCACCATGCTCGATCGCTACGGCCGCGACGACCAGAAGGCGATGATCGACGGCTCGATCAAGGGCAAGTACCGCATCACCTTTGGCTTGACCGAGCCGCATCACGGCTCGGACGCGACCCATATGGAGACGCGCGCGGTGCCGGCGACCCGCGATAACGTCAAGGGCTGGATCATCAACGGCGAGAAGATGTGGACCACCGGCATGCATGTCGCCACGCATTGCGCGCTGTTTGCGCGCACGAGCGGCAATGACGGCGATGCGCGCGGCATCACCTGTTTCCTGGTGCCGGCGAAGAGCCGCGGCGTCAAGGTCGAGGAATACATGTGGACCTTCAACATGCCGACCGATCATCCCCGCGTCAGTTTTACCGACGTGTTCGTGCCTGAGGACGCGCTGTTCGGCGAGGTCGGCCGCGGCCTGTCGCTGGCGCAGTGCTTCGTGCATCAGAACCGTATCCGGCAGGCCGCAAGCTCGCTGGGCGCTGCGGTCTACTGCATCAACGAGAGTGTGAAGTACGCCCGCGAGCGCAAGCCGTTCGGGAAGGCGCTCGCCGAAAACCAGGCGATCCAGTTCCCGCTGGTTGAGCTCGCCACGCAGGCCGAGATGCTGCGTCTTCTGATCCGCAAGACCGCCTGGGAGATGGACCAGCTCACCGAGGAGCAGATCGAGCGCACGCTCTCCGACCGCGTCTCGATGTGCAACTACTGGGCAAACCGCCTCTGCTGCGAATCCGCCGACCGCGCCATGCAAGTCCACGGCGGCATGGGCTACTCACGCCACAAGCCGTTCGAGCACATCTACCGCCACCACCGGCGCTATCGGATCACCGAGGGCAGCGAGGAGATCCAGATGCGCAAGGTGGCGGGGTTCTTGTTCGGCTATATGGGGCCGGGGAAACATTAGCTTCCTGCGGCGCTCTCTCTCTCCAACGTCGTCCCGGCGAAGGCCGGGACCCATACCCCAGGACGCAGTTTGAGGCGAGATTGCAACCGCCGGTCTTCGCCAAACCACGTTCGGTGGGTATGGGTCCCCGCCTTCGCCGCAACGACGATAGGAGAGAGCCGTGGCTAATTCACCCTTCGGTCCTTCCCCGCCCAATACGGCTCGCGCAATTGCCGCCGCAAAATCTTGCCACTCGGATTGCGCGGCAGCACCGGCAGGAACTCCACGCTCTTCGGCGTCTTGTAGCCGGCGATGCGCTCGCGGGTGAAGTTGATGATGTCTGTGGCCGTGGCTTGCTTCCCCGGCTTCATCACCACCACGGCCTTCACCGCCTCGCCCCATTTGTCGTCGGGCACGCCGATCACGGCAGCTTCCGCGACATCGGGATGATCGGATAACGCACTCTCGACCTCGGCCGGGTAGATGTTCTCGCCGCCGGAGATGATCATGTCCTTGATGCGGTCGTGGATGTAGAGATAGCCGTCCTCGTCCATGTAGCCGGCATCGCCGGTGCGCAGCCAGCCGTCGGAACGAAGCGTCGCGGCGGTCGCCTCGGGCAGGTTCCAATAGCCGGCCATGTTCGAGCCGGAGCGCGTCGCGATCTCGCCGACCTCACGCGGCGGCAGTGGCTTGCCGGCCACGTCCAGGATCGCGATTTCGACGCCCGGTAGCGCCTTGCCGGCCGAGCGCATCCGCTCCAGACCCTCGACATGGTCTTCCGGCGGCAGCGCGACGATCGTGCCCGCGGTCTCGGTCATGCCGTATAGTTGCACGAAGCCGCATTTGAAAACCTCGATGCACTCCTTCAGCAGCGCTGCCGGTATCGGCGAGGCGCCATAGAGCATGTATTTCAGGCGCGAGAAATCGACCGTCCTGGCGCGCGGCTGCCGCACCACGAACTGCATCGCCGCCGGCACCATGAACAGCTTTGTGATCCCGGACTGCTCGAAGAAGTCCAGCACCTTGGTCGGATCGAACTCGCGCGCGATCACCCCGCGAGCGCCGTGATAGAGGCCCATCACGCCCCAGCCCGAACCGCCGATGTGGAAGACCGGCATCGCCACCAGCGAGACGTCGTCGGTCGACCACCGGTTCCACTCCGGTTTGTCTTCGGCATTGCCTGACTGCACCAGGTTGAGGAAGTTTGCGTGCGACAGCATCGCGCCCTTCGGTTTGCCTGTCGTACCCGACGTGTAGAGCTGGATCGCGATGTCCTTCGCGTCGATCGGCACCTTCGGGTCGTCACCGCTCTGCGCATCGCGCCAGGCCGCAAAATCCGGCCATTCCGGCGCGCCGCCCTCGGTGGTGATGATTGTCCGTACGCTCGGTAGCTTGTCCTTGTTCTGGCAGACGAGCGTGATGAACTCCGGTCCGACGAACAGCACCGGCGCCTTGCAGTCCTCCACGATGAATGCGACCTCGGGTCCCGCGAGCCGCCAATTCACCGGCGCCATCACCACGCCGGCCTTCATCGCGCCCATCAACAGCTCGAAATAGAAGTCGCTGTTCTTGCCGAGATAGGCGATGCGGTCGCCCTTCTTCACGCCCATCGCGATCAGTGCGTTGGCGACTTGGTTCGTCTTGATATCGAACTCTGCAAAGCTGGTGAGGCGGCCCTCGAACTCGTAGGCGATGGCGTCGCCGCGGCTTCTCGCGCGCTCGCGCACCATCTCGGCGAGGTCCGCCAATGGCTGTGTGGTCATGTTTCTCCCGTCGTGTCTTGTTTTTATGCGGGGAAGTGTGGCGTCATCCGCGGGTGAAGACAAGGTGGGAAGCCTCGCTGTCGTCCCGGCCTAGTGCGCAATTGCGCACGGGGGCCGGGACCCATAACCACTGAACGCAATTTGACGAAGACTGGTCGTGACCAATCTTCGCCAAACAAAATTCAGTGCGTATGGGTCCCGGCCTTCGCCGGGACGACGGCGGAGCGTTTAGCTATATCTTCAAACTTCTCCTTACAAAGCGTTCACCCCCGCTTCGCCCGGTCCTTCTCGTTCTGCGCCATGATGCTCTCGCGCGCGGCTTTCCAGTCGTCGTCGCTCCAGTCGCGCAGCTGATAGAAATTGCCGCCCATCGCGAGCGCCTGCGCGCCATCCATGGCGATGGTCTCGCCGTTGATCCAGTCGCAGCCGCCGGAGATCAGGAACACCGCGAGGTTCTGCAGTTCCTCCATGGTGCCGACGCGCCCCATCGGGTTCATCGCCTTGGTGCGCGCGCCGGCTTCATCACCGGGCTTGATGCGCTTGCTCATGCCTTCGGTCGGGATTTCGCCCGGTGCGATGGTGTTGAGGCGGATGCCGTAGCGGCCCCATTCTGTGGCGAGCGACATCGTCATGGCGTGGATCGCCGACTTGCTCATCGCCGATGGCACCACGTAGGGCGAGCCGTTGCGCACCCAGGTCACGGTGATCGAGACGACGTTGCCGGGCTGTTTCAGGGCGATCCAGCGCTTGCCGACCGCATGGGTGACGTAGAAGGTGCCGTGCATGACGATGTTGGCGACGGCATCGAAGCCGCGCGGCGAGAGCTCCTCGCTGCGCGAGATGAAATTGCCGGCGGCATTGTTGATGAGGTCGGTGAGGGGACCGTCGCGAAAGATGGTCTCGATCATCTCCTCGACCGCGAGCGCGTTGCGGATGTCGACGCCGTGGCTGGTGACGCGGCCGCCATAGAGATCCATCAATTCGGTCGCGGTCTCGTCGCACACGATCTTGCGCCGGCCGCAGATGTGCACCTCGGCGCCGAGCTGGAGGAACCGCGCTGCCATCGACTTGCCAAGCCCAGTGCCGCCGCCGGTGACGAGAATGCGCCGTCCGGCCAGAAGATTTTCCTTGAACATGGCTGTTTCTCCCGTACGGATTGTCAGTTAATTGGTCGATTGACTAAATCCGGCCGCCGGCTTCCTGTAAAGCGGCACCGAACAAGAACAGGGGAGAATTCATCCATGGAAGAGCGCGTCTCGATCTCGATCTCGGAAGGCATCGCCGACGTGCGCCTGATGCGCGCCGACAAGATGAATGCGCTGGATCAGGCTATGTTCGAGGCCCTTGTCGCCGCAACCGAGCGTCTTTCGAAGGACAAGAGCGTACGCGTCGTCGTGCTGTCCGGCGAGGGGCGCGCCTTCTGCGCCGGCCTCGACATGGGGCGCTTTGCCGCCATGAAGGAGAAGGGTGGCAACGGAATTCCGGGTGGCGAAAATCGTGACCTCACCAAGCGCACGCATGGCCAGGCGAACTTTCCGCAACAGGCGGTGTGGGGCTGGCGCCAGCTTCCGGTGCCGGTGATTGCGGCCGTGCATGGCGTCGCTTTCGGCGGCGGCTTCCAGCTCGCACTCGGCGCCGACATGCGGCTCCTCGCAGCCGATGCGCGGATGTCGATCATGGAGATCAAATGGGGGCTCGTGCCTGATATGGCGGGCACGCCGATCCTGGCTTCGCTCGTGCGCGACGATATCCTGCGCGATCTCACCTACACCGGCCGCATCTTCTCCGCGCAGGAGGCAATGGCTTACGGTCTCGCTACGCGCATCTGCGACGACCCGCGCGCTAGCGCCCTCGAAGTCGCGCGCGAGATCGCCGGCAAGAGTCCCGATGCCATCCGTGCCGCCAAGCGTTTGCTCAACAATCTCTCGGCCGATCCCGGCCCCGCGCTGCTCGCTGAATCCGTCGAGCAGCAGAAGCTGATCGGCAGCGCGAACCAGACCGAGGCGGTCCGCGCCAATCTGGAGAAGCGCGCGCCGAAATTTGCGGATTAGCAACTTGTCATTCCGGGATGCGCCGTAGGCGCAGGCCCGGAATCCATCGAGCCGCATTTCTGAGGTGAAATGGATTCCGGGCTCGATGCTTCGCATCGTCCCGGAATGACGAGCTGGTGGCCTCCACATTTCTTAACCCGACGAAAGATCGGAAAACAAAAATGAGCGAAACGTCCCACTTCCTCGGCATCGTCTCCGGCGAGCGCCGCCGTGCCCACGCTGAAATCGCTGACCGTGCCGACCGCATCGCCTCCGGCCTCGCCAAGCTCGGCGTCAAGCCAGGCGATTGCGTCTGCATGCTGATGCGCAACGACATCGTCTTCCTGGAGGCCGCCTATGCCGCGATGCGGCTCGGCGCCTATGGCGTGCCGATCAACTGGCATTTCAAGCCGGAGGAGATCAGCTACATCCTCGGAGATACCGGCACGTCCGTGCTGATCGGACATGCCGACATGCTGCACGCCTTGCGCGATGCGATCCCAAGCGGCGTCACCGTGCTCAGCGTGCCGACGCCGCCGGAGATCCTGTCCAACTACAGGATTGATCCCGATCAGTTGGCGACGCCGGACTTTGCGATCGATTTCGAGTCCTGGCTCGCGCAGCACCAGCCTTATGACGGCCCGGTCGTGCCGCAGCCGATGAACATGATCTACACTTCGGGCACCACAGGCCACCCCAAGGGCGTCCGCCGCAATGCGCCGACGCTGGAGCAGCAGGCCGCCGGCGAACGCATGCGCGCGATGATCTACGGGCTGAAGCCGGGCGCCCGCGCGCTGTTGCCGGGCCCGCTCTATCACTCCGCGCCGAATTCTTTCGGCATCCGTGCCGGCAAGCTCGGCGGCGCGCTGGTGCTGATGCCGCGCTTCGAGGCCGAGGAGTTTCTTGCGCTGATCGAGCGCTACAAGGTCGACACCATCTTCATGGTGCCGACCATGTTCATCCGCCTGATGAAGCTGCCGGAGCAGGTGCGCAAGAAATACGACGTCTCCTCGCTACGCCACGTCATCCATGCCGCCGCGCCATGTCCGGCTGACGTCAAGCGCGCCATGATCGAGTGGTGGGGGCCGGTGATCCACGAATTCTACGGCTCGACCGAATCCGGCGCCGTCACCTTCGCAACCTCCGAGGACGCGCTGAAGAAGCCCGGCACGGTCGGCAAGATCTCGCCCGGCGCCGAGCTGCGCTTCCTCGGCGAGGACGGCCGCGTGCTGCCGGCCGGCGAGATCGGCGAGATCTATTCCCGCATGCCTGATATGGCCGATTTCACCTATCACAACAAGCCGGAGAAGCGCGCCGAGATCGATCGCAACGGCTTCATCACCTCCGGCGACGTCGGCTACATCGATGAAGACGGTTACGTCTTCATCTGCGACCGCAAGCGCGACATGGTGATCTCGGGCGGCGTCAACATCTATCCGGCCGAGATCGAATCCGTGCTGCATGCCGTGCCCGGCGTGCACGATTGCGCGGTGTTCGGCATCCCCGATGCCGAATTCGGCGAGGCGCTGATGGCGGTGATCGAACCGCAGGCCTGCGTCGCGCTCGATGCCGCCGATGTCCGCGCGCGGCTGAAGACGTCACTCGCCGATTACAAGGTGCCCAAGCACATCGAGATCCGCAGCGGGCTGCCGCGCGAAGACTCCGGAAAGATCTTCAAGCGCCGCCTGCGCGATCCCTATTGGGAGCAGGCCGGACGGAAGATCTAGCCGCAGTCGGTAGTGCCGTAGGGTGGGCAAAGCGGAGCGTGCCCACCAGGACGGTCGCAGGTATTGATCGTGGGCACGGCGCAAACGCGCCTTTGCCCACCCTACGAGATAACGGATGGGGAAACATTGGAAGCGCGACCGGAAATTCGAGGGGCGGTAGCCGGTTGCGCCGATCGGACAGTCTTAGCGGCGACAGATTTCGAGCCTATATAGACGTGGTCATCCACTTCCGGATCATCCCATGGCTCCCGTTTCCATCCTGCTCAACCTGCTCTGGATCCTGATCGGCGGCGCCTGGATGGCGTTCGGCTGGCTGATCGCTGCGATCATCATGGCCGTCACCATCATAGGCCTGCCCTGGGCGCGGGCGGCGTTCAACATCGCCGTCTACACGCTGCTGCCGTTCGGCTCGAAGGCGGTCAGCCGCTACGAGGTCACGGGTGTCGAGGATATCGGCACCGGCCCGCTCGGGGTGATCGGCAACATCATCTGGTTCGTGCTGGCCGGCTGGTGGCTGGCGCTCGGTCACCTCGTGACCGCGCTGGTGCTCGCGGTCACCATCATCGGAATCCCCTTCGCCTGGGCCCATCTGAAGCTCGCCGGCATCGCGCTCTGGCCGATCGGCAAGGTGATCGTGCCGGCTTAGGACGCGCGTACCCAGAAAGATCAGGACTATCGCATTTCAGGCGGTCTTCCCGCGGCGCATCCTTCGAGACGCCCGCCCCTGGCGGACCCTCAGGATGAGGGCGGAGTGTGTGGCAGCAGTTTCTGCGGGAGCCGATGCCGTTCAGCCTCATCCTGAGGGACCGCGAAGCGGTCGTCTCGAAGGACGAGGCGTGCACTCAGATCGCTCGAAAGGCATATGCGATAGCCCTGCCACAAACGCGGGCTCTTCGCCGGCAGAGCGGAAATCGCCCATCACTGGCGGCTTATGACCAGGGCGGACTTTCGTTGAACAGGCTTGACACGTTGAACACGGTCGCAGCCCGATGAGTAGAGCGCCAGCGAAACCCATCAATCCCTCCGCCTGTGACGAAGCATGATGGGTTTCGCAAGGGCTCAACCCATCCTCCGTGCTCTCCAAGACCTCCCACAAAATTTTGCGGCGGGCGTTGCAGAATGCGGGTGGACGGTCGCTGCGGGAGTGCAAGCCTTTAGCTGATAATCTCCTTGGCCTTGATGCCGCGCAAGGCCTCGATGCAGTCAGCTACCAAATGCAAGAACTCTTGCCGCTTTATGCTTTTCACCTGACGACCTTCCATATTGATGAGAATGAATCTCGCCATTTCGTAGGCGACTTCAAACTGCGATTTGCCGGTAACCTCGACATCGATTCTTTCAGCCATTTCGCTGCCCGCTAGTTGTAATTGGAAAGCAGGAGCCTATTGGAAAGCGCGTGGCCAAGTCGAGTCGGTCTTCCTTTGCGGCTAGATCATATCGGCCTAAACGTCCGCTGGCGCCGCAACCTCGAAATGCAGAGCATTAATCCAGTCCGCTTCTGGCCGATCAGCGAAGTAGCGGCGCACCCCCTTAAGGCTCGCTGAGGAAGTCATCGCGGATTAGATTTGCTCAGGTTGAGTTCTTCGCATTCGGACCCGCAGCCGACATTACTTCTCCGGCCCACCGGCGAGCCGCATTGAACTCGCCAGCTCCGCTCGCCATGTGTGGGAGACAGCTTGGAGCAGACAATGAAGAAGCTTTTCACCTGTGTGGCGACCGTGGGCTGCCTGATCGCCTTCCACTCCGTCGCGCAAGCCCGGTCTGCATTCGACGGCTCCTGGGACCTCGTTTTCGTGACGCAAAGAGGACCTTGCGATGCGACCTATAATTTCACCGTCAACATCACCGACGGAATAGTTACACATCCGAATTTAGTCAGGTTCAGAGGCTATGTGACGCGTTCCGGCGCAGTCCGGGCGTCGGTGACAGTTCAGGACAAATTCGCCTCCGGCTCAGGCAGGCTCTCGGGCAATTTTGGCCGCGGGACGTGGAGCGGCCATTCAGGAAACGCGCGCTGTTCAGGCTACTGGACCGCACAGCGCAATTGAAGGCGCTGAGCCAAGGCCGGGGGTCGCCCGCAGGGAGCAGAACTCGTTGGATGGGTAGAAGCGAAACCCATCAATTCCCGCCTATGGCGCAGCGTGATGGGCTTCGCAAGGGCTCAACCCATCCTATGGGCTGGATTACTTTAGCGGGCTCATACCTCTAGGGAGAATTAGATCCATTCCCTGGCAGGCAAGCGGCGTGTCCGATTTGCCACTTCGATCTCTAATCTTCCAGGGCCCGCGGCCCACTTTTTCGACCTCGAACTTACTATACCGGTTGATCAAATCGTTCTTCCTCTCAGGCTCCAACTCTGCAAGCACCTCACCGAGTGGCACCACTTCCTCGACTTTGAGTTTGGAACTCGTCTCATAGGCCTGCCACGGTACGGACAAGAGAGCATTTTCAAGGTTTGCCTCGTTCAAATGAGCCTTCGCAAACACCGAAGAAGATATCTCCATCCTGAGTTCACTGTCGAACGACGCTCCCGAAAACCGCGCGCTGACCAAATTCGCGCGTTGTAGCGACCCGCCATAAAAGCGTGCGCAACTGAAGTTGGCACTTCGAAAATCTCCTTCAAAGCTTACCCGATCAAAAATTGTCCCCGTGAAGTTCGCGCCCTCGAACTTCGCGTTCCCGAACTCGAGAGGGCCCAACGTTCGTAAAGACAAGTCAGATTCACTAAAATCGCCTCCAGCCGCGAAGATGCCCGGCAGCCAAACGCGCTGAGCCATAAGAAAGGCCAGGAGTTGCGCGCGCTCTGGACTGGTCTTCTGTTCGCTTAGTCGGATCAACGATCCACGCGCCCCCCAGGACGGGTCCGCAAAGTAAGCAAGCAGGTAGCTCCAAATACCTGGAGCCACTTCACGTCGCGGACGTGTATCGAAATCAACGATTGGGGACGCCCGCGTCACCTGAGACAAGCCGGCAATTCGTAGACGCGTCGGCAGTTCGAGCTGAAAGAATTCGTCGTCGCTGTACCCAGCGGAAAAAGTTCGCCTCTTGATATCGTCCGGCAAATTATCGGAGTATTCGAGCCGTGCATTATGCAGTTGCCTACGGAAGGCGCTGATCCGCTTCTTCAATTCATCCGGAACATCGCGCGGCACTGATCGGAGGGCGTTTTCCAATACGTCAACACCGTTCCCCTGCGAGTACCACTCTGAAAAGTAAGACTCGGACTCCTCCAGACCTTGGAGAGCTATAAACAATCTGTACAAAAACACATCGACAGGACCGCGATCACTCTCGCTTTTGATAAAGATCAAGTCTTTAAGAGCACTTGCGAGCTCCTTCGATTGAGGGACGATACTCTCCTTCAATTTTTGACGCGCCTTTTCCTGTTTCTCCCGCAACGGCGCCAACTCGTTTTTTATCTCTCCCGATATCGCGGAAAACTCTGCTTGAAAGTTCTGAGTTCGCCGTTGCGCGTCCATAACGATCGTCTGTACGTCCATTCGGTCGGTTTGAAGCGACAACAGATAGTTTGCTTGCAGCGTGAGAGACGCTGTCACCACCAATGCAAGCAGTCCTCCACCTGCTGCCGCGGTCGCGGCGGAACGCCCCAAAAAGGCCGACAGCAGACCACCCGCGGCCGCCCATCGAAGATCAGGGTCTTTACGGAACTGATATAAGTTGCGAGCTGCAGAGACGAGCCTATGCTCCTGCCAAAGAAGTGCTTCCTGGCGATCGAGGACTTCCTTCTCGATTGCAGAGGACAGTCTGCTGCGATCTAGGCGCTCCGTCTCCAACGCGACTTCGAGGGCAGCCAATCGTTCGGCAAGTTGTTCATTCGCTGGTGGCATCGAAAAGGCTCAACTGAGGGTACAAAAATATGCTCTGATAGAAGTCGCTTAGGTTGCGTGCCGCATATTGGACGGTTGTTTTGTCGCCTGTCCATAGCCCGTGGCCATCGTCCGCACCGAACGTGTCCCATCCGATAGTGCTCGAAGTCCAACGCGCGGATTTGGACAGTGCGATCACCCAACTTACACTGAAGCTGCTAGCGCTCAGCGACGAATCGCTTTTAAATGAATCTCGTGTTGCGCTCCCGACAACTCATTGCTGAGCTTGCAGATGCCAAAGCCGAGCTCGACGAGCTGGTTAGCGCGCTAGAGCAAATTCGCCGGCAAGACGATGCTTCTTGAATCGCCCTTGCGGACCTCTTTATCCGCTGCGGACTTGCTTCCTAAAATGCACATCCACGTCAGGACCGCTTTCCCAAAGACGAACAGAGGGGCGGCAGCCGCGGGGTCGGCTGTCCGTGGTGGAGCGGACATTGGTCTGTCCTCGGCACGATGGTGCTGAGCCGCTGTTGCGGGCCCAATTCCTCGCGTTACCGTCGGGCAAAACACGCCACATGAAGGTCAAGCGACCCGGCGCGAATTATTCTGATTGACCGAATTCACGCTTTCGGTTAAACCGCAAGGCATCCCAGCCCGGTCAAAGGGACGTTTCGCGATCGTCACGATACGTAGGCCGGGATGCGATGGACGCGGCAGCGCCGGCGCGTGACGAGGTGGCAGGGCGGGCTACGCCTGTGAGCCATCGCGATCCGCGCGATCGACACGGCGCGGTCACAGCGTTTCCTTTCGGCTTCGGGGGCGAGCACGCGCGAGCTTCCGAATGTTTGGGAGGGACGTCCGCGGCGGCAAAAGCGTGTGGTCCTGACGCCCGGGGTCTGTGCGTCAAGGCTTGCGGTGGTGAAGCGGCCCGACCGGGTGCGCGCATCAGTCATCCGCAAGGCGACGGGGGCAATAGTGCATCGCTCCCCGGGGAGAGCGCGCCATAAGCCGTAAAACCATTGCGCAGGGAAGGCCGGGATGTCCCGGCGTCACCTGTGGTCACCCCGCGTGCGTTTCTCGCGTGCGGACCCTGGGTGCCAGCCGGCGCCCGGCCTTCCCTGCGCCCTTTCTTCTCGATGAGGGCGAAACCGACAGCAAAGCTCGGGCGCCTGCGCCGCGAGACCGAGGACGTGTGCACGGCGTTCTGCCGCGCCGCCACCAAGTTCATCTTGTACTGCGGTAGAAAAATATCGCACACTCCTCCGGACCGAGGAGCCAGGGAGCTCTTAAAGGGGAGCGAGCCATGTCCCTCCAGACCATATCATCCGACGCCACTGAGCATCGCCCCAACCGCCCGGAGGACGTCCAGGCGATGGAAGCGGATGCGCGCCTGCGCGATGACATCCGCCTGCTCGGGCGCATCCTGGGCGATACCGTGCGCGACCAGGAGGGCGCCGATGTGTTCGACCTGGTCGAGCGCATCCGCCAAACCTCGATCCGCTTCCATCGCGACGAGGACCGGCTCGCCCGCCGCGAGCTCGAGCAGATCCTCGACGGCATGTCGACCTCCGAGACGGTGCGGATCGTCCGCGCCTTCAGCTATTTCTCCCACCTCGCCAACATCGCCGAGGACCAGAACAACATCCGCCAGATGCGCGCCCGCGGCGCGGGCAAAAACGGCGGCTCCGGCGTGCTGGCGGAAACGCTCGCCCACGCCAAGGCGGCGGGCATCGGCCCCGACGCGCTGCGCACTTTCTTCAAGTCCGCGCTGGTCAGTCCGGTGCTGACCGCGCACCCGACCGAGGTCCGCCGCAAGAGCACCATGGACCGCGAGATGGAGATCGCAGCCCTGCTCGACCGCCGCGAGCGCGTCGCGCTGACCGCGGAGGAGACCGCCGCCAGTGACGAGCAGCTCCGCCGCGAGGTGCTGACGCTGTGGCAGACCAATCTCTTGCGCCGGACCAAGCTCACAGTGCTCGACGAGGTCTCCAACGGCCTGTCGTTCTACGACTACACCTTCCTGCGCGAGGTGCCGCGCCTGGTCAACGCGTTGGAAGACCGGCTGGAGGAGGGCGGCGAGCAGGCGGCAAGCGAGCTCGCCTCGTTCCTGCGCATGGGTAGCTGGATCGGCGGCGATCGCGACGGCAATCCATTCGTCACCGCCGACGTCATGCGCGGCACGCTGCGGCTGCAGTCGAGCCGCGTGATGCAGTTCTACCTCAACGAGCTGCACGTGCTCGGCTCGGAGCTGTCGATCGCCGCGCATCTCGCCGACGTCTCCGAGGAGCTACGCACGCTGGCGGAACGCTCGCCGGACACCTCGCCGCACCGAAGCGGCGAGCCTTATCGCCTCGCGGTCTCCGGCATCTATGCGCGCCTCACCGCGACGGCCGAAAAGCTCGAGGTCGAGATCACCCGCCGGCCGGTCGGCAAGGGCAAGCCTTACGAGAGCGTCAGGGAGCTGCAAGCCGATCTCGACGTGCTGCACCGCTCGCTGATTTCCAACAATGCCCGCGTCATCGCCCGCGGCCGGCTGCGGCGCTTGCGGCGCGCGGTGGACTGCTTCGGCTTCCATCTGGCGCGGCTCGACATCCGTCAGAACTCGGCCGTGCATGAGCGCACCATCGCCGAGCTGATGGACGCGGCAAACCCCGGCATGTCCTATCTCGCGCTCGGCGAGGATGCCCGCATTTCGCTGCTCACCAACGAATTGCGCTCAACGCGCGCGCTGGTCTCGCCCTTCGTCAAGTACAGCGACGAGACGATGGGCGAGCTCAACGTGTTCCATGCCGCCGCCGAAGCGCATGCGAAGTTCGGTTCGGACGCCATCCCCCAATGCATCATCTCGATGTGCAAGGGCATGTCCGACATGCTCGAAGTCGCGGTGCTCTTGAAGGAGGTCGGCCTCGTCCATCCCTCCGGGCGCAGCGCCATCAACATCGTGCCGCTGTTCGAGACCATCGAGGATTTGCAGGCTTCCGCCGGCATCATGGACCGCATGCTGTCGCTGCACGATTACCGCCGGCTCGTCGATAGCCGCGGCAGCGTGCAGGAGGTCATGCTCGGCTATTCCGACAGCAACAAGGATGGCGGCTTCGTCACCTCGGGCTGGGAGCTCTACAAGGCCGAGATCGGGCTCGTCGACGTGTTCGAGCGGCATCACGTACGCCTACGCCTATTCCACGGCCGTGGCGGCTCGGTCGGCCGCGGTGGCGGGCCGAGCTATGACGCGATCATCGCGCAGCCCGGCGGCGCGGTGAACGGCCAGATCCGCATCACCGAGCAGGGCGAGATCATCTCGTCGAAATATTCCAACGCCGAGGTCGGCCGCAACAATCTGGAGATCCTCGCCGCGGCGACGCTGGAGGCGAGTCTCCTGAATCCGCGCCAGAGCGCGCCGCGCCGCGAATATCTGACCGCGATGGACGAATTGTCGAACCTCGCCTTCAGGGCTTATCGCGGCCTCGTCTACGAGACCGACGGCTTCGTCGATTATTTCTGGGCCTCCACCGTCATCAACGAGATCGCAACGCTCAACATCGGCAGCCGCCCGGCCTCGCGCAAGAAGACCCGCGCGATCGAGGATCTGCGCGCAATCCCCTGGGTGTTCTCCTGGGCGCAATGCCGCCTGATGCTGCCGGGCTGGTACGGTTTTGGCAGCGCGGTCGAGCAGTGGATCGCTGATCATCCCGACCAGGGCATGCCGTTCCTGAAAGAGCTCTACAGGGAATGGCCGTTCTTCCGCATGCTGCTCTCGAACATGGACATGGTGCTGGCGAAAAGCTCGATCGCCATCGCCTCGCGCTATGCCGAGCTCGTGCCGGACGAAGCCCTGCGCGAAAAGATTTTTGGCCGCATCCGTCGCGAGTGGCATTCCTGTATCGAGACGTTGCTCGACATCATGGGCCAGGATCGATTGCTTCAGAGCAACCCGCTGCTGGAGCGCTCCGTGCGCCATCGCTTCCCCTATCTCGATCCGCTCAACCATGTGCAGGTCGAGCTGTTGAAGGAGCACCGCGCGCAGAATCCGGACGAGCAGGTGCTGCGTGGGATCCAGCTCACAATCAATGGCATCTCGGCGGGGCTGAGGAATACGGGATAGGGGCGACGCAGCCGCCACACCCTCGCTCGTCATGCCCGGGCTTGACCCGGGCATCCACGTCTTTCCTCACTTGCGGCACTGCGTGGATGGCCGGGACAAGCCCGGCCATGACGCGTGGTGAGAGTGCGGAGCGCATCAACAGAAATGCGCGCCCTGCGTCTCCACATACACCGCATAGAGCGACTGACTCGCGGTCATGAACAGGCGGTTGCGCTTCTTGCCGCCGAAGCAGACATTGGCGCAGGTCTCGGGCAGCAGGATCTGGCCGATGCGCGCACCATCGGTCGGCGCGAACACCTGCACGCCGTCATAGCCGGGTCCGACCCAGCCGGCGCCGACCCAGATGTTGCCTTCGGTGTCGACGCGCAAGCCGTCAGGGAAGCCTGACTTGCTGTCGAGCTTCATGTCGATCAGCTTCTTCGGGTTCGACAGCTTGGCGCCGTCGATGTCGTAGGACCACACCACGTTCTCAGCCTGCGGGTAATGCGTGATGCCGGTGTCGCAGACATAGAGTCTCTTGTAGTCGTGGCTGAAGGCGATGCCGTTCGGCTTGAACGGCTCGTCGGCAACCTTCGCGACCTGCCCAGTCTGCGTGTCCAAGCGATAGACGGCTTCCTTTTGATGAGGTTGCAGCGATCCGGTATTGGCAAGCTTGCCTTCGTAGATGCTGATCGCGCCATAACCGGGATCGGTGAACCAGATCGCCTTGTCGTTGGGATGCACCACCATGTCGTTCGGGCCGTTGAGCGGCTTGCCGCCTGCCTGCTCGGCCAGCGCCGTTACCGAACCGTCGTGTTCGTAGCGGACGAGGCGGGTCCGCTCGGCGCTGATCTGGCGTCCTTCGGTGTCGAACGAGTTGCCGTTGGCTTCGTTCGACGGCTTGTGGAACTGCTCGGAGATGTGACCGTCGTCGTCGAGATAGCGAAGCTGGCGGTTGGCTGGGATGTCGCTCCAGACGAGGTATTGCCCCTGCGCATTCCACGCCGGTCCCTCCGCCCACAGGCAGCCGGTGTAGAGCCGCTTGATCGCGGTGTTGCCGACCTTCGCCTTGAAGCGCTTGGGGTCGATGACGACGATGTCGGGGTCGGGATAGCGCTGCGGCTCGGCATTGGCGCCGAAGTCGCGCGCGTCGGCCCGCGAGGCGAGGACGGCGGAGGCGGCGAGAGCCGCCGTGCCTTTGAGGAGAGTGCGGCGCCCAAGGCCGCCGGTGGCAGAGATGTCGGGGTTGGTCAGTATTCTTGTCATGGTTTCCTCCCAAAGTTTGTTGGGAGGGCACCATCCGCCCGCATTCGGGCGTAAAACGGGGCGATCTCTGGCCGAGGCAGCCAGAGATCGCAGGGCAGGGATGTCGGAAATGCAGCTAGACGGGATCCCAGGTGAAGATGTCGGCGGAACGGTCGAGCTTGTAGAACGAGCCCTTCAGCGCCGGCATGCCGTGTTCCGCGATCGACTGCGGCGTCCAGCCTTCGCTCCGCTGCACCGAGCGGATCGGACGGTTCTGGCTGAACAGGAAGATCTCGTTCATGCGCACGCCAAAGATCTGCCCGGTGACGTCCTTGGCGGGATCTGAGAGCAGATAGCCGCAGAGCGGGGCGATCTTCTCCGGTCCCATCTGCTTGATCTTCTCGACGCGCGCCTTCTCGGCTTCGGTCTCGGTCGGGATGGTGCCGATCATGCGGGTCCAGGCGAACGGCGAGACGCAATTGGAGCGGACGTTGAAGCGGCCCATGTCGAGCGCGATCGATTTGGAAAGCCCGACGATGCCGAGCTTGGCGGCGGCGTAATTGGCTTGTCCAAAGTTGCCGATCAGGCCGGAGGTCGAGGTGAAATGGACGAAGGAGCCCGACTCCTGCTCGCGGAAGATCCGCGCCGCGGCATGCGAGACGTAGAACGAGCCCATCAAATGCACCTTGATGACGGCCTCGAACGCTTCCACGCTCATCTTGTGGAAGATCATGTCGCGCAAGATGCCGGCATTGTTGACGACGCCGTCGAGCCGGCCGAAATGATCGGTCGCGGTCTTCACGATCTTGCTGGCGGGGATCGCTTCGGCCACCGACTCGAAGTTCGCAACCGCAGCGCCGCCGCGCTTCTTGATCTCCTCGACCACTTCTTCCGCGGGCGCCGCGTTCGAGCCGGCGCCGTCGGCGGCACCGCCGGGATCGTTGACGACGACCTTGGCGCCTTCCGCGGCGCACAGCAGCGCGATCTCCCGCCCGATGCCGCGACCTGCGCCGGTGACGATGATGACCTTGTCTTGCAGTGATTTGCTCATGTGAACTACCTCTCGTTCGTAAACACGATCGTGCCGCTCGCCGCGAACATGCCGCCGACGCCATGGCACACCGAAATCTTCGCGTTGGGCACCTGCGCTGGCGCGATGCCGCGCATCTGGCGCACGCTCTCCTGAAGCGCGTACATGCCGTACATGCCGGAGTGCATGTAACTCAATCCGCCGCCATTGGTGTTGAGCGGCAGCTTGGCCCCCGGCCGCGTGTTGCCGTCCGCGATGAACTGTCCGGTCTCCTCATAGGGCATGAAGCCGAGATCGCCGAGGCCGAACAGCGGCAGATGCGCGAACGCATCGTAGATCATGAGATGGTCGACATCCCCGTGAGCGATGCCGGCTTCCTTGAATGCCAGCGGCCCCGCCGTCTTGAACGCGCGCGAGGAGTTGAAGGTCTCCATCTGGCTGACCATCGGTGTTTCCACGCTCTCGCCGGTGCCCATGATGTAGACGGGCTTGCGCGGAAAGTCCCTGGCGCGATCGGCCGAGGTCAGGATCAGCGCGCCGCCGCCATCGGTGACCAGGCAGCATTGGAGCAGGCGGAACGGATACGCGATCATGCGCGAGTTGAGGACATCGGCGACCGTGATCGGGTCCTTCATCATCGCGCGCGGATTCTTCGCCGCCCATTCCCGCTGCACCACTGCGACCGAAGCCAGCTGTTCATGCGTGATGCCGTAGGTCTTCATGAAGCGCAGCACGGGGATCGGGAACATGCTGGGCGGGCCGTAGACACCATAGGGCGCCTCGAACTGGCCGTTGAGGCTGTCTGCCGGTGTCGAGCGCGGCAATTTGCCGATCATCGACTTGCCGCTCTCGGCATGGGTGATCAGCACGGTCTTGCACAGGCCGGCCTCGATCGCCGCCGCGGCATGGCGGACGTGCAGCATGAAGGAGCAGCCACCAACCGAGGTGCCGTCCACCCAGGTCGGCTTGATGCCGAGATAATGGCAGACCTGCTGCGGTGTTTCGACCGCGGTGGCAAAGCCGTCGATGTCGGAGAGTTTCAGCCCGGCATCCGCGATGGCATTGAGCGCCGCGTCGGCGTGAAGCTGGAGCTGCGAGGCGTTGGGGATGATCCCGAGCTCGGTGGTCTCGGCCGCACCGACGACGGCAACCTGGTTCTTGCGCATGGCTTACCCCTTCGCCGGACGGAAGACGGGGAGGGTGATCTTGTCGTCGAGTTTCTCAAAGGCGACCTCGAGCTTCATGTCGAGCTCGAGTGCCTCCGGCGTCTGCGGGCAGTCGATGATGTTGCTCATCATCCGCGGCCCCTCGGCGAGTTCGACCACCGCGATCGCGTAGGGCGGCGTAAAGCCGGGCGCGGCAGGGCGGTGATTGATCACGTAGCTGTAAAGAAAGCCCTTGCCGCTCGCCTTGAACACCGAGACCTTGCGCGAGGCGCAGGAAGGGCAGAACGGGCGCGGCGGGAAGTAGACATGCGCGCAGGCGTCGCATCGCTGCAGGCGCAATTCGCCCGCCTTTGTACCGTCCCAGAAATGCTGGGTTTCCGGCGTTGGTTTCGGTCGCGCGCGCTGCGGTTCGGCCATATCGGCAGCTCCTCCCAAGAGACAGGCTTCGCGCCCGCCTGTTTCGATCTTGATGCGACAATCGACTATAGTGCGTCAACGGTCCAGCAATGCGCATGCATGCCATCATGCGCACAATGCTTGTGTCGAACTGAGCCAGCGCTATAGATTGCGCGCGCCAATATTCCGTGAGACAGACATGCCCGATTTTCCGACGCTGGCGAAGCTCGCCGAAGACCTCGAAAGCGGCCGCACCACCTCCCGCAAGCTGGTCGAGGCGTGCCTTGCCAGGATCGCCGATCCCACCGGTGAGGGCCAGCGCGCCTTCATCCATGTCGATAAGGACGCCGCGCTCGCGGCGGCGGACGCGATGGACGGCTTGCGCAAAGCCAAAGCCGCGCCATCGCGCTATGCCGGTATTCCGATCTCGATCAAGGATCTCTTCGACATCAAGGGGCAGACGACGCGCGCCGGCTCCCGTGCGCTCGACGATTCCGATCCGGCGGAGCACGACGCGGCGGCGGTTGCGCGGCTGCGCGGCGCCGGCTTCGTCGTGATCGGGCGAACCAACATGACCGAGTTCGCCTATTCCGGCATTGGCATCAATCCGCATTACGGCACGCCGAGGGGCGCTTGGAACCGGGCGGAGGGCCACGTGCCCGGCGGCTCGTCCTCGGGCGCGGCAGTGTCCGTGCTCGACGGCATGGCGCATGGCGCGCTCGGCACCGATACCGGCGGTTCCTGTCGGATTCCGGCCGCCTTCAACGGCATCGTCGGCTACAAGCCGACGCAGCGCCGTGTGCCGCTCGACGGCTCGGTGCCGCTGTCGTTCTCGCTCGACAGCATCGGGCCGCTGGCGCGATCGGTCAGCTGCTGTGCCATACTCGATGCGGTGCTCGCCAACGAGCCGATCGTCGCGGTGAAGCCGCGCCCCGTAAAGGGCATGCGGCTCGCCGTTCCGACCACGATCGCGCTCGACGACCTCGACGCAGCCGTCTCTGAAACCTTCGAGCGCGCGCTGAAGGCGCTCGCCGATCACGGCGCCATCATCGAGCGCATCGAGATGGCTGAATTCCACGACATCGGCCCGATGAACGCCAAGGGCGGCTTTGCCGCGGCCGAGAGCTATGCCTGGCACCGTTATCTCATCACGTCCAAGGGCGATGTCTACGATCCACGCGTCGCTGTCCGCATCATGCGCGGCGAGGCGCAGAGCGCGGCCGACTACATCGATCTGCTCAACGAGCGCCGCTCGCTGATCGCCCGCGTCAATGCGCGCATCGCGCCCTATGACGCCCTGGTGCTGCCGACCACCGCCAACACGCCGCCGAAGATTGCCGATCTCGCCGACGACAAGGCGTTCACCACCCAGAACCTGCGTGCCCTGCGCAATTGCACCTTGATCAACATGATCGACGGCTGCGCCATCTCGCTGCCTGCGCATCGTCAGGGCGCCGTTCCCGTCGGTCTGATGCTGGCCGGCGCGGGCGGATCCGACCGCCGTGTCTTCGAACTTGCTGCCGGCATGGAGGCCGTGATCCGTGTTTGACCTGACTTTCACCGTCGACGCCCAGGACACCACGACGCCGCTGACGCTGGCGATCGACCAGGTCGTCATCGCCGGCTGGACCGGCCGCGACCCCGTCGCGCGCGACAAGCACATCGCCGAGCTGCAAGAGATGGGCATCGCCCCGCCAGCCTCGACGCCGATCTACTACCGCGCCTCGGCGCGGCGGCTGACGATGGAAGACCGCATCGAATGTACCGGCGGCGAGTCGTCCGGCGAGGTCGAGTTCGTGCTGATCGGCTGGCAGGGCCGCATCTTCGTCGGCTGCGGCTCCGATCACACCGACCGCAAGGTCGAGGCCTATAGCGTCACGGTCTCAAAGCAGATGTGCGACAAGCCGATCGCCTCCACACTGTGGGAGCTCGAGGACGTCATCGGCCATTGGGATAGAATGATTTTGCGTTCCTACGCCTGGATCAAGGGCGAGCGCGTGCTCTACCAGGAGGGCACGCTCGATGCGATGCTCCCGGTCCCTGACCTCATCACGCGCGGCTTTCCGGGCGGGAAGCTGCCCGACGGCTGCGCCATGTTCGGCGGCACCTTCGCCGCCAAGGGCGGCATCCGCCCCGCCGGCCGGTTCGAATTCGAGCTGGAAGATCCAGTGCTGAAGCGCACGATCAAGCACGGCTATGACGTGGTGACGTTGCCGGTGAGGGGCTGATAGCTCTCCTCCATCGTCATTGCGAGCGAAGCGAAGCAATCCAGACTGGTTCCGCGGAGGGACTCTGGATTGCTTCGTCGCAAGGGCTCCTCGCAATGACGGGGAGATAGTCGGAAATCGGGTGGCGGCGGAGGGCGGCATATTGCGAGAGTCGTAGCCATGACAGCAACAGCACGCAAATCAGCCCCTAAGCTATCCGTCGACATTGCCTCCCACGTCGACATCCTCGGCTGGCCGCAGATCACCGCCGAACTCGACAGCCACGGCTGCGCCGTCCTGAAGAACCTGCTCACGCCGGACCAATGCCGCGGCATCGCCGCGCTCTATCCCGACGACACGCACTTCCGTAGCCGCATCGTCATGGGCCGCCACGGCTTTGGCCGTGGCGAGTACAAATATTTCTCCTATCCACTCCCCGACTTGATCGCGCAGATGCGTCCGGCGCTCTATGCGCATCTTCAGGGTGTCGCCAACCGCTGGAACGAGGCGATGGGGATCGACATCCGCTATCCCACCGCGCACACAGCGTTCCTGAAGCGCTGCCACGAGGCCGGCCAGAGCCGGCCGACGCCGCTGCTGCTGCAATATGAGGCTGGCGACTACAATTGCCTGCATCAGGACCTCTACGGCGAGCACGTGTTCCCGATCCAGGTCGCGATCCTGCTGTCAGAGCCTGGGCGCGATTTCACCGGCGGCGAGTTCGTGCTGACCGAGCAGCGGCCGCGCATGCAGTCCCGCGCCGAGGTGGTGCCGCTGGCGCAGGGCGACGCCGTCGCCTTCGCCGTGCATCACCGACCGGTGCAGGGGACACGCGGCACCTATCGCGTTAATCTCCGCCATGGCGTCAGCCGTATCAGGTCCGGCCAGCGCCACACGCTGGGTATGATCTTTCATGATGCCAAATGAGTGAGGCGATTGACCGCGGATTTGTTCGATAGCGTCGCCGACGCGCAGCCATCGCGCGAGGAGATCGCCGACGGCGCCGTGCTGCTGCGCGGCTTCGTCAAGCCGATCGAGAGCGAGCTGATCGAAGCCGTGCGCGCCATCGTGGCGCAATCGCCGTTCCGGCGCATGACGACGCCCGGCGGCTACCAGATGTCGGTGGCCATGACCAATTGCGGCGAGCGCGGCTGGATCACCGATCACACCGGCTATCGCTATGATCCGATCGATCCGCGAACCGGCGCACCCTGGCCGGCGATGCCGCCCGTGTTTCGGGCTCTCGCCCGCCGCGCGGCGGAGCAGGGCGGGTTCAAAGATTTCGCGCCCGATGCCTGCCTCGTCAACCGCTACGAGCCCGGCACGCGGCTGTCGCTGCATCAGGACAAGGACGAGCTCGACTATTCGGCCCCGATCGTCTCGGTCTCGCTCGGCCTGTCCGCGATCTTCCTGTTCGGCGGCCTGGCGCGTAGCGACAAGCCGCGCCGCTTCCGCCTGGTGCATGGCGACGTCGTGGTCTGGGGCGGCGCTAGCAGGCTCGCTTATCACGGCGTTGCGCCGCTCGCCGATGGCGAACATGCGCTGCTCGGCCGGAAGCGGATCAATCTGACGTTTCGCAGTACGCGCTGACGCTTAGGGCTTCGGCGGGTGAATGAACGCCCACGGACTGACTTCGGAGTCCCGCATCACCTCGACCGAGATCAGATAGGGCCCGCCATGGGCGAGCGCCTTCTCCATCGCCGCCTTGAACTGGTCCGGTGCGGTGACGCGCGCAGCTGCCACGCCAAAGGACTCCGCGAGCTTGACGAAATCCGGATTGACGAGATCAGAGGCCACCACGCGGCCGTCAAAGCGTTCGCGCTGGTCGCGGCGCACATTGCCGTAGGCGTTGTTGTTGAACACCAGCGTCACCACACCGATGTTGAACTGCACGGCGGTCGAGAGCTCCTGCACGCCGAACATGAAGCCGCCGTCGCCGGTGATCGCCACCACCGGCTTGTCGGGGTTGGCGACCTTGGCGCCGAGCGCAGTCGGGAAGCCCGAGCCGAGCGTGCCCTGATAGCCTGAGGTGATGAAGGTGCGCGGCTCATAGACCGGAAAGCCGTACCAGGAGGCGAAGCCGAACTGCGACAATTCATCTGTCACGATCGCGTTTGCCGGCAGCACCTCGCGCAGGATGTTGAGATAGGCCATCTGCGGCTGGATGCGCTGGATTTCCTGTTGCGCGGTTGCGGCGGCCTCGCGGATGTCTCCGCGCCGGCCGCGGCTTCGCGCATAGCCGGCCTTCTTCACAGCTGCGACGAGATCGGCCGTGCCGACCTTCGCGTCGGCGACAATAGCTGTATCGGAAGCGAGCCGGCGCATCTCGGCCGGATCGATGTCGATCCTGACAGATTTCAGTCCCTTCGGCTGATAGGGCCAGCGGAAGCCCGAGGCCGGCAGCTCCGCGCGGGTGCCGATTGCGATCATCAAATCAGTCGTGGGCCACAGCTTGTAGGCGGCAGCCATGGTGAGCCCGAGCTCGTGCGCGTTGGAGACGATGCCGCGGCCGCTGCGGAAGGCAACGACGGGCGCATCAATCATTTCGGCGAGTTCGAGGATCTCCTCGCGCGCCGCAATCGCGCCGCTGCCGACGAAGATCATCGGCGCCTTGCTGCTTTTGATGAGCGCGGCGGCCTGCTTGATCAGGTCTGGATCGGGCTGCGGCGCAGGCAGCGGTTCCAGCACCTGTGCGGCCGCGGTGTCGGCGCGCTGGGTGAAGACGTCCCAGGGCATCTCGACAGAAGCAGGCCCGCGCCGGCCGGAGGTCATCTCCTGAAAGGCGCGCGCGACGACCGTCGGGGCGTTGCCGGGATATTCGATGCGATCGGCCCATTTCACATAGGTGCGCAAGGTCGCGAGCTGGTCCGGCATCTCGTGCAGATGGCCGCGGCCCTTGCCCAAAAATGGCGTCGGCACCTGGCCGGTGACGCAGAGCACCGGTTCGTTGCAGCCGAAGGCGGTGAGCAACGCCGCGCTGGTGTTGAGCACGCCGGGGCCGGGCACCACGCTGAACACACCGGGCCTGCCGCTGGAGCGCGCATAGCCGAACGCCATGTAGCCGCAGGCCTGCTCGTGCCGCGCGCCGATTACCTTGAGCTGGGCCTGATGGAAAGCGTCGAAGAGGCCGTAGACCTGCGCGCCTGGCAGGCCGAATACGGTGTCGACGCCATGGGCGACCAGGCCGCTTACGATCGCTTCGCCGCCGGTGAGGGTGGTCATGGTGCTATTCCACTTCGAGTGTTGTCCAGGCTTCATCGACGACGCAGTTGCGTAAGCTTGCGATGCCCTCGACTTCGACGTCGATCACGTTCCCAAATGCGAGTGTGGCAAAGGTCGAGATGTCGCTGCCAGGGCAGGGAATGGGAACGTCAGCCGGGCTGCGCCTCCGCTTTCAGGGCGTCATGGATGTTGTTGCGCTTCCAGCTCGTGTCCTTGTCGTTGATCTGCATGTCGAACGATAGGGCAAACTTGCTGACCGCAAAGACGGGATCGAGATGTTTTGAGAGCGCCTGGAAGACGTGCTCGCCGGCCTTCTGACGCGTCTTGAGATCGCGGCCCTCGCCGATGCGCAGCACCATGTCGAGGAAACCGTACTCCTGCCGTGCGTCCGCGATCGCATAGTGCTCGCATCTGATCGCGCGAACGCGGATGCCGCCGAGCGGGAAGATGCCGGTTTCGACCGCCGCCTTGCGCACGACTTCGCATACCAAGCCCATGTCGAGGCGGCCATCGAGATTGGCCGAATATTCGATCGTGAAATGCGGCATCGCGGTTTCACTCCCTGTCTTGTTCGCCTAAGCGAAGTAGCAGCTCACCGAGCCGTGGCCGCCATAGTCGGCCTGAATTGTGTCGCCCTTGCGGGTCTCGATCGGGCGGATGAAGGAGCCGGCAAGCACGACCTGTCCGGGCTCCAGCGCTAGCCCAAGCGGCGCGATCTTGTTGGCGAGCCAGGCTACCGCAGTTGCGGGATGGTTGAGCACGCCGGCGGCAAGACCGGTTTCCTCGAGCTGGCCGTTCTTGAAGCAGAGCGCGCCGATCCAGCGCAAATCGGCCTCCAGCGACCGGATCGGCCGTCCACCAAGCACGATGCCGGCATTCGCCGCATTGTCGGCGATGGTGTCGAAAATCTTTCGCGTCGCCTTGGTCTTGGGATCGACGCGCTCGATCCGCGTGTCCAAAATCTCCAGCGCCGGCACCACGAAGTCGGTGGCGTTGAGCGCGTCGAACATCGTGCAGTCGGGTCCTGAAAGGCGCTTGCTCATGACGAAGGCGAGCTCGGCCTCGACGCGCGTCGCGATGAAGCGCTCGGTCGGAATGATCCCGCCGTCGGCAAAGAACATGTCGTCGAGCAGCACGCCGGAATCCGGCTCGTCGATATTGAGTGCGCTCTGCATCGCCTTCGAGGTCAGGCCGATCTTGTGGCCCTTGACGATGCGCCCCTCGGCGGTCTTGACGTCGACCCAGGCCTTCTGAATCGCGTAAGCGTCAGCGATGGTGATGTCAGGGAAATCCTGCGAGAGCTGCCGGATCTGCGTGCGGGTCTTCTCCGCCTGGTGCAGACGCCTCGCGCAAGCTTGGATATCGTCGTTGGAAAGCGCCATTTGTGATCTTACAAATCGTGGTGCCCGGAGATAGTTAACATGTTAAGTGAATGCGTCAAACACAAATTGGGCTTGCTGCACTGCAAACATTTTGCGGCTTGAAAGGGCGTCATGACGAAGAAATCCGCTGATCCCGCCAACGGAAGCGCGCCTGCCGCGCGACAGGTGCCGATGCGCGACTTCTCGCGCTCGCTGCCGATGTCATTGCTACGGGCGCGGGAGGCGGTGATGCGGCAATTCCGCCCTTCGCTGCGCGAGCACGGCTTGACCGAGCAGCAATGGCGCATCCTGCGCGCGCTCGCAGCTATCGAGACGGTCGAGGTCACGGAACTCGCGCGCACCGCGTTCCTGCTCGGGCCGAGCCTGTCACGCATCCTGCGCGATCTCGAGGCCCGCAATCTGATCGAGCGCAAGACCGCCAAAGCGGACCAGCGCCGCAGCATGGTCTCGATCTCGAAAGAGGGCGTGAAGCTGATGGCCTCCGTGGCGCCGACGTCGGAGGCGATCTATGCCGAGATCACGCGACGCTTTGGCGCCCGCAAGCTCGCCGAGTTGCAGGACATGCTCGGCGAGCTCGAGCAGAGTCTCGCAGGCCTCGGCGCCGGCGAGGAGGCAAGTGCCGAGGAGTGAAAGCTGATATGCGCGAGCGCGCGGCAACAGCCATGGACATGGCCGCGTTTTTTCGCTCAAAGTGCCGCCCAAGCCGATCGCTGGAAAGTCGGCGCCGGGACGGATGGCGCCCCTCTTGTCGGATGACATCTTGCGTTATCGCGAGCGTAGCGCGGCGATCGAGTTCGCGGTAATAACGGCATCGCCTTGTCGCGGCACTCGTCATGGTGACGACGGTCCAAACAACAAAGAAGGAAGGCAACGTGGCGAACAAAGTCAAAGAGATCTGGAAGTCGGGCAAGGCCGTGGTCAACGCGTGGCTCGCAATTCCCTCCGGCTTCTCGGCCGAGATGATCGCGCAATGCGGCTTCGACAGCGTCACCGTCGACATGCAACACGGCGTGCAGGACTATCTGTCGATGGTCCAGTGCTTCCAGGCCATGGACAAGCATCCGATCACGCCGATGGTCCGCGTGCCCTGGAACGAGCCCGGCATCATCGGCAAGGTGCTCGACGGCGGCGCCTATGGCGTGATCTGCCCGATGGTCAACACGCCGCAGGAAGCCAGGAACCTCGTCTCCTATTCGAAATATCCGCCGAAGGGCGTTCGCTCCAACGGTCCGATCCGCGCCGGCATGTACGGCACCGCAGGCTCCTACCAGAAGACGGCCAACGACGAGATCGTGCTGCTGCCGATGATGGAGACGAGGACCGCGGTCGAGAACATGGAAGCGATCCTCGACGTCGAAGGCATTGATGGCGTCTATATCGGCCCGTCCGACCTCGGCTTCTCCTACGGCCTCGAGCCGAAGCTCGACCGCAGCGAGCCGGAGATCCTCGCGATCTACGAGAAGATCATCAAGGAGTGCGGCAAGCGCGGCCTCAACCCGGGCATCCATTGCAGCGGCGCCGAAGGCGCGGCGCGCGCCATCAACATGGGCTTCAAGCTGGTGACGCTCTCGAACGAGGTCGGCCTGATGACGACCTACGCCAAGATGCAGGTGAATGCGACCCGCAAGGAGTCAGGCGGCAAGGCCTGATCTCTCTCCTTTCCCTCTCCCCGTTCTTTCGGGAAGAGGGTTAGGGTGAGGGGCCTCTCTCAACACGGACTAATCTAACGATCGAGCGCGCAGCTCGCCCCTCACCCGGATCGCATTGGACGATGCTTCGCATCGCCAAACGCGATCCGACCTCTCCCCGTAAGAGCGGGGAGAGGTGAAGTAAGACCGAAGGAGATACCCATGACCATCAGCCCCGTCATCCGCCTGCATCCCGATGATGGCGTGGTGATCGCGCGCGCGAGCCTGCCGCCCGGAACGGTGGTCGCTGAGGGCGTGACCACGATCGATCGCATTCCCTCCGGCCATAAGGTCGCGATCAAGCCGATCGCGTTGGGCGAACCGGTCAAGCGCTACGGCCAGATCATCGGCTTTGCCACCCAGGCCATCGCGCCGGGCCAGCACGTGCACACGCAGAACTGCGGCATGGGCGACTTCGCCAAGGACTATGCCTATTGCGCCGACGTCAAGCCGACGCCGAATTTCGATCTGCCGGCGACCTTCGAGGGCATCCGCCGCCCCGACGGCCGCGTCGCCACGCGCAACTATATCGGCATCCTGACCTCGGTGAATTGCAGCGCGCATGTCGCCAGCCTCGTCGCCGACGTCTTCAAGAAGAACCCCTTCACCGGCGACAATCCGCTCGCTGACTTCCCCAATGTCGATGGCGTGGTCGCGCTGACCCACAAGACCGGCTGCGGCATGACGCAGAACGAGCCCCTGGCGCTGCTCCGCCGCACGCTCGGCGGCTATGCGCGGCACGTCAATTTCTCTCACGTCATCGTGCTGGGCCTCGGCTGCGAGGTGAACCAGATCGGCGGCCTGATGGAAGAGCAGAAGCTCGCCGGCCGCTTGCGCGCGATGGACATCCAGGAGGTCGGCGGCACCCGCAAGACGGTGGAGGCGGGCATTGCCTTCGTGCGCGAGGCGCTCGGTGATGCCAACAAGGTCAAGCGCGAAACGGTACCGGCAAGCGAGCTCACCGTGGCCCTGCAATGCGGCGGCTCGGACGGTTATTCCGGCGTGTCTGCCAACCCGGCATTGGGTGCGGCGAGCGATCTCATCGTTCGTCACGGCGGCACCGTGATCCTCTCGGAGACGCCCGAGACCTACGGCGCCGAGCATCTGCTCACGCGCCGCGCCGTCAGCCGCGAGGTCGGCAAGAAGCTGGTCGATCTCATGCGCTGGTGGGACGCCTATACCGAGCGCGAAGGCGCCGAGATGAACGCCAATCCAAGCCCCGGCAACAAGGCCGGTGGCCTCACCACCATCCTGGAAAAGTCGCTCGGCGCGATGGCAAAGGCCGGCACCACCAATCTCGTCGAGGTGCTGCGCTACGCCGAGCCCGTCACCAAGAAGGGTTTCGTCTTCATGGACACGCCCGGCTACGATCCGGTCGCAGCGACCGGCCAAGTGGCAGGCGGCGCCAATCTCGTCTGCTTCACCACGGGCCGCGGCAGCGTGTTCGGCTGCAAGCCGGCGCCGTCGATAAAGCTCGCCACCAACACGCCGATGTACAAGCGCATGGAAGAGGACATGGACGTCAATTGCGGCACCATCCTCGAAGGCGAGGAGAGCGTCGAGAGTTGCGGCCAGCGCATCTTCGAACTCATCCTCAAGACCGCCTCGGGACAGCCGACCAAGAGCGAGAGTTTTGATTTCGGCGGCGCCGAGTTCGCGCCGTGGGTGCTCGGCGCGACGATGTAATCTCCTCATCGTGCGCCGGCGGTAGCTAAACACTGCACGGCGACGCACCTAGGTAATGATACGGAGGCGTCAAGTGATCGCGCGGGTTCCCGTGGTCACGCCTGATTAACATCTCTCGCCGTAGTTCTGGAGAGATGCGAGCTCCACTCACTCGGGGCATTCGCCCTTCGTGAGGATTCGTCAACGATGACGCGTGCGATACGGCCGACCGGCGTGGAAAATCTCCTCGGGGAGGAGGAGCTGATCGTATCGAAGACTGATCTCAAGGGCCGCATCACCTACGCCAACGACGTTTTCATCCGCATGGCGAAGTACAGCTATGCCGAGCTGATGGGCGCTCCCCATAGCCTGATCCGCCACCCCGACATGCCGCGCTGCGTCTTCAAGCTGTTGTGGGATACACTCGAGGCCAAGCAGGAAATCTTCGCCTACGTCGTCAATCTCGCCAAAGACGGCAGCCATTATTGGGTGTTTGCTCACGTCACCCCGACGCTGGACGATCGCGGCAATATCATCGGCTACCACTCCAACCGCCGCAAACCCGATCCTGCGCAGATCGAGCGCATCAAGCCGATCTACAAGGCGCTATGCGCCGAAGAGGCGCGCCACGCCAATGCCAAGAACGGCATGCGCGCGAGCTTCGAGATGATGGTCGGCCTGCTCAAGCAAAACGGTGTCGCCTACGATGAATTTGTGCTCTCTCTCTAAGGCGCAAGCCGCTGCTGGCCTTGCCTGCCTGCTCGCCGTCGTTGCCCTCACGTTGTCGATTGCGGGCGCATTGACCGCTGCTCCGGCCGCTGCGCTGCTCGGCGCGATCGTGCTGCTGCTCGGCTACACGCTCTGGAACCAGCGCGGCTCGCTGACTGCGATCGAAGAGGTCGCGGAGGTGTGCCGCAAGGCCGCCCACGGCGACCTCGAAGCGCGCGCGTTCGGCGATCGGCAATCCGGCCGCATCGCAATGATTCAGAAATCGGTCAACGACATGCTCGACGTCACCGATGCCTTCGTCCGCGAAGCTTCGGCGTCGATGGACTATGCGAGCCGCGGCAAGCATTTCCGCAAGATCCTGGCGCGCGGATTGCCCGGCTCGTTCCGCCGTTCGGCTTCCGTGATCAATTCCGGCACCGACAGCCTCGGCCGCCGCGTCGTAGAGATCTCAGAGCTCGCAAAGCAGTTCGGCACGCATCTCGACCAGGTCGCCGGCGGCCTGATGAGCGCCGCGACCGATCTCGAAGCCGACGCCGGCCAGATGGCCGCGGCGGCCGAGACGACCAGCCGCCAGACGTCCGGGATGCGCAGCGCGTCCGATCAAGCCTCGAACAACGTTGCGACGGTGGCGAGCGCGGCGGAACAACTCGCGTCCTCGATCGCCGAGATCAGCCGCCAGGTGGCCGGCTCGACCACGAGCACGGGGCGGGCAGTGAACGAAGCCAATCGCGCCGGCAGCGAGATCCGCACGCTCGCTGACGCGGCGCTGCGGATCGGCGACGTCGTCAAGCTGATCAGCGAGATCGCCGAGCAGACCAACCTCTTGGCGCTCAACGCCACGATCGAGGCGGCGCGGGCGGGCGAAGCCGGCCGCGGCTTCGCTGTGGTGGCGTCCGAGGTGAAAAGCCTCGCCAACCAGACTGCGAGGGCGACCGAGGAGATCAGCGCCAAGGTCGGCGAGATGCAGCAATCGACGACCAACTCGGTCGCGGCGGTCGAGGCGATTGCGCAAACCATCGCAGAGATCGACGGGATCACCGCCAGCATTGCGGCTTCGATCGAGCAGCAGGGGGCCGCGACGCGCGAGATCGCTCGCAACGTCCAGGAGGCCTCGTCCAGCACGACGCAAGTGTCCTCCAACGTGACCGGCATCAACGAAGCCGCCGCCGACACCGGCCGCGTCGCGAGCCGCGTCAACAGCGCCTCCGAACGCGTCCATGGCGAGGTCGAGACGCTCCGGCGCGAGGTGACGCAGTTCCTGCAGCGGCTGACGTCGGCGGCGTAGGGATTTTCGAAGAGGACGTGCTCTCTTTCCCTCTCCCCTTGTGGGAGAGGGTGGCTCGCCGCAAAGCGGCGAGACGGGTGAGGGGTTTCTATCCTCACGAACGGCCTTGCGAGCGGAGACATACCCCTCATCCGGCGCTTCGCGCCACCTTCTCCCACAAGGGGAGAAGGGAAGGCGCCGCCGGCGTACCGAATAGCGCCCCACAAACACTCGCTCCGCACCTTACCTAGGCACGGTCTGCCCGTTGTTAGTGCTTGATCGCATTGACATCAGGTGTTCTGCTCAAAAAAGCTGCTGGAGCACCGCACCCCGTGTCGATCTACCTCGCATTACACCACGTCACGCACTACAAATACGACCGCCCGATCGATCTCGGCCCGCAGACCATCCGCCTGCGCCCGGCGCCGCATACGCGCACGCCGATCCTGAGCTATTCGCTCAAGGTCACGCCATCCAATCATTTCGTGAACTGGCAGCAGGACCCGCAAGGCAATTGGCTCGCCCGCTATGTCTTTCCGGAGAAGACGACCGAGCTGAAATTCGAGGTCGATTTCACGACGCAGATGACCGTGGTCAATCCGTTCGACTTCTTCGTCGAGCCCTATGCCGACAGTTTTCCGTTCGACTATCCGAAGGACCTGAAGACGGAGCTTGCGCCGTATCTCGAGACCATCAAACCCGATCGCCTGTTTGCGAAATATCTCGATACGATCCCGCACGAAGCGCCGAACACCGTCAACTTCCTGGTCGAGCTCAATCGCGAGCTGCAGAAGAAGATCCGCTACATCATCCGCATGGAGCCCGGTGTGCAGACGCCGGAGGAGACGCTCGCCTCCGGCGCCGGCTCGTGCCGCGACTCCGCCTGGCTGTTGATCCAGACGCTCCGCCATCTCGGGCTCGCCGCGCGCTTCGTCTCCGGCTATCTCATTCAGATCCGTCCCGACATCGATCCGATCGAGGGACCGCCGGAGGTGGAGAACGACTTCACCGATCTGCACGCCTGGGCCGAGGTTTACCTGCCGGGCGCGGGCTGGATCGGTTTAGACGCGACCTCCGGCATGCTCGCAGGCGAGGGGCACATCCCGGTTGCGGCGACGCCGCACTATCGCTCGGCGGCGCCGATCTCCGGCGGCGCCGGCTTTGCCGAGGTCGAATTCGCCTTCGACATGAGCGTGAAGCGCATCCGCGAGGCGCCACGCATCACGAAGCCGTTCTCCGACGAAGCCTGGGCGCGGCTCAACGATCTCGGCGAGCAGGTCGACGGCGACCTCGCCGCGCAGGATGTGCGGCTCACCATGGGCGGCGAGCCGACCTTCGTCTCGGTAGACGATCTCGAGGCAGGCGAGTGGAATACGGAAGCCGTCGGCCCCACCAAGCGCGTGCTCGCCGACGATTTGATCCGCCGCCTGCGCACGCGCTTTGCGCCGCGCGGGCTGCTGCATTACGGCCAGGGCAAATGGTATCCGGGCGAGAGCCTGCCGCGCTGGGCCTTTGGTCTGTACTGGCGCAAGGACGGCGTGCCGATCTGGAAGAACGCCGATCTTATCGCGAAGATCGCGAACCCGCGGCGGCCGGAGATCAAGGACGCCGAAGCTTTCATGGAAGGAACGGCGGCGCGGCTCGGGCTCGATCTCGGCTACATCATGCCGGCCTATGAGGACCCCGCCTATTGGCTGCAGAAGGAAGCCGAGCTTCCAATCAACGTCGACCCCACCGATTCCAAATTGTCCGATCCCGAAGCGCGCGCGCGGATGGCGCGCGTGTTCGACCAAGGCCTTACCACGCCGCGCGGCTTCGTGCTGCCGATCCAGCGTTGGAATGCGCCGCCGCGCTGGCGCAGCGAGCGCTGGCCGCTCCGGCGCAATCACCTGTTCCTGTCACCGGGCGATTCACCTTTGGGCCTGCGCCTGCCGATGGGCTCGCTCGGTCACGTCCCGCCGAACCAATATCCTTACATCGTCGAGCAGGACCCGATGGAGCCGCGTGGCAGGCTTCCCGTGTTCACCCGCATGGCGCGACCGCCATCGCCGCCGCGGACCGCCCCCGAGCATCTCAACACGGCGATTCCCGTGCGTACCGCGATGGCCGTGGAAATCCGCGACGGTGTGCTCTGCGCCTTCATGCCGCCGGTCGAGCGCATCGAAGACTATCTCGAATTGATCTCGGCGCTGGAAGACACCGCCGAGGAGATGCAGCTCCAGGTCCATGTCGAAGGCTACCCGCCGCCATTCGATCCGCGCATCGAGGTGATCAAGGTGACGCCAGATCCCGGTGTCGTCGAGATCAACATCCAGCCGGCGAAGAGCTGGCGCGATGCGGTCGAGATCACCACCGGTCTCTACGACGATGCTGCGAAGGTGCGGCTGGGCGCCAACCGCTTCCTGGTCGACGGCCGCCACACCGGCACCGGCGGCGGCAATCACGTCGTGGTCGGCGGCTCCTCACCGCAGGATTCGCCGTTCCTGCGGCGGCCCGATCTCTTGAAGAGCCTCGTGCTGTATTGGCAACGCCATCCGGCGCTGTCCTATTTCTTCTCCGGCCTGTTCATCGGCCCGACCAGCCAGGCGCCGCGCATCGACGAAGCCAGGCACGACAGCATCTACGAGCTCGAGATCGCGCTCTCGCATGTACCGCCGCCGGGCACCCAGACGCCGCTGTGGCTGGTGGACCGGCTGTTCCGGCATCTGCTCGTCGACATCACCGGCAACACCCACCGCGCCGAGATCTGCATCGACAAGCTCTATTCGCCGGAAGGCCCCACCGGCCGCCTCGGCCTCGTCGAATTCCGCGCGCTCGAAATGCCGCCCGATCCGCGCATGTCGCTGGCGCAGCAGCTCCTGATCCGCGCGCTGATCGCAAAATTCTGGCGCGAGCCGCAGGCCGGCAAGTTCGTGCGCTGGGGCACCGCGCTGCATGACCGCTTCATGCTGCCGCATTTCATCTGGGAGGATTTTCAGGACGTGCTCACCGAGCTGAAGCAGTTCGGTTATCCCTTCGAGCCGGAATGGTATCTGGCCCAGCTCGAATTCCGCTTCCCCGCCTTCGGCCGCGTCCATCATGGCGGCGTCACGCTGGAGTTGCGGCAGGCGCTGGAGCCCTGGCACGTGCTCGGCGAGGAGGGCTCGGCCGGCGGCACGGTGCGCTATGTGGACTCGTCGGTCGAGCGGCTTCAGGTCAAGGCCGAGGGATTCATCGAGGGCCGCCACATCGTCACCTGCAACGGCCGCCGGCTGCCGATGACATCGACCGGCCGCTCGACTGAAGCCGTGGCCGGCGTCCGCTTCAAGGCCTGGCAGCCGGCCTCCGGCCTGCACCCGACCATTCCGGTCCACGCACCCCTGACCTTCGACCTGATCGACACCTGGAACGGCCGCTCGCTCGGCGGCTGCGTCTATCACGTCGCCCATCCCGGCGGGCGCAACTACGACACCAAGCCGGTCAACACCTATGAGGCCGAGGCGCGGCGGCTGGCGCGCTTCCAGGACCACGGCCATACGCCGGGCCCGGTCCAGCCGCCGCCGGAGGAACGCACAAATGAGTTTCCGCTGACCCTCGACTTGCGGACCCCGCTCCTGCAATGAGTATGATGGTGGGGCAGGGAGAGGCGCATGGGCGAGGGCGCAGCCGAACAGGACGACCAGGCGGGCAGGGCGCAAGGTCAGCGTGACGGCCAGCGCCGCCTGGCGCAATGGGTCCGCGACTATAGCCGCCTGCCCGGCATTCCCGACGAGTTCTTGGGACCGGACGGCGCCCCGCGCGCGGTCTGGAGCCGCTTCTTCGACGCCTTCGGCGCGCTCGCGCCGGACGAGGTCGAGCGTCGCTTCGGCATGGCCGACCGCCATCTCCGCGAGGCCGGCGTCACCTATCGTGCGCCCGGCGACAGCGCCGACCGGCCGTGGTCGATCAGCCATCTGCCGCTCTTGATCGACGAAGCCGACTGGCAGCAGCTGTCCGCCGGCATCATCCAGCGCGCCGAGCTGCTCGAGCTCGTGCTGCGCGACATCTATGGCGAGGGCCGTCTCGTCGCCGAGGGCGCGCTGCCGGCGGCCGCGATCGCCGGCAGTCCCGAATATCTTCGTCCGGTCTGCGGCGTGCCGCCGCCGGGCGGGCGTTATCTGTCGATCTACGCCGCCGATGTCGGCCGCGGGCCAGATGGACGCTGGTGGGTGCTCGGCGACCGCACCCAGGCGCCCTCGGGCGCGGGCTACGCGCTGGAGAACCGCCTGGTGCTCTCGCGCGCCTTCTCCGACCTCTACAAGTCGATGAACGTGCCGCGCGTCGCGCCGTTCTTCGAGGCGTTTCGCGACAGCTTGCGCGCGCGGGCCGACCGCGACGAGCCTCGCATCGGCGTGCTCACCCCGGGCAGTTTCAGCGAGACCTATTTCGAGCACGCGACGCTGGCGCGCTATCTCGGCTTCCTCCTGGTCGAAGGCGACGATCTCGCCGTCAGCGACGGCCGTATCCACATCCGCACCGTCGCAGGCCTGAAGCGGCTCGACGTGCTGCTCCGCCGCGTCGATTCCAACTCGCTCGATCCGCTCGAGCTTGATGCCTCCTCGCGGTTAGGAGTTCCCGGCCTGATCGACGTGCTGCGCAAGGACGGCGTCGTCGTCGCCAACATGCCGGGCTCGGGCGTGCCGGAAGCGCGGGCGCTGCTCGGCTTCCTGCCGGCGCTGAGCCGCCGCCTGCTCGGCGAGGAGCTGAAGATGCCGCACATCGCCACCTGGTGGTGCGGCCAGCGCGCGGCGCGCGATGAGGTGCTGGCGCGGCTCGACGAGGTTGCGATCGAGGGCGCCTACCGGCGCGGCGTTCCCGGCTTCGACAGCACGGGGCCGGTGCTCGCGAGCGAGTTGGATGCAAGCGACCGCCAACGCCTGGTCGATGCCATCATCGCGCGCGGCATGGACTATGTCGGCCAGGAGGTGGTGCGGCTTTCGACGATGCCGGTGTGGGAGCACGGGCAGCTCACGCCGCGGCCCTTCGTGCTGCGCGTGTTCGCCGCCGCCACGCCCGATGGCTGGGTGATCATGCCAGGCGGCTTCTGCCGGATCGCCGAGCAGCCCGATGCGCGCGCGGTGTCGATGGGCGACGGCGCCCGCGCCGCCGACGTCTGGGTCGTCTCGGACAAGCAGGTCCCGACAGCGACACTGCTGCCGGCGATCGACAAGGTGCGCATCCGCCGCATCGCCGGCGTGCTGCCGAGCCGCGCCGCCGACAATCTGTTCTGGCTCGGCCGTTATCTGGAACGCGCCGAGGCGACCCTGCGCCTGGTGCGCGCGCTGGGCTCGCCGAGCGGGCCCAACAAGGGCACCGCGGCCTCGCTGCAATCGTCCGAACGCATCCAGCGCCTGCTGGTGGCCTGGGGCGCGATCTCGCAGACCTCGCGCGCGGCGCCCGGACCTATCGTCGCCGAAGCGTTGCAGAGCCCGGAGGGTCTCGGCTCGGCACTGTCGCTGGTCCGCGCGGCGCAGCGCACCGCGACCTCCTTGCGCGAGCGCCTGTCGCCCGATGCCTGGCAGGTCATCACCGAGATGACCGAGCGTCTCGCCTACGAGGTCGAGGACGACGACAGCGTCTTGAGCGCCGCCGAGCTGACCTTGCAGGAGCTTGCGAGCTTTGCAGGCCTCGCGCAGGAGAACATGAACCGCGCCGCCGGCTGGCGCTTCCTCGACGTCGGCCGCCGCGTCGAGCGCGCCATCAACACCACGCGCTTCACGCGCCAATTCGCCTATGACGAGGCCGGCGACGAGGATCTCGATATCCTGCTGACGCTGGTGGATTGCCAGATCACCTATCGCTCGCGCTATCTGCTGGCGCCGATCCTGGCCCCGGTGCGCGACCTCGCCGTGCTCGATCCCTACAATCCGCGTTCGGTGGCGTTCCATGTGGCGGCGCTGAACGAGCACATCGCCGCGCTGCCAAGCCTGAAGGAGCACGGCCTGATCGAGCAGCCGCAGCGGCTTGCGGTCGCGATGCAGGCCATGCTTGCGACCGCGGAGGCCGAGAAGCTCGAGGTCAAGATGCTGTTTGCGCTGGAGCAGGATCTGCTCAGCCTCGCCGAGGCGTTCGGGCAGCATTACTTCCCGCATGGCCCCAATGCCAGCCGGCCGGAAAAGCTGACGGGGCTGGCGTGATCTACGACATCCGTCACGTCACGACTTACGAATATGAGAATCCGGTCAGCTTCGCCCGCTGCACGCTGCGGCTGGAGCCGAGAAGCGGCAATGGCCAGGAGCTGATCTCGCACAGCGTCGAGATCCGACCGCGTCCGGCCGAGCGCAATGTCCGCCGCGATTTCTTCGGCACGCTCACCGAGAGCGTGGTGATCGAAACTGCGCACCGCAACTTAAGGATCGATTCACGTTCGCGTGTGTCCGTCTCGCGACAGCCGCCGGCGCGCGATGCCGCTAGCCCTCCCTGGGAGACCATTCGCGACGTTGCCTTCGAGGCGACGAGCCTCGGGCCATCCTCGCCGGTCGGCTATGTCTTCGCGAGCCCGCTGGTGCCGGTGCTGCGTCCGGTCGGCGCCTATGCGGCGGTGAGCTTTGCGCCCGGCGCGGGCATCCTCAAAGGCGCAGTTGATCTCATGCATCGCATCCGCAGCGAATTTCGCTACGATCCCAAGGCGACGGTAATTTCGACGCCGCTCGGCGAGGTCTTCGATAAGCGTCACGGCGTTTGCCAGGATTTTGCCCATGTGATGATCGCGGGGCTGCGCGGGCTCGGTCTGCCCGCGGCTTATGTCAGCGGCTACTTACGTACCACTCCGCCGCCGGGCCAGCCGCGCCTGCAAGGGGCGGACGCCACCCACGCCTGGGTGTCGCTGTGGTGCGGGGCTGAGCTCGGCTGGGTCGATTTCGATCCGACCAACGATCTCCTGATCGCCAACGACCACATCGTGCTCGCGGTCGGACGCGACTTTTCCGACGTCTCGCCTGTCGATGGCGTCATCGTCGGCTCGCCGAAACAGAAGCTCGGCGTCGCCGTCGACGTGCTGCCGGTCGAATGACCTCAATCTTGTCTGGACGCTGGCCCCTTTAGGATGTGTCGCCCCATCGCTGCAACCGCGATATGGCGGAGCGCAACTGCAATATATTTTCGCGTTCTCGTTCCGGGATTTGGTCCCTCGGCCCAAGATGGGCTATGCTGACTGGTGCGCCGAGGACAAGAAACGTCGGGAGTTGGCGTGGAATACCATCGACAGACGGGGCTGCATCCATGATGACGTTACCGCGACTGGCGGCCGAGACCCTGGAGAAGTTGCTCGGTAGGTTCATGCGCCGCCGGTACGATGAGACGTCTGCCAGTATCGTCGAGAGCGCCACTCGCACCGCGATGGAATGCATCGGCAACAGCGATGCGCTCTACCACAATATCGAGCATACGATGCTGGTGACGCTGGCAGCCCAGGCGATCCTCAGCGGCCGAAGTCTTCATACCCACCTGTCGGCCGAAGATTACGTCCATGTCCTGGTCGCCTGCCTCGCCCACGACATCGGCTATGTGCGAGGCCTGTTCGAGGAGGATGACGGCGACGGATTCGTGATCGATGCGGCCGACACCAAGATCTCCCTGCCGCGCGGTGCATCTGACGCCAGCTTGATGATGTATCACGTCGATCGGTCGAAGCTTTATGTGACGCGCCGGCTGCGACATATTCCCGGAGTCGACCCTGACCGCATCGCCCGCGCCATCGAGGGCACGCGCTTTCCGGCCCGCGAGGGCCAGGAGTACGACGACGAAGCCTCGATCCTGCGCGCCGCCGATTTCATCGGCCAGCTCGGCGATCCCAACTATCTGCGCAAGGCCAACGCGCTCTATTACGAGTTCGAAGAGGTCGGCATCAACCGCCAGCTCGGCTACGACTCGCCCGCCGACATCGTCAACCGCTATCCGCAGTTCTACTGGAACAGCGTCGCACCGCATATCCAGACCGAGATCGGCTATCTCAACAAGACCGAGATCGGCCGGCAGTGGATCGCCAATCTCTATAGCAACGTGTTCCGCGCCGAACGCGACATCTCGCTGTCCGGTCCGCAGAGATAGATCGGCTCATCGTCTCTTGTAACCCGCATGGAGCGAAGCGGAATGCGGGATGCCTGCGTCCACGAATCCCGTATTCCGCTGCGCTCCATAGTGGCTACGACATCGCGTCAATCGGTGAGCAAATCATGCAACAAAAAACCATCACCACCGATGTCCTCGACATCGCCTATCTCGACTACGGCTCGCCCGATGGCTGGCCCTGCATCATGGGCCACGGCTTTCCCTACGATGTGAACGCCTACGCCGAGACCGCACCGATCATTGCACAAGCCGGCGCACGGGTGCTGGTGCCCTGGCTGCGCGGCTACGGACCGACGCGGTTTCGTGCGGCCGAGACGCTACGCTCCGGCGAGCAGGCGGCGCTTGGCGCCGATCTGCTGGCCTTCATGGACGCACTTGGCATCAAGCGCGCGGTCGTCGGCGGCTATGACTGGGGCGGACGCGCCGCCTGCGTGGTATCAGCGCTCTATCCGGAGCGCGTGATCGCCCTCGTCTCCGGCAATTCCTACAACATCCAGAACATCGCCCGTGCGATGGAGCCGGCCTCGCCGCCGGAGGAGGCTGCGCTCTGGTATCAATATCTGTTCCACAACGAGCGTGGCCGCCGCGCGCTGGAGCGCAACCGGCGCGGCTTTGCGCGTCAGCTCTGGTCGATGTGGTCACCGAAATGGACGTTCGACGACGCCACGTTCGAGAAGAGCGCCGCGGCGTTCGACAATCCCGATTTCGTCGACGTCGTGATCCACTCCTATCGCCACCGCTACGCGCTGGTGGAAGGCGATCCGGCCTATGCGGCAATCGAGGCGAAGCTTGCGGGCCAGCCGCAGATCCGCGTCCCGACCATTGCGATCGACGGCGATAGCGACGGCATCAATCCCGGCACTGCCCATCACGCCCGCAAGTTCGAGGGATTTTTCGAGCGCCGCGTCTTCACCGATGCCGGTCATAATCTGCCGCAGGAGCGGCCGGCCGAATGGGCGCAGGCCGTGCTCGACGTCCGGATAGCGGCCTCATAGAGCCCGTTTCTGGTCTCGCGGCTGGCTTGTCTGTCGTCCTTCCGATTTTTCCTGATCCTGGGAACCTTTTGCGATTGCAGCCGTCCAAGCTGTGGGGCCGCGTCCGTGCTGCGGCTCGTTGCAGGGAGGATCTAGATGAAGTCACAAGTGCGCAAGCTGGAACGTGTCGCGGTGGCGCAGAGGCCAAGCGAACGGCCTGATCGGGCGGAGGTCGAGCAGGCGGTCCGGACCATGATCCGCTGGGCGGGCGATGATCCCGCGCGCGATGGTCTGCGCGACACGCCGGATCGGGTTACGCGTGCCTTCGAAGAATATTTTTCCGGCTATGCGCTGGATCCGACCGAAATCCTGCAAAAGACCTTCGAGGAGATCGAAGGCTATGACGAGATGATCGTCCTGCGCGGGGTTCGCTTCGAAAGCCATTGCGAGCACCATATTGCGCCGATCGTCGGTCGCGCCTGGGTCGCCTATATCCCGCAAGGGCGCGTGGTCGGCATCTCCAAGCTGGCGCGGGTCGTGGACATCTATGCCAAGCGCCTCCAGATCCAGGAGAAGATGACTGCGCAGATCGCCAACACCATCAACGATGTGCTGGAGCCTCAAGGCGTCGGCGTCATCATCAAGGCGACGCATCACTGCATGACCACGCGCGGCGCGTACAAGCCCGGGACCGATCTCGTCACCAGTCGCATGCTGGGGGTGTTCCGTGACAATGCGCTGACACGACAGGAGTTGTTGGGGTTAGCCAATTCGGACACGTGAGCCACGCGGCGCGAGCCAAGGAGACGGTGCCATGACCGAGGACAACAAGCCGAGCGGACCCGATCTGACCAGGGGCGTGTCGCCTGCCGATTTCAAGGACGGCAAATTGCTCGGCCATGTCGGCGAGGAAGACGTCCTGCTGGTGCAGGCCGGCAGCGAGATCTTTGCGATCGAGCCGGCCTGCAGCCACTACCACGGCCCGCTCGCCGAGGGCCTGGTGGTCGGCGACACGATCCGCTGTCCCTGGCATCACGCCTGTTTCTCCCTGCGCACAGGCGAAGCCACCCGCCCGCCGGCGCTGAACGCGCTGGCGGTGTGGGAGGTCACGCGCGATCGGGACAACATCGTCGTTCGGCGCAAGCGCGAGGCACCGAAACCGTCGGCAGCACACCGCAGCGCGCCGACGCCGGAGAAATTCGTGATCGTCGGCGGCGGCGCCGCCGGCTTTGCTGCCGCCGAGACGCTCCGACGCGAGGGCTTTGCCGGCGCCATCACCATGCTGAGCAGTGACGGCGCGATGCCGGTCGACCGGCCGAACCTCTCCAAAGACTATCTTGCCGGCAACGCGCCGGAGGACTGGCTGCCGTTACGGCCCGAGGATTACTATCGGGACGCCGGTATCGATCTCAGGCTCAACACGAATGTTTCTGCGATCGATCCCAAATCTCGCAGCGTCACGCTGGGCAATGGCGACAGGCTGCCGTTCGACCGGCTTCTGCTTGCGACCGGGGCCGAGCCGGTGAAGCTCCAGATCCCCGGAGCCGACCAGCCGCATGTCCACACCTTGCGATCCGTCGCCGACAGCCGCGCCATCATCACGGCGGCGGGCAGCGCAAAACGCGCGCTCGTGATCGGCGCGAGCTTCATTGGTCTCGAGGTCGCGGCTTCCTTGCGCGCGCGCAAGCTGGAAGTCCATGTGGTCGCGCCGGAAGAGCGGCCGATGCAGAAGGTGCTCGGCGCCGAGATGGGCGATTTCGTCCGGTCACTGCATGAAGAGAACGGCGTGATCTTCCACTTGAAGGATACGGTGGAAAAGCTCGATGGCAAGCGCGCGACGCTGAAGAGCGGCGCGGTGATCGAGGCCGATCTCGTCGTGGTCGGCATCGGCGTCAAGCCGCGCCTCGCGCTCGCCGAGCAGGCGGGCCTTGCCGCCGATCGCGGTGTGAGCGTGAGCGAATATCTCGAAACCAGCGTGTCCGGGATTTTCGCCGCCGGCGACATCGCGCGCTGGCCCGATCCGCATTCCCGGCAAACCATCCGCGTCGAGCATTGGGTGGTGGCCGAGCGCCAGGGCCAGACCGCGGCGCGCAACATGCTCGGCAGGCGCGAACGCTTCGATGCCGTGCCGTTCTTCTGGTCCCAGCACTACGACGTGCCGATCAACTATGTCGGTCACGCCGAGAACTTCGACGACGTCGCGATCGACGGCAGCATACCCGGCAAGGACTGCCTGCTGAAATACCGCAGGGGCGGCCGGGTGCTCGCGGTCGCTTCGATCTACCGCGACCTCGACAACCTCAAGGCCGAGCTCGAGATGGAGCGGTCGCGCGCCTGACGCGCCGCATTCGATCTTGATTTGCGTCAATGTTGTTGCCGTCAGCGGCTGCTCTGCTGGCTGTCGTCCCGGATCGACCTGTGCTATCCTGGCGAGTGTCTCCGGGCTTCGCATGCAGGAGTGGCGTCATGACAAGTGCATCGGATACCTCCCATCGTCTTGGCCTTGGCTCGGGCATCGCGACGCTACATGCCAAATGGGGCTGGATCGTCGCCCTCGGTGTCATCTACCTCGTCGCCGGCTTCGTCGCGCTCGGCAGCGTGGTGATGGCGACGGTGGCGAGCGTGATCGTGGTCGGCGCTATGATGATCGTCGCCGGCGCGGCCGAGATCATCGGCGCATTTCAGATGAAGAGCTGGGGCAAGTTTTTGATCTGGGCCTTGCTCGGCGTGCTCTATGTCATCGCGGGCTTCCTGACCTTCGAGAACCCGCTGTTCGCGGCAGTCCTGCTGACGCTGTTCCTGGGCGCCTCGCTGGTCGCCTCGGGCGTCGTCCGGCTGTTTCTCGCCTTCAGCATGAAGCGCGAAAGCCCGTGGGTTTGGGTAGCGCTGTCGGGTGCCATCACGCTGCTGCTCGGCCTCTTGATCGTGGCGCGCTGGCCGGTGAACAGCGTCTACATCCTCGGCCTGTTCCTCGGCATCGACCTGATCATGGCGGGGGCCGGCTGGATCAGCCTCGGCTTCAGCTTGAAGCGGCGCCGCTAGGGGTGGAAGAGGCCATCAGCAACTCGACGCAAGACCATCTTGCGGAACTCCGCTGAGCTGGCGCGCTGACAAGAAGCAGCGCGCCGCGTGACCGCCTCGCGCGGACGAAAGATCACCGGGAGAAACCATGAAAGCCGCTTTGGTCTTGGCCGCAGCGCTGGCTGCCGCCTGTCTGTCCACGCCCGCTGCCGCGCAAAAATCCTACGGTCCCGGCGTCACTGACACCGAGATCAAGATCGGCAACACCATGCCCTATAGCGGGCCGGCTTCTCCGCTCAGCATCACCGGCAGGGTGATCGCGGCCTATTTCGATGAGGTCAACGAGAAGGGCGGTGTCAACGGACGTAAGCTCAATCTCGTCTCGCTCGATGATGCGTTCTCGCCGCCGAAGACCATGGAAGCGGCGCGGCGGCTGGTCGAGGGCGAGGGCGTCGCCTTCATCTTCGCGACCATGGGCACCGCGCCGAGCTCGGCGATCGCAAAATACCTGAACAGCAACAAGGTGCCGCAGCTGTTCTTGATCAGTTCGGCCTCGAAGTGGAACGATCCCGCCAACATGCCCTGGTCGATGGCGCTGCCCTGGGCGCCGAACTACACCAGCGAAGCCGCGATCGATGTCGCCTATGCCCGCGCCAAGAACCCGAATGCGCGCTTTGCGGTGCTCTATCAGAACGACGACGCCGGGAAGGAATATCTGCGCGGCGTCAAGGAAGCGCTCGGTGCCGATGCCGACAAGGCGATCGCGATGGCCTCGAGCTTCGAGGTCGCCGATCCCACCGTCGATTCCCAGGTGCTGACGCTCGCCAATACCAAGGCCGATGTCTTCATGATCTATTCGGTGACGCCGCGCGCCTGCGCGCAGGCAATCCGCAAGGCCCATGAGGTCGGCTGGCAGCCGACGCGCTTCCTCGCCTCCGGCTGCGCCAACAAGGCGACCGTGATGGTGCCGGCGGGCGTCGATGCCGGCAAGGGCGTGCTGTCGCTCGGCGCGCTCAAGCCTTTCGTCGAGCAGCCGAAGGACGATCCGGCGATGTCCGCCTATATCGATTTCATGAAGAAACGCCTGCCCAATGCCGACGTCAACAACGTCGCCGGCCTTTACGGCTACACCGTCGCCGAGGCGCTGGTGGTGCTGCTGAAGCAGTGCAAGGACAATCTGACGCGCGAGAACATCATGGCGCAGGCATCGCACATGAAGAACGTGCCGCTGTCGCTGCTGATGCCCGGCATCACCCTCAACACCACGCCGCAGGATTTCCGCCCGATCAAGGACGGCTACATGCTCCAGTTCGACGGCAACGACTGGGTCGTGGCAAGCGAGCTGCTGCGCGGCACGTGAGCGGTGGCGAACGCCACAGAGACGGTGCACCCTCTGAGAGGGTGGATCGCCGCGAAGCGGCGAGCCGGGTGAGGGGTATGTCTCCGCGGGTCCAACTCTTATTTGGACGCAAGGAGAGATACCCCTCATACGGCGCCATAGCCGATGCGGAGCATCGGCGTTCTCAAGGACGGCGGCCGAAGGCCGCCTATGCCACCTTCTCCCGCAAGGGGAGAAGGGAAGAGGAGGCCACCATGGACTTTCAATACTCTCCACGTTCGCTCGAGCTCCAAGACCGCGTCCGCCAATTCATGCGGACGCATGTCGAGCCCGTCGAGGAGCTCTATTACGAGCAGGTCAAGCCGGAGGCCGCGCGCTACAAGACGCCGCCTGTGCTTCAGGACCTGAAGCGGCTGGCGCGGGAGCAGGGGCTCTGGAACCTGTTTCTCTCGGGCGAGCACGGCCCAGATCTTCCCAACTCAAGCCTTACCAATCTCGAATATGCCCCCGTGAAGGAGATCATGGGCCGCATCCTCTGGGCGCCCGAGGTTTTCAACTGCTCGGCCCCTGATGTCGGCAACATGGAGGTGCTGGCGAACTACGGCACGCCGGCGCAGCAGGAGCGCTGGCTGAAGCCGCTCCTGGAGGGGCGCATCCGCTCCGGCTTCTCGATGACGGAGCCGCAGGTTGCCTCCAGCGATGCCACCAACATCCAGTGCGAGATCAGGCGCGACGGCGGCGACTACGTCATCAACGGACGGAAGTGGTTCACGTCAGGCGCGATGAACGAGGATTGCGAGATCCTGATCGTGATGGGCAAGACCGCGCCCGACCATCCCGATCGTCATCGCCAGCAATCCATGATCCTGGTGCCGAAGGCAACGCCCGGCGTGCGTATCGTCCGCGACATGCTGACCTACGGCTACGACGACGCGCCGGTCGGCCATCCCGAGATCGTCTACGACAACGTCCGTGTGCCCGCCGAGAACATCCTGCTCGGCGAGGGTCGCGGCTTCGAGATTGCGCAAGGTCGGCTCGGGCCCGGCCGCATCCACCATTGCATGCGGCTGATTGGCTGCGCCCAGCGTGCGCTGGAACTGATGTGCCAGCGCGCGGTTTCCCGCACAGCCTTCGGCAAGCCGCTGGCCGAGCAGGGCTCGGTGCGCGAGGACATCGCGCGCTCCTTCTGCGAGATCGCGCAGGCGCGGCTGCTCACGCTGCAAGCCGCCGACAAGATGGACCGTGACGGCAACAAGATAGCGCGCGACCTGATCGCGGCCGCCAAGATCGTGGTGCCCAGCATGGCCGCCCGCGTCATCGACCGCGCCATCCAGATCCACGGCGCGGCCGGCGTCTCGCAGGACACGTTCCTCGCCCGCGCTTACGTCTACGCCCGCTTCATCCGCATCGGCGACGGGCCGGACCAGGTGCATCTGGCGGCGGTTGGCAAGGAACTGATCCGGCGGGGCGGGGTGATGGCGGGGTAGGGCTGTTACCCTCTTTTAGGGCGCGTACGCTAAAGACGCAGATGCCCGATGGATACGGATGTCCGCTTAAGGCTCCACGGGCTGCTCTGAAAGAGAAGGTACGCCGTGGGTCTGTTAGATGACAAATTCAGCGCAAGACGACGTTGGATTGTCGTGGCTGCGATCCTCCTGGCGGCGCTGGTCATTCAAATCCCGCTCGTTCTCAACGCGGATTTGGGCTGGCTCCTGACTGCAAACGAAAAAATCCTGGATGGCCGGAAGCTTGGGATCGACCTCTTCGAGTCCAACCCGCCTTTGTCGGTCTACATGTACATGCCGGCGGTAATGCTGTCGCGAATGACCGGCGTTGCACCCGAATTCATCGTGATCGTCCTCGTGATTGTCGAGATCGCCGGTGCGCTTCTGATGATGGACCGAGCAGCCGCGGCCGCAAAGCTGGGAGCCCGGGAGCGAAGTATTTCAACGTGGTCGTTTGCGCTCCTGCTCGCAATTCTACCGGGTGCCATATTCGGACAACGTGAACACATCGCGGTCATCGCACTGACCCCGTTCGTCGCCATCACCGCACTGCGCTGGCGTGGGCTCGATCCCGGATGGGTCGCGATCGTCGCCGGAGCGGGGGCGGGGCTGGCCATGAGTATCAAGCCCTTCTTTGCTCTGGTGGCAGGCCTCCCGATCCTCCTGGGCGCGCTCCGCCAGCGTTCTTTAAGGCCCTTGTTCACCTCGGAGGCATGCACGGCCGGCGCTGTCGTCATCGGCTACGGGGCGGTGGTGGTAGCCCTCTTCCCCGCCTATCTCTCCACCTATGCCCCGATGGTCGCCGAGGCCTATCTGCCGATCAGAAGGGAATTTGGCAGCCTGCTCCCCATTCCAATTGCCGTGATAGGCGCTTCCATCGGCTTCCTGTGGCTGTTTGGCCGTGAAACGCTCGAAATGCGGAGCGGTGCAATCCCTTGGCTGGGCGCAGCGATCGGCGGAGCCGCGGGTTTCCTTGTTCAGGGCAAGGGTTGGCCATATACGGCTTTCGCACTTTGCCTGTTTGCGATTGCGGCGCCGTTGCTGCAGGTTTGCACGAAGACGGTGCGAATGCCCATCGTGATCGGTGGCCTCGCTACCATTGTGGCTCTCGGGCTCTATTTGTCCTCACCGGCTCCGGGGTTTCCGCCGCTGCAGGAGCGTGTCCAGGCCGTCGTGAAGCAGCCGCGGCTGCTTACGATCACCGACCACATTGGTCTGGGGCATCCACTCGTCCGTCAGATCGGCGGCACTTGGGTGGGCAGCTCGTGTGCACAGCTTTTGGCGGCCGGCGCAATACTGCGCGAGAACGGCTCGCACCCGACCGAAGAGGAGCGGGCAAAACTGGACAGCATCATCAATTTCGAACGACGGCATTTGCTGGCGGATCTGCGAAACGGCCGCCCAAATGTCATTCTCGTGGATACCTATTTGCTGAGCACGTTCGAGTTTGACTGGTTGGCCTGGGCCAATTCGGATCCCGAGCTGCAAAAGGAGCTCAGTCGCTACCGCGAGGTCGGGGACGTCGGCCGCGTTCGCATCTTCGTCGATCAATCAAGCCTGGAACGATAGGCCGCTCTCGTTTTCGACTATTTCGAGAATAGGCCTTGCCGTTCGTTCACCCGGCCCTGGCGATACGGCTGTCCGCTGCGCCCGAGCGCAGGTTCTGGAAGAATTTCTCCACCTCGCGCGACAGCGTGTCCGCCGTCTCCGTCAGGCTGCTCGCCGCCGTCAGCACGGAGGCTGCCGCCGTGTCGGTCTCGCCGATGGCGTCGCGTAGCGAGGTGATGTTGGCCACCAGGGTCTCGTTGCCCTGCGCGGCGCTTTGCGCGTTGGAGGAGATCTCGCGCGTGGCGGCGTCCTGCTGGCCGATGGCGCCGGCGATCGCCGAGGTGACCTCATTGATCTCGCGCACCGCCCCGCCGATTTCGCGGACGGCGTCGACCGCATTGCGCGTGGAGGCCTGGATCATCGAGACGTTCTCGCCGATCTCGGCGGTGGCCTTCGCGGTCTGGCCCGCGAGCGCCTTTACCTCATGGGCGACGACGGCAAAGCCGCGGCCGGCATCGCCGGCGCGAGCGGCCTCGATGGTGGCGTTGAGCGCGAGCAGATTGGTCTGCTCGGCGATCGCCTGGATCAGGTTGAGCACGCCGTCGATGCGTTGCGTGGCGGCGGCGAGGCTCTCGATCTCGGAGATCGACTTCTCGGTGCGCTGGCCGGTCTGCTCGACCGCGCCGGCGGATTGCCGCACCTGGCGGCCGATCTCTTCCACCGAGGCCGACAGCTCCTCGGCGGCACTCGCCACCGCCGAGACGTTGTGCGAAGCCTGCTCGGTGGCGTTCGCCGCCGTGCCGGCGCGACTATTCGCATCCGCAGTGACGCGCGTGATGGTCTGCGCGGTCTCGCGCATGGTGGAGGCATTGTCGCTGAGGCCGCGCATGATGGCGCCGATCGCTTCGCGAAATGCCTCGACGGATCTTTCGATATGGCGGGCGCGCTCCTCGCGCGCGGCGGAGTCGTGCGAGACCTGGGAGGCGAGATTGCGGTTGCGGCCCATCGCCTCCTGGAAGACCTCGATCGCGCGTGCCAGCGCGCCGATCTCGTCGGCGCGGCGGCTATAGGGCACCGCGACGTTCTCGGTCCCGTCTGCGACCTGCTTGATGGTCGCGGTGATGGCCGAGAGGGGCCGTGCGATCGAGCGGGCGATGATGACGATGCCGATCACGACCAGGGCCAGCGCCACGCCGCCGAGGCAGGTCAGGACGAAAGACAGCGTACGATTGGTCTCGGTCTGCTGGGCGATTTGCCTGGCGCGTTCGGCATAGACCTTGGAGAGCGCCTCGAGGTCCTTGTTCAGCGCCGAGCGGACACTGCGATTGGCGTCGTTGTCGCCCCATTCGCGGCCCGCGGCCGCATTGATCTCGATGCCGCGGCGCACCAGCTCCTTGCGGAATTCGACGAACTGCTCGATGCGCTTCTTGAAGGTGGAAAACTGCTCGGCATCGTCGGCCTTGACGATGGTCTCCCAGCGCTTCACGACGTCGAGGATCTGCGCGTTGAACTTGAGCAGGCCCTCGCCGTATTTCTTCACCACGGCGGGCTCGGTCGACATGTAGACGCCGCGCGATTCCATCACGACCGCATAGACCAGCGAGTTGACGCGCTCGACGTTCTGCGCGGCGGCGTTGGCCGTCTCGATCGCGCTCGTCAGCTCCGCGCTGCGGCGGCTGTTGTAGTCGGACAGCATCGCGATCGCCGCCGTGAGCAGCGCAAACAGCGCGAAGATCGCGTAGAGCTTGGTGGCAAGCGTGAAACGGCCGGCGAGCCCGGCGGCATTCCCAGATCGGTCTGATATCATGGTGTTCAAGAAGCCCGAGATGGCCTGGAGCGGCCGGTGAGCGCGGTCGTTTGAATTTGATGCAAAATTATGCAGAACGAAGATGGATGCGGCGTTAACGCCGCAGCCCCATGGAGAGCCGGCCGGTCGGCGGAAATACGAAATGTTTCAGCTGGTTGGGGATGCCTCATCGATCTCCGGCAGATCGCGCCCGGGGGTCCGGCGCGACGCCCCCAAAAACATCGGCGTGCACTGGGGCTGCCAAGAGCGTATTCCCTGACGTCGGATCGCGCTCGAGATTGAGTTTGGACTCGGCCACTGGCCGATGACCCCTGGAGAGGCCCTTGGTCTACCGCCACACCATCGACGCCACGACCTACACATTCCCGGACCTGCGCGACCTCCTCGCCAAGGCGACGCCGCCCCGCTCCGGCGACCGGCTGGCCGGGATCGCCGCCGCCAGTGCCGAGCAGATGATCGCGGCGCGGATGGCGCTCGCCGATGTCCCGCTCGGACAGTTCCTCCAGGAAGCCGTCATCCCCTATGAGGCCGACGAGGTCACCCGCCTCGTCATCGACGGCCACGACGCAAGGGCCTTTGCGCCGGTAGCCTCGCTCACGGTCGGAGCTTTCCGCGACTGGCTGCTGTCGGACGCCGCCACGCCCGAGGCATTGAAAATGCTCGCGCCCGGCATCACGCCGGAAATGGCGGCCGCGGTCTCGAAGCTGATGCGCAACCAGGACCTGATCCTGGCGGCGCGGAAATGCGAGGTCACCACCGCCTTCCGCAATACCATCGGGCTGAAGGGCCGGATGAGCACGCGGCTCCAGCCCAACCATCCGTTCGACGATGCCAGGGGCATCACCGCCTCGATCCTCGACGGCATCCTGTTAGGGGCCGGCGATGCCTGTATCGGCATCAACCCGGCGAGCGACGATCCCGCCGTCATCGCCCAATTGCTGCGCCTGCTCGACGAGATCATCGCGCGACTGAAGATCCCGACGCAGGGCTGCGTGCTCACCCATGTCACGACGACGCTGTCGCTGATCGGGCAGGGCGTGCCGGTCGATCTCGTCTTCCAGTCGGTTGCCGGCACCGAAGCTGCCAATCGCAGCTTTGGCGTCGACCTCGCGCTCCTGAAGGAGGCACAGGAGGCCGGGCTGTCGCTGAAGCGCGGCACGGTGGGGCAGAACGTGATGTATTTCGAGACCGGGCAGGGCTCGGCATTGTCGGCGGGCACCCATCACGGCGTCGACCAGCAGACCTGCGAGGCGCGCGCCTATGCGGTCGCCCGCGCCTTCGCCCCGCTGCTGGTCAACAGCGTGGTCGGCTTCATCGGCCCGGAATATCTCTACGACGGCAAGGAAATCATCCGGGCCGGGCTGGAGGATCATTTTTGCGGCAAGCTGCTCGGCCTGCCGCTCGGGGTCGACATCTGCTACACTAACCACGCGGAGGCGGACCAGGACGACATGGACAATCTCCTGACGCTGCTCGCCGCCGCCGGCGTCACCTTCATCATGGGCGTCCCCGGCGCCGATGACGTCATGCTGAACTATCAGTCGACGTCCTTTCATGACGCGCTCTATGTCCGTGACGTCTTCTCCCTGCGCCGCGCGCCGGAATTCGACGATTGGCTGGTGCAGGCCGGTATTGCGGGTGCCGACTTCCGCCTTGCCGGCGATGCAGGCCTATTGCCCGATTTTGCCTCACGGCTGATCGCGTGAGGCGGCGGAAACGCCAGCTCCCCAGGAAACTATTGGCGGCCCTCGCGAATTGAGTGGGTGCCACAATATTGAGAAATTCCGGCAGCCGCATTACGGTATGTGTCTGGCTGGCAATTTCCGCACCATCGGTCGAGCGTGGCGGGGGAGCATAGATGCGAGCTGAAAGTAACGGAACGTCCCGGCGGATTCTCTGTGTGTTTCCGCGTTACACCTCCTCATTCGGGACGTTCGAATATTCCTATCCCCTGACCGACGGCGTTCGCGCCTTCATGCCGCCGCAGGGGCTGCTGCTGATTTCCGCCTATCTTCCGAAAGAGTGGCAGGTCAAATTCGTCGACGAGAACCTTCGCAGCACGACCAGGGAAGAGTTCGAATGGGCGGAAGTGGTCTTCGTCAGCGGCATGCACATCCAGCGCCAGCAGATGAACGACATCTGCCGCCGCGCCCATGAATTCGATCTGCCTGTCGCGCTCGGCGGTCCCTCGGTCAGCGCCTGCCCGGACTATTACCCGACCTTCGATTATCTCCATGTCGGCGAGCTCGGCGACGCCACCAATCAGCTGATCGAGATTCTGTCGCGCGACACGTCGCGGCCCGAGCAGCAGGTGGTGCTCGCCACCAACGACCGCGTGCCGATGACGGAGTTTCCGATCCCGGCCTACGAGCTCGCCGACGTGAAGAAGTACTTCCTCGGCAGCATCCAATATTCCAGCGGTTGTCCCTATCAGTGCGAGTTCTGCGACATCCCCGGCCTCTACGGGCGCAATCCGCGCATCAAGACGCCGGAGCAGATCATCGCCGAGCTCGACCGCCTGCGCGAATGCGGCATGACCGACACGGTCTATTTCGTCGACGACAATTTCATCGGCAACCGCAAGGCCGCGATGGATCTCTTGCCGCATCTGATTGAATGGCAGAAGCGGACCGGCTACGTGGTGCGGCTCGCCTGCGAGGCGACGCTCAACATCGCCAAGCGCCCCGAGATCCTGGAGAAGATGCGCGAGGCCTTTTTCATCACCATCTTCTGCGGCATCGAGACGCCCGATCCGGATGCATTGCATGCGATGCACAAGGACCACAACATGATGGTCCCGATCCTGGAGGGCGTGCGCACCATCAATTCCTACGGCATGGAGGTCGTGTCCGGCATCATCATGGGGCTGGACACCGACAAGCCGAACACGTCGGACGCACTGCTCGCTTTCGTCGAGGAATCGCAGATTCCGCTGCTCACCATCAACCTGCTCCAGGCGCTGCCGAAGACGCCGCTGTGGGACCGGCTGGAGCGCGAGGGCCGTCTGGTCCACGATGAGGGCCGCGATTCCAACGTCGAATTCCTGCTGCCTTATGACGAGGTCGTCTCGTCCTGGAAGCATTGCATGGAGGTCGCCTACGCGCCCGAGAAGGTCTATGCGCGCTATCAGCATCAGTGCGATTACACCTATGCCAACCGCCTCAACGTGCCGGTGGCACCGGAGATGAAGACCTGGCCCAACATCAAGCGCGGCCTGATCATGCTGCGCAACATCTTCTGGCAGATCGGGGTACTCGGCGACTACAGGCGCGTGTTCTGGAAGTTCGCCTTGGGGCGAATCCGGCGCGGCGATCTCGAAGGCCTGATTGGCTGCGCCACGATCGCGCATCACCTCATCACCTTCGCGCGCGCGGCTTCGAGCGGCAAGCAGAACGCCTCGAACTACTCGATCCGCTTGCGCGAGGCCGCCGTTCCCGCCGAATGATGCGACATGTCTGATCCGGCCCCGCCGCGCCGTCCGACGCTCGATCTGCGGGCGTTCACCCCCGCGCGCGTTGCGCTGGGCCGCAGCGGCGCAAGCGTGCCGACAAGAGCGCTGCTCGACTTCACGCTGGACCATGCCCGCGCCCGCGATGCCGTGCATGCCGCCTTCGATGTGCCGGCTCTGGTCGCCGATCTCAGTGCGCTTGGCCCGGTCGTGACCGAGGTGAGGAGCCGGGCGGTCGAGCGCAGCGACTATCTGCGGCGGCCGGACCTCGGACGACAGCTTGATGCCGGATCAGCGGAGCTTCTAGCACGAGGTGCGTCGGCGTCGTGCCAGCTGGCGGTCGTGATCGGCGACGGCCTGTCGGCAGCAGCGGTCCGCGCCCATGCGGTGGCGCTGCTGACACGTCTGCTGCCGCTGCTCGCGGCCGACGGCGCCGTCGCGATCGGCCATGTCGTTGTCGCCTCAGGCGCGCGCGTCGCGCTCGGCGACGAGATCGGGGCGATTCTCGGCGCGCGTATGGTCGCGATGCTGATCGGCGAGCGGCCGGGCCTGTCGGCGCCCGACAGTCTCGGCGCCTATCTGACCTTCGCGCCGAAGCCCGGGCGCACCGATGCCGAGCGCAATTGCGTGTCCAACATCCACCACGCTGGGTTGAGCTATGACGAGGCCGCCTTTAAGATCGCCTGGCTGGTGCGCGAGGGGCTTGCACGAAAGGTTACCGGCGTGGCGCTGAAGGACGAGAGCGCGGACCGTGCGCCACGTCGAATTGGCACGGCTTGGCCCGAATGACGGGCGTTCCGGCAAAATCGCCGCATCTTGATCGATTTGGCCACATTTGGCCGGCTTGCGAGAGGGGTGATTGACCTGCTAAACCCTCGCGGCGATTTTCCGCGCATTTTCAACGGGCAAGCCTCCCATTGGTATGGCGTTTTCAAGCCGTTCGCGGCGCGCAATAAGCTCTCAAGACCGAGCCGATTTAGGACGATTTAGGAACTGGACAAGGCATGCTCGAAAAGCACAGCGAGAATGAGGTTCACGTCGACAAGGTCGAGCAGGGACCTGCGTCCTCGATCGCCTTCGGGCTGGAGCGGCTCGGGCTGATCGCCGTCCGGACCCCGATCGTTTCCTGTATCGTCCTGCTCGCGCTGATCGTCGGCGCCGTGTTCGGCATCCAGCGGATCAAGATCGACGATTCCCTGTCGCAGCTGTTCCGCTCCAACACCCGCGAATTCCGCCAATACGAAGAGGTGACCAAGAAGTTCCCGGCCGAGGAGTTCGACGTTCTCGTCGTGGTTGAGGGCAAGAATCTGCTGGCGCGGGACAACCTTGAGAAGCTGCGCGACTTCATCACCGACATGCAGCTCGTCGAAGGCACCCGCGGACTGGTTTCGCTGTTCTCGGCGCGCCAGGCGCCGGCGCCGGGCAAGCTGCCGGCGGCACTGTTCCCGCGCGAGCTGCCCGAGGGCGCGGCCTATGACAAGTTCATCGAGACCGTCAAGAACAACGAGATCATCCGCGGCAAGCTGTTGTCGGAGGACGGGACACTTGCGTTGGTTGTGCTGTCGCTGGATCCGGAAGTGGTCGCCTCCAGCAAGCTGAGCAAGACCGTCGCCGACATCCGTGCCCTGATGAAGGAGGATCTCGGCGACACCGGGCTCAATGTGCAGCTCTCCGGCGTGCCGGTGATGCAGCTCGAGATCCGCAACGCGGTCGAGCGCGACGGGCTCACCTACAACGTCCTCGGCATCCTCGCCGGCTGTATCATCGCCATCATCTTTTTCCGCAAGATCTCGTTCATGGTCGCGGCGGCATTCCCGCCGATGATCGCGATCCTGCTGGCGCTCGGTGTGCTCGGCTGGGCCAATTTCAATCTCAACATGTTCCTGAACGTGATGACGCCGCTCATCATGGTCATCAGCTTCTCGGACTCGATGCAGCTGACCTTCGCCGCGCGCGACCGGCTGATCGCGGGCCAGGACAAGTTCACCGCATTCAAGAACGCGGTGCTGGTGGTGGGCCCGGCCTGCGTGCTGACGCACGGCACCGCCGGGATTTCCTTCATCGCCCTGCAATTCTCCGACTCCGACCTGATCCGCAAGTTCGGCGAGGCCGGTCTTGCCGCCACTATCATCGCGCTGGTCGCGGTGCTGTCGCTGGTGCCGGTGTTCGGCGTGCTGTTCGTGCGCAATGAGAGGGTCTTTGCGGTCAAGTTCCAGGGCGCCGATGCCGGCGTCCAGGCGCTGCGCAATTTCTGCTACTGGATCGCGGTGCGCATGGTCGGCCGGCCCGGTCTGTTCAGCCTGATCGCGGTGCTGTTCGTCGGCGGCCTCGGCGTCGTCTACGCCAATCTGGAGCCGCGCTACCGCCTTGCCGACCAGGTGCCGGACAAGCGCCAGGCGGTCGCCGCCAGCGATCGGCTCGACGCCAAGCTGACCGGCGCCAATCCGGTCAACGTTCTGATCGCGTTCCCCAAGGGCGAATCGCTCTACTCGCCGGAGACGCTCCAGACCATCGCCGACGTGCATGCGACCGTGGAGAAGGCGGCCGGTGTCGGCAACGTCTGGTCGCTCGAGACCCTGCGCCGCTGGCTGGCGGAAAAGGCCGGCAGCGCCGACGTCGCGACGCTCAAGGAATATGTCAACGTCATCCCCGAGCATCTGGTGCGGCGCTTCATCGACGCCGAGCAGGACGCGGTCGTGGTGGCCGGCCGCGTGCCGGACAAGGATTCCAGCCAGCTCCTGCCAATCGTCGACAAGCTCGATACCGAGCTCGACACCATCCGCAAGAAGCATCCCGGCTACGAGATTGCGGTGACGGGCCTCGCTGCGATTGCCGCGCGTAACTCGGCCAGCATGATCGAGAAGCTGAACCGTGGTCTCACCGTCGAATTCGCGCTGGTCGCGATCTTCATCGGCCTCGCCTTCCGCTCCTGGGTGGTGATGTTCGCCTGCATCCTGCCGGGCATCTTCCCGGTGGTGATGTCGGGCACGGTGCTGTGGGCGATGGGCGAGGGCCTGCAATTCGCCAGCGTCGTCGCGCTCACCGTCTCGTTCGGTCTGGGCTTGAGCGCCACCATCCACTTCCTCAACCGCCTCAGGCTCGAGAGCAAGCCGGGCGTCGGCTCGGGGCTGGCGGTGGAGCGGGCGACCGTGCTGGTCGGTCCGGCGCTGATCCTGACCACGGTGGTGCTGGCCTGCGGCCTCGTCGTCACCGTGTTCTCCGACCTGCCGTCGCTGCGGCTGTTCGGCTGGCTCAGCGCCTTCTCGATGGTCATGGCCCTCGTCGCCGACCTCTTCATCCTGCGCCCGACCGCGATGTGGCTGATCAATCTGCACGCCAGGCTTCAGGGACCCGACAAGCCGGCGATCTGAGCGCGCAGGGAGCGCTACAGCAAAAAGCCCCCGGCTCGCGAGAGCCGGGGGCTTTGTTGTTCTTGAGCAGGAAGGGCGTCAGCCCTTCGTCATCGTGATGTTGACGCCGCGGATCTCGCCCTTGGAAGAGATCTGCACCGTCTGCTTGGTGCCGTTGGTGCGCAGCGACAAATTGGCGGCAAAGCCGTTGGCCTCGACGAACACCTCGATCTGGCCGCCGCCGGCGGTGCCCTGGAGGTTGCCGAAGATGTTGCGGCTGGCCTCGCTCCAGTTGCCGGAGATGCGGTCGCCCTGGCTCGTCACGTCGCTGGTGAGGTCGAACTTGTAGCTGTCGGACGCGCAGTGCAGCGCCTGCTTGAGGCTGAGGCCGCTGCCGGCGACCTTGTAATCGGCCTTGCAGCGGATGCGCTCGGTGGAGCCGTCGGACAGCGACACCGTCCCGGTGCCGGTCCACGCGCCGTCGAAACCGGCAAATGGTCCGGACGATTGAGCATGGCTTGCCGACACTGAGAAGAGCAGCGCAGCCCCGATGCCCGCCGCCTTGATTGCCAGTCCAGATCGCCCAAAGAATGTCATCTCAAATATCCCGTTTTGGAACGACGTCCGCTTACGATTGAGAACGTCTCGCCACATCGAAAGTTTAGTGTTCCCAGCCCCTGTCAGGTTCAACGCCTGACCGCCTGAGATAGCGGTCCCACCCGGTCCTCGCACCATGGTCCGACCCTGCAATTTCCTGTGTTTCGGTGTGTTTCTGGCTGAAACGGCGGGCAGAGAGATGCAGCTCTGCAACAGCCGTGCAGTAAAATGCGGCGTTCCTGAATTATGACGTAGTATCAAGCTCTTACATCTGCCAATGAAGGCGCGGGGAAGTCCTGATTTGGTGGGTGTGGCGCCAATTTGGCCGCATTTGCCAGTGCTTGTGCCTTCTCTGAGGCCGCACCTCCCGCGGCGACTTGCCATCAGAACAATCCGTTCCGGCCATCCGCCCTGTGCAGCCCGGGATCGGTGCGATTCTGTCGTCAGAATGAAGGAATACAATGCGTAAGCTTCTCGTCGCTCTCACCCTGCTGTCGGCCTCCCTTTCGACGGCTGCGCTCGCTCAGCAAGGGCGTGGCACGGACGCCGAGCAGAAGGCCTGCACGCGCGATGTGCAGAAGTTCTGCCGTCCGGTCATCGACCAGGGCGATTTCACCGTCCTGGCCTGCCTCAAGGAGAACCGGGCCAAGATCTCGCAGGCCTGCGACCAGGTCCTGAAGAACCACAATCAGTAAGCTCGGCCGCTGGCCCACAAAGGCGGCTCCCGGGCCGCCTTTTGGGTGCGATCCACGAAGGGCAGCCATCGAGAGACAGGATTGGTTTTGCGGCCGTATTCCCCTATATGGGGGCCGCGGCGGCACTGCCGGCATGAGCCCGCGCGAGTGAAAAAGCCCTTCCTGTCCAAACGATTGTAAACCAGCCCTCGATGACCTCTGCGAGCGAATTGCGATCCGGCAAAGGTGACCGCGACGAGAATTTTCCCGTCGCGTCCTGGATCATTCATCCGCGTCATCGCGCGCTGATCCTGGCGTACTACAATTTCGTCCGCACCGCCGACGACATCGCCGACCACGCGACGCTGCCGCCCGACCAGAAGCTCGCTTATCTCGACCTGCTCGAGGCGGAACTGCTCGGCAAGGGCGACACCCAGACTGAGGCCGTCACCCTGCGCCGTGCGCTGGCCGAGCGCGGCATGGCGCCGCGCCATGCGCTCGACGTGCTCATCGCCTTCCGCATGGACGTGACCAAGCTCCGCTACGAGAATTGGGACGAAGTCATCCACTATTGCCGCTACTCGGCGATGCCGGTGGGTCGTTTCATGCTCGATGTCCATGGCGAGAGCACATCGACCTGGGCTGCCTCGGATGCGCTTTGCGCGGCGCTCCAGATCAACAATCACCTCCAGGATTGCGGCAAGGATTTTCGCGAGCTCAACCGCGTCTATCTGCCGCGCGATGCACTGGCCGCAAGCGGCGCCTCGGTCGAGCAGCTCGGGCTGACGCAGTCGCCGCCGGCGATGCTGGCCTGCCTTCAGGCGCTCGCCGTGCGCAACGAAGCGCTACTGAACGAGAGCAAGTCGCTCAGCGCGGAGGTGAGGGACTTCCGTCTCGGCGTCGACATTTCGGTGATCCAGGCCTATGCCGATCGCATCGTGCGCCTGCTCAAGGTGCGCGATCCCCTGCGCGAGCGCGTGCATCTGAACAAGCTCGAGCTGCTCACCTTCAGCCTCGCCGGCATGATCGGCGAAGTCGGCCGCCGCGCGATCGGACGCAAGGCCATTTCCAGACCGGGGACTGCACATGACGCTTGAGGCGACCTCGCCCGGCGCCAATTATGGCTCGACCGCATCCGGCAGCTCGTTCTACGCCGCGATGCGCATCCTGCCGCATGACCAGCGCGAAGCCATGTTCCAGATCTACAGCTTCTGCCGCCAGGTCGACGACATCGCCGATTCCGACGGCCCGCGCGAGGAGCGGCTCGCCGCACTTCAGCAGTGGCGCAACGACATCGATGCGCTCTATCAGGGCAATCCCCCGCCGCGGCTGAAGGACTACGTCGCGTCGGTGAAGACCTTCGGGCTGAAGCGCGAGGATTTCCTTGCCATCGTCGACGGCATGGAGATGGACGTGCCGCAGGACATTCGCGCGCCCGACATGGCGACGCTCGATCTCTACTGCGATCGCGTCGCCAGTGCCGTGGGGCGCCTGTCGGTGCGGGTGTTCGGCCTGCCGGAAGAAGACGGCATCCTGCTCGCTCATCATCTCGGTCGCGCGCTCCAGCTCACCAACATCCTGCGCGACATCGACGAGGACGCCGGCCTCGGGCGGCTCTATCTGCCGCGCGAGGCGCTGCTGCATGCCGGCATCACCTCCAACGATCCCAGCCGCGTCATCACCGAGCGCGCGCTGCCGAAGGTCTGTCTGCCGCTGACGCAGCGTGCGAAATCGCATTTCGAGAAGTCGGACGAGATCATGAACCGCAACAAGCGCCGCACCGTGCGCGCGCCGCGGATCATGTCGAAATATTATCATTCCATTCTGGACCTCCTGATCGCGCGCGGCTTCAACGCGCCGCGCGAGCCGGTGCGTGTGTCGAAGATCACACGCATCCTGATCCTGCTCCGTTACGCTTTCATCTGATGCAAAAGACAGCTCACATCATCGGTGCTGGAATTTCCGGCCTTTCCGCCGCCGTGCGGCTCGCCAATGCCGGCTTCAAGGTTGCCGTGCACGAGGCGACACATCAGGCCGGCGGCCGCTGCCGGTCCTATTTCGACGGCGCCACCAATCTCACCATCGACAATGGCAATCATCTGCTGCTGTCGGGCAACAGCCATGCGCGCGCCTATGCGCGCGCGATTGGCACCGAGGCCGGCCTTGTCGGCCCCGAGCGCGCGCAGTTTCCCTTCGTCGACATCAAGACCGGGCAGCGCTGGCAGATCGACCTCGGCGATGGCCGGCTGCCGACCTGGGTTCTCGACGAAAGCCGCCGTGTGCCCGATACCGGGCTCACCGATTATCTCAAGCTGGCGCCGCTGGTCTGGGCGTCGGAGGAGACGCTGGTCGGCGAGTCGATTCCTTGCGAGGGCATCCTCTATCAGCGTTTGGTGCAGCCGCTGCTGCTCGCGGCGCTCAATGTCGATCCGCCTGAGGGCTCGGCCGGGCTCGCCGGCGCGATCGTGCGCGAGACGCTGCTCGCGGGCGGACAGGCCTGCCGTCCCCTGATCGCGCGCGACGGCCTCAGCGCCGTGCTGATCGAGCCTGCCGTGAAATTCTTGGCTGAGCGCGGCCACACGGTTCAGCTCGGCCATGAGCTGCGTTCGTTTGCGACCAGTGACGGCAAGGTCGGTGCGCTGAATTTCGGCGGCGAGGACGTGATCCAGCTCAGCGAGGGCGACGTCATCGTGATGGCGGTGCCGCCGCGCGCCGCCGCGAGCCTGCTGCCCGGTCTGAAGACGCCGACCGAATTCCGCGCCATCGTGAACGCGCATTTCCGCTTTGAGCCGCCGCCGGGCTCTGCGCCGATCCTCGGCGTGATCGGCGGCGTGGTGGAATGGCTGTTCGCGTTTCCGAACCGGCTTTCCGTCACCATCAGCAATGGCGACCGCCTGGTCGACATGCCGCGCGAGGAGCTCGCGCAGGCGATCTGGGACGACGTCTGCAAGGCCGGCGGCGTGTCCGGCGATCTGCCTCCGTGGCAGATCGTGCGTGAGCGCCGCGCCACTTTTGCCGCGACGCCGGCGCAGAATGCCTTGCGTCCGGCGCCGGTCACTGCGCTGAAAAACCTGTTCCTTGCCGGGGATTGGACTGCTACGGGATTGCCGGCAACCATCGAGGGATCGGTCCGATCGGGCGATCGCGCCGCCGATCTGATTCTCGCCGCACAGCGGCCCTGACGGGCAAATGTCCCGGTCAATTTCAATCGACTATCGGAGCAATCGAGCGACATGGATTCCGTGAACGCGACCAGCCGCGAAGCCCTGGATCCGAGCAGCTTGGAATCGAGCATTGCATCGGCAACGCAAGGTGTCCTCGGCTTCCAGCAATCGGACGGCCATTGGGTGTTCGAGCTCGAGGCCGACTGCACGATTCCGGCCGAGTACATCCTGCTGCGCCATTATCTCGCCGAGCCCGTCGACACGGTGCTCGAGGCCAAGATCGGCAACTATCTGCGCCGCGTCCAGGGCGCCCATGGCGGCTGGCCGCTGGTGCATGACGGCGAGTTCGACATGAGCGCCAGCGTGAAGGCCTATTTCGCGCTGAAGATGATCGGCGATTCCATCGATGCCCCGCACATGGCGCGTGCGCGCGAGGCCATTCATGCCCGCGGCGGTGCGATTCATAGCAACGTCTTCACCCGCTTCCTGCTCGCGACATTCGGCGTGGTGACTTGGAGCGCGGTGCCGGTGCTGCCGATCGAGATCGTGCTGCTGCCGTTCTGGTCGCCGTTCCACCTCAACAAGATCTCCTATTGGGCGCGCACCACCATGGTGCCGCTGATGGTGATCGCCGCGCTGAAGCCGCGCGCGAAGAATCCGAAAGGGATCGGCATCGACGAGCTATTCCTGCAGGATCCGCGTTCGATCGGCATGACCGCGAAGGCGCCGCACCAGAGCATGGCCTGGTTCCTGCTCTTTCGCTCGCTCGATGCGATTCTGCGCGTGATCGAGCCGATGTTTCCCAAGAGCCTGCGCAAGCGCGCGATCGATGCGGCGCTCGCCTTCATCGAGGAGCGGCTCAACGGCGAGGACGGCATGGGCGCGATCTATCCGCCCATGGCCAACATCGTGATGATGTATGACGCGCTCGGTAAGGACGAGAATTATCCGCCGCGCGCGATCACGCGCCGGGGCATCGACAAGCTGCTCGTGATCAGAGACGACGAAGCCTATTGCCAGCCCTGCGTCTCGCCGGTGTGGGATACGACGCTGACTGCGCATGCGCTGCTGGAAGCTGGCAACGCGCAAGCCGTGCCGGCCGCCAAGCGTGGCCTCGACTGGCTGATCCCGAAGCAGGAGCTCGAGGTAAAGGGCGACTGGGCGGAGAAGCGGCCCGACGTGCGTCCGGGCGGCTGGGCCTTCCAGTACAACAATGCCCATTATCCCGATCTCGACGACACCGCTGTCGTGGTGATGTCGATGGACCGCATGCGCCGGGAGCACGGGTTGACCGGCTATGACGCCGCGATCGACCGCGGCCGGGAGTGGATCGAGGGCATGCAGAGCGACGACGGCGGCTGGGCCGCCTTCGACGTCAACAACCTCGAATATTACCTGAACAACATTCCGTTCTCCGACCACGGCGCGCTGCTCGACCCGCCGACCGAGGACGTCACCGCGCGCTGCATCTCGATGCTGGCCCAGCTCGGCGAGACCGAGAAGACCAGCAGGCACGTGGCCGATGGCGTTGCCTATCTCCGCAAGACCCAGCACCCGGAAGGCTCCTGGTACGGCCGCTGGGGCATGAACTTCATCTATGGAACCTGGTCGGTGCTCTGTGCCCTCAACATGGCCGGCGTCGACCACAAGGACCCCATGATTCGCAAAGCCGCGGCCTGGCTGGCCTCGATCCAGAACGAGGACGGCGGCTGGGGCGAGGACGCCGTCAGCTACCGCCTGGATTACAAGGGCTGGGAGGCCGCGCCCTCGACCGCCTCGCAAACGGCATGGGCTTTGCTTGCCCTGATGGCGGCAGGCGAGGTTGATCACCCGGCCGTCGCCCGCGGGGTGGAGTACCTGATTGCAACACAAGACAAAAAAGGACTGTGGGACGAGCAGCGGTACACCGCCACAGGCTTCCCCCGCGTGTTCTATCTACGGTATCATGGTTACCCAAAGTTCTTCCCGCTGTGGGCGCTGGCGCGGTATCGGAACTTGCGGGACACCAACAGCAGGGTGGTAGGGGTCGGAATGTGACTTTGGGGACGGGGGACTATTTTACCGCGGGTAATGCCATCGACCCGCGGCCGATACTGATCGTGACTGGACTGGTTCAGGAGGCCCGCATTGCAGCCGGGCCGGGAATGGCGGTCATCTGTTCATCCAGCAGCCCGACCCAGTTGCGGGCGCTGCTGACGGTGGTGGATCCCGAGACGATTCGCGGCGTGATCTCCTTCGGTGTGGCCGGCGGGCTCGACCCGACGCTGCGCTCCGGCGACGTCGTGCTGGCGACCGAGGTGCTGTCCGGCGACACCCGCTGGGCCGCCGGGCTGTCGCTCGGCGACGACCTGATCGATCGCCTGACCTCGGGACGCCGCCGTGTGGTGCGCGGCAGCCTCGCCGGTGCCGAGGAAGTGGTCACCGGGCGCTCCTGCAAGGCGGCGCTGCATTCGGAGACGGGGGCAGCGGCCGTCGACATGGAAAGCCACATCGCGGCCGCCTATGCCGCCGAGGCCGGGCTGCCATTTGCCGCGGTCCGCGTCATCAGCGACCCCGCCCATCGCGCGCTGCCGGCACTCGCCCGCGCCGCGATCAAGCCGAACGGCCAGATCGACCTTGCGGCCGTGCTGCGCGGCATCGTGCGCAACCCGGCGACGCTGCATGCGCTGGTCTCGACCGGCCTCGACTTCAACCGCGCCCTGCGTAGCTTGCGCGGCTGCCGCGACTACCTGATCGGCACCGAGCTGGTCGGCAGCGAGGTGCTGGTGTCAGAGGCGGCCTGAGCGGTCTATTCGATCTGACAAAGAAAAAGGCCCGGTCGGATGACCGGGCCTTTTAGCCTTCCGATCGCCTAAGCAGCTAACCGCACTGCGCGACCAAGCTCAACGTGTCCGGAATTTCTTCCGCGCATCCCTTACCGATCCCCTGATCGGGTATTCTTCTCCTTCGAAAGCCTTGGTCTGAGATCCAACCCTCTCGCCATCAGCCTTACGGTGCCGCCGAGGCCATTTGCCAGCCGCTCAGCCTCGTCGTTAAGAACAGCGATCAACTGCTCGAAACTTAGGCGCTCGCCCGTCCTTGGATGTTCCCACTGACGATGTCTTGCGATGGTTACGAGTAGACAACCCGCACGGCACTCATCTGCTGCCATGTATTTGGTCAGGAGCTGATCGTGAACCGTGTTGAACAAGTCCATGCCGGAGCGCTCATCGCCCAGTTTGAGTTCAATAACCCCCTGCTGGCCCGAACCGGTCGACCGAAAACGGATATCGGTCTCCTTCTCGTCCGCGGTTACGCTTTCCTGATCGATAGTGTAGCTCTGTCGGGCGGCATCTCGCAGCACGAGTGCCAGTGCTCGCCGCATCACATGCTCGTCATTGATGCTGGCCCATAGTTCTCGCGGCGAAACGTCCTGGAGTAAGAGATCATCAATGTCTTCGAGACGATCCCGCATCAGCGCAAACATCGCGTCCCTTGTCTTGGGTGGAGTCTCACCGTGCCGTTCGAGAGCTGCGAACTCAGCCTCGGTGAGCGCGACGTCGTCCGCTTCTTCTGCAGCCTTCTCGTCTGCCACAGCAATAGCGCGATCCTTGAGATGAGCAAACAGCGGATCGTTGGCCATTTCGATCTTGATGGTCCAGGCTTCGGGGCCGGGCGCCGCAAATAGCGCACTCAAGATCGCATTCCGTCCGCGTTCGGCATAGTCCCGCGTGTCCGGTGTATATGAGCCCTCATGATGGTTGTCGTCATCGGGCCGGACCTGGCGGTAGGCGAGACGGAGAAGGCGCAGCAGGAGTGCAGGACCAAATCGGGAGCTGCCAAGGTCGAAACCCAGGCCTCCGTGGCCGTTGTTGAAGAGATTTGCGAAGATTTGTACGGCCGGGCTCGTCTTGCCGATCGTCATGCCGGCCATTCCCTTCTCGAGCGTGTCAACGCCAGCCTCAGGATCGCGATTCAGGAGTGCCGGCAGCCACACCTTTGCGATAGGGGCCGCAATATCGTCGCCAAGATGCTGCTTCGCTGTTTCGCGGATGAACCTGCGATCATCATCATTCCCGGTCTTCACAAGCAATTCGATCGCTTGCCGTAGATTTTGTTCATAGCGAAAATCGGTTGAACCGCTGTTCCCTACAATCTCAGTCACCCAGGCTCGAATGCGGGGAACGAAGAGGGCCGCGACGATGGCCGGAGCGTGACCGATGTGCTGGAGGAATATCGAGTAGGTGCCAGCGTTCGTTATCTCTTCCAAGGCCAAGCTCAACTCCTGGCCAAGGATGCGATCAACAGCTTGGGGGTATTCAACCGTCAAGCTTTCCAGCCACGACGGAAGCGCATTCATCTCAACCGGCGCGAAACGACAGGCAAGTTCGGCTTCCTGTTCCGTCAGTTTTTGGGCCCAATTTGGGTCTTCAGCCTCTGCCGCAATACAGGCAAGACCGAACTGCCATCGAACCAGAAACGTATCCTTGTTGTTTTCGGCGCGTTCGCTGCGGAGCGTCGGTCTTTCCTTTCGCCACGCTGCCATCATGGTCTCGCGGAGCCGGTCGGCGACGCTCATGCCAAACTGCGCCTCGATGAAACGGCGGTTCCAACCGGAGGCCCGGCTTTTCTCGCCGGAACGTTCGATCGCGCGCCATAGGTCCCAAGCCGTGCCTTCCGCGCGATTGCCTGAAAAGACGGCGCCCGGATTTTGCGCGACTTCGCGCCAAAACGTCACCCAACTTGCATGGTCCTTGGCCTCGCGTCGCTGGGCCTGTTTCGTCCGCTTTGCATTTTCCACTTCCATGCGACGAATTTCGGCCGAGATCTCCTGCGGTTTCATGCGATTATCGATGATCGCCGTGAGGTCCGGGGAGTCAACAACGAGCGGCTTAAGCCCCTCAAGAACTTCGCGGTAATTCGTTGCTCCGCGATTTAGCAAGTTTAATTCGGCGTAGAGCATCATCTCGCGGTGATCGATCGGAGCTTGCTGATCGACGAGACATTGGCGAATCCAGGCATCGTCTTTGTCGTTTAACTGGATGCCGCCATGATAGGAGAGGTCAAAAATGCGTTCCCATGCGCTCTTAACCTTGTGAAGACTCGCGACAAAACCACTTTCTGCCCAGAACGCCCGTTCGCGTGCATCGAGTGGAAGCCGATCGAGCGCACGGCGCAATGAGGCAAGAGCGTCTCTCTCCGTGCTGTACTCCTCTTTTGAAAGCCGGATCGCAAGTAGGCTCGACGCGATCCACGCATCACTTCTTACGCCTCCGATCTCTTGCCGCCGGCAGGCTGCATTGAGCGCGGGTACCAGATCGTATCGTTTCGTTCGAATATGTGGGAACTTATTCTGGTCCCATGTGATCCCATCAAGGATCAGAGTGGTGAGTGATTGCCGCAGTGCGTCGAGGTACTCCGACTTCAGATCGGCGGTCTCAATTTCGTGCGGCAGACGATGGGTAAGTTCGCCAATGCTGCGGGGATGCTCATGTATCCGTCCGAGTATGTTCGACAACTGGTCAACTGATACATGCCCGGGGAATAGTTCTATGAGAGCCCGGCGCGCCATGACATTGGGCCATCGGTCTGACTCCATCTCGAGTGAAGTCACCAGCCGCTCAAGTCGTTCGTCGCTAAGCTGTACCATGGCCTCGATGGCGAGGGTGCGTTCACGGATGTCTCTGGCCGCGTCCATTGCGACAGCGTGGACAATGTCCGCACACTCCTTCAGCTTGCCGATGGCAATGACCCGAAGCAGAAAGGTCCGCACTTCAGGATTCTCGATCTCACCTTCCCAGAAGCGCTTCACGCTGGCGGCAAGTTCGGGGCAAGTGAAACGGTGTGCCTGAATCTCAGGGATACTGAGGCCTCGCCAGCCGCCGCGGCCGTAACGGTCCACATACGCTTTGAGGGCCCTGATCCGCTTTACCGGGCTCAATGACTGCGGATCGCCATGGTTGAGAATGACAGCGGGATCGAGCAACAATATATCGTCAAAAATGGTGCTGTGCCAAAGAGCAAGCCACGCTGCTACCGGTCGCATTGTCGGTCGAACTGTTCGTGTCCCCTGCGCTGTCTCCACGAACAGGAGCCTCTTGATGGATTTGATGGGCACGCCGCAGGCCAAAAGCGCATCGAGCCGCCTTGCGGCAAGAAATTCGAGCACGGATCGGTGGTGAAAGCGAACGCGGCCGTAGCTCGCGAAGCCGAACAGAGCGCGCTCCAAAAGAACGGATTGGGCTTCCGCACCCCAGTCGAGCAAGACCTTGGAGACGTCCAACGCTGCTTCGCTGGCGTGGATGCTGTCAGCGTCGGCGGAGTGTCGCAAGGTGAGCTTCCGGGTCAACAGGCGCGGCGAGCGCAAGGCGGCTTGCTCCCTCGATTGCCACCTCATGCGAAAGTTCGACCCTCTCTTTGGGCTCGGTCCTCGGCTTCAGTTTGGTGGCGACATTCGACTCGACCTGTTCGCGGTGCGACCGGATACGATGGTGCTCTCGCCAGTCCGAGCACAGTTCGATCAGATCCTGAGGACGTTCCGCGAACTCCTGCGCGTCGCGTTCGCGGATATCCGCCAACAGCGCGTCAGGGTCGGTCAACCCTTGAAGAACGGCGAACTCCCGCATTTGCTCGGCCGACAGAGGCATCAAGCTGACATTGCGCCACGGTTTAGGTCCGTTCCCGTCGGAGGGCTTGTTTTGGTTCCGCTCCATCATCATGTCGGCGAACGCCTCGGCCGTCGGCGTTGCCTCCCGCGACAGCGGAATGGGCAGATGTTCCCTGAAAAGTTCACGATCGATCGGCACCGGCCGCGTTGTGACGATAATGCGCGAACGGCTCAACTGGCCGGCTAGCGCCTTGTTGAGCCGCTTGAGTGCCTGCTCGAAGCTACCAAGCGTAAGCTTCAGCTCATCGTAGGAATCGAGGAAGAACGTCGCTGTTTCGGATTGAGATCGTAGCCACGCGTCGAAGCGCAACTCCTCCTCATGGCTGAGCATGTCGCGGACCGAGCTTCCTGACAGGGTCGCAAGTTCCAGAAAGAACGCAGGCTCTCCGGCGCTCCAGAGCCTGGCCTGCTGTGTCTGGCACTCGTACGTCTTTCCCGCCCCAGCCTCCGAGACCATGATGACGCGCTGCGAGAGCAAGAGCTCGTCCCAGCCGAAACTGCTGCGCCAACCAATTCGAGCAAGTATCGAGGCTCTTTCGATATCGGCGACCTCGATGTCCGACAGGTCTCGAAAAGAACGCTGGATGGCTGGTGGAGTGACGGAAGAATCTGTTCTTTGGGGCATCGCGTTGCCACGCATAAGCTGATGAAAGTGGGAGCTTGATTCGCTATCAGCAGGTTAGCAGCACGTGGCGATCATGGAATTGCGGTGACAGTGCTGGACTGCACCCCTTAAGTGAGACACGATAATTACAGTGACAGGCATTTCGGGGATGACTTGTGGCACGACAAGGAAAGAACCGTCAGTTTCCGACAGCTCTTAATCGCGTCGCGTCTGAGGACCAGTTGGTGCCGCTTTCGAACGGGGCCAGCATGCCATAGTGCCACTGTTTTGCCCGACGGGTCAAACGATATTCGTAAAATTCGAAATCCGCGCTGGCCTTGAATTGTAATTCCTGAGCGATTTCTGCGCGTTGGTTCAATTGGCCATCGTCTGTCGTTGCTTTTGCGAAGATCGCTCCTCGTCGCAGACGCCGCGATCTTCGTTCCTTTGCTGCTGATTTCCTCGGCGCGGCAACAGTTTAACCGAATGCGCGATGTGCCGTTCGCCGGCCGCGTTTCTACTGTGCATGGGGTTGTTTTTCACTTTTTTGCAGGAGGGATCCCGGGCCGACCAAGTGACGAGGAGAGGGAGCGCAGCCTACGCACCGCGCTGCTCCTTCCCTGGCGCCCGAGCAAAAGAAAAGGCCCGGTCGCGATTCGCGCCGGGCCTTTTTCGTTCGTGCCGACCAGCGCGCTTACGCGGCGGTCGAAGCCTTCTGCGCGGCCTTTGCCTGCGCGGCAGCAGCCTCGTCCTTGCGGATCTCGGAGAGCTTCTTCTGGACCTGCTCCGAGAAGATGTACTGCGCCGGGCGCTGCTTGGACATGTCGATCTCCGGCGCCATGGGACCAGAGGTCTTGATGCCGCGCAGCGACACCCACATCGCCTTCAGCGGGTTGTGGAGGGCAGCGGTGGCCGCGGTCGGCTCGTAGCCGCAATGGGCCATACAGTCGGCGCACTTCTCGTATTTGCCGGTGCCGTAGCTGTCCCAGTCGGTGGTGTCCATCAGCTCCTTGAAGGTTTTCGCGTAGCCTTCACCGAGCAGGTAGCAGGGCTTCTGCCAGCCGAAGATGTTGCGCGCGGGCATGCCCCAGGGCGTGCACTCGTATTCCTGGTTGCCGGCGAGGAAGTCCAGGAACAGGCCGGAGTGCATGAAATTCCACTTCTTGCCCTTGCCCATCGCGAAGACGTCGCGGAACAGCTTCTTGGTCTTGGTGCGGTTGAGGAAGTGCTCCTGGTCCGGCGCGCGCTCATAGGCGTAGCCCGGCGACATCGAGACGCCGACGCCGAGCTCGACGGTGAGGTCGAGGAATTTCGCGATCTCCTCGGCCGGATGGCCGTCGAAGATGGTGGCGTTGACGTTGACGGTGAAGCCGCGCGCCTTGGCCGCCTTGATCGCGGAGACGGCGCGGTCGAACACGCCCTTCTGCGACACCGCCTTGTCGTGGTGATCGCGCAGGCCGTCGAGATGCACCGAGAAGAACAAATAGGGCGAGGGTTCGAACAGATCGAGCTTCTTCTCGAGCAGCAGCGCGTTGGTGCAGAGCGAGACGAACTTCTTGCGCGCGACGAGGCCGCGCACGATCTCGCCGATCTCCTTGTGGATCAGCGGCTCGCCGCCGGGAATCGCGACCATCGGCGCGCCGCATTCGTCGGCGGCGTCCCAGCACTCCTGCGCCGTCATGCGGCGGTTGAGGATCGCGTCGGGATAATCGATCTTGCCGCAGCCGACGCAGGCGAGGTTGCAGCGAAACAGCGGCTCCAGCATCAGCACGAGCGGATAGCGTTTGCGGCCAAGCAGTTTCTGCTTGAGCAAATAGCCGCCGATACGCATTTCCTTGAAGAACGGGATAGCCATTACAAGTTTCTTTCTGGGCTTTGAATTCGGGTGAGTCAGCTCGCAGCCAATTGGGCCGGAAGCCGGAATTCGATGTTTTCCTCGCGGCCCGGTAACACCGAGACCTTCACTGGTCCGATCCGCCGCATCGCTTCAATCACGTCATCCACGAGTACCTCGGGCGCCGAAGCGCCGGCCGTGACGCCGACGGTCCTGGCATCCTTCAACCACGCCGGATTGAGCTCGCTGCCGTCGGCAATCAAATAACTCGCGACGCCGGCTTCGGTGCCGATTTCGCGGAGCCGGTTCGAGTTCGAACTGTTGGCAGCGCCCACCACCAGGATCACGTCGACCAGCTTGCTCAAATCCCTTACCGCAGTTTGGCGGTTCTGTGTCGCATAGCAGATATCCCGGATATCCGGACCTTGAATATCTGTAAAGCGGGCCTGGAGGGCAGCGATGATGTCCTTGGTGTCGTCGACCGACAGGGTGGTCTGGGTGATGTAGGCCATTGGCGTATCCGCCGGCAGCGTCAGGGCGTTAACCTCTTCAACGCTTTGAACAAGCTGCACTGGCCCCGGGACCTGGCCCATCGTGCCCTCGACCTCGGGGTGGCCGGCATGGCCGATCAGAATCAGCGTGCGGCCCTTGGTGATGTAGCGCTTCCCCTGATTGTGAACTTTCGTGACCAGGGGGCAGGTGGCGTTCAGCACCGGAAGATCGCGCGCGGCGGCCTCTTCCTCGACGCTGCGGGCGACGCCATGGGCGCTGAAAACGGTCACCGCCTTCGGCGGCACTTCGGACAATTCCTCGACGAAGATCGCGCCCTTGTTCTTCAGGCTCTCGACCACGTATTTGTTGTGCACGATCTCATGGCGCACGTAGACGGGCGGGCCGTACTTCTCCAGCGCCCGTTCCACGATCTCGATCGCACGCACCACGCCCGCGCAGAAGCCGCGTGGCTGCGCCAGATAAACTTCCATTGGACGCCCATCACGCAAGTTGCACCAATCCGCTTCAAAGTTCCCGGCAGCACCTCGATACTGACCAATGAAGTGCAATATCCGCACCATTGGTCTCGCGCAGCGGTAGCTGCCCACCCCCGTTGGGCTCCGGCGCATGGAGGCGCAATACTTTGTGTCAAAAAATCGGCAGCAAGGGAAGTCGAACGCTCCTTGGGTTCCCAGACAAAGGCAGTTCGATGGTATTTGAGTAGGTCATTTCCGGTGAGCAACATGGCGACATTTGGCTCACTCTTTCGTCACTTTCCCGCCTCAACTCCCCGGCTATACCGACCGCCCCGCATGATTTTGCCATGGGTCCTCCGCCGTTTACCTCGAACCTTGTCGCGGCGAGAACCACTCAAACAGCAATAGGTTTCGCCCGGGAACTCCGATAAACAGCGGGCGTTTCCGGCAAGCTGTTAACCGCAGAAAGAAAAGAAGTGCTGCAAAGCGTCGTTGTTGCCATCGTCAGGGCCTGTACCCGGTTTGCCTCCCTCGTCGTCATTTTCGGGCTCCTGCTGTCGGTGGGAGCGGGCTATTACGCTGCGCGCCACTTCGCCATCAACACCGACATCAATTCGCTGATTGCCCAGAATTTGGACTGGCGCCAGCGCGACCAGCAGTTCGACCGCGCCTTCGACCGCGACGCGACCATCACGGCGGTCGTCGAGGCCAAAACGCCCGAGATGGCGAGCGCGGCAGCGGACGCGCTCTTTGCCAAGCTCAAGGACGACAAGACCAACTTCCAATCGATGCAGCAGCTCGGCAGCGGCGAGTTCTTCGAGAAGAACGGCCTGTTGTTCCTGCCGACCGAGGAGGTCGGCAAGATTACCGGTCAATTCGAATCGGCAGCGCCCCTGATCGAGATCATGGCGGGCGACCCCTCGATCCGCGGCCTGACCGGCGCGCTCGAGACCGGACTTGCCGGCGTCAAGCGCGGCCAGGTCAAGCTCGACAACACGGAGCGGCCTTTCAACCTGATCGCGCAGACGGTCGAGACCGTGCTCAACAAGGGCAATGCCAGCTTCTCCTGGCGCGAGCTCGTCAGCGACGAGCCGCTGAAGGATTCGGACAAGCGCGCCTTCATCGAGTTCAAGCCGGTCCTCGACTACAACGCGCTGGAGCCGGGCAAGGGCGCCACCGACGCGATCCGCAAGGCCGCAGCCGATCTGGATTTTCCGACCAAATACCAGGCGCGGGTGCGGCTGACCGGCCCAGTCCCGATCGCCAACGAGGAATACGCGACCGTCCAGGAAGGCGCGGTCGTCAACGGCATCGGCACGGTTCTCGTCGTGCTGCTGATCCTGTGGCTGGCGCTGCATTCGGCGAAGATCATCTTCGCGGTCTTCGTCAATCTCTTCGTGGGTCTTGCGATCACGACCGCGGCCGGTCTGATGATGGTCGGCTCGCTCAATTTGCTGTCGATCGCGTTTGCGGTGCTGTTCGTCGGCCTCGGCGTCGATTTCGGCATCCAGTACAGCGTCCGCTACCGCTCCGAGCGCTACAAGCACGACGATCTCTCGGGCGCGCTGGTGCTGGCGGCGAAGCGCTCGGCGGTGCCGCTGTCGCTCGCGGCGATGGCAACGGCCGCCGGCTTCCTCTGCTTCATGCCGACCGACTACAAGGGAATCTCCGAGCTCGGCCAGATCGCCGGCGTCGGCATGCTGGTCGCGTTCCTCTCGTCGATCACCGTGCTGCCGGCGCTATTGAAGCTGTTGAACCCGCCCGGCGAGCCGGAGCCCGTCGGTTACGCCTTCCTGGCGCCGCTCGATCACTTCCTTGAAAAGTACCGCGTGCTGATCGTCGGCGGCACGCTGCTGCTGGCGCTCGGCGGCCTGCCGCTGCTCTACTTCATGAAGTTCGACTTCAACCCGATGAACCTGCGCAATCCGCATGCCGAATCGATCGCGACCTTCCTCGACCTGCGCAAGGATCCCAACACCGGCGCCAATGCCATCAACGTGATGACGACGTCGGAAGAGCAGGCAAAGCAGGTCGAGGCGAAGCTGGAGAAGGTGCCCGAGGTATTGCGGGTGATGTCACTCGACAGCTTCGTGCCGCAGGACCAGCCGCCGAAGCTGAAGCTGCTCGCGCAGGGCGCTAAGGTCTTGAATCCCGCGCTCAATCCCGACCAGATCGACGCGGCGCCGTCGGACCAGGAAAACGTCGAAGCGCTGAAATCTTCGGTCGACAATCTGCGCCGGACCGCGGGCGATGCGAAGGGACCGGGTGCGCTCGCCTCGCGCCGGCTGGCCGACGCGCTCGAGAAGCTCGCTAATTCCGACGAGGCCACGCGCAACAAGGCGCAGGACGTGTTCGTCACACCGATGAAGATCGTGTTCGACCAGCTCAAAAACGCGCTGCAGGCCGAGCCGGTGACCTTGAAGTCACTGCCGCCGGATCTCGTCAGCGCCTGGAAGAGCAAGGACGGCGTCATCCGCGTCGAGGCGCTGCCCAAGGGCGATCCCAATGACAACGACACGCTGCGCAAGTTTGCCGCGGCCGTGCTCGCGGCTGAGCCGACCGCGATCGGCGGGCCGGTCTCGATCCTGAAATCCGGGGACACCGTAGTGAAGGCGTTCATCCATGCCGGCGTCTATGCACTGCTGGTGATCGGCCTGCTCCTGTGGATCACGTTGCGGCGGTTCGTCGACGTGCTGATGACGCTGGTGCCGCTCCTGGTTGCCGGCGCGGTGACGCTCGAGATCTGCGTGTTGGTCGGCCTGCCGCTCAACTTCGCCAACATCGTCGCGTTTCCGCTGCTGCTCGGCGTCGGCGTCGCCTTCAAGATCTATTATGTCGTGGCGTGGCGCTCGGGCAGGACGAATCTGCTCCAGACCAGCCTGACACGCGCGATCTTTTTCAGCGCGCTGACGACGGCGACTGCGTTCGGCAGCCTGTGGCTGTCCAGCCATCCCGGCACGTCCAGCATGGGCAAGTTGCTCGCACTCTCGCTGGTGACGACGCTTGCCGCCGTGCTGCTGTTCCAGCCGGCCCTAATGGGCAAACCCCGCAATCTCAGGGAGTAGGCAGATGTCGCCGACCGGGTCGGCGGCGCCCTTCTGACCGGGCTTGGCCGCGCCGGCGGCCTTCGGGGCTGCCGGGGCAGCTGCTGTGGCGCCCGTCGTGCCCTGGGCTTTCGGTGCCGCGCCGGTGGACTTCGGCGCGCTCTTGGCCATGGCGTTGGCGGAGCTCAAGGGGATCGGCGGACCCACCCGGGTCCAGGTCTCGCCCCCGCAGAGAAAGCCCATCACACAGCCCTTGATTTCGAGCTGGTCAGTCCCGGCCGGCGTGATGGTCGCGCTGTAGAGCTGGCCGTCCTTGGCGTTGTAGACCTGTCCTTCCCACTGATCGGCGCCGGGCTTCTTCTTCATGTCGATCAGGGTCGGCATGCCCAGCGTCGGCCTGTTCTTTTTTGACACATCCGGGTTATTCTCGTCGCGGCCTCCGGGCTGCTTTTCCCAGGAGACGGCACCCCACATGCTGCCACTGCATTGGGCGACACGGATGTTGGCGACGCCGTCGGCGACCCGCCAGTCGCCGGTCGGGTCTGTGGCGAGCGCGGGGGTCAGACAGGTGTAACCGCCAGCCAGTATTATTCCGGTGTAAAGGGCTAAACGCATGATAGTTCCTTGGCAGTGCAACATGGTTTAAAGCTGTGCTTGCGAAGATGGTCCGAAAAAGGGCAAAAGGCCGCACAGACCGTTTCGATAGCGGTCCGTTTTCAGTTGACTAGACGGCCCTCAACCGAAGTATGTAGCGGATGCACAGTCCAAATCCAGACATGTCTGAGCTCTTCGCGGACCGTCAGGCCCAGCGCAGCGCCCTGCATAATCGGTATCTGAACGAGCAGTTCGTTCGGGTTCTCAAGACCATCGGCTACGATGTCGGCTTCCAGAAGGGGCAGGGGCAATACCTCTACGACCGCGAGGGCGCGCGCTATCTCGACCTGTTGTCCGGATTCGGCGTGTTTGCGATCGGGCGAAATCATCCCGTTATGCGCGAGGCGCTCAAGAGCGTACTCGATGCCGACCTGCCGAACCTCGTCCAGTTCGATGTCTCGACGCTCGCCGGCGTGCTCGCCGAGCGCCTTCTGAAATACGTCCCCTATCTCGACAAGGCGTTCTTCGCCAATTCCGGCGCTGAATGCGTCGAGGCAGCGATCAAATTCGCGCGCGGCGCGACCGGCCGTCCCGGCATCGTCTATTGCGCCCACGGCTATCACGGTCTGACCTATGGTGCGCTGTCGCTCACGGGCGATTCGAACTTCCGCACCGGTTTCGAGCCGTTGCTGCCGGGCTGCACCCCGATCCCGTTCAACGATCTGGCCGCGTTGGAAAAGGCGCTGGCCTCACGCGAGGTCGCGGCCTTCGTCGTCGAGCCGATCCAGGGCAAGGGCGTCAACATGCCCACCGACGAGTTCCTGCCCGGCGCGGCAGCGCTCTGCAAGAAATACGGCACGCTGTTCGTCGCCGACGAGATCCAGACCGGTATGGGCCGCACCGGCCGCTTCCTTGCGGTCGAGCACTGGAACGTCGAGCCCGACATTGTGCTGCTGTCGAAGTCGCTGTCCGGCGGCCACGTGCCGGTTGGCGCGGTGCTGACGCGCAAGGCCATCTTCGACAAGATCTTCAACCAGATGGACCGTGCGGTGGTGCACGGCTCCACCTTCTCCAAGAATGACCTCGCGATGGCTGCGGGCATCGCCACGCTCGACGTCATGGAGTCCGAGAAGCTGATCGAGTCCGCCGCCAAGCGCGGCGCCGAGCTGCGCCTGGCGCTGACGCGCATGGTGCCCGGCTACGAACTGTTGAAGGAAGTCCGCGGCAAGGGTCTGATGATCGGCATCGAGTTCGGCCCGCCGAAGTCGCTGCGCCTGCGCGCCTCCTGGAACGTGCTGGAGACCGCCAACAAGGGCCTGTTCTGCCAGCTCATCACGGTGCCGCTGTTCAAAGATCACAAGATCCTGACCCAGGTCGCCGGCCACGGCAGTCACACCATCAAGCTGCTGCCGCCGCTCACCATCACCGAGGAAGACTGCAGCTGGATCGAGCGCGCCTTCGACGACGTCATCGCCGGCAGCCACAAGGTCCCCGGCGCGATCTGGTCGCTCGGCAAGACCCTGGTGGACAACGCGGTGAGACGGTCGGCGTAGTTCGCCGATCCGTCTCAACGCTCGTCATTGCGAGCGAAGCGAAGCAATCCAGGCTATCTCGGCGGAGGCAGTCTGGATTGCTTCGCCGCTTCGCTCCTCGCAATGACGGTGCGGGGTGAATCTACCCCTCCGCATTCGCCTTCATCGCCGCCTCGAACTTGTCGACGAACTCGGCGAGCTCGTCGGCGGCGATATCGCTGACGGCCCAGAAATTCAGGCCGCGATTGCCCCAGCGGCGGCAGTTGAAGCCTTGCATGGTCTCGGTCTTCGGCGCGCGATATTCCACGTTCGATGTCTGCGATACGAACAGGTTGATGACGTGCTGCCGGCGCCGGTAGACGACCGCGCCGATGGCGCGCGCGTCGATGTAGTCGAGCCGGCCGCCGACCAGCGTAAAACCCTGCGCGGTGAGATCGATCACGGGCGGGGCGACGTCGAGCTTGCCGTTGAACCACGGCTTGACCGTGTGCTGGTCGGTCGAAATCACGTCGGTGAGGTGGCCAGCCTGGAGCGAGCGCAGATGCGCGGAGACGACCTCCGACAGGATGCGCTGCTGGTCGTCCTGGCGCAGCACCACGGCGACGACGCCTGAGGCGGCGAGCGCGGAGACGGCTGAGCCCATCGCAAAGCCGCGCAGCAAGGAGCGGCGAGTCGGTTGGTGCTGTGCTTGCGGCAGTGACGCCTCGATCCGAGCGCGGAGGCTCGCGGGCGCGGTGTAGCGCAAATCGGTGTCGGCGAGCACGCGCTGCATCTCGCGCTGCGCGGCGAGCTCGGCGGCGCAGGCCGGGCAGCTGGCGATATGCGCTTCGACCTCGCGCGCATGGCCGGCATCGAGTTCATTGTCGAGCAGCGCGTGAAGCAGGATTCTTGCTTCGTCGCAGATCATCTTGCTTGCTCCTCTTCCGCCGTCCAGGCCGCCCGCAGCATGGCGCGCGCGCGGGCGAGGCGGGACATCACGGTGCCGATGGGCGCGCCGACCGTCTCGGCGATTTCACGATAGGACAGGTTGTTGATCTCCCGCAGCACGAAGGTCTCCTTGAACGGTTCGGCGAGCGTGTCGATCAGCTTGCGGATCGCGCCGGCATCGCGGCTGCGCAGCACTTCGGCTTCCGGGCTTGCCTCGCTCTCCTGCCAGATCGGTGTCTGCTCGGCGGCGCCGGGTGTATCCTCGATCGCGCTGGGCCTGTGCGCCCGCCGCGCATATTCGGCGTTGCAGACGTTGCGCAGGATCGCGAACAGCCAGGGTTTCATCGCCGGCCCGCGATAACTGTCAAAGTGCTTCAGCGCGCGCAGATAGCACTCCTGCACCGCATCCTCGGCGTCGGAAGCATCGCGTAGGAGGTAGCGCGCGAGCGTGTAGACGTCGTCGAGATGGGGCAGTGCCGCTTCGCGGAAGCGCTGCGCCTTCTGCAAATCGTCGGTGGCGGGCATCGCTCCTCGCTTTGCCTCTTGCTTTGCTTCGTCTCTTGCCTTGATCGAAGACGTCCGAGCCCGGCCGGCGTGGGACCACCGGCCGGGCAAGACGTTGATGTCTCGGCTCGAGATGTTACTCAACCTTGATCATCCCCGTCATGTGCGGATGCAACGAACAAAAATATTTGTAATCGCCCGCATTGGTGAAGGTGAACGAGAACTTGTCGTCGGTGTCCAGGGTCTTGGACCTGAACTTGCCGGCCGACACGATGGTGTGCGGAATGTCGTCCCGGTTGGTCCAGGTCACGGTGGTGCCGGCCTTGATCTTGAGCTCGGCCGGCTGGAAGACGAAATTGTCGATATGCACCTCCGTCTCGTCGGCGCGGGCAGCCGTTGCGGGCAACAGGATGGCCGCGACCAAAGCGAGACCGAAGTCGATACCGAAGTCGCGGCGATTAAGTGTCTTCATGATCAGCCCTTCTCTCAGCCCTGGAGCGGCGTGTCGATGATGGCGAGGCGCTGCTCGTTCTGCTTGAAGTTGATGCTGGCAACGCCGAGCATGGACCGGAGTCTAGCGTCCTCGACCCTCATCGGCCCGGGCGAGGGAGCGGCCCCCGGCGCCGGCTGCGGGAAGGCGGTCGAGCGCGCAGTGTGGAAGGTGACGTTGCCCTCGGCCTTCTGCATCACCTGATGGATGTGCCCGTTAAGCACGGTGACCGAGCCAAAACCCTTGACATATTCCAGTGCGCGGCCACCATCCTCGGTGCCCCAGCCCCATTGCGGGTAGACGGTCCAAAGCGGGATATGGGCGAACAGCACGATCGGCGTCGATTTCGACTTGCCGCGCAGATCGTCTTCGAGCCAGGCGAGCTGCTCGGCGCCGAGATTGCCAAGGCCGCCTGCTTTGAGGTCGACGACGTTGACGAGGCCGATGAAGTGCACGCCGCCGGCGTCGAAGGAATACCAGCCGTGCCCCTTGGTGCCGCGGCCGTAGCGTTCGCGATAGAGCTTTACCTCCTCGTCGATGAAGTCGTGCTCACCCGGCACGTAGTGCACGTCGAGCTTGGTCTGCGAGATGATGCGCTCTGCGTCATCGAACTCGGTGACCTTCGACAAATGGGTGATGTCGCCGGTGTGGATCATGAAGGACGGCTTGATCGGCATCGCGTTGATCTTGCCTACGGCTTCCTCCAGCGTGCCGAGCGCGTTGGGATTGGCCGGCTTGTCGAATCCGACATGGCTGTCGCTGATCTGGAGGAAGGTCATGCCGGGCGCAGCCGCGGCTTGCGCGGTATCGATGATGCCCAGCGAGCGCGGCACCCCGCCGGTGATGGTCCAGAGCACCCCGGTGCCGGCCCAGGTCATGCATTCCAGCACCTTGCGGCGGCTGACGCCGTCTTCGCCATGGTCGTGTCCGCTCATCACGCATCTCCTCTGGCCCGAAATTGGGCTTGCCGGGAGGTGATCGGGAGAGGGGCGGGTTTATTCCCGGACTCCAGATAAAATGGATCGGGACCGGCTAATCACGTTTCCGAGAACCGGTTTACCCCGAAACAGGTGGTCTCCGCACCGCGGGACGCCAATGGTGGCGCAGCCGAGCAACCATCTCGCGCTGTGGAAGCCGTTGCCGGGCCGTCGTTTCTTGGTGCTTACGCAACGATCAGGATGCAGCGTTCAGTCGCAGCAATCATCCGCGAATCGACGAGACTGACTTCGGTGTCAGAAACTAACTCGTTCGAAGGTGAGCTCGCATCGAGAGAATAGGAACAGCTGGAGATCAACTGCATTCAAGGTTCGCCAATGACGCAGGCTGCCGAGTTTGACGCCTTGGCGAACGCAACTGAAGAGGAGTTGATGATGATGAGAACACTTGCGATCCTTGCGGCAGGCGCATCACTGCTCGCAGTCTCTTGCCCGAGCTATGCAGCAGACCATCTGTTCACTGCCGTGGCTGCGGGCGGACTGTCGAACACCCCCGGCCAAGAAAGCCAACCATTCCTGAATGGACTCAACAATCCGGGTCGACCGGGTGACGAAGTCCCAGGTCAAGGCAGCGTATTTCAGGGCGAGGACCATACCGTCCCGGCAACGGATACGACGACCGGGGTGAAGATGCTTAAAACGCCTCCGCCAGCGCAGAGCGGGACGAAGACTGTGCCGACGGGCAGCCCTTCGGTGCCCTAATCCAGCCACTGCGATCGCTTCGGGGCGGGCCAGAAGCGGCGCGTTCAGTCTCAGCTCTTCTGGTCTGATCACGCCGCCTGCGGCATCGTCAACGAGGGGGCAACGTTCAGCGTGGAGCGCCGCAAGAGCTAATGCGGCGAAATTATCATTCGCACGGATAATCAATTGACATCGCCCCGAAGCCTTCTGATGCGCGCAGCATTGGGGGGCTGCGTGGTTGCCGCTGCCTATCCATTGTGGGCTCCGGACAGCTCGCTCACAGCTGCCGGCGGCGACCATGATGATCTGCGCTATGTTAGCATTGCCCGCGACAACGTCATTCAGAACATCACCGCTGCCGGAACGCTCGAAGCCGTTGATACCGTCGAGGTCAGCTCGCAGCTTTCGGGGCAGGTCGCCAAGCTGATGGCCGACCACAATTCCATCGTTCGGGCCGGCCAGCCCCTTGCTGCACTCGACAGCGCCACTTTCGAAGTCTTGGTCAAGGAAGCAGAAGCCGCGCTCACCATCGCGCTCGCACAACACGAGGAGGCCAAGGCAGCCGTCGATGGCGCGCAGGCGCACTACGATGACGCGTTGCGCGATCTTCAGGTCAAGAGCTCACTCAGCAAGAACGGCAGTGTTTCCCAACGCGACGCCGAGCGAGCGCAGATGACGGCTCGCTCGCTCGGCGCTGAATTGTCTGCGGCGCAGGCGCGCGTGCAGGTACGCGCGGCCGGTGTGATGGTTGCGCGTGCCTCCCTCGAACGGGCTCGACTTGATCTCGAACGAAGCATCGTCAAGTCGCCGATCGATGGAATAGTCATCCGGCGCAGCGTCGAGCTTGGCCAGACAGTGGCTGCAAGCCTCCAGGCGCCGACCCTCTTCACCATCGCGCGGGATCTGTCGGACATGCGCGTCAGTGCGTCCGTCAGCGAGGCCGACATCGGCGCGGTGCGAACCGGCCAGCGTGCGCTGTTCAGTGTCGATTCCTATCCGGGACGGACCTTCGAGGGCCGCGTACTCGAGATCCGGAAGGCAGCACGGATGGTACAAAACGTGGTGACCTACACCGTGATGATTTCGGCGCCCAATCCAGAAGATCTGCTGCTTCCCGGGATGACGGCCGATGTTCGCATCGTAGTTCAAGAGCAACACGATGTGATGGTTGTTCCCAATGCCGCACTCAGTTTTCGCCCGGTGCGGGACGGCGCAACCGATCGCGCCCCCGGACAGGGAGTGATCTGGATCCGCACGAAGTCCGGCCATCTGGACCCAGCCTCGGTCTCATTGGGCGCCACCAGCGACTCTCTGACCCAGATCCTGTCGGAGGACGTCCAAATCGGTCAGCGGGTCGCCATCGGTTATCGTAGCAAGCCATGACATCGCTCGTCGTCCTGGAGCATATCCACAAGCGGCACCGGCTCGGCAGCCAAAGCGTTCACGCGCTGTCGGACATAACCATGCAAATCGATCCGGGAGAGTTCGTTGCCGTCGTGGGCCCATCCGGATCAGGAAAATCCACCTTGCTTTCGATCATAGGCTGCCTCGATCGACCCTCCTCCGGAGGCTACTTTCTTCACGGTCAGGATGTACTTGCGCAGTCAAGGCGCCGATTGAGCGAACTGCGAAACCGGCGCTTCGGTTTTGTGTTTCAGAACTTCAATCTGTTGCCACGCCTGACCGCACTCGAGAATGTAGGGTTGCCCTTATTCTATCGGCGTGACGGGCTGCGCAATCCGATCGCAAGGGCACGCGTTGCGCTCGAGCGGGTCGGTCTCGGCAGTAGGATGCAGCATATGCCTGGCCAGCTCTCGGGCGGTGAGCAGCAGCGAGTCGCCGTCGCGCGTGCGATCGTCAACGAACCCGACCTTCTCTTGGCCGACGAGCCGACCGGGGCACTCGATACGAGCACACGCGATACCATCCTCTCGATACTTGCCGAACTCCGGCGTGGCGGCCTCACGGTCATGCTTGTAACCCACGACGCCGAAGTCGCGGGGCGCGCGCAGCGCACGATCAGGCTCCGGGACGGCGCAATCGTCGGCGACTCGATATCTCTCGGCACGTCCTCAACTTCGACCATCGCGGAGGTTTGATGCGATCGCTCGGCTACGTCCATCTGGCGCTTCAGTCGATACGTGCGCACATATTGCGCTCTGTTCTCGCGATAACGGGCATTGTCATCGGCATTGCCGCCGTGCTGATCGTGGTCGCCGTGGCGGAAGGGGCGCGTGCCGAGATTTCGAGACAGATCAATTCGCTTGGATCGAATCTATTGCTGGTGCAGCCCGGTGCGCAAAACGCGCAAGGCGTGCGACAGCAGGCGGGCACCGTCCTGTCGCTTACGACAACCGATGCGCTCGCTGTTGCTCGCGAAGTGCCCGACGTTGTCATTGCGGCGCCATTCGTGGGCGGGCAAAAGACGGTCATCGCGAGAGACTTGAACTGGTCAACCCTTGTTGCCGGGGTGACCCCGGAGTTTTTTGAAGCCCGTGGGTGGCGAATAGGGGACGGGCAGCTATTCAATCAGGATCAGGTTGCATCAGTCGCAAAGATCGCGGTGATCGGACGTACGATCGCGCGCGAACTGTTCCGCGACAGCGATCCGCTCGGCCGCTTCATCCGTATCGACCGCACTTCATATGTCGTGATCGGGGTGCTTGCCGAGAAGGGGCAGGACTTCACCGGCCGCGACCAGGACGACGTCATCTTCATTCCCCTGTCGTCCGCAAGAATCTTCGCCACCGGACGAAGTCAGGCCAATCCGGATGCCGTGCATACGATTCTGGTGAAGACCGATTCCACCCAGTCAATGACAGCGGTGGGAGGTGCGATTGCCCGCGTCCTGCGGCAGCGTCACAAGATCATGGGACATAAGGACGACGATTTCCGGATTCAGAACCTCATCCAGATCGCCCAGACGCGCGATCGGACCTATCGCCAGTTCACGTTGCTGGTGTCCGCGCTTGCGGGAATCTCGCTCCTGGTCGGCGGCATCGGCGTGATGAACATCATGCTCGTATCGGTGACCGAACGGTTCAATGAGATCGGCATTCGCCTTGCGTTTGGCGCCCGGCCACAAGATATTCGGAAACAATTTCTGATGGAAGCGGTGCTCCTCTGCACCATCGGCGGCCTGTCGGGTCTCGTTGTCGGCTATGCCTGCACGCGCGTTGTGCCCTCCGCGTTGGGCTGGCCCGTCGAGTTCAACGCAGGGATGGCGCTGGTCGCCGTCGCCTGCTCCAGTCTCATCGGCATTGTCTTCGGTCTTCTGCCGGCCGAGCGGGCTGCGCGCTTGGATCCGGCGGCGTTACTAAGGTCCGGTTAGAAGGACGAGTTTCCTCGTCCCTCTTGGCGGGCTGGTGCGATGGGGATCTCGTCCGGGTTATTCGGGTCGGCTGTCAAACTCCAGCCAATCTTCATGGCATAGAAAATCTAAGTCAACGCGTCAGAAGATCTGGTTTGATCCGGGGATGGCGGCGTGAAACAAGCTCCCACCGAACCATGAAACAGGTGAGCGACAATGGTTGATGCGAGCGAAGTTGCTATCAGTCACCTGCAGCGCCGGAAGATCGAAGGGCGCGTGCTGATCCCGTTCATTCAGGTATTGCGTGACCGGTTCGGTCAAAGCGCAATGCGCGAAGTCGTTGACGAAACGATACGCAGGCTCGCCGCCGAGGACGGCGCGAGATGGGCGGCAACCTACGGCAAGACGACTGCGTCGCTGCGAACCGTGGCGCAGGAGCTCTGGGCGGGCGGCGGCAGCATGGACGTCGAGGTGGTCTCGGAGTCCGACGATCACCTCGATTTCAATGTTACGCGCTGCCAATACGCCGCGTTCTACAAGGAGCTGGGTCTCGCTGATCTCGGCATTCGCGTCCACTGCAATCGTGATCATGCCATGCTGGCCGGCTTCAACGACAAACTCGAACTGTCCCGAAGCCAGACGATCATGGAGGGCGGAGCCTGCTGCGATTTCAGGTTTCGCAAGCGGTCGTAGGGCTACGCCGAAAACTCCCGCACGGCCTGCACCACGACGGCCGGCGCTTCCTGCGCAACGCAGTGGCCGATGCCGGCGAAGGCTTGCGTGCTGACGCGCGGAATGAGTGACGCGGCGCGCAAGGCCATCTCCTTGTAGATCGCGCCCGAGGTCGCGGCGGTCGTCACGCGCACTGGGCAATCGATCTCGATGAGCCACGCGAACGGATTTCCGCGGGCGTCGCCGGTGTAGATCTGGTCCATTGCCTCGAAGATCGGCCGCAGGATCGCTGACTCGATCTCTGGCGTGCAGCAGAGCCGCACCCGGCCATTCTCCAGAGGCGCGAAGCCGTGCTTCACATAGGCCCACAGCGAGGTCTCGGTCCAATCCGCGAACGCCGGCGCGGCGCGGTAGCGCTTGAAGACCGCCTCAAAACTGTCGAACTCGGCCTGGCGCCGCAGCACGCCTTGCACGCCGGCGGTGGCCCATTCGCTCAATCCCGACGACGCATCGCGTGCCTTGCGCGGATCCATCACGGTCGGCTCCATCACGAACAGGCGCGTGAAACGGCCGGGCCGAAGTTTCGCTGCGAGCAATAAATCCGTCGCACCCGCGCTGTGGCCGATGCCGTAGATGTCGCGCAGCTCCAGCGCATCGATCACCCGGCAGACGTCGTCGGCGTAATCGAGGAAGTGATATGCGCCGGGCTTGTGGCTGGCGCCGTGGCCGCGGCGGTCGAGCGCATAGACGGTGTAGGTCGATGCAAGCTCACGCGCGACCTCGTCCCAGACGTCGGCGACGAAACCGGTGCCGTGCAGGAGCAGGGCGGGCGGTTTGCCGCGCTCGCCCCACTGCAGCATGGCGATCTCGGAGCCGGCTGGGCCGATGGAAAAGCGGTGCGGATCGATCATTATGGCAAGATGCTACTTCGCATCCTCCAAGATCATCGTCGCGCCTTTCTCGGCGATCATCGCGGTCGGCGTGTTGGTGTTACCCGAGGTGATGGTCGGCATGATCGAGGCATCGACGATGCGAAGACCGCCGAGGCCGTAGAAGCGCAGGCGCTCGTCGACCACCGCCGTCGGATCGTTCGCCGCGCCCATCTTCGCGGTGCCGACGGGATGGAAGATGGTGGTGCCGATGTCACCGGCGGCCTTCGCGAGCGAGGCATCGTCGTTGCCGACCGAGGGACCTGGCAGATATTCGCGCGGGCGGTACTTTGCCAATGCCTTCTGCTGCATCAGGCGGCGGGTGGTGCGGATTGCGTCGGCGGCGACCTGGCGGTCGTCATCGGTCGACAGATAGTTCGGCGCGATGATCGGTTTCTCGTCCGGGCTCGCCGAACGGAGGCGCACGGTGCCGCGCGAGGTCGGCTGGAGATTGCACGCGCTCACCGTGATCGCGGGAAAGCGGTGCAGCGGATCGCCGAACTTGTCGAGCGATAGCGGCTGCACGTGGAACTGAATGTTGGCGCGTGCGCGCGTTGCATCCGAGCGCGTGAAGATGCCGAGCTGTGACGGCGCCATGGTCAGCGGACCGCGGCGGCGGAAGGCGTAGTCGAGCCCCATCAGGCCGCGGCGGAATAGGTTATAATAGGTCTCGTTCAGCGTGCGCACGCCCTCGACCTTGTAGATCGCGCGCTGCTGCAGATGGTCCTGTAAGTTGCGCCCCAGACCGGGCTTGTCCATGACGACGTCGATGCCGAGCGGCGACAGCCAGTCGGCGGGGCCGATGCCGGAGCGATGCAGCACTTGCACCGAGCCGATCGAGCCGGCCGAGAGGATCACCTCGCGCTTAGCCCGTGCCTCGATGATCTCGCCGTTCTGGATGAAGCGCACGCCCACCGCGCGGCCCTGCTCGATGATCAGGCGGTCGACCAGCACATGCTTCTCGAGCCGCAGATTGGGGCGGTTCAGCGCGGGCTTGAGGAAGCCGCGCGCCGACGACCAGCGCCGGCCACGCTTCTGGTTGACGTGGAAATAGCTGGTGCCTTCGTTGTCGCCGGTGTTGAAATCCGGGATGCGCTTGATGCCCATCTCCTCGGCGGCGTCGCCCACTGCATCGAGAACGTCCCACGACAGCCGCGGCGCCTCGATGCGCCAGCCGCCGCCGGCGCCGTGGTGCTCGCTCGCGCCCAGGAAGTGATCCTCCAGCCGCTTGAACAGCGGCAGCACGTCGTCATAGCCCCAGCCGGTCATGCCGAGCTGGCGCCAATGGTCGTAGTCGGCGGCCTGTCCGCGCATCGAGATCATGGCGTTGATCGACGAGCAGCCGCCGATCACCTTGCCGCGGGGATAGGCGAGCGCGCGGCCGTTCAGGCCCGGCTCAGCCTCGGTCTTGAACATCCAGTCCGAGCGCGGATTGCCGATGGCAAAGAGATAACCGACCGGGATGTGGAACCAGATCCAGTTGTCGTCGCCGCCGGCCTCGAGAATGAGGACACGGTTCTTCGGATCGGCCGAGAGCCGGTTCGCGAGGATACAGCCCGCCGTGCCGGCCCCGACGACAATGTAGTCAAACTCACCTTCGAGCCGTCTTGGCATTCTGCGTCCACCCAAACAGGCGTCATGCCCGGGGCTTGTCCCGGGGCTCCAGCGCTTTCTGTCCTAATAGTCGGACGTGGATGGCGAAGACAAGCTCGCTACAAGCCCGGCCATGACGAGAGGACAGGGCTACCCTCGATCCGCGGCAGTTAGGTGGACCGGCGCTTGCATGGTAGACAGCCCTGTATTCCCAACAAAGCTTGAGACCCTCCATGCCCATCGTGAACCGCGTCGCCGACCTCCAACCCGATATTCAGGCCTGGCGCCGGGACATCCATCAGCATCCGGAGCTGCTATATGACGTTCACCGCACCGCAGCATTCGTTGCGGAGCGTTTGCGCGAGTTCGGCTGCGATGAGGTCGTGACTGGCCTTGGCCAGACCGGCGTGGTCGGCGTAATCAAGGGCAGCAAGCCGGCCGGCGAGGGGCTCAAGGTGATCGGCCTGCGCGCCGACATGGACGCGCTGCCCGTCGAGGAGCAGACCAACCTGCCTTACGCCTCCAAGACCCCGGGCAAGATGCACGCCTGCGGCCATGACGGCCACACCGCGATGCTGCTGGGCGCGGCGCGCTACCTCGCCGAGACCCGCAATTTCGCCGGCGATGCCGTGGTGATCTTCCAGCCGGCCGAGGAGGGCGGCGCGGGCGGTGCGGCTATGGTCAAGGACGGGCTGATGGAGCGCTTCGGCATCGAGCAGGTCTACGGCATGCATAACGGCCCGGGCATCCCGATCGGCTCGTTTGCGATCCGGCCGGGGCCGATCATGGCGGCGACCGACGAGGTCGACATCATGATCGAGGGCGTCGGCGGCCATGCCGCGCGTCCGCACAAATGCGTGGACTCCGTGCTGGTCGGCGCGCAGGTGATCACCGCCTTGCAGTCGATCGTCGCGCGCAGCGTCGATCCCTTGGAATCGGCGGTGATCTCGATCTGCGAATTCCACGCCGGCAATGCCCGCAACGTCATTCCGCAAACGGCGACGCTGAGGGGCACCATCCGCACGCTGTCGCCGGAGGTGCGCAAGCTGGTCGAGAAGCGCGTGCACGAGGTTGTGGCAGGAGTGGCGCAGATCACGGGTGCCAAGATCGATCTGCGCTACAAGCGCAACTATCCGGTGGTGAACAACCACGCTGCGGAGACCGAGGTGGCAAGGCGCATCGCCAAGCAGGTCGCAGGGGACGCCAACGTGCACGAGATGCCGCCGCTGATGGGTGGCGAGGATTTCGCCTACATGCTGGAAGCGCGGCCCGGCGCCTTCATCTTCTGTGGCAATGGCGACAGCGCCGGCCTGCATCACCCCGCTTATAATTTCAACGACGAGGCGATTGTCTACGGCACGTCCTATTGGGTCAAGCTGGTCGAGGAATCGCTGGCTGCGTCGTAGTTCACCTCGCCCGCTCTTGTCCGCCGAAGCCTCGGCGAAGGCGGATGCGGGGAGAGGTCGGAATGCGCGCTTAGCGCGGATTCCGGGTGAGGGGGACTCTCCGCGAGTCCGTCTCTCACCGTGATCGCGGAAGCAGCCCCTCACCCCAACCCTCTCCCCGTAAGAACGGGGAGAGGGAGCGGACAGGTACTCAGAACATCCGCGAGAAGATCACGTAGAGCGTGGCCGACAGCATGATCGCGCAGGGCAGGGTCAGCACCCAGGCCATCAGCAGGTTGCGGATCGTCGACCATTGCAGGCCCGAACCGTTCGCCGCCATGGTACCGGCGACGCCGGACGACAGCACGTGGGTGGTCGAGACCGGCAGGCCGAACACGTCGGCGGCACCGATCGTGGCGGCAGCCACGAGCTCGGCCGAGGCGCCCTGCGCGTAGGTGAGATGGCTCTTGCCGATCTTCTCGCCCACGGTGATGACGATGCGCTTCCAGCCGATCATGGTGCCGAGGCCGAGCGCGATGGCGACCGCGATCTTCACCCAGTTCGGGATGAACTTCGTGGCGGCATCGAGCGAGCCCTTGTAGGTGTTGAGCACCGCGATCTCATCCTTGTTGAGATCGTTCGCCTTGTCCTTCATCAGGAAGCGGATCGCTTCCGAGGTCAGGTACATGTCATTGCGGGTGTTGCCGACGGCTTCGGCGGGTACCTTGCTCAGCGTGCCGTATCGGGCAACCTGATCGCCAACGTCCTTCACCAGCACGGCGAGCGAGGGATAGGTACCGTCGTTGAGCTCGTGCAGGGCGATGTACTGCGTCACCGCCGGACGAGGATCGCCGATAATGCTGTGGCCGGCGCCTTTGGCCGAGATCACCTTGGAGGCGGCCTCGGAGGTCTTCTGGAACTGGGCGACCTGGGATTCCGGCAGCGCGCGGTTGAGGGCGTAAGCCGTCGGCACGGTGCCGATCAGGATCAGCATGATCAGGCCCATGCCCTTTTGGCCGTCGTTCGAGCCGTGGGCGAAGCTGACGCCGGTGCAGGTTGCGATCAGCAGGCCGCGGATCCACAGCGGCGGCGCCTTGTTGCCTTCGGGCGCGGCATAAAGCGCCGGGTTGCGCACGACGAACTTGAGCAGCAGCAACAGCACGGCGGCGCAGATGAATCCGAACAGCGGCGACAACAGCAGCGCGTAGCCGATCTCGGTCGCCTTGCTCCAATCCACGCCCGAGGTGCCGTCGCGGCCGCGCATGACGGCGTTGGCGACGCCGACGCCGATGATCGAGCCGATCAGCGTGTGCGAGGAGGAGGCCGGCAGGCCGAAGAACCAGGTGCCGAGATTCCACAGGATCGCGGCGATCAGGAGCGCGAACACCATGGCGAAGCCGGCGCTGGAGCCGACCTGGAGGATCAGCTCGACCGGCAGCAGCGAGACGATGCCGAACGCGACCGCGCCGGAGGACAAGAGCACGCCGAGGAAGTTGAAGAAGCCCGACCACATCACCGCGACTTCGGCCGGCAGCGAATGGGTGTAGATCACGGTCGCCACCGCATTGGCGGTATCGTGGAAGCCGTTGACGAATTCGAAGCCGAGCGCGATCAGGAGCGCGACGAACAGGAGGATGTAGGGCAGGTAGGTCGTCACCCGCGTGCCGGTCGCGTTGATGTCGACATAGATGCTGTAGGCGACGAACAGCAGGCCGGCGGCGAGGATGCCGAAGAACAGGATCAACGTCAGCGGATTGAAGCCCTTGTCGAGATTTGGCCGCGAGGCCGGCTGGACGGGCGCGGGATCTGTTACCGCGCGGTCGAATGCAACATCGGTCATGTCTGGACGCCCCTTAACTTTCAAGTAAGGGTATTGTCCGCGATGGATTTGAAGGCCGGATGACAACTAAGGCGTGAAGGCCGCTTTTGCTGCCAGTATTAGGCAGCCCGTGCAGCCTTCTTCTGCAAGCCGGCCGCGATCTTCAAATCGTCGACAAAGCGCTGATATTCCAGCACCTTGGTTTCCGGATCGGGCAGCCGCAGCAGATAAGACGGATGCACCGTCACCAAAGCCTTGCGCCCGTCGGGTAGTTCGATCAGCCGGCCTCGGTTTTTGCCGATTGGGGTGATCTTGCCGAACACGCTTTGCGCGGCGGTGGCGCCCATCGCCACGATGAGATCGGGCTGGATTGCCGAAACTTCCCGCTCATACCATTGCCGGCACGCCCGGATCTCCGGCGTATTCGGCTTCTGGTGCAGGCGGACCTTTCCGCGTGGCACGAATTTGAAGTGTTTGACCGCGTTGGTGACATAGACCTTCTTGCGATCGACGCCGGCCTCCTCCAGCGCGCGGTCGAGCATCTGGCCGGCCGGGCCGACGAAGGGATGGCCGGCAAGGTCTTCCTTGTCGCCCGGCTGCTCGCCGACCAGCATGATGTTGGCGGACTTCGGGCCTTCGCCGAACACGGTCTGGGTTGCGTCCTTGTAGAGATGGCAGGCGCGGCAATGCGCGGCCTCCTTACGGAGCGCGTCGAGATCATCGGCAGCTAGCTTGCGTTTCATCGGAGCCTCCGGCCGCGGGGTGATCCACCCGCCGGTCCAGCGTTCGGCATCGGCGAGCAGCGGTTCAAGTATCGAGGCTTTCGACAGGTTCCTGTGACTCTTCTTCGGCGCTTCCGGCGTGATCGGGTGGTCTGGAAAGTGGCGGCGCCAGGTTTCCTCCAACCGGTTGGGGGCGGGCATCTCCGTCTGGCTGATGCCCGGGGTGAATGAGATCGCGTGGCCGTCCCAATGGGCGCAAATGTCGGGCGTGAGGATCGACCAGGGCATGTCGGCGTAGCGGCGCGCGAAGAAGGGGGCGGTGAATTCGACGATGTGATGCTCCGGCACGAACCAGGCCGCGTAATGTGCGTTGTGCTCGCGTCCGATTTCGCGGAAGCGAATGACATCGCGCATCCGCTGCATGTCGCGATGCACGCTGACGGCCATCGCTGTCGCCTGCGCGACGTCCGGATCGGCTCTGGTCTCGAGCAGATCGTGGTCGGTCCGCAACCGCCACAGCAGGCGATAGAGCAGTGCAAAGCGTTCACCGTCGCGGTGCAGGGCCGCGATGCGGGCGAGTTCGATGAAATTGGCCGGCACGCTGAAGGTGCCGTCGGTTTCGATCGGCGGAATGCCTGGCGCTTCGCATAGACCGGCCGGCGCCGCCTCTTTCGCGCGGCCCTGCACGCTCCAGGTCACGTCGGCCGGCGCGATCTGATGCAGTGCGAGCGCGCGGGCGGTTTTGCGCCAGCTCTCGAAATCGGTCTGGCTGTCGAGAGTGATGAGGTACATGGCACTTGAATCCTCTTGATTCTGCTCATGAATCCGACTGAGCGCCAATTCGATTGACTCGCGGGGCGCTGTTAGCTTTATATTAGAACATATCATGAACAAATGAGCCAGCCGTTGGTTCTTCTTTTGAGGACCACGGCATCAATCTCTGAAGGAGCGGCGAGCATGAGCGGCGCACGCATCAGCGCGCTTGCGACCTTGCGCAGCCAAATCGAGCGCATCGAGACAGCGGAGGTCGTGCATCATCGCGATCGCGTCGCGCTCGGCCACAGCGAGGCTGACAGCGCGCTGAAGGGCGGGCTCGCGCGCGCGGCGATCCACGAGGTGTTTTGTGAGGGCCGGCAGGGGACAGCCGCGACGGGCTTCGTCATGGGGCTTGCGGGCCGCGTGACGGCACGCAAACCGCTATTGTGGGTGCGGCAGGATTTTTCGGAGCTCGAAACCGGCGCGCTGTCGATGAGCGGGCTTGCCGAACTCGGCCTCGACCCGCGCCGCGTGGTGATGGTGCGCGCCGCCGATGTCGAGAGCGCACTGCGCACCTCGGCCGACGCGCTCGCTTGCGATGCGCTGGGGGCCGTGGTGCTCGAGCTCTGGGGCGAGATCAGGCAGTTCGATCTCGTGGCGAGCCGCAAGCTGACGCTGGCCGCGCAATCTTCCGGCGTCACCGGGCTCTTGCTGCGCATGGCCGCGCAACCGATGCCCTCGACCGCGGAAACACGATGGATGCTGCGCGCGGCGCATTCACCGCCGGGCCCGGTGTGGAGTGCCTGGGGGGCGCCGCGCTTCGATGCCGAGCTCTTGCGCAATCGTCATGGCCCATGTGGCCGGTGGATCATGGAATGGAAATGTGATGAGTGCCAGTTCAGTGAGCCGTCGACGTGTCCTCAGCCTGTGGCTGCCGCGCCTGCCAATCGACCGGATTCAGCGGTTCTTTGGCAACGTCGGACTGCATAAGAGCAATGATCCAAGCATCGTCGTCATCAAGGACAACAATGCGCTGGTGATCCATGCGCTGGACGAGGCAGCCGAGCGCCTCGGCCTGTATATCGGTCAGCCGCTGGCGAATGCGCGGGCGATGTGCCCGGACTTACGTGTGTTCGACGCCGATGTCGTGGCCGATGCGAAGACGCTCAGCGATGTCGCGGACTGGTGCGACCGCTTCACGCCGCTGGTGGCGCTCGATCCGCCGCACGGGCTGTTCCTCGACATCACCGGCTGCGCGCATCTGTTTGGCGGTGAAGCCGCGTTGTTGCGGACGTTGGTCCGCGCATTGGCCCGGCAGGGGTTTGCCGTCAGCGCGGCGATCGCCGGCACCTCGGTCTGCGCGCGCACGCTGACGCGGCAGGCCACGGGCACCATCGTGGCCGATGGCGAGGAGGCGGAGGCGATCAGCCGGTTGCCGATATCCGCGCTCGGCGCAGGCGAGATCATCACCAACGGCCTGCGCCGCGCGGGGCTGAAGACCATCGGCGATGTCGCCGCGCGCACGCCGAGCGAGATCACGGCGCGGTTCGGCGCACGGTTCTCCACGCTGCTGGCACATGCACTGGGGCAGGGCGATGCGCCGATCAACCCGCGCAAGCCGCTGCCCGACTACATCGTGGAAAAGCGCTTTGCCGAGCCGATCGCGACCGACACCATGATCGCGATGACGCTGTCGCGGCTCGCCGACACGTTGATCGCGTCCATGGAGAAGCAAGGCAAGGGCGCGCGGCGCCTGGAGGCTGCCTTCTTCCGCACCGACGGCGTGGTGCGCGCGATCACGGTCGAGACCGGACGTCCGGTGACGCGAAGCGCGGTCATTGACCGCCTGTTTCGCGAGCGCCTCGACGCACTCGCCGATCCGCTCGATCCCGGCTTCGGCTTCGACATGGTGCGGCTGTCGGCGAGCCGCACCGAGATCGTGGTGCAGGAGCAGCGCGATCTCGACGCTCATGTCCACGACAATGACGAGCTCGCCGCGCTGATCGACCGCATTGCCGCGCGCATCGGCGGCAAGCGGGTCGTCGTGCACCTGCCGCAGGATACCCATATCCCTGAATGCGCGGTGCTGGCCGCGCCGGCGCAGCATCATCTCGCCGCTGCCATGCAGGCCGAATGGCCGGCACGTGCCGAGAGCGAGCCGCCGCTGCGCCCCTTGCGGCTGTTCGACAAGCCGGAGCCGATCAAGGTGCCGTTCGCGACCGTGCCAGACGGTCCGCCACATCAGTTCACCTGGCGCCGTGCGCTACATGCGGTGGTGCGGGTGGAGGGACCCGAGCGCATCGCCATGGAATGGTGGCGGCAGGACGGCAAGCAGCTCACGCGGGATTATTTCCGTATCGAGGATGCCGAAGGCCTGCGCTTCTGGATCTTTCGCGACGGTCTTTATGAGGGGGAGTGCTTCGATCACGACGGCAAGCCCGTTCCTCCCAGCTGGTATGTGCACGGTCTCTTCGCATGAACACGCCTGCCTATGCCGAGATTGGCATCACCACCAATTTTTCCTTCCTGCGCGGCGGCTCGGATCCGCGCGCCTATGTGCATCAGGCCAGCATCCTCGGCATCCCCGCGATCGGCATCGCCGATCACAACACGCTGGCCGGCGTGGTGCGCGCCTACAAGGAGCTCGACAATGCCGAGGTGCTGCACAAGCCGAAACTCCTGATCGGCGCGCGCATCGTCTTCGTCGACGGCACGCCGGATATTCTGGTCTATCCGCGCGACCGCGCGGCCTATGGCCGGCTGTGCCAGCTTCTCACCAAAGGTAAGCGCGGCGACGACATCACGCGGATCGAGAAGGGGGAATGCCGTCTCACCTTCGCCGATCTCCTTGAGTTTTCGGAAGGTCAGCTCCTGGTCCTGACGCTGCCGCATCGTTTCGAACCCGCGCAGGCGCTGGATGTTCTTGCGAAACTTAGGGACAGCCGCGCCGAGGGCGTGTGGCTGGCGGCGAGCCTGATCTATCGTGGCGACGACCGGCGCCGGCTGGCGCGGCTCGATGATCTCGCGGCAGAAGCACGAGTGCCGCTGCTCGCGACCAACGAGGTGCTCTATCATCATCCGGCGCGCCGTCCCTTGCAGGACGTGCTGACCTGCATCCGGGAAAAGACCACGATCGAGTCGGTCGGACGGAAGCTGGAAGCCAATGCCGAGCGGTTCTTGAAGGCGCCCAGGGAGATGTCGCGGCTGTTCCGCGATTTCCCCGAGGCGATCACGGAGACCATGCGCTTTGCAGACGCAATCGACTTCTCGCTCGATCAGCTCAAATACCAATATCCGGACGAGCCGGTGCCACCGGGCAAGACCGCGCAAGGGCATCTGGAGGACCTGACCTGGGCGGGTGTCGACAAATATTTCGGCGGCAAGATCGACGACAAGTTGCGCGCGACCCTGAACAAGGAGCTCGCGCTGATCGCCGAGCTGAAATACGCGCATTATTTCCTCACCGTGCACGACATCGTGCGCTACGCGCGCAGCCAGAATATCCTGTGCCAGGGGCGGGGATCGGCGGCGAACTCGGCCGTGTGTTACGTGCTCGGCATCACCTCGGTCGATCCGACCAAGGTCGATCTGTTGTTCGAGCGCTTCATCTCCAAGGAGCGACTGGAGCCGCCTGACATCGACGTCGATTTCGAGCATTCGCGGCGCGAGGAGGTGATGCAATATGTCTATCGCCGCTACGGCCGCCACCGCGCCGCGATCATCGCTACCGTCATCCATTACCGCCCGCGCAGCGCCATCCGCGACGTCGGCAAGGCGCTGGGCCTGACCGAGGACGTCACTGCCGCGCTCGCCGATACCGTCTGGGGAAGCTGGGGCAAGGGCCTCAACGACATGCAGGTCAGGCAGGCCGGGCTCGATCCCAACAATCCCATGATCAACCTCGCGGTCGAGCTCGCAACCGAGCTGATCGAATTCCCGCGCCACCTCTCCCAGCATGTCGGCGGCTATGTGCTGACGCAGGACCGGCTCGACACCTATGTGCCGATCGGCAACGCCGCGATGGACGATCGTACTTTCATCGAATGGGACAAGGATGACGTCGATGCGCTCAGCATGATGAAGGTCGACGTGCTGGCGCTGGGCATGCTGACCTGCATCCGCAAATGTTTCGATTTGATCGCGGAGCACAAGGGCGAGCGCTGGGTGCTGGCGAGCGTTCCGCAGGACGATCCCAAAGTCTATGACATGCTTTGCGACGGGGAATCGCTCGGCGTGTTCCAGGTCGAGAGCCGCGCGCAGATGAACATGCTGCCGCGCCTGAAGCCGCGGACGTTCTACGATCTCGTCATCGAAGTCGCGATCGTACGTCCGGGGCCGATCCAGGGCGATATGGTGCATCCCTACTTACGGCGACGGAACGGTCAGGAGGAGGTGCGTTATCCCTCGCCGTCGCCCGAGCATGGTCCTGCGGACGAGCTCTACAAGGTGCTGCACAAGACCAAGGGCGTGCCTCTGTTCCAGGAGCAGGCGATGCGGATCGCGATCGAGGCGGCAAAATTCACCTCCGAGGAGGCCAATGGCCTGCGCCGCTCGATGGCGACCTTCCGCAATGTCGGCACCATCGGCAAATATGAGGACAAGCTGATCGGCAACATGGTCGCGCGCGGCTATGATGCCGACTTCGCCAGAAGCTGCTTCGACCAGATCAAGGGCTTTGGCTCCTACGGTTTCCCCGAGAGCCACGCCGCGAGCTTCGCGCAGCTCGTCTATATCTCTTCATGGCTAAAGCATTACCATCCCGACGCCTTCTGCTGCGGCCTCTTGAACTCGCAGCCGATGGGCTTTTATGCCCCGGCACAGATCGTCGGCGATGCCCGCAAGAACGGCGTCGAGGTGCGTAACATCGACGTGTCCTACAGCTTTGCGCAGAACACGCTGGAGCAGGGGAAAGACAAATATTGCGCCGTGCGCCTCGGTTTCCGCCAGATCGATGGCTTCCACTGGCTGGACGAGGATGAGGAACGCCTGAAGCGCTCCCAGCTGTCATTCCGGGGCGCACGGCTTGTCCGCCGAAGCTCTGAGAGCGAAGGCGGAAGCGCGAACCCGGAATCCATCGCGCCGCATATGCCTGGAGGAGGAATGGATTCCGGGCTCGCGCCAAGTGGCGCGCTCCGGAATGACGATGGGGAGGCAGCTCAGAACAATACGGAGAGAGCCCAGGACTGGGCCGACCGCATCGTCGCCGCCCGCAACCGCCGTCCCTTCACCTCGCTGGAAGATTTTGCGCGCGATACCGGCCTGCCCAAGCGCGCGCTGATCCTGCTGGCGGATGCCGACGCGTTCCGCTCGCTCGGGCTCGACCGCCGCGAGGCGCTATGGCAGGTGCGGCGGCTGCCTGACGACGTGCCGCTGCCACTGTTCGAGGCGGCCACCGCGCGCGAGCAGCCGGACGAGCACGCAAAGCCGTTGCCGGTGATGCCGCGCGCCGAGCAGGTGGTCGCCGACTATCAGACCATCCGCCTGTCGCTGAAGGGACATCCGATGGAGTTCCTCCGCGAGATGTTCTCGCGTGAGCGCGTCATCGCCTGCAAGGATGTCAGCCATGAGAACGAGCGGCGCCGCGTCCGCTGCGCCGGCGTGGTGCTGGTGCGGCAGCGGCCGGGCAGCGCCAGCGGCGTCGTGTTCATGACGCTGGAGGACGAAACCGGCATCGCCAATGTCGTGGTATGGCCCAAGATCATGGAGCAATACCGCAAGGAGGTGATGGGCGCGCGCCTCATCCTGGTCGAAGGCTATATCCAGAGCAGCCCCGAAAAGGTGACGCATCTCATCGCCCAGCGCATGATCGATCGCTCGCACGATCTGATCGGTCTCGCCAACGATGCCTTAAGCCGCAAGCATCCGGTGCCATCAGGCGCCGATCTGATCGAGCCGCTCAACGACGGCCCCCGCGCTCACGCCGATACCCCCGCGCAAAAAATCCGCCATCCCCGCAACGTCCGCATCCTGCCGCCGTCGCGGGATTTTCATTGAGGTTTTGTTCAGCTCGCGCAATCTCTCACCGTCACCCTGAGGCGGCCGCTTCTTCAGCGGCCCTCGAAGGGCGACGGCCCGGCTGCATCGTGGCCGTTCATCCTTCGAGGCTCAGCCTGCGATGCTTTGCATCGCAAGCTTCGCACCTCAGGATGACGGGGCGGTTACGAACCTTGTCGCCCCTAAAAATTCACCCGGTTCGAAATCGCGCCGTCCACGACGAGATTGGACCCGGTCGTGAACGATGACACCGGGCTCGCCAAGAACACCGCCGCGCTCGCGATTTCCTGCGGCGTGGCCATGCGGCCGGTCGGATTGCGGCTTATCGCATCCTTGTAGCGCTCGGGCATGTTCTGCTCGATCATGTTCCAGACGCCGCCCTTGAAATAGACGGTGCCGGGCGACACCACGTTGACGCGGATCTTCTTCTTCGCATATTGCCGCGCCAGTCCCTTGGCCATGTGGATCAGCGCCGCCTTGATCGGGCCGTAGGAGCTGGCGAGGTCAGCCTGTGCGGCCGAGATCGAGGAGATGATGACGAAGGCCGCATCGCCGCTTCTCTCGCCGCTGGCTTCGAGGAATGGCCGCGCGGCATCGAACGCATGCACGGCGCCGAGCACGTCGAGCCGAAAATTCTGCTCCCAGGACGCGGCATCCTGGCCCTGCGCCATCGCGCCGGCATTGGAGAACAGCAAATCGATGCCGCCGAGTTCTTCCACGACATTCTCAATCCAGGCTTTCAGCGCCGCGCCGTCGCTGACGTCGACGGGGCTGCCGATGGCGCTGACACCGCTTACCTTCAGTTCAGTGACGGTGGCCGCAACCTGATCGGCGTTGCGAGCGCATACCGCGACATTGGCGCCTTCACCGGCGAGTGTCGCCGCAATCGCCCGCCCGATGCCGCGCGTGCCGCCGAGCACGATGGCGTTCTTGCCTTTGAGACCGAGATCCATTGTTGGACTCCTTTTTGTTGGTCGTGCGGAGCTTAGTTGTTTGAGCGAGGATGTCGAATTCGTTCTCGGTGTCATACCCCGCGCAGGCGGGGTATCCAGTACGCCGCGACGTCTCCGTTCTATCACCAGCGTCTCTGGAATACTGGATCATCCGCCTTCGCGGATGATGACACCGTGCGAGATGGCCAAGAGCGCCTCTCACTCCGGCGCCGCCCCCACCGGCGGGCCGCCGGGTGGGCGATGCAGGAAGGTCAGCGAGACGTAGGCGCCGGCCCAGGAGCCGATCGCGGCGAAGGCGACATAGAAGGCGTTCTCGGTGTAGCTGATCACGGCGTAGGAGGAGAGCAGGTACCAGATCGCGCTCCACGTCGCGGCCGGTACGCGCTTGCGCGCGACCACGGCCGAGGTGAACATCACATAGACCGCGTCGGTGGCCGCCGTTGCGACGAACACGGCGCCCGCGGTGAGGGGATCGATGGCGGCCATTGCAATCCTTTCTCTGAACGTGGGATGGTCGCGAAAACTAAAGGGAGAGAAGCGGCCATGCAAAGCTCCGCCGACATTCTCAAGTGCATCTGGACCTCCGCCGGCGGCGATTCGGCTGCCCTCGGCCGCGTGCAACTGACGGGCGAGGAGCCGCAGATCCCATCCTCGTTCCGCGTCGCCGTCGCCGGCCAGACAACGATCGCGGCAGCCGGCCTCGCCGCCGCCGAAATCTGGCGACTGCGCAGCGGCGAGGTGCAGGACGTCTCCGTCGACATGCGTCATGCGGTCGTCGAATGCCGATCCGAGCGCTATTTGCGCGTCGACGACAAGCCGCCGCCCCCGGCCTGGGACGCCATCGCCGGCGTCTACAGAACCGGCGATGGCCGCTTCGTCCGCTGCCACACCAATTTCCCGCATCACCGCGACGCTGTCTGCAAGGTGCTCGGCTGCGTGCCCGAGCGCGAGAAGGTGCAGGCGGCGCTGATGCAATGGAAAGGCGAGGATTTCGAGACTGCGGCTTACGCTGCGGCCGGCGTCGTCGCCCTGATGCGCAGCTACGACGAATGGTCGGCGCTGCCGCAGGCGCGTGCGCTCGCCGAACTGCCGCTGATCTCGATCGAGAAGATCGGCGAGGCCCCGGCGAAACCGTGGCCCCAAGGATTGTCGAACAGCGATCGTCCGCTCGCGGGTCTCCGCGTGCTCGATCTCTCCCGCGTGATCGCAGGCCCTGTCGCGGGCCGCACGCTCGCCGCGCACGGTGCGGACGTGCTGCTCGTCTCGGGGCCTGAATTACCCGCCATCCCCTGGCTCACCATCGACACCGGCCGCGGCAAGCTCACCACCTTCATCGAACTGAAGAGCGAAGCGGGCAGGGCGCAATTGCGCGCGCTGTTGAAAGACGCCGATGTCTTCTCGCAAGGCTATCGTCCGCGCGCGCTCGCCGCCCTCGGCTTCGCACCGGAGGACGCGGCGCAAATTAGTCCCGGCATCGTCTATGTCACGCTGTCGGCCTATGGCCATGCCGGCCCCTGGGCGGCGCGGCGCGGCTTCGATTCACTGGTGCAGACCACGACCGGCTTCAACCAGGCGGAGGGGCAGGCCGCCGGCATCGACGGTCCCAAGGAATTGCCGGCGCAGATGCTCGACCACGCCACCGGTTATCTGATGGCGTTCGGCGCCATGATGGCCAAGGCGCGCCAGGCCCGCGAAGGCGGCAGCTGGCACGTGCGCGTGTCGCTGGCGCAGACCGGACGCTGGCTGTGGAATCTCGGCCGGCTTGACGGCGGACTGGACACCCCGGATCTTACGGGGGACGCTGTACATGCAGCGTTCATCGAAAGCATGCCATCTGGCTTCGGCACGTTGAAGGCGGTGCGTCATTCGGCGGTGCTATCGACAACGCCGGCACAATGGAGCCGTCCGGCGATGCCGCTGGGCAGTCATCCGGCACAGTGGCCGGCGCGAAGCTGACATGAAGCTGACACGTCGCAACATTTTAACGCCAACCGAGAGGCGCCCAGCGTTTTTTAGGTTGTCTGAAATCTGAATTCAGCACTATTAGCGCGACCGATGAGGCAGTCATTTGCCGAGATCGTCGCAGACACGACCGGGCTCAATGGTAGTTGAAAATACCAAGCGATTGCAGGTGCTTACAAAACCACGGGTGATCACCTCCGTAGTTTTACTAGCTCTCGTCGGTGCCGGGGCCTACGGCTTCCTGCAGGCGGGGCCCAAGGAAAAGAAGCACTCCGACATCTCCAGCCAATCGCGCAGGAATGCGCAGACCTTCACGCCGACGCCGTCCGAATGGGCAACGCTGACGATCGAGCCGGTCAAGGCCAAGAGCTTCCGGGCCGAGTATGTCACCGAGGGCAAGGTCGCGGTCGACGAGGATCGCTCGACGCCAGTGTTCTCGCCCTATGCAGGCCGGGTCACCAAGCTGCTCGCCAAGCCGGGCGAGACCCTGAAGCAAGGCCAACCGCTGTTCACGATCGAAGCCGCCGACACCGTGCAGGCTCAGAACGATTTCGTCGCGGCGATGACGTCGCAGAACAAGGCGAGGTCGGCGCTCGAGCTCTCGGACATCCAATTCAAGCGCGCCAAGGACCTCTATGAAGGCCATGCCATTCCGCTGAAGGACTATCAGCAGGCGGAAGCGACCCAGGTCCAGGCGCAGAACGACATGCGCTCCTCGGGGACGGCGCTGGAAGCCGCGCGCAACAAGCTGCGCATCCTCGGTTTCACCGACGAGACCATCAAGGCGTTCCAGGAGAAGGGCGCGATCAATCCGGAAATCACGATCTATTCGCCGATCGCGGGCACTGTCGTGCAGCGCAAGATCGGCCCTGGCCAGTATGTCAGTTCCGGTGCCAGCGATCCGGTCTTCGTGATCGGGGACCTCTCCACGGTCTGGCTCACCGCGTTCGTGCGCGAGAGCGATGCGGCCGCGGTGTGCATCGGTCAGGACATCACCGTCAACGTGATGGCCCTGCCGGGTCGGCCGCTGACCGCCAGGATCAACTACGTCGCCGCCGCGATCGACCCCAACACCCGCCGCCTCCTGGTCCGCGCCACCATCGACAACAAGGACGGCCTGCTCAAGCCGGAGATGTTTGCCAACGTCACGATCTACTCGGCCGGCGACCGTGCCGCGCCGGCGGTGCCGAAACAGGCTTTGATCTATGAAGCCGACAAGGTCCGCATCTGGGTCGCGCGCGAAGACAAATCGGTCGAGCTGCGCCAGATCAAGATCGGCCTCATCAACGGCAACCTCGTCGAGGTCACCAGCAATCTGAAACCCGGCGAGCAGATCGTCACCAAGGGCAGCCTGTTCATCGACCGCGCGGCGTCCGGCAGCTGATCGACGACCCAAGAAAACTGAAGACCTGATGGATCGTCTCGTTGCTCTTGCCGTCAACCGGCGCTTCCTAATGGTCGGCATGTTCGTCGCCGTCCTGATCGGCGGCCTGATCGCGTTCAATCAGCTCAACATCGAAGCCTATCCCGATCCGACCCCGCCGATGGTCGACATCGTGACGCAGAGTCCGGGCCTGTCGGCCGAGGAGATCGAGCGCTACATCACGATCCCGATCGAGACCCAGGTCGCGGGCCTGAAGAACCTCACGACCATCCGCACCATCTCGCTCTACGGCCTCTCCGACATCAAACTCCAGTTCTCCTTCGCCTACACCTATGACGAGGCGCTGCAGCAGGTGCTGAACCGCCTGGCGCAGCTCGCGCCGCTGCCCGGCAACGTGCAGCCGCAGATCTCGCCGCTCAGCCCGATCGGCGAAATCTTCAGGTATCGTCTGGTGGGTCCGCCGAACTACAGCGTGCTCGACCTCAAGACCATCCAGGACTGGATCCTGCAGCGCCGCTTCCGCGCCGTACCCGGCGTCATCGACGTCACCGGCTGGGGCGGCAGGAGCAAGACCTACGAGCTCCAGGTCGATTTCAACAAGCTAGTCGCCAACGGCCTGACGCTGCCGCAATTGCTCCAGGCGGTCGGTAATTCCAACGTCAATGTCGGCGGCAATACCGTCAATATCGGCCAGCAATCGGCCGTGGTGCGCGGCGTCGGCCTGATCCGGTCGATCGACGACCTCGCCAACACCATGGTGGCGCAGTCCGGCGGCAATCCGGTACTGGTCAAGGACGTCGCCACCGTAACCGTCGGTCAGAAGCCCCGTCTCGGCATTGCCGGCCTCGACGAGTCCGACGATATCGTGCAGGGCATCGTCCTGATGCGGCGTGGCGAGCAGAGTTCGCCGACCATCAAGCGCGTCCACCAACTCGTTCAAACCATCAACAACTCCAGCATCCTGCCGCCCGGCGTGCGCATCGAGCGCATCTACGACCGCGGGGACCTGATTGAGCTCACCACCCACACCGTGCTGCACAACATGGTGGTCGGCATTATGCTCATCGTGCTGTTGCAGTGGATCTTCCTCGGTGATTTGCGCAGCGCGCTGATCGTCGGCGCCACCATTCCGTTCGCGCTGTTCTTCGCCGTCATCATCCTGGTGCTCCGCGGAGAATCGGCGAACCTGCTGTCGGTCGGCGCCATCGATTTTGGCTTGATCGTCGATGCCACCGTCATCATGGTGGAGGCGATCTTCCGCCGCCTGACCCAGACGACGCCGATGTCGGAAACCGAGCAAATGTCGAATGAGACGCTGTTCGGCATGAAGAGCCATGCCATCCTCAGCGCCGCGGCGGACGTTTCGCGCTCAATCTTCTTTGCAGCGGCAATCATCATCGCGGCCTTCCTGCCGCTGTTCACGTTATCCGGCGTCGAGGGCAACATCTTCGGGCCGATGGCGCGCACCTACGCCTATGCGCTGGCCGGCGGGCTGCTTGCGACCTTCACCGTCACCCCGGCGCTATCCGCGATCATCCTGCCCGCCCATGTCGAGGAGACCGAGACGAAGGTGATGCTGATCCTGCATCGGCTGTATTCGCCGCTGCTGCATTGGGCGGTCGCCAATCGAAACATCGTGCTCGGCGGCGCCGTCGGGCTCGTGCTGATGACGGTGGCGCTCGGCCGGCTGCTCGGTCTCGAATTTCTGCCAAAGCTGGAAGAGGGCAATCTCTGGATCCGCGCCACGCTGCCGCCGACCATCTCGCTCCAGGAAGGCAATACCTACGTCAACGAGATGCGCAAGGTCATCCGCGCCCGGCCGGAGGTCGAGTCCGTGGTGTCGCAGCACGGCCGTCCCGACGACGGCACCGACGCGGCCGGCTTCTTCAACGCCGAGTTCTTCGCGCCGCTCAAGCCTGCGAGCCAATGGCCCGGCACGCACGACAAGGAGGAGCTGACCGCCGAGCTGCTCAAGCAGCTCGACGACCGCTTCCCCGGCGTCGAGTTCAACTTCTCGCAATATCTCCAGGACAACGTCTCCGAAGCCGTCTCCGGCGTGAAGGGCGAGAACTCGATCAAGCTGTTCGGCAGCGACCTCCAGGCGCTGACCGACACCGCCAACAAGATCAAATCGGTGCTGGCCACCGTACAGGGCGTCACCGACCTTGCGGTGTTCACTTCGCTCGGCCAGCCGACCATCCAGATCGACATCGACCGTGCCAAGGCCGCACGCTATGGCCTCGCCCCCGGCGACATCAACGCCACGATCAAGGTCGCCATCGGCGGCGACACTGCGGGCGATCTCTATGAGCCGGGAAGCGACCGCCACTTCCCGATCATCGTCCGCCTCGCGCCGGAATACCGCAGAAGCGCGGAGGCGATCCAGAATTTGCGGATCGGCGCGCCGGGGCCGAACGGCACCGTCACGCAAATCCCCCTGAGCGAGGTCGCGAACATCAGCCTCGTCTCCGGCGCCGCCTACATCTATCGCGAGCAGCAGGAGCGTTATCTGCCGATCAAGTTCTCGGTGCGCGAGCGCGATCTCGGCAGCGCCATCCGCGAGGCGCAGCAGAAGATCGCCGAGCAGGTGCAGCTGCCGCCGGGTTCGCACATGGACTGGGTCGGCGAGTTCGGCAATCTCCAGGACGCGATCCGGCGGCTGTCGATCGTGGTGCCGATCTCGCTGGCGCTGATCGGCGTCCTGCTCTGGTTCAATTTCGGCTCGATGACCGACACGCTGCTCGCGATGAGCGTGATCCCGATGGCGATCTTCGGCGGGGTACTGGGCCTCTTGATTTCCGGCACGGCATTCAGCGTCTCCGCGGCGATCGGATTCATCGCGCTGTTCGGCATCGCCGTGATGGACGGCATCATCATCCTGTCGCAGTTCAACCAGCTCATCGAAGAGGGCATGGACCGCATGAGCGCGGTGGTGCGCACCGGCGAATTGCAGCTTCGTCCGGTGCTGATGACCTGCGTCGTCGCGGGCGTCGGCCTGCTGCCGGCGGCACTGTCGGAGGGCATCGGCTCGCAGGTGCAGAAGCCGCTCGCGGTCGTGGTCGTGACCGGCATGATGCTGGCGCCCGTGGTGATCCTCGTGACCTTGCCGGTCCTGATCTCCTTCTTCTCGCGCCGCGCGCGTTGACCGTCAGAACCCGTAGAGCCGCGCCGGATTGTCGACCAGGATCTTCTTGCGCACATCGGCATCGGGCGCCCACACCGGAAGCTGATTGAGCAGCCGGCCGTCGTCGATCTGATAGAGCGGCGCGATGTCGGTGGGCTTGCGCCCCTCGACGCGGCTGGAATCCGGATGCGGCCAGTCCGTGCCCCAGACGATGCGGTCCGGGTTCGCCGCGATCAGCGCCTTCGCGAACGGCACCATGTCCTGATAGTCGGGAGCGAGCTTTGATGAGCGGTAGGCACCCGAAATCTTGACATAGGCCTTGCCGGATTTCACCAGCGCGACGAGATCGGAGAAGCCCGGCTGCTCCAGGCCCTGCGAGGCTTCAAGGCCGCCAAAATGGTCGAACACGACGGGCACCGGCGCCGTCTCGACGAGGTCCTTGATCGCCGAGATCATGGCAAGCGTGGTGTAGAGTTGCACGTGCCAGCTGCGCGCCTTCATGCGCTCGACTGCGGCAGTGAAGCGCGGTCGGCCGACATTGGGATCGTTGACGCCGCCGGTCGCCAGATTGAGGCGGATGCCGCGGAAACCGTCCTGATGCATCGTGTCGAGCGCGCTCTCCGGTGTCTTGTCGTCGATCACGGCCACCCCGCGCGCGGTCGCGCCGCGCGCCTTCATGCCGAACAAAGTGGAGGAATTGTCGGTGCCGTAGACGCTCGGCGTGACGATCACTACGCGCTCGATATGCAGCGCCTTGTGCAGCGCGGCCATTTCTTCGGGACTCGCCGGCTCCGGCGTGTAGACGCGTCCCGCGAAGAACGGAAACTTTTCGACGTCGCCATGGATGTGGGTGTGGCAATCACAGGCGTGCGCCGGGACATCGAAATTGATCGGCGTCGCGGGCTGCGCCGCACGGGCGTGGGCTTTGCTGGTCATGGCTACTCCGGCGGCAAGGGAGGCCAAGAGGACGCCGCGTCGGCTGAGCATGGTTTCTCTCCTGCTTCGTTGTCGGCGAGTCTATAACATATCTCGGCGGTCGGGTCGCCGATATACGTCTTACGCGACCCGGCGGCGCTTTGACGGCCGTCCGCTTGTCGCGGGCTGTGCCGACAGGGTCAGGCCCAGTGCGCCGACGATGCGCATGACAGTGCCGAACTCGGGATTTCCGGTTTCTCCGAGAGCCTTGTACAGGCTTTCACGGTTCAAGCCGGCCTTCTTCGCGATCTCGCTCATGCCGCGCGCCCGCGCGACGAGGCCAAGCGCATCGCGTACGAAATCTGCATCGCCGGTCTCCAGCGCGGCCGCGATATAAGCGGCCTGCCGCTCTTCAGTGTTGAGGTAGTCGGCCGCATCAAATCGGGTTGTCTTCGTAGCCGTTTTGGCTACGGCTTTGGACGTTGCCTTGGGCATCACACTGTCTCCGCCAGCCTTTGGGCTTGTTCGATGTCCTGACGTTGTGTGCGCTTGTCGCCGCCACATAGCAGGATCCACGATCTGCGCTCCGCGCTGCACATAGTAGATCCGATAGCCCGGGCCGTAATCGATGCGCATTTCCCGGACATTGCGGCCGACGCTCTTGCTGTCGCCGGGATTGCCCATTTCCATGCGGCGAACGCGGACGGCGATCCGGGCGACCGCGTTGGCGTCTTTGAGCCGGTTCAGCCACTCCGAAAAATGCTCGGTTTGCCTGACCTCGATCATGAGGATCAATCGTAGTCTATGGGCTACAAAGTGTCAAACAAGTTGGTTGAGCCGCGTCGAGTTGGCCAGTGTAGCTTTGACGCGGATATGTCCCGAACCTCTACTGCCCCGATGGCGTGCGCAGGCCGTGCCAGGCGTCGCGGACCTGCTGGTAATGCACCTCGGGCAGGTAGTCCGGCGTGTTCAGGCTCAAGGTCTTGACGTCGAGATGGCCGACGGCGCTGAGCAGCGTGTAGGAGGCGATGACGCGATCACGCAATGCGCCGATCAGACGGGCCTTGGCCTGAATCAGGTCGGCCTGCGAGTTCAGCACGTCGACCGTCGTGCGCTGTCCGCCGGCGGCCTCGCGCTGCACACCCTGGAGCGCGACGGTCGCCGCCTTCACCTCGGACTCCGAGGCCGAAACCGTGATCTTGGCGCCTTCATTGGCAACCCAGGCGCTGACCGCGGCCGTGCGCGCCTGGTTGCGCACCTGGTCGAGCACGAGCCGGCTCTGCGCCGTGATCTCCTTGGCCTGCCGGGTCTGCGCCGCGGCCTGGCCGCCGTCGTAAATCGGGGCTGTGACGTTGGCGACGATCGAGGCCTGGTCCTCGGCGAAGGTGCCGAGCGTCGGGTCGTTGTTGCGGCTCTTGCTGGCGCTGCCCTGGATGCTGGCGCTCGGCAAAAGCGTGCCTTCGGCGATGCGGATATTGGTGGAGGCGACGTCGACGTCGAAGCTTGCGGCCATCACCGCCGGATGCTGGCGGATCGCCATCGTCATCGCGTCCTCGCGGCTCTTCGGCAGATAGCGGTCGACGACCTCGGCGGGCCGAAGCTGCGACGGCGCATTGCCGATCACCTGCGCATAGGTGGCCTGGCTGACGGCGAGCGCGACTTCGGCGGCGTTGAGATCGGCAAGACCGCGGTTGAGGCGCGCCTCGGCCTGGGCGGTATCGGTCGGCGTGACATCGCCGGCGTTGAGCCGGCGCTGGGTGACGGCGAGTGTTTCGCGCAGGAAGGCGACGTTGGAGCGCTGCGCTTCGACCAGCGACTGGTTGGCGAGCACGTTGGTGTAGGCGGTGACCGCATCGAGCAGCACACCCTGACCGACATTGCGCAGCGCCTCGCGGCCCGACTGCACCTGGAGTTCGGCGGCCCGCACGCTGTTGGCGGTGCGGAAGCCGTTGAACAGGGTCTGCGTCACGGTGACGCCGATGATCCAGGGTTTCAGATTGGCGGTCTGGATGGTGTTGTCGGGCAGCAGATTGCGCACCGATTGCAGGCCGGCGCTGAGGCTGGCCACGATCTGCGGCCGGTAGCCGGCAAGCGCCTGCGGCACGTTCTCGTCGGTCGCGCGCTGCCGTGCGCGCTCGGCATTGAGCTGGGGGTTGGTCTGGTAGGCCTTGGCGAGCGCCTCGGGCAGGGCTTCCGCCGATACGGCCGAGGGCAGGGCGCAACAAAGCGCCAGCGTGGTCCATGTCGCAAGCACAGGAGCCACGCCCGATCGATGCCGCGTCATCACGCGACCAGCTCTGGCGGCACGCCCAATCATGTAATCCCGCAAAACCCTGGCTGTCCGCCCCCGCCGACGGCGGCCCTCTTAACTGTTTAACCAGCGCAGGTCCCGCAGGCAAACTGCCGCGGGGAAAACCCCCATGAAATGCGTGCTTGTTGCAGCTTCGTCACAGGGGGGGCCTCAGGGGAGCGAGAGAGCCTTACACCAGCCTTGCACCAGCCTTGCCGCGGCTTGGCTTTACCGGTTCTTGTTCACCGGCTTGCGCTTCTCGATGAACGCCGCCATGCCCTCGGAGCGGTCTTCCAGCGCGAAGGTCGAGTGGAATAGGTTGCGCTCGACGCTCATGCCTTCGGCGAGCGTGGTCTCGAAGGCGCGGTTCACCGCTTCCTTGGCCATCGCGGCGGCAGGGCGCGACATCGCGGCGATCTTCTCGGCCGCCGCCATCACCTCGTCCATGAGCTTGTCGGCGGGCACGATGCGGCTGACGAGGCCGCTGCGCTCGGCTTCCGCCGCATCCATCATGCGGCCGGTGAGGCAGAGGTCCATCGCCTTCGATTTGCCGATCGCGCGCGTCAGGCGCTGGGTGCCGCCGATGCCCGGAATGGTGCCGAGCGTGATCTCGGGCTGGCCGAACTTTGCGGTGTCGGCTGCGATGATGACGTCGCACATCATGGCGAGTTCGCAGCCGCCGCCGAGGGCGTAACCCGCGACTGCCGCAATGGTCGGCTTGCGGCAGCGTGCGACGCGGTCGCCGCCGATCGCGGCAAAATCCTCGGAGAACATGTCGATGAAGCCTTTCGGCTGCATCTCCTTGATGTCGGCGCCGGCGGCAAAGGCTTTCTCGCTGCCGGTCACGACAATGCAGCCAATGGCCTCATCGGCCTCGAGATCGTCGACGGCGGCCGCAATCTCGCGGAAGACGCCGAAGGAGAGCGCGTTGAGCATCTTCGGCCGATTCAGCTTGATGATGCCGACCGCGCCTTTGCTCTCGACGATGATGTGTTCGAACGTGCTCATGTTCCACCCACGCTTTTGATTGGGCGGGCAATGTGCCCGCTGGCGCGGTGGGCTTCAAGAGGGCCGGACGCAGGACGCGCGGGCCGCGCGTCCTGGCGGAACTGACGGTCAGGCCATGAACATGCGCGCGGCGGAGGCCAGCGTCAGCAGCGTGCCGACGCCGATGAAGATCTTGCCGATCAGGGAGCTCTGGTCCCAGGCCGAGCTCTGCTGGGTGCTTGCCATCACCGGCGAGGGGCGCGGCTGTGCTTCGGTTGCGGCGATCACAGCCTTCTGCGCCGGCGAGCTGTCCTGTTGCAGGGCGCGGTCGATGTCGTTGAGCTGATCGGGGGCCACCACTTGGGTGTCGGCGTTCGCTGCGGTGTTATTGGCGGTATCATCGGCCGCCGCCTGGACGTTGTCATTGGCACGGCCCGTCATCGCGGAGGCCGCAGCCGCGGTCGGCGTATCGGCGGCGACCTGTGCATTGGCGTTGGCGACTTCCGGCGGCATCTGGCTCGAGGCCGGCACGCCGTTGTCGGCCTTGGCCTCGGCGGTATTTGCCGCAGCATCGTTCTTGTCGGCCTTGTCGTCGGGTTTCTGCGCCGTCTTGCTGCTGCTGGTACGGCGCGACTCGTGGCGCCGGTGCTTGCTCTGCTTGGCCGCGTCGGCCTGCTTGCCTGCGCTGTCGGAGTTGCTGCTTGCGGCTGAGCTCGGCGCCGCCTGCGCAACGCCCCCAAACAGCAAGAAAAGCCCAGCCACGAGGATCAGGGCCGTGCGCCCGCTGGCTTTGATCATCTTGACGATCTCCCCAATTCCGCCCGTCCCGGGAACGAACAGAGACCCTGGGGCGTGACCACAGCGGGGCAGAAAATGGGAATCTTCTGGCTACACCGGGCAAAAGCGGGGCAAACCGCCCCTCGCGGCCGGCCGCACGGATGCGGGCCGGACTGATCGGTGTTATGAGCCGTCGCGGGCTCTTACGGTCGCACCGGACACGGAGGCTCGGCAGCGATCACGAATTCGTGATCTCTGGGGGTGCAGGGGTAACAAATTGAAAGAGCGGCCGAATTGCATGGTGAGGGGCGCGCGTGCGCGGACGTGAGGATGAATGGACCGGCCTGATGCGGTCGGCCATGGCTGGCGACGACGCGGCGTATCATCGCCTGCTGAAGGCGGTCGCGCCGGTGCTGCGCGCTGCTGCGAGGCGTGGGTTGGCGCGGGCCGGCCAGTCTCCCGACCAGGCTGAGGATATCGTGCAGGAGATCTTGTTGGCGGTGCATCTGAAGCGACACACCTGGGACAGCGAAGCTCCCTTCGCGCCCTGGCTGTTCGCGATCGCCCGCAACAAGCTGATCGATACGCTGCGGCGGCGCGGCAGGCGCGTCTTCGTCAACATCGATGATTTCGCCGAGACGCTGCCGGGCGAGGCACCGCAGGAGACGGCTTCGGCGGGCGAGGTCGCCGCGCAGCTGAGCACTCTGCCGCAGCGCCAGCGCGACGTGTTGCAGTCGATCGCGGTCGAGGCCGCCTCGATCAAGGATACGGCGGCAAAGTTTGCGATGAGCGAAGGTGCGGTGCGGGTCGCGCTGCATCGCGGACTTGCTGCGCTGACTGCCAAACTGCGGGACCACTAGGCATGGATACCGATCAACTGATTCGCTCGCTCGCGGCCGACAACGTCCATCGCGCGCCGCGCGTCGGCGCCGTGCTGACCATGGCGCTGCTGGTGGCCGCGCCGCTCTCGATCCTGATCTTCGCGACTTTCCTCGGCGTGCGCCCGGACGTGATGAGCGCGATGCGCAACCCGTTTTTCGACATGAAGTTCGCGGTGACGCTGTCGCTCGCGATCCCCGCGATCATCGTCAGCCTGCATTTGTCGCGCCCCGAAGCCCTGCTGCGCGGCTGGGGCTGGCTCTTGCTGCTTCCCGTCGGACTGCTTGCCGTGGCGATCGGCAGTGAGGCGATGATGGCGCCGGCCATGCCGATGACAATGCGCTTGATGGGCAAGAACTCCAGGGTGTGCCTGCTTGCGATCCCCGCGATGTCGCTGCCGCTGCTTGCGGGGGCGCTGTTCGGTCTGCGCCACGGCGCGCCGTCGCGTCCCGCGCTTGCCGGCGCGCTCGCCGGCCTGGTCGCGGCGGGATTGGCCGCGACGCTCTACGCCTCGCACTGCACCGACGATTCCCCCCTGTTCGTCGCGACCTGGTACACGATCGCGACCGCGGTCGTGACCGCGATCGGCGCGGCGGTGGGCTCGAAAATCTTGCGGTATTAAGGAGCCAGCTTCACGCCGCCGGCGTAGTGCCCTGCTGCATGCGGTGGAAACGCAGCACCTGCTGCGCGGTCGAAGAGCGCAGGGCTTCGTAGGTGTCTCGCAGCGCCAGCATGTCGGTCTGCGAGCCGCCGGAGAGCTTCTCGCGCATGGCGATGATCGCGCGCACGCTCGACCACGACATCCCCGCGACCTTGGCGAGGATCATCACACCCTCGGTCCGGCTGTCGATCATCATGGTCTCGGCGGTCTCGACCGCGACGCCTGCGAGCGCGGCCAGCCCCGCATTGGTCTCGTCGAACTTGCCCTGCTCGGCGAAAGTGCTGACCTGGAATTCGTTGAGGCGGCCGTCCGCGTGCAGCGACTTCACCAGCGCACGCGCCATCTCGGTTTGCCGGGTCGTCGCGGCGGCACGGACCCGCTGAGCCGCTTCCTGGACCACGCTGGACACTTCGTCCGCGAGCTCGGGATGTGCGGCCTCTAACTTCCTGCGCACGCTCAAGGAGGCCTTCGCGACCAGTTTCAAATAATGATGACGCGGCAGGTCGGGCCGCAGGCCGATGCAGGTGGCGAGGTCGTCGTCGCGTTCGGCGCGGGTGACGAGGTCGGTGAGACTTCCCTCGGAGAGGCGCGCGCCCGGATTGCTGACGGTCGACTGCACCACGTCCTCGTTGCCGCGCGTCACCAGCAAATCGGTCAACGCCTCCGACAGCACTCGCCGCAGCGAGATCGCCTTAAGATGCGCCTGGCCTCTGGTGCGCGCGATCTCGATAAGGGTCGCCTCGTCCAGCCGTTCCGATTTCGACAGCACCGGGCCGGAGACCTCGATCACCTCGTCGAGCGCGAGCGTGCGGATGATCTTCGGCGGCGCGGACGCGATCGGTGCAAGGCGCTCGGCGAGCAGTGCCCTGGCCGAAATCTCGATCTGCTCGACCAGGCACTGGAACACGTCGTCGAACACGCGGACGTGGTCGTCGGAATAATCCACCGCGTTGCCCACGAAGAGATCGGTGACGCGGCGCAGCGTCTCGACCCGGCGCGCAACGGTGCCGTGGGAGAGCGCGGCCTGCAATTCCTCGAGCAGGTTCTCGGATGGTGTTGCGGATTTCGATCTCATTGCCCTGTCCTGGAGCGTTCGGCCGGCGGCGTCTTCTCGCGCGCCTGAAAAATGAATTGGTCAACCCGTTGCAATGCGATTGCGCCCTTGCGCCTTGGCGGAATAGAGCGCGTGGTCGGCGCGTGCTAGAAACGTGTCGGCAGTATCGTTGTCGCGCAGCGTCACGACGCCCGCGGAAATGGTCACGCGCAGGCCGGGGGCAAATGCGCTCCAGTCGAGATCGGCGATGATCTGGCGCAAGCGCTCGAGCATGCGCGATGCCGCCTCGCCATCGGTTCCGGGCAGCAGCAGCAGAAATTCCTCGCCGCCGTAGCGGCCGAAGCAGTCGGCTTGGCGGATGTTGGCGAAAATGGTGATCGCGAAGGTGCGCAGCACCTCGTCGCCGATGGGATGGCCGTGGGCGTCGTTGACGCGCTTGAACCAGTCGAGATCGATCAGCGCGATTGCGCAAGGCGTTGACGCCTGCCACGACTTGTCGATCGCGGTGTCGAGAAGCCGCATGATGCAGCGGCGATTGTAGGAGCCGGTGAGCTCGTCGAGCTCGGCCAGTTCCTCGATGCGCTGATAGGCGGCCTTCAGCTCGATGCTGCGCCGGTACAGGATCTTGCGCAGCGTGGCGCCGAACAGGCCGAGGAAAGCGCACTGGCCGATCACCAGCACGAAGCACAGCATGGAGGCGGTCCGCTGCAACCGGGTCGTAACCGGCAGGCCGATCGGCAGATCCGAGCCAAGGAAGACAAAGGCGAGCCCGCAGGTGGCAAGACCCCAGGTGAGCATCGCCTGGCTCGACGTCATCCGCAGCGTACCAAATGCGAAGATTAGAAATAGCACGGCGAGGAACGCGACCCCGACCGTCGGCACCGCCAGCAGGAACACCAGTTGCAGCGCCATATGCGCAGAGATCTGGAAGACGGTCAGGTAATGATCTTCGAACCGATCGCCGAAGCCGGCTTCCGACAGCACGGTGAACGTCCCGATGATCAGGAGGCCGCCGAGCCAGAACAGCGATGGGACACCCATGGAGATCGCACCGTCATAGGCGTACAGCAGCAGGACGGAGGCGCCGAGCGAGTAGCTCGCGACCTGGCCGATATACATCTGGCGGCGCTGCCGGGCCCGACGCGCCAGGACTTCCGGAGCCGCGGGCGCGAGAACGAGATCCGCGACTTCAGCGGCATTCCTCTCGGGAAGCGACGTCGCGGCCGTGTTCATTGTCCCGCCAATGGTGGATGTCAGCTCAAAAATCTACGTGGCAAGCCTTTAGGTTTGGTATCCTTCGAAATCGAATCCGAACCGTGCAGCGCGGAACAGGGGAATGTCGGCCCGGCAGCGAAATTTGCTGGCGGTTAAGCATCGGTTTGCGATGCGGTCGAGCCAAAGCAGGGGTTCGTGAGACATACACCGTGCAGGGCTGCTATGGATCCAGGCTTGACCGGGCTGCCTGTGCCGGACAGTCCTTCCGCAGGGAAATATTTCAGTATTATGTTACCGATCTGGATCGAGGCGGGTCGCCGCCGATGGAACAAGAAAAATGCGCTTATGTGGGGGAGATCACATAAGCCCCCATATGCGTGCGGTAACCTGAAGAATTTCGCCCCTTCGGTCGAACCCTCCGCCGCACCGACCCGACCAACTTTGCGAGACGGCCTTTGAGCGTGACACAGGCGGCTTCGGACGAGGTCCTGATCGCCAGGATCGCTCAAGGCGACCGGCTCGCCATGCAGGTGTTGTACGGGCGGCACCATGTCAGGGTTTACAGGTTCGGACTCAGGGTCGTGCGGGACGAGCAGGCGGCGGAAGACCTCATCAGCGAGGTGTTTCTCGACGTCTGGCGTCAAGCCGGCAAATTCGAGGGCCGATCCGCCGTTTCCACCTGGCTGCTGGCTATCACCCGATTCAAGGCCCTGTCTGCGCTTCGGCGCAGGAAGGATTTCGAGTTGGACGAAGAGGCCGCCAACGCGATCGAGGATACGTCCGACGATCCGGAAACGGTGGTGCAGAAGAAGGATACCAGTGAGGCGTTGCGGGAGTGTCTGACGGGCCTTTCGCCGGAACACCGGGAGATCGTCGATCTCGTCTACTACCACGAGAAGTCCGTGGAAGAGGTGGCTGAAATCGTCGGGATACCGGAGAACACTGTGAAGACGCGCTTGTTCTATGCGCGCAAGAAACTGGCCGAACTGCTGAAGGCAGCCGGCGTTGAGCGAGGCTGGCCATGATGGCTTTGAGCAAGAAGATGCTGGAGCAAGAGCCCAGTGAAATTGAACTGCTGCTGCCGTGGCACGCCGCCGGCACGCTGAACGCGCGCGATGCCCGCCGCGTCGAGGAAGCGCTGGCGCGCGATCCGGAGCTTGCGAAGCAATATGCCGCGATCCGCGGCGAGTACGAAGAGACCATTCATCTGAACGAGAGCCTGGGCGCTCCGTCGGCGCGCGCGATGCAGAAGCTGTTTGCCGCGATCGATGCCGAGCCAGCGCGGGCGACCGGTTCGCTGCCGCTGTCGGCACGCATCGCGACCTTCTTCGCGAGCCTGTCGCCGCGGACGCTGGCCTGGTCGGCGAGCCTCGGCGCCGTCGCGCTCGTGCTGCAAGCCGGAATTATCGGCGCCGTGCTGATGAAGAACCAGCCGGCGACCTTCCAGACGGCTTCGCTCTCGACCAGTGCGCCGATCACACGCGAACTTGGTGGCACGGTCGCGCCGGCGCGTGCGCTGGTGCGCTTCACCCCCGAGGCGCGCATCGCCGACATCACCGCGCTGCTCGACAGCTACCAGGCGTCGATCATCGACGGAGCCAAGGGCGGCATGTTCCGCCTCCAATTCAACAAGGCGATGAGCCAGGACGAGCTCGCCTCGCTGCTCGGCAAGATGCAGCGCGAGAAGTTCGTCAATCTGGCCGTCGCGACGCCCTGAACGCGCCGCTGAACCGATGACGCGCAAGTCCGAGAGCAGGGTACGCGCCGGGGCCTACGTTTCGTCGGTTGGAGCCGTGCTGCTGCTCACGGCCTGTCTCGGCGCCGAGGTTGCGCAGGCGCAGGCGATCATGCGTACGCCAACGATCAGCGTTCCCTCGCGCACGCCGACCATCTCTCCGAGCATTACCCCGCGTGTCAGCCCCGGTGTTGCCGCGCGCGCGGTCAGCGTCGGCCGCGGCCCGCGGACGATCGCGGCCATCCCCCGCACCACGCCGTTGCGCATGCGGACAACGCCGGTGCTGCCCTATGCGCGCTATTCGCCGAACCTCTATCCGGCCTGCACCGCACCCTATCGCGATGCCGGTGGCGAATGCTTGGCGCAGCCGAACGCGGGCGGCGAGGGTACCGGAACATCAGGCAAGAAGAGCGCCGGCAAGGGGCGTGGCAACAGCACGCCGGCCGCGGTGAACCTGCGCAGCTTCGCCAACGAATTCGTCGCCGAGATCGACGGCGCGCTGTCGTCGGCCGAGGCCGACGAGCTCGCGCGTCGCCACGGCCTGACGCGCGTCGCCTCCGAGAATTTTCCGCTGATCGGCGCAACTTTCGGCCTGTTCCGCATCACCGACGGCCGGCCGTACGAGACGGTGCGGCGCGAATTCGTGGCCGACGGCAGTGTGCGCTCGCTTCAGCCGAACTTCCGCTATGTGCTCCAGGACCAGACATCGTCGGGGCCGACCGAGGGCGATCCTGCGCAATATGCACTGACAAAGCTCCGCCTGCCGCAGGCGCATACGCTGGCGCACGGCGCCAACGTCACGATTGCCGTGATCGACTCCGGCATCGACGCCAGCCATCCCGAACTCGCCAATTCCATCGCCGACAATTTCGATGCGCTCGGCAGCGCCGAGGGGCCGCACGTTCACGGCACCGGCATCGCCGGCGCCATCGTGGCGCATGCGCGGTTGATGGGCAGCGCGCCCGAGGCGCGCATCATCGCGATCCGCGCCTTCGGCGGCACCGCCGGTGGCGCCGAGAGCTCGTCCTACATCATCCTGCGCTCGCTGAACCATGCCGCCGAGCACGGCGCGCAGATCGTCAACATGAGCTTCGCCGGTCCGAAGGACGCGGTGATCGAGCGGGCCATCGCGGCGACCGCTGTGCGCGGGCTGGTGCTGATTGCGGCCGCCGGCAATGCCGGCGCGAAATCGCCGCCGCTCTATCCCGCCGCCAATCCCAACGTGATCGCGGTCAGCGCCACCGATCAGCAGGACCGGCTGTTCACCGCCTCCAACCGTGGCAACTACATCGCGGTCGCAGCCCCCGGCGTCGACATCTTCCTGCCGGCGCCCGACGGCAAATATCAGATGACATCGGGCACTTCGTTCTCGGCGGCCTATGTTTCCGGCATCGCGGCGCTGCTGTTCGAGCGCAACCATGCCTTGAAGCCGGAAGAGCTGCGCATGGCGCTCGCGAAGACCGCGCGCGACCTCGGTTCACCCGGCCGTGATGATCTGTTCGGCGACGGCGAGGCCGATGCGTTTGCCGCGGTCATGGCCGTTCCCGCCGACAGCGCGACGCCGGTTGCGGCGGCATCCGGTACAACAAAACGTGAAGACGCCGGCAAGCGTCGCGACGAGCCGGGCAGCCGCGCGATCGAGCAACCCTCGCTGTCAAGCGCAGAAGAGAAATCCGCGATTTCTCAGGCGGATAGGCCGGCAACGCGATAGCCGCTGCGACAAAGATGCGCGTACGGCGAAGCTCAAAAAAGCAAACGCCGCGTTGAACGTTCAGCCAGCTGCCACGACCAAATTATGTGGGAGCGGTCATCCCTCCCCATCAGTCATATCAGGCGCGAGCGCCCATCCACCCCAAGCGCCCATATGGCTCGACCCGTCCGGTTGTCCCCCCGGACGGGTCTTTTCTTTTGGGCATCTGATCTTTCGAAGCCTGGCGCTCGTTCAGCTTCCGGTTGAAGGATCGCGCCCGCGTTCGTGCCGATCGTCGACTCGGCACGCCGCAAGCCCGTCATGCTTGTGCGAAGCTTGACTCGAAAACACAGGAAATCTCCGCACGACTACGGTGTTTGATGACGGGCGCGGCGTCGTTGCTGGACAAGTCAAAACTTTTCCACAAAATATTCATGTCGCGTCTAAATTGATTCGTGTGCGTTGCGTCCCCGCGTCCGTGTTTTCTCCTGACGGGCTGGTTCATGACACATCGCCAAGAAGTCGTTCGCGACGTGGCTGTTAGCCGCGACATCGCGGCACGCTGGTGCGCTCTCGCCGAGCAGCGGCTGCAACATCTCTCCGAAATGTTCGAGACCGGACGCTGGCGCCGCTACCACTCCGAGATCGCATTCCTCGAAAACATCCAGGAGGCCAAGCGTGCGGTCCAGACCTGGCGCGCGCTTGCAACGGGTGCGGACGTCGCTGCGGCAGCCGCGAGCGTGACGCCCGCCTTCGGCTGGTCGCCGGCGACGATGCCGCGCGTGTTTCCGCGCGAGCAACCGGCGCAGACCGTGCAGCCGAAGGCCGTCCACATCGCACCCGAGACCGCCGTGCCGGTCAGGCTCGATCCCAAGCCGGACGCTCTCGCCGACATCACCGACGCCCCGATCGCACCGCTCTCCGCGCCGCCCGCGATGGCACCCCCGACGGCGCCGGCCACGATGGCAACGCTTCTGCCGCAGTTCTCCCCGCCCGCCGCCGAAATCGTCGCAGCCCCCGAGCGCGTCGTCGAATTCACCTTCAGCCTCGACGGCCTGCAGGCAAAATACCCGCTGCTGCGGAACGCGTTCTAAGGGATGTTCAAGAGGGCAGCCGAACTTCTCCAACCCCGTCATCCTGAGGCGTGAGCCTTGCGGTGCAGAGCACCGCAAGGGCGAGCCTCGAAGGATGTGCGGCCCGTCTGCCAGCCGCGTCGCCGCTCACTTCTTGGACCTCGGCGCTCCCGCACGTCGGCGCGCAAGCAGGCTTACTGCCTTCCAATCCGAGCGAACAAGCGCTTCCTTCTTGGCGCGCCTCCATCCCTTGAGCTGCCGTTCGGCCGCAATGCCGTCGGTGATCCGTTCGAAATGCTCGGACCACACCAAGACGACCGGACGCCTCGAATAGGTATATCCGGGATAAGCGCCGGCATTGTGCTCATCGACGCGCTTGGACACGTCCTCTCCAGTGGCGCTCCCGATATAGAACGAGCCATCCGCGCACCGCAGCATGTAGACAAAGATGCCCACAAATCATCCTTCGAGGCTCCCCGCGCGGTGCTCCGCACCGCACGGCTCGCACCTCAGGATGACGGCAGCGTGCTTGTTGTCAATATCAGACTTAACAGCCTTTGAGTGTGGTGCCGAATAGCTCTTCGCGAAGTCGAGTTCGCTCGCTCGTCCCGTCATCCTGAGGTGCGAGACACGTGGCGCAACGCGCCGCGTGGGGAGCCTCGAAGGATGCTCGGCCCGTCTGCCAGCCGCACAGTTAACGCCGCACTGCATTCCCGCCGACCACCACTTGCGCGAACCGCTGCGCACCGTCGGCCGACAGGTCCGACGTCACTGCACGCGCATGATCCAGCCCGACCACGGCGCCGCGCGGGGTCTCGGAGATCATGTTGTTGTTGACGAGCGCGGTGCCGGCGCCCGGCACCACGGAGACGCCGACGCCGGCCAGCGCCTTGCGGATTACGTTCCCCGTGATCGCGACGTCGCGCAGATATTTGCCCCAGCCGGCGACGATGCCATAGGACGGCGCGTTCTCGATCACGTTGCCGGTCACCGAGGAATCCGCTTCGATGTAGATGCCGACGCCGGCATCGTCGTCGGGTACGGTGCCGATCGGACGCTTCGGGAGCAGATTGCGGATGATGTTGCCCTGGACAACGGCGATGCGGCCGCCCTCGTTGAAATTGCAGACGGAGACGCCAACGGCGGCGCCGTCGACGGTGTTGTTGGCGATCACCGCGGCTTCGAACGCGAACTCGGAATAGAGCGCGACTTCGCGCACGTCGCTGACACTGTTGCCGGTGATGTGGATGTTGGAGGCGGAGTTGCCGCGCACCGCGGAGTAGTCGCAATTCCTGATGCGGTTGCCGCGCACGATCACATTGCCGGCGCGAAAGGCGTTGATGGCGTTGCCGTACTGGCCGGAGCCGCCGGGGCCGGCCTTGATGTCCTCGATGCGGTTGTCAGCGACCAGCGTGCCGTCATCGCCGATCGCGGTGCGCAGGATCTCGATGCCGTTGTCATTGGTGCCGGTGATTGTGTTGCGGGAAACGCTGAGGCCTTTGGCATCGAACGAGACCACCGCCGTCACCGCGATATTGGTGAAGATATTGCCGGAAATGTCGCCTGACACCTGCTCGAGCCAGACCCCGCTGCCGCCGGAGCCGGTGATCGCGCAATCGGTGATGCGGACGTCGCGGCCGCCGAGGACGTGGATCAGGCCGCGCCGCGTCGGCAGCGGAATGTTGCCGCCGTCGAAGATGATGCCGGTGATGCCGATCGCATCGGAACCATCGCTCTGGATTACCGAGGCTCCGCCGGTGAAGACGAGTTTCGTCGCACCGCGCACGCCGATCAGTTGCGCGCCGTTCGGGAGCCGCAACAGACCGGTCCGGTAGATGCCGGGCGGCAAGGCGAGCGGCACCTGTGCCCGCGCGCTCTCGTCGATCGCACGCTGAAGCGCTCGCGTTTGGTCTTCGCTGCTGCCGGGCCGCACGCCGTATTGCGTGGCATCGCGGCCGAGCAGGGATGTCAGCGGCGCCGCGCGCGCAGCGTCAGCCGGCATGGCGAGCGCGCCAGCGATGCCGGCAGTCGAGGCTCCGATGAGATGACGGCGATTGAGGTCCATGACGCGTCCTTCGGCGGACGCGGGAAATGTCCGCGCCCACTAGGTAGCGCAGGGCGGCCGGTGACGTGAGGATTGTTCACGGTAGGGTTAAATGTTTACGCAAGCGAGGTGCGGTAGGGTGGGCAAACGACTTGTCCGCCGTAGCTCGGAGAGCGAAGGCGGAAGCGTGCCCACCATAGTCAGCACGGATCCCGATGTATGGTGGGCACGGCGCAAGTGCGCCTTTGCCCACCCTACGAAATCGGTGTGTTCCGCTCCTTCCTTGCCAACTGCACCATCTCCATCAGCATGGCTTCGCCAGCATCGACCAATTCCTCCAGCGTGATCCGCGGCGCGCCCTTGCGGCGCACGGCGCCGCTACGCGCGAGCAACGGGATGTGGATAAACGCCGCCAGCATCGGCCCGCCCGCTCTCACATTCTCGATCGCGCGCCAGCTCAGATAGTTGCAGAGATAGGCGCCGGCATCGCGCGAAGAGCGCGCATCGATGCCGGTGAGGCGTGCGGCGCGCAGCAGCCGTGCGGTGTGCGGACCGAACATCATCGCGTCTGCATGGCCGGCGATGCCGCGCTTGCTGGAACGGGTGTTGGCGGCATCCGGCCAGAGCATGGTGACGGCATTGCGGGCGCGGGTCTCGATGCGCAAGTAAGGCGTGCGTGCGGCGAGGCCGAACATCAGAAGCGCATCCGGCTTCACCTTCGTGAGCACGTCAGGCAATTGCCGGTCGACCGCAGCATAGGTGACCGGGAAGATGTGACTGGCAATCGTGACATCGTCGAGTGCCGGGCGGCGCAGCTGCGCCAGTCGCGCCACCAGTGGCTGGGTCGGATTATAGGGCGCGCCGGGAAACGGCCCGAAGCCGGTCAGGAGAACGCGGAGCTTTTCGCTCATTGCAGCAACTCCAAGATCTGCTCGGCAGCGAGCGCCGGCGTGAGATGGCCGTCGGCCACCTCCGCTTCGATCTTCCGGACCTTGGTCCGCACCGATGCCTCGCTGCGCAGCCGCGCCAGCATCCGCTGCTCCAGCATCGACCACATCCACTTCACCTGCTGATCGCGCCGGCGCGCGGCAAACTCGCCGGATGCGCTCATCGCCTTGCGGTGATCCAGAACCTTCTGCCAGAGCTCGGCGATGCCGGTGCCGGTGAGCGCCGAATAGGTCTCGACCGGTGGGTGCCAATGCTCGGACCTGGGGCTGAGAATGTGCAGCGCGCCGCGATAGTCGGCCGCGGTGATCTTGGCGCGCTTGAGGTTGTCGCCGTCGGCCTTGTTGATGGCGATCATGTCGGCGAGTTCGACCAGGCCTTTCTTGATGCCTTGTAGCTCGTCGCCGCCGCCCGGCAGCATAAGCGCGAGGAAGAAGTCGGTCATGTCGCAGACCGCGGTCTCGGACTGGCCGATGCCGACGGTCTCGACCAGCACGACGTCGAAGCCGGCGGCTTCGCAGAGCAGCATCGCCTCGCGCGTCTTGGCCGCGACGCCGCCGAGCGTGCCCGAAGACGGCGAGGGGCGGATGAAGGCATCAGTGGAGGCCGCCAGCCGCGCCATCCGCGTCTTGTCGCCGAGGATCGAGCCGCCGCTGCGCGCCGAGGACGGGTCGACCGCGAGCACGGCGACCTTGTGGCCCTGTTCAATCAGATACGTCCCGAGCACGTCGATCGTGGTTGATTTGCCGACGCCTGGCGATCCGGTGATGCCGACGCGAAATGCCTTGCCGGTGTCGGGCAGCAGCGTCTGCACCAGCTCGCGCGCCAGCGTCTGATGGTCACCGCGCCGGCTCTCCACCAGCGTGATGGCCCGCGCCAGCGCCGCGCGGCTGCCGGCGCGGAGGTCGCGGGCGAGGGATTTGATGTCGAGCGTCTTGGGGCTGGTCATCGTTGCAGGCGAGCGGGTGGATGCATCATCAGCTGGATGCCCGAATGCACCGTTCAACGAAAGATTTCAACGGCGGAAGATGATCTTGAACGATGTCCCACACAATCCCTACGTCTGTTGCATGGTACGCGTGGCGCAAGTGGTTGCCGAAATCGACCATTCTCTGCCAGTCGATCTCTGGCGCGTCTTTCTTGATATCGTCAGTCAAGCGCCGGGCAGCTTCACATATGACTTCGAGATAGCGTTCTGTCGCCATGCGGCGCGTCTTGTCTGCAGTGAAGAGGTCGAGGTTGTAGCCTGCCAGCAATGCCTCGATCTCGACGATGGCTTCGAGAGTGTCTCGCAACCGGTCTTCCGCGGTCGGCGGCATCTAGAATACCTCGACCAGGTCATCCGCGATCCGCTCGGCGATGCGGGGCTTCAGCAGGTTTCGCAATGAAATTTGCGTCGTGAGGCCCACCTCATCTTCTATCAGATGCAGGACTTTGAAGAAATCGAACCGTGGTGGTTCCTCGCGCGAGGTCGTTTCGACGAGAACATCCAGGTCGCTGTCGGGCCGCGCATCACCGCGGGCACGTGATCCGAAGATGTATAGCCGTTTCACGCCCGCAGCCCTCAAGGCGGGAGCGATCTCCTTGAGCTTCAGAATAATTGTCTGAAGCGGAATGTCGGCGACCTCGGTCATGGCTGGATACTAGCACAAAGCCGCCAAGCGGCCCAGCGCCGGACTTAGGGGCGTCTCGATGGGCAGACGAGGGCGCCGCTCGCCTGGAATCACCGGGATGTTGCCGCGGCCGTCTGGAGCGGTTTCATCTTGCGCCAGATCCACACCATCACGGGCCACAGCAGGGCGCCGATCGCCATCGCGGCAAGGATCGCCGCGACCGGGCGCTCGAAGAACGGCAGGATGCTTCCGTCCGACTTGATCAACGACGTGACGAAAGCCTGCTCGACCATGGTGCCCATGACGATGCCGAGCACCATGGCCGCGACGGGGTAGCCGTTGGCCTCCATCACATAGCCGATCACGCCGAAGGCGGCGACGGTGACGACGCCGAACATGTTGTTGCCGATCGCAAACGAGCCGACCGCGCAGCACAGCATGATGATCGGCATCACTGTGGAGCGCGGCGCCAGCAGGATGTAGGCGGCAACGCGGATCATGGCGATGCCGAGCGGGATCATCAAAATGTTCGCGATGATGAACATCAGATAGATCGCATACATGCTGGACGCCTTCTCGGTGAACAGCGTCGGGCCCGGATTGAGGCCCTTCATGTAGAGCACGCCGATCGCGATCGCGGCGATGGTGTCGCCGGGGATGCCGAACAGCAGCGAAGGCACCCAGCCGGAGGCGATGCTGGCATTGTTGCTGGCGCCGGCCTCGACCAGGCCTTCGACATGACCGGTGCCGAACTTTTCCGGCTCCTTGGAGAACCGCTTCGACATCGCGTAGGAGACCCAGGCGGCCATGTCGGCGCCGGCGCCGGGCAGCACGCCGATGATGATGCCGACGATGTTCCCGCGCGTCATCTGCCAGTGATAAAGCTTCGTCAGCTTCCACTGGCCGGCCATGATGCTCCCGAATTTACGCCGCGGCAGCGGTGGCGGCTCGGGCGTCAGCATCGCGCGCATCACCTGCGCCACTGCGAACACGCCGACCAGCGCCGGGATCGGCTCGATGCCGCCGAACAGGTCGGTGATGCCGAAGGTGAAGCGCGGCACGCCGCCGGGGTTCTCGATGCCGATACAGGAGACCAAGAGGCCGATGAACATGCCCGCGATCGCCTTCACCGGCGAGGAGCGCGCGACCAAGGTGGCGCACATCAGGCCGAGCAGCGCCAGCCAGAAATATTCGAAGGTCGAGAACGACAGCGCGATCTCGGCCAGCGGCGGCGCCAGGATCATCAACGACAGCACCCCGGCAATGCCGCCGACCGCGGAGAACCAGACGCCGGCTCCGAGCGCAAGCTCGGCCTGGCCCTTGCGGGTCATGGCATAGGCTTCGTCGGCATAGGCGGCGGAAGCCGGCGTGCCGGGAATGCGCAGCAGCGCGCCCGGAATGTCACCGGAGAAGATCGCCATCGAGGAGGCCGCGACGATGGTCGCGATCGCCGCGATCGGCGACAGGTAGAAGGTGACGGGGACGAGCAGGGCGGTCGCCATCGTCGCCGACAAGCCCGGCAGCGAGCCGATCACGAGCCCGTACACGGAGGCCGCGAACATCGCGATGATGACCTCCCAGGTGGAGATCAGTGCGAACGCATCAATCAGGGTTTTCAGCATGGGATTACCAGGGCGTCGGCAGCAGGCCGGCAGGCAGCGGCACGCGGAGCAGCTTGCCGAAGATGAGGTGAATGGCGAACGGCGAGAGCGCCGCGAGCGGCAGCGCCAGCTTCCACTTCGCCCCTAACGCGGTCGACGTCACGTAGACCATGATCGCCGCGGTGATGATGAAGCCGAGCCGGTCGGCGGCAAAGACGTAGAACAGCAGCAGCGCCGGCGGCAGCAGCGCGCGCAGGCCGTAGAGCTTGCCCTGCGGCGGCGGGCTAGCCGCCTGGCCGTCCTCGAACGGGATGAGCTCTTCCTCCTCCTCGAAGGAATGGCCGATGCCGAACACGATCGCGAGCCCGCATAGCGCGAGCCCCGTCCCGATCACCAGCGGAAACACGTTGGGGCCGACCGGCTGCCCCGGCACCGGCGGCAAGATCCAACCGCCATAGGCGGCGGCTGCGCCGAGTGCGACGAGAAACGATCCCGTGACGGAGTCGGGAAGACGCATGGGGGAGTCCTACAAAGAGTGTTCTCCCGCTCCCCGCGCGCGGGGAGAGGGTTGGGGTGAGGGGGGTTCTCCGCGAGGACGGTGAGAGTTGGATTCGTGGAGAGTCCCCCTCACCCGGAATCCGCGCCTTGCGCGAATTCCGGCCTCTCCCCGCAGGCGGGGAGAGGCGATCAGAGCGTCGCAGTACCAGGTCACGCCTTGCTCAGGCCGGCCGCCTTCATCGCCTCGCCCATCTGGGCATCGCCCTTGTCCATGAAGCCGGCGAAATGGGCGCCATCGCCCCACACAGTGCCAAAGCCGCGATTGCTCATGAAGTCCTTGAACTCGGCGGAGTCGTAGACCTTCTTCAGGGCCGCGGTGAGCTTCGTTGCGATCTCCGGCGGCAGGTTCTTGGGTGCGCCGATGCCGCGCCAGGCGCCGGTCGCGTAATCGATGCCCATCGCCTCCTTCAGCGTCGGCACGTCCTTGAAGATCGGATTGCGCGCCGGTGCCATGATGGCGAGGCTCCTGGCCTTGCCGGCCTCGATAATGGCGCGCGCTTCCGGCACCGAGCAGGTGGTGAGGTCGAGGCCGCCGGCGGCGAGATCCTGCATGGCTGGCGCCGCGCCGTTCGAGGGCACCCAGGCGACCTGGTTGGCGGGTAGGCCCATCGCCTGCATCCAGCCGACCAGCGCCAGATGCCAGATGCCGCCCTGGCCGGTGCCCGAAGCCTTGAACTTGCCCGGGGGCGCCGCCTTGATCGCCTCGGCGAGCTCCTTGACCGTCTTGTACGGCGAGGAGGAGGAGACCTGAATGCCGGGCGGATCCTCGTTCATCAGCGCCAGCGGCGTGTAGCTCTTCGGCGTCAGGTCGGTGAGGCCCTGCCAGTGCATCATCGAGATTTCGACCGTGAGCATGCCGATGGTGTAGCCGTCGGGCTGCGCGGTTGCGATCGCACTGTGGCCGACGACGCCGGAGCCACCGGTGCGGTTGACCACGTTGAAGGGCTGGCCGAGATCTTTCTCCAGCAGCGCCGCGACGATGCGCGCAGTCGCGTCGGTGCCACCGCCGGCGCCCCAGGGCACGATCACGGTGACCGGCCGCGCCGGATAGGTTTGCGCGCGTGCGGGCTTGAACCCGAAAGCGGCGGATGCCGCAACGGCGGCGGATGAAGCCGCAAAGGTGCGGCGCGAAATCTTGGACATTGAATGCCTCCCAGCGGCGCCCGTGACGTCGGGCGCTCTTGTCAACGGCGGCATTCTAGTCGGCTTTGCGGCGCCGCTGCAAGGTAGCGCTACCAATGGGATCGTACTGTTGTGTGAAAGCTGGAGGCCCACCGGAAAGGCCAGTCGGAAATCGGGTGGGTTTTGCCCGCGCAAGTCGCCAACCTCAGCGCGTAACGAAAGAAGGCAAGCCATGACCCAAGCCTATTACAGCGCCGTGCTGGACCACCCGCTGGACGAAGTCTGGTCGCTCATCCGCGATTTCAACAACTATCCCGCTTACATCGACGGGGTGAGCGAGAGCGTGATCGAAGACGACAAGCGCGGCGACGAAGTCGGCGCCATCAGGCGCTTCTGCTATCTCGGAAACTGGATCCGCCAGCGCCTGGTCGATCACTCGGACCGGCAGCACAGCCTGACCTATGCCGGTCTCGAAGCGCTGCCGTATCCGCAAGATGACGGGAGCCAAGCGGGGAGCCAAGCGCCAGCGCCGACGCGCTACCAGGGCACCATGCATCTGCGCCCGATCATCGAAGGTGACCGCACCCTCATCGAATGGTCGGTCGCCCTCGATACGGAACCTGCGGACGCCGATCGCTGGCAAGCGCTGTTTGGCTCCTGGATTCCCGATTGGACGGACTCACTTGCGCGGACATTGGCTCGCGTCAGTCCGCGATCGCGTTAGCGAGCGCTCACTGCGCGTCCGCGTCGCCCTTCGGCCGTGCGCCGCCGAAGATGCGGGTGCCTTCCGCGGTCAGGTAGGGCTTCAGCGCCTCCCACGGCACGAACGCGACATATTCGCCCTCGGCGTAGGGGCCGACGGCGTAGGGCGGGTAATGGAAGGTGAGGCCGGAGCTCTTGCCCGCTTCGGCTGAGGGCGCGAGCGTCACTGCGCCGATCCTGAGCAGGTTCGGCGCGACGCCATTGAACCACTCGTCGGTCGCGGTCTCGCTGGCGTCGCGCTTCTTCTTTTCGGCTTTCAGCGAGACGAGCACGGCCTTCACCATCGCCTTCATGGTCGCCCCATTGTCGGCAGTCTCGGCGAAGAACGGGCGGATCGAGATGCGCGTGTTCTCGGTCTTGTCCCACAGGATCGTGTTTACGTTTGAGTTCGGATGGGCACCGTGCGTGTCCATGTAGTCGTCGCGCAGGATGCTGACGTAGCGATCGGCAACCACCGAGCGGATCGTGTATCTGCGCTCGAAATCCCAGCCGCCGTCCTTGAAGAACTGCGGATCCGCCTTGCGCGAGGCGGCGGCCTCGGCCGCGTTCTTGTCGAGCCATTTCTTGCCTTCAGCAAGGCAATCGGCCGCCAGCGCCGCATCGGCCTTGACCTTATCGTCGAGGAAGATTCGCGCCTCGATGCTCTTGGTCTTGATAACGGCGTCGGGCTTGGGGTCGGCTGCGTGTGCCAGACCGACCAGCGCGCCGCAAACCGCGGCCGCAGCGAGCGCGCGCATGAACGTTGGCGCGGGAAACATCACGCAAAACCCTTCTTGTCGGAAGATCGGCGGCGTCGGTTACTCCGCCGCCTCGCTATGCCCGAGCCGGGCGTTCAGCTTGCGGATCAGCTCTTCGGCTGCGTCCGCAATCACGGTGCCGGGCGGGAAGATGGCTTCGGCGCCGGCGGCATAGAGCGCATCGTAATCCTGCGGCGGCACCACGCCGCCGACGATGATCATGATGTCGTCGCGGCCCTGCTTCTTCAGCGCCGCCTTCAGCTCGGGCACGGCGGTAAGATGGGCGGCGGCAAGTGAGGAGACGCCGAGGATATGCACGTCGTTCTCGACCGCCTGCCGCGCGGCTTCGTCGGCAGTCGCGAACAGCGGCCCGATGTCGACGTCGAAGCCGATATCGGCGAAGGCAGACGCAATCACCTTCTGGCCGCGATCGTGGCCGTCCTGGCCGATCTTGGCGACCAGGATGCGCGGCCGGCGGCCCTCCGCCTCTTCGAAGGCGTCGATCAGCGCCTGAACCTTCTCGACCTGGTTACCCATGCTGGACGCCTCCCGCTTGTAGACGCCGGTGATGGATTTGATCTCGGCGCGGTGCCGGCCGAACACCTTCTCCATCGCCTCCGAAATCTCGCCGACGGTTGCCTTGGCCCGTGCAGCGTCGATGGCGAGTGCGAGCAGATTGCCGTTGCCTTCGCCGGCCGAGCGCGTCAGCGCGGCGAGGGCGTCATCGACGTCCTTCTGATTGCGCTCGGATTTCAGCCGCGTCAGCTTGTCGATCTGCAAGCGGCGGACATTGGTGTTGTCGACCTTGAGGATGTCGATGGGAGCTTCGTCGGTCGGTTTGTACTTGTTGACGCCGATCACCGCCTGCTTGCCGGCATCGATCCGAGCCTGAGTTTTCGCCGAGGCTTCCTCGATACGCAGCTTGGGCACGCCGGCCTCGATGGCCTTGGCCATGCCGCCGAGCTCCTCGACCTCCTGGATATGGCTCCAGGCCTTCGCCGCGAGGTCGCGCGTCAGCCGCTCGACATAATACGAGCCGCCCCAGGGATCGATGATGCGGGTGGTGCCGCTCTCTTGCTGGAGGAAAAGCTGGGTGTTGCGGGCGATACGCGCCGAGAAATCGGTCGGCAGCGCCAAGGCCTCGTCGAGCGCATTGGTGTGCAGCGACTGGGTGTGGCCTTGGGTGGCCGCCATCGCCTCGACGGTGGTGCGCATCACGTTGTTGAAGACGTCCTGCGCCGTCAGCGACCAGCCCGAGGTCTGGCTGTGCGTGCGCAGCGACAGCGAGCGCGGGTCTTTCGGGTTGAACGGCTTCAGCAGCTTCGCCCAGAGCAGGCGCGCGGCGCGCAGCTTGGCGACTTCCATGAAGAAGTTCATGCCAATCGCCCAGAAGAACGACAGGCGCGGCGCGAAACGGTCGACGTCGAGGCCGGCGGCAAGGCCGGCGCGCAGATATTCGACGCCGTCGGCGAGCGTATAGGCGAGCTCGAGATCCTGCGTCGCACCGGCCTCCTGCATGTGATAGCCGGAGATCGAGATCGAATTGTACTTCGGCATCCTCGTGGAGGTGTAGGCGAAGATGTCCGAGATGATCCGCATCGAAGGCGCAGGCGGATAGATGTAGGTGTTGCGCACCATGAACTCTTTCAGAATGTCGTTCTGAATCGTCCCTGAGAGTTTTTCCGGCGGCACGCCCTGTTCCTCGGCAGCCGCGACATAGAGCGCGAGGATCGGCAGCACCGCGCCGTTCATGGTCATGGACACGCTCATCTGGTCGAGCGGAATCCCTGCGAACAGCGTGCGCATGTCGTAGATGGAATCGATGGCAACGCCCGCCATGCCGACATCGCCGCCAACGCGCGGATGGTCGCTGTCATAGCCGCGATGGGTGGCGAGGTCGAAGGCGACCGAGAGGCCTTTCTGTCCCGCCGCGAGGTTGCGGCGGTAGAACGCGTTGGAATCCTCCGCCGTGGAGAAGCCGGCATATTGCCTGACGGTCCAGGGCTGGTTGACATACATGGTGGGGTAGGGACCACGCAGATAGGGCGCGATGCCGGGATAAGTCTCGAGGAAATCGAGCCCGGCGACATCTGCCTCGCCATAAGCGGGCTGCACCAGAATGCCCTCGGGCGTCAGCCACGGCTCGGCGCTGCCGGTCGGCGCGGCGGTGGTTGTGCGCGCGAAGGCGACGTCTGCGAAATTGGGAATGCGGCTCATGGTCTCAACCATATGATAGACGCTCAATCATGATCCGGATGCTGATGGCTGACGATGGTCGCCATCTTCTCCGGTCCGTAATTCTGTTGCGTGGTCTGGCTCGGCAGGTTGGCGATGCCGACCACCCAGCCGAGGCGGGACTCGGTGCCGAACTGCCGCGTCGGTATCACCCGGTCGGGATGGTCGAAAGCGCCGGTCATGATCTCGATACGGTCGCCGTCGATGCGGCCAAAGCTCAGCGGGGTGCCGCAGGCGGCGCAAAAGCCGCGCTCGGCGATCGAAGAGGAGCGGAAGAATGAGGGTTGCCCCTTGGTCCAGGCAAAGTCCGTCTTGTTGATGTCGGCGAAGGAGGCGAATGGCGCGCCGGCCGCCTTCTGGCACATCCGGCAGTGGCAGATCGAGATCCTGGTCGGCGCCGTCATGACCCCAAAGCGCACGGCGCCGCATTGGCAGCCGCCGGTGAGAACGGGTTTGCTGGTTTCGGTCATGCCTGTTCCATCCGTCGATAGGCGTCTTGCAGCGTCGCAAGCGCATCGCCGCCGGCGAAGACGAAACCGGTGACGCCGGCCGCGCGCAGCACCGCCTCGGCATCGGTCGGGCGGCCTGCCAGATAGATATGGCGCGCGCCTGCCGTTTGCAGGGCCCGTGCCGCGGCTTCGGCGTGTTCCGCATAGACCTTGTCGCTGGAACAAAGGCAGGCGAGTTCGGCGCCGGAAGCCTTGAAAGCGGCTGCGAGCCTGGCCGGATCGGCAAAGCCCTCGCTGTCGACTGCCTGGATGCCGCCGGCTTCGAAGAAGCTCTTGGCAAAGGTCGCCCGTGCCGTGAAATCGGCGGGCGTGCCGAGATTGGCCAGGAACACTTTTGGCCGCGCGCCACGTGCCTTCAACGCGGCATCCGACTTGTCGCGCAACGCTTCGAACGGTTCCGCAAGCCGGATCGGCGGTAGCGCCTCGAACTTGTATTTTTGCTCACCGTAAGGCGGAAGCGCGATCGGCGTCGCCTTCAGCACGACCGTCTCGCTCTCGTGCAGGTTTGGAAACTCGCTGGCGCCGGTCAGCACGTCGCGGCGCTTTGCGATGTTGGCGTCGCGCGCTTTTCGTGTCGCCGCGACCTTGCCCTGGAACAGACCCTGCTGAAGCGCTGCGAAGGCGCCGCCGGCTTTCTCGCTCTCCTGGAACAGCGCCCAGGCGGCGTCGCAGAGCTGCGCCGTCAGCGTCTCGATGCCGCCGGCGCCGGCGGCGGGATCGCTGACCTTGGCGAGGTTGCTCTCTTCCAACAGCAAGAGCTGCGTGTTGCGCGCCACGCGCCGCGCGAACGGATCGGGTAGCCCGAGCGCCAGCGTGTGCGGCAGCACGGTGATCGCATTGGCGCCGGCAAGCCCCGCCGCAAAGGTCGCGATGGTCGCGCGCAGCATGTTCACGTAAGGGTCGCGCTGCGTCAGCATGCGCCAGGCCGTATCGGCGGCGATGAACAGCGGTTTTGGCGTGAGCCCGGACGCCGTCTCGATGCGCGCCCAGAGCAGCCGCAGCGCGCGGAATTTGGCCATGGTCAGGAACTGGTCGGCATCGGCGGAAAGCCGCGCATAGACCATGCCCTGCGCCTGCTCCAGCGCAATGCCGGCGCCTTCGATCGCGCGCAGATAGGCAACGCCGCAGGCGAGCACGAAGGCGAGCTCCTGCACCTCCGAGCCGCCGGCATCATGGATCACGCGCCCGTCGGCGGAAGCAAACGGCCCCTTGAAGCCGAGCGCCGCCAGGCCCTTGATGGCGCTGGTGACGGCGGGAACAATTTCCTCCCACGTATAAGGGCTGTGCCCCCACACAGCGCCAGCCGCGAGCGGATCGAGCCCGAAGCGGATGTTGCAGGCGGCGGGATCGAGGCCAGCACTCTTCACATATTCCGCGACATGGATCGCGGCCGTCCGCGATTGCGGCCCGATCTGGAGCTCGAGGCCGATGCCGGCATCGAGATGGATGTCCTTCAAGACTTTTGCGACTGCATCGGCCGAAGGTTCCAGGCCGAAACCGTGGGCGCCGCTGCCGCCGGCGAACACCAGCGCGAGCCCCGTCGCGCCATTCTCGAGATCGGTCAGCGCTTGCGCGTTCGCGGCGGCCGCATCGGGATGATCGATCCGCTGCATGATCTGCCAAGGCGCAGCCAGCGGCCGGCCCGCCACGGGCGCAACGCCCTTGGCGCGCGGGTAGAGCGGTTCGATCTTCAGGCCATCATAGGTCTTGCCGACCAGCTTCTCGAACGGCGCGCCCTTCAGCACGCCGTCGACCAGCTTGCGCCAGTCTTCGATCGTGGCCTTGGGGAAATCCGCCGCCAGCGGCAGGTCGTCAGTCACGGAGGTCATACGGCCCAGGGCTCCCGACAATCTTGTTATTCGCAGGCGAAATTGCCACGGCGGACCGTCCCTGCAAACGGTTGTTTTTGGTTAGCCGGTATCCGGAAGCCGCTCAATGCCTTGCGTCGAGACGCTGGCGAGCCCGTCACGCACACGGATGCCTGATATCACGCGGTCGGGCGCGATTTCGGCCAGCGGCACCAGCACGAAGGCGCGCTCGAACAGGCGCGGATGCGGCAGGGTCAGATCGGGCTTCTGCAAGCTCACATCGTCATAGGCGATCATGTCGAGATCGAGCGTGCGCGGGCCCCAGCGCCGCTCCTTGTCCCGCGTGCGGCCGAATTTCTGCTCGACCTTCTGGAGCACGAACAGCAGTGCATGCGGATCGAGGCTGGTCTCGATCTCGATGCAGGCATTGATGAAGGGGTCCTGGTCCTCGTCGCCCCAGGCCGGCGTCGTGTAGTCCGAGGACCGCGCAATCAGCGCGGCTTGCGCCATGCCGCAAATATGCGCGATCGCCTTACCGAATGTCGCGCGGACATCGCCGACATTGCCGCCGAGTGCGATCAGCACGCTTGCCATATTAGGGATGCCGCGAGCGCGTCAGCATGATGCCGACATCGTCGAAGATCGCGGCGATCGGCGCATGCGGCTTGTGCACAGTGATCTTCACGGCGCGGATGCGCGGGAAATGCGACAGGATGGCATCGGCGACCGCGCCGGCCGCGCGCTCCAGGAGCTTGTAGTTGGTGTTCTTGAACGCTGCCGTCGTGGTCGCCACGACCTCGGCGTACGACACGGTGTCGGCGAGCCGGTCGCTACGCGAAGGCTCCGACAGATCGGTATAGAGTTCGAGATCGATGACGAAGCGCTGGCCGACTTCGGTTTCGTGATCCATGACGCCGTGGCGGGCATGGATCGACAGGCCGGTCACGAAGATCGTATCGGTCATGGCTTGCTCTCGATTGCGTGCGCCACCCGCAGGGCCTGCAAGGTTTCGGCGACGTCATGGGTCCGGATGATCTTGGCGCCGCGCTGCGCGGCGATGAGGTGCGCGGCGATCGAGCCGGCGAGCCGCTCTTTCGGCTCCGACGGCGACACCGAAGCGATGAAGCGCTTGCGCGAGGCGCCGACCAGGATCGGCAGGCCGAACATGTCAAGTTCACGCAGCCGCGCCAGCGCGATCATGCTCTGCTCGGCCGTCTTGCCGAAACCGATGCCGGGATCGAGCACGATTTTTTCCCGCGCGATGCCGGCCTTGGCCGCAATATCCAGCGAGCGCAGGAAGAAGGTCTTCATGTCCGTGACGATGTCGATGGTGGGGTCGGCATTGTCGCGGTTATGCATGACGATGACCGGAACGCCTTTCGCAGCGACCAGCGGTGCCATGGCGGCGTCGCGTTGCAGACCCCAGACATCGTTGACGATGGCCGCGCCTTGGTCGAGCGCGAAGGCCACCACCTCCGCCTTCATGCTGTCGATCGAGACGGGCACCCCAAGCGCCACGACACCAGCCAGCACCGGCTTCAGCCGGGCGAGCTCGTATTCCGCCGTGACCGGTTGGGCGCCCTTGTAGGGCCGAGTGGACTCGGCGCCAATATCGATAATGTCGACGCCATCAGCGATCATCGCCCGGGCTCGCGCGAAGGCCTGGTCGGGCGCGATGAACTCGCCGCCGTCGGAGAAGGAATCCGGGGTGACGTTCAGCACCCCCATCACCGCCGGAATCGATCGTTCCAGCAGCGTCCGCAGCACGTCGGCCCCGGCCGAGCCGGCCGGCGGGACGGATGGAGAGGGCGAGGCACTCATGCGCGTGGCTTTAGCGGTCGGGGAGGGGGAGTCAAGACGGAAGGGGGGCCGACATGCCCGCGGGTGCCAACACCCTCGCTGTCATTGCCCGCGAAGGCGGGCAATTCAGTATTCCAGAGGCGAGTCCGTGATACGGAGCAGCCGCGGCGTACTGGATACCCCGCCTTCGCGGGGTATGACGACGGAGTTGGGGGATGCAGTGATGCCCGTCAGCAAACGGCGCCGAGAGCTAACGCGGCTAGCCGTATGCTAAGAGAGACGCCGCCCTAATACGTAATCTTCGGCGGCAGCTTCTTCGCTTTGGCGATGATGTCGCCGACCGACTTCTCGGAAGGCAAGATGCGGAGGAGCTTCTTCTTCTCGTTGGCGTCCCGCATGCTCTGGGCGAGCCTTGCCGGATTACGATAAGCAAGCTCGCGTACGGTGGTGACGCCGGCGGCGCGAACGAGGCCGACCTTGGCCCGGCCCATGCCGGGGATGCGCATGTAGTCCGAGACGTTGGCCCATTCCAGCAGCAGCTGCTCGCTGATGCCGGTCTTGGCGGACAGCGCCTTGCGGCCCTTCACGGTGGAGGCAGCCTCGAGCAGCGCGTCGGTGGTGCGGATTCCTTGCGCCTTCAATTTGTTGGCGGCAAAGGCCGACAGGCCGTCAATCTCGGAGATCGGATATGTCATGATACTCGAATATGAAATGCGTGGCTTCAGGCGAACTGGCTGAGGCCCGGCGTCCCCGCGATGATCTTGCCCATCTGATCCGCTCCGATTTTGTCTCGGCCGAAGCGGAAAAGTTCACGGGCGACGTTTTGAATCTCCGACATGCCCAGTCCAAGGCCCATCAGGCGCGAGCCGACGGCCATCAGGCCGCCGCCCATCAGCCGCGACAGTCCGCCGCCGCTCTTGCACGCCTCGATCGCGGCTTCTGCTCCGGGGATTTGATCAATCAGAGCCTGAACGCTATCGGAAGGACCCTCGCTGCGGAGGAAGCCCAGGATAATGCCGACGGTCTTTTCCGCGACAGCACTATCTATGCTGGCGTTTGTCGCCAGCCGTCCGATCAGCTCGTCCATATGGCCTGCCCCTCAGCCGGTTCACATGCCGGAGTATTGCTTTCGAAAATGATCTTGAGCCGGTGCGATGTGAAATTCAAGCGATGAACGCATGCCTCGCCGCGATTCATCTTCGAACGCGTAAGCAGTGTTGCAGCGGTGCAAGAGCGGAGATGGAATCAGCAAAAAAATACCGCGGTGCGAACGCTCCATTCCGACTTTCGGCTGATATTTCCGCCAATGTCGCATGTTTGGGACGCGTTGAATGGTTTTAATCGACGCACAACATGCGTTAAACTACGGAACTAATGCATTCGAGTTTCGATACGCGAAACTTGCAGAGATCAGTGAGAATTATGACCGCACAGGACAGCAAGCTCGGTGACACCGACGCCAAGATTTTCGTCGGCAAGGGAGACGAGCAGGCCTGGCTGACGCTGGCGCTCGCCAATCGCCACGGCCTCGTCACCGGTGCAACCGGAACCGGCAAGACGGTCTCGCTGCAAGTGATGGCGGAAGGATTTGCGCGCGCCGGTGTTCCGGTCTTCGCCGCAGACATCAAGGGAGACCTCTCCGGCATCTCCGAGGTCGGCGAAGCCAAAGATTTCATCGTCAAGCGCGCTACCGAGATGGGGCTGACCTTCCAGCCCGACCAGTTCTCGACGGTGTTCTGGGACGTGTTCGGCGAGCAGGGCCACCCGGTGCGGGCGACCGTCACGGAAATGGGGCCGCTTCTGCTCGCGCGCATGCTCGATCTGAACGACGTGCAGGAAGGCGTGCTCAACGTCGCCTTCCGCGTCGCCGACGACAACGGTCTTGCCTTGATCGACATGAAGGACCTTCGCGCGCTGCTCGACGCCATCGTGCCCGATAGCGGGAAGAAGGCAGCGGACGCGGAGGAGGATCCGTTCGCCGTCATCCGCAAGGCCGCTCAGGGCTTCGGCAATGTCACCAAGGCGACCGTCGGCACCATCCAGCGCCAGCTCCTGGTGCTGGAGAACCAGGGCGGCACCAAATTCTTCGGCGAGCCGGCGCTGACGCTGAAGGACTTCATGAAGACCGACCGCGACGGCCGCGGCATGGTCAACATCCTGGTCGCCGACAAGCTGCTCCAGAACCCCAGGCTTTATGCGACATTCCTGTTGTGGATGCTGTCGGAGCTGTTCGAGGAGCTGCCCGAGGCCGGCGACTTGCCCAAGCCGAAGCTCGTGTTCTTCTTCGACGAGGCGCATCTGTTGTTCAACGACGCGCCCAAAGCGCTGATGGACAAGATCGAGCAGGTGGTGCGTCTGATCCGCTCCAAGGGCGTTGGCGTCTACTTCGTGACGCAGAACCCGGTCGACGTGCCCGACCGCGTGCTCGGGCAACTGGGCAACCGGGTCCAGCATGCGCTGCGCGCCTTCACGCCGCGCGACCAGAAGGCGGTCGCCGCCGCAGCCCAGACCTTCCGGCCCAACCCGAAGCTCGACACCGCCAAGGTGATCACGGAGCTCGGCAAGGGCGAGGCGCTGGTATCCTTCCTCGAAGGCAACGGCACCCCTTCGATTGTGGAGCGGGTGATGATCCGGCCGCCATCGGCCCGGATCGGACCGATCACGCCGGAGGAGCGCAAGGCGATCATGGCGGCAAGCCCGGTCAAGGGTAAATACGACACCGCCGTCGATTCCGAGTCCGCCTATGAGATCCTTCAGAAGCGCCTCGCCGGCACGGCGGCAACGGCCGACGGTTCGGCAGGCGGAAGCGGTGGCGGCGTCCTCGGCCAGATCGGCTCGATCGTCGGCACCATCTTCGGCACCAACGTCAAGCGTGGCCGGCTGTCGACCGGCCAGGTCATTGCGCGCGACGTGACGCGATCGGTGACTAACCAGGTGATCGGGGGGATGGCCGCAAATATCGGCAAGTCGGTCGCCGGCCAGCTCGGCGGCTCGATCGGCCGCACCCTGGTTCGCGGCGCGCTCGGCGGATTGCTGCGGCGGTAGGCAGCAGGTCCGGCCATGACGCTGCGGAAGGTTTAGCGGCCATCGGGGAGGCCATCACCACCGGCACAAATTCCGGTGAGGGACTCTCCAAACATGCGTCCGTCTGCTACGTGGTAGTCCGCCGCCGACTGGACCCCACCGTGATCTCCACCGCCCCGTTAGCCAAACCCGAAGCGCCGAGACGCCTGTCGTTGCGTGCGCCGCTCGACCTGCTTTTCCTGTTCTGCTGCCTCCTCCTGACTGCCGACGTGCTCATTCCCGAGATCTTCGGCCACGGCAAGACCAAGGATTACGGGCTGTGGTACTGGGCCGGGCAGCAGGTCTTGCAGGGGCGGCCGCTCTATCCCGGTGACATCAGCGACTATTTCGAGTTCATCTATCCACCGCTGCCGGCGGTCCTGCTGGCGCTCCCGAGCTGGTTCGGCAAGATCCTGCTCTATGTCGTCCTGTCGATCCTGAATGCGGTGGCGTGGTGGTGCACCGGGACGTTCTCCCAGGTGTTGGCCGGATCGGACCGCAGGGCCGGTCCGTGGCTGGAAGCGCTGCCCGCCTTCGTCACCGTCACCTTCGTGTTCGACATGTTCGACCTCGGCCAGCCGAACCTCGTCCTGCTCGCGATGATGCTCTACGGCTTCTGGAGCTTGCGGCATCAGCACCACTGGCTTGCCGGCTTCATGTTCGCGCTCGCGACCGCCATCAAGGTGTTTCCGATCGCGGTGCTGCCTTATCTCGTCTGGCGGCGGAAGTGGGAGGCCGTGGTCGCGACCGTCGCCTTCATCGGCATTCTTCTCTACGTCGTGCCGGCGCCGATCCGCGGCTTCGAGCGCAACGCGGCCGAACTTGCGACCTGGTACCAGGCCATGGTCGGGAGCAGCTCGGAAAAAGGCTTTGGCCAGCGCGGCGAGCAGAACTGGTCGTGGGTCAACCAGTCCCTCATTGTCGTCACGCATCGCCTGGTCCGGCCGATCAATTACAATCTGGAAGATCCCAACAAGCCGCCGCGTACGATGAACGTCATCGACGTCGACTACCGGACGGCGAACTGGATCGTGCTCGCGCTGTCGGCACTGCTCGGGCTCGGCTTCGTCGCGATCATGCCTCGGCAAGCGCAGCGCACGGCGCGCTCCGATGCCGAGGAGCTCGGCATCCTGTTCTGCCTGATGACGATTGCCTCGCCTCTGGCGCGACAATACTATTTCATGTGGTTGTTCTTCCCGATGACGGTGCTGATGCATCGGGCTGCCTTCGACGCGCGGGCGAATGTGCGGCTGGGAACCTGGCTCGCTTTGGCCGCAGCCGGCATCCTCATGCTGCTGTCGCTACCGTGGTTTCCCAATGTCATCCAGGCCTGGGGCAATAATCTCGTTGCGACCGCCATCCTTGCCGGCAGCCTCGCATGGCACATCCGGCACCCGCCGGTTGCGACTGGCCCCGAGGCCGCGCCGGCGCTAAAAGCGCAGACACCTTGAGCCCCCGATTTCTTGAGACTCGAAAGTCAGGATCACGACCATGGCCAATGCGCAGCTTCAATCCGTGCTCGACCACATCGACAAGGATTTCGACAACAGCCTGGAGCGCCTGTTCTCGTTGTTGCGGATCAAGTCGATCTCCGCGGATCCGGCCTTCGCCGCCGATTGCAAGGCGGCGGCCGAGCATCTCGCCAAGGACATCGCGAGCCTCGGTGTTGCCACTGAAGTGAGGCCGACCGCCGGCCATCCCGCCATCGTCGGCAAGACCGGGGCAGGCGGACGACCGCACGTGCTGTTCTACGGCCATTACGACGTACAGCCGGTCGATCCGCTCGATCTCTGGCACCGTCCGCCGTTCGAGCCTGTCGTCACCGACCATGCCGATGGCCGCAAGATCATCGTCGCGCGCGGTGCCGAGGACGACAAGGGCCAGGTCATGACCTTCGTCGAGGCCTGCCGCGCCTGGAAGAAGGTGACGGGCTCGCTGCCGATCGACATCACCTTTCTGATCGAAGGCGAGGAGGAGGTTGGCTCGAAGAATTTCGTGCCCTTCATCGAGGCCAACAAGGACGAGTTTAGGGCGGATTACGTGCTGGTCTGCGACACCGGCATGTGGGACCGCAACACGCCTGCGATCACGACGTCGTTGCGCGGCCTGCTCTATGAGGAGCTGAAGATCACCGCCGCCAATCGCGATCTGCATTCCGGCGTGTTCGGCGGCAGCGCGATGAACCCGATCCGGGTGCTGACGAAAATTCTCGGTGGCCTGTTCGATGACGACAACCGCATCACCATCCCCGGCTTCTATGACGGGGTGAAGGACCTGCCGCCCGATATCCTCGAGCAGTGGAAGAAGCTCAATCTCACGCCGGAGATGTTTTTGAAGCCGATCGGCCTGTCGATCCCGGCGGGCGAGAAGGGCCGGTTGCTGATCGAGCAGGCCTCCTCGCGTCCGACCTGCGACGTCAACGGCATCTGGGGCGGCTATATCGGCGAGGGCTCCAAGACGGTGATCCCGTCGCATGCGTCGGCCAAAGTCTCGTTCCGTCTGGTCGAGGGGCAGGATCCCGCAAAGATCCGCAAGGCTTTCCGCGACTATGTGACGGCGCGCATTCCCGGCGACTGCAAGGTCGAGTTCGGTGACCATTCCGCCGCGCCTGCGGTCGCGCTCGACTGGAACATGAAGCCGCTTGCCGCCGCCAGCAAGGCGCTGACCGAGGAATGGGGCAAGGAGACCGTGCTGATGGGCTCGGGCGCCTCGATCCCGATCGTCGCAGACTTCAAGCGCACGCTCGGCCTCGACTCGCTGCTGGTCGGCTTCGGCCTCGACGACGACAACATCCATTCGCCGAACGAGAAGTACGACTTGCGCAGCTTCCAGAAGGGCATCCGCTCCTGGGCCCGCATCCTCGCCGCGCTGGCCGAGGTGAAATAAAGGCGGTGTCGTACGGTGGGCAAAGCGCAGCGTGCCCACCACTTCCGAGGCGAGCTGCGAGATGGTGGGCACGGCGCTATGCGCCTTTGCCCACCCTACGAGACCTATCCTCGTCATTGCGAGCGAAGCGACTTGTCGGCCGAAGCTTTAGCGAAGGCGGAAGCAATCCAGAATCCCTCCGCGGAAATAGCCTGGATTGCTTCGTCGCATCAGCGCAAAATTGCTACGCAATTTTGTCGCGAGCTCCTCGCAATGACGGCGGAGGCCGCCGCCCCCAAATAAAAACGCCGCCCGGAATTGAGCGGCGTTTCATTCCAAAAGGCGTAGAGGTTCGTTGATCGCTACCCTACACGAAACCTCGAAAATCTCAAGAGCGGTAGCCGGGAAGCTCGCGGTCGAGCTTGCGCAGCAGTGGCGGCCACACAAGGTTGGTGGCGCGCAGCTCGGCGCGGTCGCGGTTCGACAGCAACTCGGTGTTCTTGTCGATCGCGACGTGGTCGACCGGATAGACCGGCGTGCCCAGCGCGCGCGTGCGCACCTGCATCGAGCAGGCGCGCTCGAGGTGATACATGCGCTCGAAGGCGGAGGCGACCGAGCGGCCGACCGTCAGCGTGCCATGGTTGCGCAGGAGCATGTGGTTGTGGTCGCCGAGGTCCTTCTGGAGCCGCGGCCGCTCGTCGTGGTCGAGCGCGATGCCTTCATAGTCGTGATAGGCAAGGTCATGGGTGACGAGCTGGGCGGTCTGGTTCAGCGGTAACAGGCCTTCGGCGCTGCTCGACACAGCGGTGCCGTCGAGCGTGTGGAGATGCAGCACGCAGATCGCGTCCTCGCGCACCTCGTGGATCGCCGAATGGATGGTGAAGCCGGCCGGGTTGATGCTGTATTCGCTCTCGGAGAGCTGATTGCCGTGCAAATCGACCTTGACGAGGCTCGACGCCGTGATCTCGTCGAACATCAGCCCGTAGGGATTGATGAGGAAGTGATGGTCGGGGCCGGGCACGCGCGCGGAGATGTGGGTGTCGACCAGATCGTCCCAGCCGTACAGCGCGACCAGGCGATAGCAGGCGGCGAGATTGACCCGTTGCTGCCACTCGGCCTCCGTCATGTTCGACGGCACTTCCTTCAGGCGCGCTTCCGCTGGCGACATGGCTGATCTCTCCGAACATCGTTGTTGCGGGGAGGGAGCGTAGTCTTGGGCCGGGTTGACGGCAAGGCGCAAGGAGCGTGGCTGTCGCGCGTAGCCTGCATGGAGCTTCCGCCGTAGCTCGAAGGCGGAAGCGCAATGCGGGACGCCTGATCCCGGATTTCGCTTGCGCTCCATCCGGGCTACGGTCGAGAGAAAATGATTACGGCGCCGGGATCGACAGCAGGCTGGAAATGCTGCGGCCGCGGATGTCGTAGACGCGGGCGAACACCACGTCGTCGCGCTTGATCTCGACCATGACGGGCGCGCTGAGGCCCTTGCAGTAGAACTCGCCCAGCGTCATCGCGAAATCGGCCGCATTGGAATCCCAGCCGATGGTGAAGTCCGGTCCGAGCGCGACCTGGGCCGGACGCTGCGGACCGCACACCGCGACCTTCCATTTGCGATTGACCGGCGGCACTTCCTGGCGCTCGATCAACTGCTCGCGGAGCTCATCAGAAGCCTGCTTCAGCGCGAGGCCCCAATAGTCCAGCATGAAGCGGTCGTCGGCGCCGCGCACAGTGCCGGCGATGTGGTTGAAATGGGTGTATTGATAGGGATGCAGCCGGATCATCTCGGCGAGCGACAGCGCAAGGCCGAAGCAGAAGGTGGCGAGCACGACCGGCTGCCAGGTGCGGTGATTGGCGCGCAGGCGCTCCATGGCCCAGGCAAACGCGACGCCGCCGAGCACCGCCATCGGCGGGATCACGAAGACGAAATGGCGGATGCCATTGTACAGCGCCGGCCGCTTCACCATTGCGATCGCGAGCGGCAGGGTCGCGGCCAGCGTCAGCATCAAGAGGATGGTCTTGCGACGCGCGGGAACCTCGCGGCGCGGCAGCAATGCGAAGGTGCCGATCACGGCGCCGGCCATCAACACCAGCATCACCTCGGGCAGCTGCAGCGCGAACAGCGTCGGCAGATAGGACCAGGGCATGTCGGGCACGGACACGATCGCGCCGTCGAACATCTCCTTCCAGGGCTTCTCGAAGAAGTGCGAGAAGTAGGTCAGCGCCTCAAAGGGATTGCCGGGCTGCATGATCGACCACGGCCAGATCAGCCCCATCACGAGGTAGCCGAGCACGAGGCCGGGCAGCAGCACGTAGACGACATGGACGAAGCGGCGGATCGACTCGCGCGGGCCCTCGCTGCGCAGCTCCTCCAGGAACAGCGGCAGGAAGCCGAGCACGGCGTAGACCAGTGCGAGACCGCCGAGAACGCGGCAGCCCAGCGAAAGTCCGGCACCTAATCCGACGATCAGAACCGTGCGTGGCGACGGCTGCGGATATTCCTCCGCGAGGCGGACGAGGCCCAGCATCAGGATGATCATAGCCACCGCGAAGGGCGCATCCTTCGGGTTCATGAACATGTGGCCGTAGAAGATCGGGCACAGCGCGAGCAGCAAGAGTGCCGCAAGACCGGCAAGGGGGCCGCCGATGCGGCGGCCGAGCCGCCACGTCACCGCAAGCCCGATCACACCGACGATGGCGCCGACCAGACGTCGCGTCTCGAACAGTTCGAGCGGAATGATCTTGTGCAGGAGAGCGGCGACCATGTCGAAGCCGCCGCCATACATGTAGAGATTGGCGAAGGAGAGCGCCGCCGTGTCCCTGAAGCCGGAACCGAACATGCGCAGCAACAGGTCGGCATATTCAGCGTGGGTGTAATCGTCCCAGCCGAGCCCGTAGTCGCGGAAGGTCAATCCTGCAATGACGGCGACCGCAGCCAGCACCAGCATGGCGAGATCGTCGCAAGTCCGTTCGACCGAGCGCCGCAGAGGCGTGTCGATCGCCGAAGTCGTGATGGATGTCATGGCTATTGGTGACCCGGAATCCCCTCTCGGCCCTGCTGGTGCGCGCGGGCCTGCTCCCCGGAATCCCTATAGCGCAGTTCCATTACCAAGTAATTGGGCATTATGGCTAAATTCCTGATGCGACGCAGCAAAACCAGAAACTTGGAGCACTGTAGCAGTAGCGAGCCGCAGCTGAAGGGAATGTGAATAAGTCCCTGATTTCTTTCCCTTTAGGAACAGTTGCCCACAATTGGCCGTTGGCGTGGAACACCGTATGACGGTATCGTGGTTTGACGAGTGTCGCGTGTGGGTGCGCGGCCGGGGGTGAGTTCGATGACCTTGGCAATGTTGATCGTGGGGATTTTCGCCGTTCTGGCGGGCTTCCTTGCGATCCTGTTTGGTTACACAGTCAGGGAATTCAGTGTCGGCAGCACCCTCATAATCTCGGGAACTATCGGCGTCTGCACCGGAATGTTACTGGTCGGCCTGCATCTCCTGCTGCTCGAGCTGAAGGGCATCGCCCGCCGGCTGGCCACCGGAGCAGCCGCATCGGAGGTTCGGGTCAGGCCCGTGCTGCCGGGTCTGACGATGCCTGGCGCGCCTGCGCCCGAGCCGGCGCTTGCCCAGCCTGCGAAGATCGAACCGGCGCCACCACCAGCCGCGGCCCCTCCGCCGTGGCAGAGCGAAGCCGCCGCGCGCGAACGTCCGCGCGTCGAGGCGCCGGAAGCACCAACGCCTCCTGCGGCTCCGGAGGCGCCGCGCCGCCGCAACCTGTTGTTCGCCTCGACCTCGCGCAAGGAGCGTGAGCGCGCGGAGGCGAAGGCCACCGAGGGCCCGTCGCCGCCTCATGAGGAACCAGCAGCGCCCGCCGCCCCGGATGTTCCGCCTGCCAGTTTCGAGGACGCCTGGCCGAAGCCGGAGCGCATGCGCCCGCCGGAGCCGCCGGTCACCTCGCGCCGGCCTCCGCCGCGCTCGCCCTCGACCTTTGCGGACGCCGCTCCGCCGCCGCCTGCAGCTGAACCACCGCCTGCACCTGAGCCGGCGGCTGCGGCCGATCAGGCGCCCGTCACCGTGCTCAAGTCCGGCGTCGTCGATGGCATGGCCTATTCGCTCTATTCCGACGGTTCGATCGAAGCACAGATGCCGGAGGGCATGATGCGCTTTGCCTCGATCGACGAGCTCCGCGCACATCTCGACCAGCGGGGCTGAGGCCGCCGCGCAGAAAGTAAAGCGCTGCCGTTCGCCAGTAATCAGCTCTTCCTCGACAGTTGTCGTGGTTCCGCCGAACGTATTGTTGACAGGGAATACTCTGGCGTCGTCAATCCCGTGAGAAGGATGGCGGAGAAAGGGCGGGCGCATGTCGGATGCGGGGAACAAGAATTTCATCGAGCTGACGGCGAGCATCGTGTCGGCCTATCTCAGCAACAATCCGACGCCGTCGGCGGAGATTCCGAACCTGATCAGCCAGGTGCATGGCGCGCTGCTGCGGGTCTCGTCGGGTCGTACCGAGACCGCGCCGCTCGAGCCGGCCAAGCCGGCGGTCTCGCTGAAGAAGTCGATCGCGCCGGACTATCTGGTGTGCCTGGAAGACGGCAAGCGCTTCAAGTCGCTGAAGCGCCACCTGCGCACCCAGTACAACATGACGCCGGAGCAATATCGCGAGAAATGGGGCTTGCCGGCCGACTATCCCATGGTCGCGCCGAACTACGCGGTGGCGCGCTCGCAGCTGGCGAAGCAGATGGGCCTCGGACAGCAGCAGCGGAAGCGGAAGTAGCTCTCAGGACGCTTCCGCGAGCGCCTCTTTGGCGTCGGTCTTGATGCGCTCGACCATCGAGCGCAGGCCATTGGAACGCTGCGGCGTCAGATGATCGCGAAAGCCGAACTCGTTGAACACGGCGATCGCGTCGGTGTCGAGGATCTCCTGCGGCGTGCGGCCGGAATAGAGCGCGAACACGATCGCAACCAGCCCGCGCACGATATGCGCATCACTGTCGCCGCGATACTTCAGGATCGGCGCGCCATTGCCGCGCTCGACCAGCTTCTGGAGCCAGACCTGGCTGACGCAGCCTTGCACCTTGTTCGCGGCAGAATGCTCTGCCTGCGGCATGGGTTCCAGGGTGCGGCCGAGCTCAATGACGTACCGGTAGCGGTCGTCCCACTCGTCGAGAAGTTCGAAATTGTCCCTGATTTCGTCGATCGTCGTCATGCTGGCCCATGTTCCCTTTCAGGCCAATATAGGGACGCGAAGCCGTGAAATCGATAGGGTTTGGGGCTAATTTGCGACCGCAGGTCCGCGCCATTCCAGCGCGAGGTCGTCCTGGGTCAGGGTGTCGCGCGGCGCCTCGCTCGCAACGGCATCGCCTTCGCCGGCCAGCGCGATCGAGCCGGTATGATCGGGCGCCTTCTTGTCCGTCTTGTCGTTCTTGTCGTTCTTCTCGTTGGTGATCTGCTCCTTCTTGTCGTTGATGATCTGGTAGATCTTGCGCGCGCCGTCCTGGGCGCGCTGGCCGATGATGGTCGCGGCCTGTCCGCCGACCTCGCAGGCCGTCGGCTGGCGCTTGCAGAACTGGGTCACGTCGGAGACGGCTGCGGTCGCAGCCTGCACCGCATCGGCGGCGCCGATCTGCGGCAGCTTCTCCGATTCGGGCGTCTTGTCCCGCGGCAGCAGCACCAGCACCAGCCCGAGCCAGAATGTGATGCGGATCAGAAAGCGCATCTTGCGACCTGTACGTTCGATCCCGCCGCGGCGATCTCCGCGGATGTCGGACCTAGCAACCCTCGATAAATCGCAAGTGATTGCCTTGAGCTTAATTCGCGGAAAATTTACGCAAAAATCTTCGGGATCGATGGTCTCGTAAATTTTCGATTGACGCCCGCGCCCGTGATTCTGCTGGCCCCCTGCATCCACCAATTCGAAACCATGCCGAGGAGTGTGAAACTCCGTATTCACCATCCGCAGCGAAGACGTCGCCAAATCGTCTAAAAAGCTCCGCGATGACGCGGTGTCCGGCCGCACGCCGCGCCGCCTTAGCACTCGTTTAAGGTCGCTCTGACACGGTGGCTCAACGATAAGGAGGCGTTCCGGCGCGTCTTCTAAAGACGATTGAGCCGAAGCGCGAGACCCGTGACCGTTTTGAGTATCATCCGCGATTGTCTCGATGCGCTGCTGCATCCCTCCGCGCGTTACGATGCGCTGACGCGAGCGCGCCATCGTGCCTTCATGGCGCCGCGGCTGCTTGGCAGCCTGGCCGCCTTCGCCGCATTCCCGATCTATCTCGTCCTGCGCGGCGCGCCGAGCGCGATCGAGGTGGCCGCGTTCGCCTGGCTGATCGCGCCGATCCTGTTGTCCTGGTTCCTGTCGCGCACCGGCCGCTATGAAGGCGCGCATGTGCTGTCGTCGCTGGCGCTTGCCGGCCTGATCATGGCGGTGGCGGCCACCACCGGCGGCATCGAATCCTTCGCCGCGATCTGGCTGGTCGTAGTTCCGCTCGAAGCCGCGCTGTCGGCCTCGCGCCGCGTCGCGGCCTTCGCCTCGCTGCTCGCGCTGTCCTGTGCCGGGATCCTGATCCTCGTCAGCCAGCTCGGCTGGCTGCCGATCGACCTGCCGAGCGCCACAGAACGCGGCGTGCTGATGGCGCTCGGCGTCGCCTCGGCGACGCTCTACGCCGCGGGCCTCGCCTTCGGCGCGGAATCGCTGGCGCGCACCAGCGTTGCGCTGCTGTCGCGCGAGGAAGAGCGCTACCGCCTGCTCGCGCGCAACATGAGCGACGTCATCTCGCGGCATCAGCGCAACGGCGCGGTGCAGTTCATCTCGCCGGCGGCGGAGACCATGCTCGGCATGCCCGTCACGCAACTGCTTGGCCACGGCCTGTTCGACCGCGTGCACGTCGCCGATCGCCCGGCCTATCTCACGGCTTTATCGGATGCGGCGCGCGGCGACGTGTGCAGCGTCGAGTTCCGGCTGCGGCGGGAACCTGCCGGCTCCGAGCGCGGCCAGATCGACTTCATCTGGGTCGAGATGCGTTGCCGCCCGCTCGACCAGGACAGGGCTCGTGACGTCACGGGCGAGGCCGAAGTCGTCGCCGTGATGCGCGACGTCACCGACCGCAAGCTTGCCGAGCAGGCGCTCGATCAGGCCCGCAGCGCCGCCGAAGCGGCCGACGCCGCCAAGACGCGCTTCCTCGCCACCATGAGCCACGAACTGCGCACGCCGCTCAATGCCATCATCGGCTTCTCCGAGATGATCGCGCAGGAGCAGACCTTGATGCTGGGAGCGGCCCAGCGCAAGGAATATGCCCAGCTCATCAACGATTCCGGCCAGCATCTGCTGTCGGTCGTCAACGGCATCCTGGACATGTCCAAGATGGAATCGGGCAATTTCGAGATTGCCTCGGAGCCGTTCGCGCCGCGCGCCTCGCTGATGCATTGCTGCAATTTGCTGGCGCTGAAGGCGCGGGAGAACGGCATCGACCTCATCACCGATGCGCCGCAGGATCTGCCTGTCATGACCGGCGATCCCAGAGCCTTCAAGCAGATCGTGCTCAACCTCGTCGCCAATGCGATCAAGTTCACCGAGCGCGGCGGTCAGGTCATCGTGACGGCGGCGGTGTCGGGTTCGCAGCTTGCGCTGCGCATCAGCGACACTGGCGTCGGCATCGCGCCCGACGATCTCAAGCGCATCGGCGCGCCGTTCTTCCAGGCCGGCAAGACCTATCAGCGCCGTCACGAAGGCACCGGCCTCGGACTTTCGATCGTGAAGAGCCTCATAGCGTTGCATCTCGGCGAATTGACGGTACAAAGCAGGTTAGGCGAGGGCACCGCCGTCACCGTCAAGCTGCCGCTCGTCTACACGCCGCCGCAGGCCAAGCCGGCGGAGAGCAAGATCGCGACGCTGACGCCGGTGCTGCGCCAGGAATCTCACAATCAATCTCACGACCAACTTCACGAAGAATCTCACGACCAACCTGCGCTGGTGAAGAAAAGTGCCTAAGAAGTCTGCAAAGGGCGAAGCCGCTCCGCGCCGTCGTGGTGCCAAGGCCGCGGTCATCGACGTCGAGACCGAGCGCAACCTCGTCATGCGCGTGCTGCTGCACAGCCCCAAGGATACGCTGGCCGGCCTCGTCGCCGTCGCTGCGATCGGTGCGATCGTTGCCAATGCGCTGTTCCTGCAGACCGGCCGGCATCCCGCGCCGATGTTCGGCACGGTGATCAATCTACCCGCGCCGTCGTCCATGCCGCTGGCGAACCCCTTGCCGCGTCCGCGTCCCGTCGGCGCCGAGACGTCGCCGCTCGAGCCGCGCGCGACGGAGTTTCGCACCGAGCCCAAACCTGCCGAGCGCGCCGCCGAGAAGCCACCCGAAAGGCCCGTCGAGGCGACCGCCTCGACGCGTTCGAACGATCCGATGACCAATCTGGTCAAGGCGACGACCTCGACGCCGCCCTCGGCCCTGCGTCCGCCGGCGCCGATCCCGGTGCAGAGCCCGGCCGCGCGACGTATCGCTGGCGTGCAGCGCGCGCTGTCCGAATATGGCTACGGGAATTTGAAGATCACGGGCACGATGAGCGGCGAGACCCAGTCCGCGATCCAGAAATTCGAGCGCGAGCACAAGATGCAGGTCACCGGCCAGGTCTCAGACCGCCTGCTGCGCGAGCTCGCGGCCGCGATCGGCCATCCCGTCGAATAGTTTGGGCGCTTGCACGGAGGCTGGTGCTGATTGCAGCACTGGCCTATCGTTCGACTCATGCGTTTGAAATCCAACATATGGGTGGCGGCCTATTTGCGCCGCTGTCAGACCGAGGGCGTGTTCGGCGCGGTGCGCCGCCGCGGCGCCGAGGAGGCGGGCGCGGTGTTCGTGAAGGTCTCGCTGCTCGACGGCAATGCGATGCTGTATACGCCGGCGCCGCAGACGGTCTATGACGACGGCCGCCCCGTCGATCGCTTCTTCGTGCCGGTCGCGCCGCAGCCTCTGCCGGAGCACACCATCGAGGAACGGCTGACCAAGGAAATCCGCTTCGATCCGGACGCCTGGATCGTCGAGACCGAGGACCGCGCGGGCCGGCATTTTCTCGAGCTGGCGCGGGCGTGATGCGGGCGCGATAGCCGTTGTTTGCCACGATCAGGCCGCAGGCTCTTAACCTCTCCCGCTTGCGGGGGAGGTCGGCGCGAAGCGCCGGGTGGGGGCTCTCTCCATCACCCCGACCCTCTCCCGCAAGCGGGAGAGGGAGCGCACCGCCTTCTCAGCGACAAACCAATCTAAATCTTCTAGCGATCCGACGATCCGCCGGTGCCCCTGCGCAATGTCGGGCTCGTGCCCGGGTGCACGCCCGGCCGGGTCTGGCTCGCACCGGCACGTGCGCGCTGGCGTTCGCCGTCATGTAGCGCGGACTGGTACTTTGCGCGGGTGACCGCGAGCGTCGAGCCGCGCCAGGCCGCCAGCATCACCAGCGCGGAGTGCTCGCCGAGGCGGTCATAGAGCCGCGACAGCCGGTACACGTCGTTCACGGAGGTCCCGATCTCCGGCTTGAAGAACAAGAGGATGCGCTGGAACACCGGACTCGGCATGTCGAGCGCGCGCGCGGCGACCGCGAGCGCCTCGCCGCCGGCATCGTCGACGATCTGGGCGGCGACGCGCGAGGGCAGGATCAGGCTGTCGCCGAGCTCGAAGGTGAAGTTCTCGATGTCGCCCGCGATCGCCGCCATCTCCAGGATCTGGATCGCGCGCTTGGCGCGCACGGTCGGAATCCGCGGTGCGGCCTTGAGCGGCGTCTGCGCCAGATTGTGCAGGATCAGCGCGCGCTCGGAGGCGCCGGCGCGGAAGAACATGTCGTGGATCTCGGCGGCATCCTTCGGCTGCATCGCCATGTTCGAGGCCAGCCGCTGCTCGGCCTCGGTGGGCGTGCGGGCCGGGGCGTGTGCCGGCGGCGAGGTGGGAATCTCTCGCGCCAGCGGAACCCTGCGGCCTTCCTGGGCGGCGACCAGTCCGAGCTTCTGGAGGATCGGGACGGGCGTCGTCGGATAGATCGCAAGCCGCGCCTTGACGGCCGCGCGCGTCGCATCGTCGACCTGGTCGATCAATCGTGTGGCGAGCTCGACGAACTGCCGCTGTTCGTCGTCGCTGTGGACGCGCGTCTGGACATAGAGATCGGTCAGCACGCGCAGCAGCGTCGGGCGGATGTCGACGCCTTCGCGACGGGAGAGGGTCATCAGCCCGTCGAATCCGGGAAACAGCGACTTGGTCATGGAGGCGTACGCAACTCGGGAGAGATTCTTGTCGCGAGCCTATCGCAGGTTCTTTTAAAGCCTCGTTAAGGAAAATGAGGCGTGAAGCCGGCCCGGCAATTTAAGGCGTTGTCGTGCCGCAACGGGACGGCGCGGCACGCTCCGTGCGGTTACGGTCCGGAAATGACGTTTACATCCCGTTAACCATAACTGATCTTAATGAATGCATGTTGCATGAAGCGTTTGGTCGCACGGCAATTGATAGAGAGCTGGATATGGGGACGATCATCGAATTTCCGGCCGCTCGCCGGGCAGGCTCGTCGGGAGATGCCACACCGCGCACGGAAACGGGAACGGTTCTGATCCTCCCGGTGATCCGTATCGAGCGCGAGGCGGACGAAACCAGCGGCGATCGCGGGCCGGAGCAGGGCACAGCGCCGGGGCGCCGTCGTCGCCGCCGCTAACGTCCGGCTTTTGCAATGCCGGACACCATCCGCCAGATCCGGCCTTTCGCATCGGCCGTCATGCTCACGCTGCTTGGCGCTGCGCTCGGCGCCTGTAGCGGCGGTGATTTCGGCCGCACCCGCGCCGACATGCGCAGTGACGACATGCATCGCTGGCTAGGGGCGGAGGTCACCTCCAGCGTTGGCCTGAAGCCCTCGCAATTCCAGCTCACCGACGAGGAGCGCCAGCTTCGCGATCTCGCCTATCCCATGATCGAGCCGCCGTTGTCGCGCCCGGCCTGGAAGAGCGTGTTCGGCGACTACAAGCCGCTGCCCTCGCCCTGGCGGCAGAAGATCGTGTTCGACCGCACCATGTACGGACGCACGCTGATCGACGAGCCGCACCGCTCGCATTCCTCGCGCTATGCGCAGCTGATCGAGGACGTGCGCAACGACATCACCCGGTTCGAGCCGTTCTTCGCCAGCGCAATCCGCGTCATCGATCTCGACAGGAAGCGCGATGCCAGCATTGCGCGCGTCTCCGCGCTCTCGCCAAGAGAGAGGGACGACGCGGTCGCGCGGATGCAGGAGAACTCGCTGATCGTGCAGTGGGTGCAGCAGTGCCTGGAGCAGCGCGTCTCGTCCTACCGCTGGGCGCTGGAGCGGCTGGTGATCCAGGCCCCCGACGGCATGGCCGCCGACGCCGACCGCCTGATCGGCGAACTCGCCGCCCAGACCGCCAACCCGCCGGTCGCAGCGCAGCCTCCTTACGGTCGCGCGGTCGTCTCGAAGGGCTGAGCGCGCAAGCCCGCTCGAATGACACGCCTCAACGCGGGCAATGTATGTGAGATCCTCCGGTCGTTTCGATCTGGTGGTTGGCGGTTCCGTTCGACGTTGAACTCTTCGTGACGCGCGGTGGCGATTTGAGGGTAAAGCTCGGATTGACAGCTCTGCCATCACGGTTTCTATTTGCGGTGACGGGGGTGTGCGATCCCCCCGCGAGGCGACATGCCGAAGAATCGCGTCCTGATCTTCACCAGGGACGCAGCATGTCATTTTCAACCTCCGAACCATCTTCAACCTCCAGGCCATCCCACAAATTGTCCCGACTGATCGGCGCGCCGCGCCGACGCGCGATAGGCGAGGGCATCGCGTGCTGGTACCCTGTTGCGCGTCGTGGCCTTTGTCCGGAGACGATGTCACTGAGCGGGCTTCACCTGGGGCGGGGAATACCACCGGGAGAACGATCATGCGTACACCAGCGATCTTTCACGCAGTCCTGCTTCTGGCGACTGCAGGCGGGCTCTCGAGCGCACATGCGCTGACACAGGAGGAGTTCGTCGCCAAACTCCAGGCCGCTGGCTATTCGCAGGTCAGCGACATCAAGTCGACTGCAGAAGGCACGACCGCAAAGGCCGTGAAGAATGGCAAGGACGTGCGGCTCGTCGTGGACAGTAGCGGACAGATCAAGGAACAGAAGTGAACCCTTGGGGGTGCGAGAGCCTGAAACCAAGCTCAAGGAGTAGATCAATGCGAAAGACGATTTCGGCGCTGATCGGCGTCGGTGCCTGCTTCATCGCGAGCGCTCATGCGCAGGATGTTGACTGGAAGAAGGTCGACGAGACGCTGGGCCGCAAGCCCAGTGTTGCGGACGATGTCCATCGTTACGGCTTCCCTCGTACCGATCTCACCGTGACTTTGGACGGAGTCACGATCAAGCCGGCGCTCGCGCTTGGCGGCTGGCTCGCGTTCAAGCCTGCGCATGGCGGCGCCATGGTCATGGGTGACCTTGTGCTCCTCGAGACCGAGATCAATCCTGTGATGGCGAAGATGATCGCGAGCGGTATCGAGATCACCGCCGTGCACAATCATCTCCTGCGCGCGAGCCCGGCGACGTTCTACATGCACGTCGCCGGACATGGCGATCCCGTCAAGCTGGCCTCGGCAATCCACGATGCCCTCGCCGAAAGCAAAACTCCTCTGACGGTCGCGGCGGCGGGCAACCCGCCTGCCATCGACCTCGACACGGCGAAGCTCGACCAGATCATCGGCGTCAAAGGGCAGGGCAATGGCGGCGTCTACCAGTTCAACGTCAAGCGGCGCGACCCCGTCACGGAAGACGGCATGCTGCTGACCCCCGTCGGCCCGATGGGCGTCGCGATAGCCATCAACTTCCAGCCGACCGGCGGCGGCAAGGCGGCCATCACCGGTGACTTCGTCCTCACCAGCGACGAGGTGAACCCGGTCATCGTGGCGCTGCGGACGCACGGCATCGAGGTGACGGCGCTGCATAGTCACATGCTGGACGAGCAGCCACGGCTCTTCTTCATGCATTTCTGGGCAAACGACGATGCCGTCAAGCTTGCTGAGGGCTTGCGGGCGGCGCTGGACAAGACCGCCAGCACGAAAAGCTGACGCGGAGCCGAGCTGGTGATTATCGCTCGCCGGCGTGACGACTGCCGCCATCGCGACCGCGCCTACGCGCTCAAGCCGAGCGGCCGGCCGTAAGCTCGCGTGTGATCCACTCGGTAAAGGCGCGGATCGCCCGACGCTGCTGGCCTGCGCGGGGGAAGACCAGATGATGGCCGACATAGCGAATGTCGGTGGAACGTCTGGCAAGTGGCGCCACCAACAGCTTGGTCGCAATCTCGCGTTCGGCGAGCCGCGTTGATTCCAGCGTCACGCCAAGTCCGCTTGACGCCATCGCGATCGCCAGGAAGCTGCGATCGAAGCGCATGCCGTGGATGGCCGGCGCTTCGAGGCCGTTGGCCGTGAACCATTGATGCCACTGCACCTGCTTGACGTCCGAGCGGATCAACACCTGGTCGAGCAGGTCCTTCGGCTTGCGGATTTTCTTCGCGAGCTCGGGCGTGCAGAGCGGCGTCACGGTCTCTTCGCCCAGCGGAATGATCTCGACTCCTTCGGCCCTGGGCTGGCCGTAGACGATGTCGATGTCGAAATCGTCGCTGCTGAACCTCGCATATTCCGTGTTGGCGGCGAGCCGGACCTCGAGCTTGGGCTCGGCGGCCATGAAGCGGGCGAGCCGCGGGGCGAGCCACTGGGCGGCGAAGCTCGGTGCGCAATGCACCCGCAGCAATTGCGGGCCGCGGCCTGCGACCTCCTCGATACCCCGGCGCAGATTGTCGAAAGCGGCGCCGGCATGACGCATCAGGTTCTCGCCCGCCGGCGTCAGCCGCACCGCCCGGGCGCTGCGCTCGAACAGGACGGTGCTCATTGCGCTTTCGAGCTTGCGAATGGCGTGGCTGACCGCGCTCGGAGTGAGATGCAGCTCGTTCGCCGCGTCCCGGAACGAGCCGGTGCGGGCGGCCGCCTCGAAGGCGCGGATGGACGATATCGGGATACTGGACAGCAGCATCCGACAAGTGAACCAAATTCACCCATGCAAGACAACAGCGCGTTTGTCCGAAGACGCGCTGCCGCATAGTCAAACGGGTCAAGAACGGCGGCACCGTCGGGTGCCCGCAACAGCCATTCAGGGAGGACCACAATGCTGCTACGCGGCAAGACAGCCATCATCACCGGAGCGGCCTCTCCGCGAGGCATTGGCCTTGCAACCGCCCGCCGCTTTGCGGCCGAGGGAGCCCGGGTCGCCATTCTCGACATCGACGGCGCTGCCGCGGAAGACGCAGCGCGCGGCCTCGAACCGGTCGCTGGCGAGGCGCACCTCGGCTTTGCCTGCAACGTCGCCGACAAGCAGGCCTGCATCAAGGCGGTCGAAGCGGTGATCGCGAAATTCGGCCGGATCGACATCCTCATCAACAATGCCGGCGTGACGCAGCCCGTAAAACTTCTCGACATCAAGCCGGAAGATTGGGACCGCATCCAGGACGTCAACCTCAAGGGCATGCTGTTCCTGTCGCAGGCCGTGATCCCGCACATGCAAAAGCGCAGGAGCGGTTCGATCGCGTGCATGTCGTCGGTCTCGGCTCAACGCGGCGGCGGCATCTTCGGCGGACCGCATTATTCGGCGGCAAAGGCCGGCGTGCTCGGGCTCGCCAAGGCAATGGCGCGCGAGTTCGGGCCCGACGGCATCCGCGTCAATTGCGTGACGCCCGGCCTGATCGGCACCGACATCACCGCAGGCAAGCTCACGGACGAGATGCGGGGGAAGATCCTCGAGGGCATTCCGCTTGGCCGGCTCGGCGAGGCCGCCGATGTCGCCGGCATCTACACCTTCCTCGCTTCCGACCTCTCGGCCTACGTGACCGGCGCCGTCATCGACGTCAACGGCGGTATGCTGATCCACTGAGCGGAGGAGGGGAGAGACGATCATGGCAACACCAACGCGCGCAAACGCGCCGACGCTTGCACAGCGCGCCCGCAACATCCGCCGCAACGCCCTGCTGATGGGCGAGGTCCAGGGCCAGGGCTATATCGCGCAGGCGCTCGACATCGCCGATGTGTTGGCGGTGGCCTATTTTCACGCCATGCAGTTTCGTGCCGAAGATCCCGCCTGGGAAGGCCGCGACCGTTTCCTGCTGTCGAACGGGCACTATGCGATCGCTCTCTATTCAGCCCTGATCGAGGCCGGGATCATTCCCGAGGCTGAACTCGAAACCTACGGTTTCGACGAGAGCCGACTGCCGATGTCCGGCATGGCGTCCTATACGCCGGGCATGGAGATGTCCGGCGGCTCGCTCGGACTTGGTCTTGGCATCGCCGTCGGCATGGCGCTCGGGCTGAAGCGCAAGCGGTCGGCGTCGCGCATCTTCACGCTGTTCTCCGACGGCGAGCTGGACGAGGGCTCCAAATGGGAAGCCATCATGTCGGCGGCCCATCACCAGCTCGACAATCTGATCGCGATCGTCGACGTCAACAATCAGCAGGCCGATGGTCCATCCAAGCAGATGCTGGGCTTCGAGCCTCTGGTCGACAAGCTCGAGGCGTTCGGCTGGTTTGTGCAGCGTGTCGACGGCAACGATCTCGACGCGGTGGTGGGCGCCTTCGATGCCGCGATGGCGCATCCCGAGCCAAAGCCCCGCATGATCGTCGCCGACACGTTGATGGGCAAGGGCGTTCCTTTCCTGGAGCAGCGCGAGAAGAACCACTTCATTCGCGTCGAGCCGCATGAATGGCAGCTGGCGCTGTCGGTGCTGAACGCGGGAGAGCAGCCATGAAGTCCGTGGGATCGACACCGTCCGGGAAGCCGCGGCTGACGACGTCGGCCATGATCGCCTCGATTGCGGCGGAAGGGCAGCGCACCAGGCCGGCGCCGTTCGGGCATGCGCTGGTCGAGCTTGCCCGCAGCCGCGAAGACGTCTTGGGCATGACAGCCGATCTCGGCAAATACACCGACCTGCACATCTTCGCGCAGGCCTTTCCCGATCGCTACTATCAGATGGGCATGGCCGAGCAGCTTCTGTTCGGCGCAGCCTCGGGTCTCGCCGCCGAAGGTTTCATGCCGTTCGCCACCACCTATGCGGTGTTCGCCTCACGCCGCGCCTACGACTTCATCCATCAGACCATCGCGGAAGAAGACCGCAACGTGAAGATCGCCTGCGCGCTGCCTGGCCTGACCTCGGGCTACGGGCCGAGCCATCAGGCCGCCGAGGACCTCGCGCTGTTCCGCGCGATGCCCAACATGACGGTGATCGATCCCTGCGATGCGCATGAGTTCGAGCAGATCGTTCCGGCCATCGCCGCGCATCGAGGGCCCGTTTATATGCGCCTGTTGCGCGGCCAGGTGCCGCTGGTGCTCGACGAGTACAATTACCGTTTCGAGCTCGGCAAGGCGGCGCTGCTGCGCGATGGCGCCGACGTTCTGATCATCTCCTCGGGCATCATGACCATGCGTGCACTGGAGGCGGCCCAGTCCCTCCAGGACGATCGTGTCAATGCTGCCGTCCTGCATGTGCCGACGATCAAGCCGCTCGACACCGCGACCATTCTGCGCGAAGCGGGCAAGCCGGGCCGCCTGGTTGTCGTCGCCGAGAACCACACCGTTATCGGCGGTCTCGGCGAAGCGGTCGCGGCGCTGCTGATGCGCGCGGGCGTGCATCCGACGTTCCGGCAGATTGGGCTCCCCGACGAATTTCTCGCCGCCGGCGCGCTTCCGACCCTGCACGATCGCTACGGCATCTCGACCGCGGAAGTGACGCGGCAGATCAAGGAGTGGCTGCGCTAACGCAGCCACCTTTCGTAACTGACCAGATCGACATGCTTCGCGGCAATGCTGTGGAGAACGAGAGCTGCTGTCCAATGCCGGCGCATCGAGAGCCGGCCGGCAGCAACAGCTGGTGGCGAAAGCCGTCGCTGCACATCAATCCATGCTCAACAGGAGGAAACGATGACCTTGCGCAAGCCGACCACCCTCAGCCGTCGCAGATTGCTGATGGCAGGCGCCGCCGTGCCGCTATGTGCCGTTCTCACACGCCCGGCGTCGGCGGCGGAGTTCACCTACAAGCTCGCGACGGGACAGGACCCGACCCATCCGGTCAACGTTCGCGCAAAAGAAGCGATCGACCGCATCCGCGAGGCCACCGGCGGCCGGCTCGAGATCAACCTGTTTCCGGCCAACCAGCTCGGTTCAGACACCGATCTCCTGACGCAGGTGCGCAACGGCGGCGTCGAGTTCTTCAACCTGTCGTCCCTGATCCTCGCGACGCTGGTCCCGGCCGCAGGCATCGTCAATCTCGGCTTTCTCTTCACGAGCTATGACGCGGTCTGGAAGGCGATGGATGGCGAGCTCGGCGCCTATATCCGCGCACAAATCGCCAAGACGCCGATCATGGCGGTGTCGAGCCCCTGGGACAACGGCTTCCGCCACGTCACCTCGTCCGGCCGCGAGATCAGGACACCGGAGGACCTGAAGAATTTCAAGCTGCGCGTGCCGGCGGCTCCCAATCTGACCTCTCTGTTCCAGGCCCTCGGTGCGGGGCCTGCGCCGATCAATTTCAACGAAGTGTACTCCGCGCTCCAGACCAAGGTGGTCGACGGACAGGAAAACCCGCTGCCGATCATCGCGACCGCCCGTCTCTACGAGGTGCAGAAGACCTGCTCCCTGACCGGCCATGTCTGGGACAATTATTGGATCCTCGGCAACAAACGCGCCTTCGCGAAATTGCCGAAGGACGTGCAGGCGATCGTGACGCGCGAGTTCGATCGCTCGGCCAAGGACGAGCGCGCCGATATCGCGAAGCTGAGCGACTCGCTGCGCGCGGATCTGATCGCCAAGGGCATGCAGTTCATCGAGGTCGACCGCGGCGCGTTCCGGCAGGCGCTCGCCAAGACGAGCTTCTTTGCCGACTGGAAGGGCAAGTTCGGCGAAGAGGCCTGGGCGCAGCTCGAGAAAGCGGCGGGCAAGCTGTCATGACGGCCGTCAACCATACGTCCGACATCGACGAAGGTGCCGCTGTCGCGGCACCTCAATCTGGTGTGCGCCTGTGGGCCGTCAAGGCCAACAAGCTGCTTGGTCATGTGGTTGCGATCCCGGCCGCACTCCTGGTGCTGGCCGAGATTGTCGTGCTGTCGGCCGGCATTGTCGGGCGATACGTGTTTCACGCCCCGATCATCTGGGCCGACGAACTGGCCGGCATCCTATTCCTGTGGCTCGCCATGCTGGGATCCGTGATCGCCTTCCAGCGCGGCGAGCACATGCGGATGACGGCCATCATCGGCATGCTCCGCACCGATGCGCGCACGTTCCTGGATGTCGTTGCCGCCGCAGCATCACTGGCGTTCCTGCTGCTGGTGATCCATCCGGCTTACGAATTCGCGGCCGACGAGGTGTTCGTCACGACGCCGGCGCTCGAGATCGTCAACAGCTGGCGGGCCGCGGCATTGCCCGTTGGTATCGGATTGATGCTGGTCGCGGCGGTTCTGCGGTTCGTTCGCATCGCCGGCTTGCGCAGCCTGCTGGCGGCCGTGGCGCTCGTCGCCGGCATCATCGCTGCGCTTGTCCTGGCGGCGCCGATGCTGAAGCCGCTCGGCAATCTGAACCTGCTCATCTTCTTCGTGGTCATCGTTGGCGCCATGGTGCTGGCGGCGGTGCCGATCGCGTTCGCCTTTGGTCTTGCCACCGTCGGCTATCTGACGTTGACGACGAGTACGCCTGATGTGGTCATCATCGGACGGATGGACGAAGGCATGAGCCATCTGATCCTGCTGGCCGTGCCTCTGTTCGTGTTCCTCGGCCTGCTGATCGAAATGACCGGCATGGCGCGTGCCATGGTCGGCTTCCTCGCCAGCCTGCTCGGCCACGTGCGCGGCGGATTGCACTATGTGCTGGTTGGCGCGATGTACCTGGTGTCGGGCATCTCGGGGTCCAAGGCGGCCGACATGGCGGCCGTGGCGCCGGTCTTGTTTCCCGAGATGACCAAGCGCGGCGCCAAGCCTGGCGATCTCGTCGCGCTTCTTGCGGCAACCGGAGCGCAGACCGAGACCATTCCGCCGTCGCTGGTGCTGATCACGATCGGCTCGGTCACCGGCGTGTCGATCGCGGCGCTGTTCACCGGCGGCCTGCTGCCTGGCATCGTGCTGGCGATCGGTCTCTGCTCCGTCGTCTGGTGGCGATACCGCGGAGAAGACCTGTCGCATGTGAAGCGCGCGACGGGGAGGGAGATCGGCCGCGCCTTCGTCATCGCAATTCCGGCCATGGCGCTGCCCTTCGTCATCCGCGCCGCGGTGGTCGAGGGCGTCGCGACCGCGACCGAAGTGTCGACCATCGGCATCGTCTATTCGGTTCTCGCCGGGCTCCTGATCTATCGCCAGTTCTCCTGGCGCCGGCTTTATCCGATGCTGGTGGAGACCGCGTCGCTGTCCGGTGCGATCCTGCTGATCATCGGCGCCGCGACCGGCATGGCGTGGGCCCTGACGCAATCGGGCTTCTCCGCATCGCTCGCCAAGTTCATGACCACGCTGCCGGGCGGAACGCCGGTCTTCCTGGGCGTGACGATCGTGGCCTTCGTCATTCTCGGCAGCGTGCTCGAAGGCATCCCGGCGATCGTGCTGTTCGGGCCGCTGCTGTTTCCGATCGCCCGCCAGGTCGGCGTGCACGAGGTGCACTATGCGATGGTCGTCGTTCTCGCCATGGGCATCGGCCTGTTCGCCCCGCCATTCGGGGTCGGCTATTATGCCGCATGCGCGATCAGCCGCATCAGTCCCGACGAAGGCATCAAGCCGATCGTCGGCTATATCGTGGCCTTGCTGATCGGCACGCTGGTGGTCGCCGCGATCCCGTGGATTTCGACCGGATTCCTGTGATGCGGGAGATCTTATCGGCGCGTGTCGCGGCTTGCCGCTATGGTTGCGGGGGAAAGCGGTCGAACGTCGGCAGTTCGTGCGCATGCTCCATCCAGCGAAGCCGCTCGGCGACCTGGATCTGCATCGTCGGCGGGACGGAATCGGGATCGTCATAGGTCGCGCTCTGGACGTCGATGACCCCGGGCTGCATGCTGGGCAGTCTGAAAAGACCTGCCGAGTATGGCTAAGCGGTGTCCGGTCCGGCTCGTTCAACCTCTGCTCCCACATGAAAACACCCGCGACGGACTGCTCCGCGCGGGTGTGACGAACTCTCGATGATCCAGTATGCCGGTGTTTTGCCCGACGTGTCAAATTTCCGAATTCTTGATGCGAGTCCGCAGCGTCGGTTTTTGGGTGGTCGGATAGCCCAACGATTTCAATGCCCCGCTACTGTGCATGGGGTTGTTTTCGCACTTTTTTGTTGCACCGCCGAAGCGGAGCGCATCAACGCCGGCCGCGCGGCGCTTCGGCCTTGGCGGGTGGCTCGGTCTGCGGGGCGCAGGTCGCAGCCTGAAGCGTCGCCTGCGCCTGTTGCATCAGGCCGGGCTCGGGGGCGAGCGCCTTCATCACGATCAGGCCGGTGGTCGCGGGGGAATCGATGATCAGCCGGTCGGCCGCGGTGACCTCCTCGTCCTCGGGCAGCTCGTTGTGCTGCGCTTCCGTCATCAGGTCGAGCTCGATCACCTTGCGGCCCGCCGAGCGGTCGTTGATGGCGTAATAGGCGATCTCGTTGCGGGTGTAGAACGACACCGAGGTGTAGGCCTGGCTCACCGGCACGGCCAGCTTGATAGGACCGCCCGACAGATCGTAGCGGCAGATCGCGAGCGCAAAGGCCGGGTCCATGAACGGCATCGGTGAGGTCTGCGGGTCGGCGAGGGGAAGCTGGGTGACGGCGTTCACCGTCGTCATCGGCGTCAGGCGCGAATAAGCATCCTGGGTCGCAATCCGCGGCAGCGCCAGCACGCTGACGAGATGGACCACGAGGCCCAGAACGATGCCGGCAACGATGGTGAACAGCAGCCGGATCATGAGCAGCCCACCGTCGTGATCGTAGGCATCGGCGCATCGCGCTGAGTGCGTGTGGCAACGCCGACCGGGGTATCGTAGAGGCGCAGCATCAAGGCGTAGCGCTCGATGCCGCCGGTCGGCAGCCAGTTGCCGGCGCGCGAGCGCGAGGCGATGCGGATCTCGAACGTGCCGTCGGACTGGCGCACGATCTCCTGGCTGGTGAAGCCGTAGCGGGCAAGCGAATTGGCGACGAGATGGCCCTTACGGTCGTACAGCGTCAGCGTCCAGAACCGCGCCGGCGGTGTCACGCCGGAGACAACGACGTCACAGCGGCCGTCGAGCGCCTTCTTCTTGTCATCGGCGGTCGCGGTGAAGGCGACGCCATCGCCGGTGCCGATCGGCAGCTCGCCGTTGCGCACGATGGTGGCGCGTGAATAGGGATCGACGTCGGCCGTGCCGGTGCGCGGACGGGCGGTCCAGGGGCCGATGGTCAGCGCGCCGATCTCGGTGCCGCGCGTCGTCGTCATCCAGGTCGCGCCGACGCCGACGACGGTGGCGAGCAGAAGGGCCGTCAATGTGATCAGGATCAGCCGCACGGGTTTCGATCAGTTCTTGCGCGGGGCGGAGGTGTTGGCGTTCTCTTCCGCATAATTCTGCGGGAAGGCGAGCGCATTCGTCGACGAGGCCGGCTTGGTATCGGCGGCCGCCGATTTGTTCGCAGTCTTGGCCGCATCATCAAGCAGCTTCTCGACCCGCACCAGAATGTCGGCGCCACGCTTGGTCAGCACTGGCGGCGGACCGGGCTTGGTCTCCAGCACCTTCGGCGCCGCATTGGCCTGCGCGTTGGCGATCTGTTGCGGCGGCAGCTTCTGGCCCATGCCGATGCCGGGGATCTCCCGGACCTCGACGCCCTGATGCGCCGCGACCATGATGTCGTGCCAGGTCTGCGCCGGCAGCGAGCCGCCGGTCATGCGGTTGGTCGGCGAGTAGTCGTCGTTACCGTACCACACCGCGCAGGTGAAATTGCCGGTGTAACCGACGAACCAGGCGTCACGATACGCATTGGTCGTGCCGGTCTTACCCGCGGTCGGAATGCCGTCCAGCGCGGCGCGGCGTGCGGTGCCTTCGCTGACGACGTGGCTCATCATGCCCGCCATGTCGGCGGCGATGTTCGGCGGAATGGCCTGCTTCGGCTTCGGCCCGTCGCGATCCCAGCGCCAGACGAGGTCACCGGCGCCGGTGCGCACCTCCAGCACCGAGTGCGGCGTCACCGCTTTGCCGCGGTTCGGGAAGGTCGCGTAGGCGACGGCGTGCTCCAGCACGGTGACTTCGTCCGAGCCGATCGGCAGCGACGGCGTGTCGGGCAGCGGCGCCTTGAGGCCGAAGCGGCGAGCGACTTCGACGATCTTGGCACGGCCGATCTTGGCCGGGTTCGGCGCCTTCGGCTGCTCCTTCTGGCCGATCGCGATCGACAGTTTTACGGGCACCACGTTGATCGAGCGCGTGATCGCCTGCGTCAGCGTCACCGAGCCGGAATAGGAGTGGCCATAGTTCTGCGGACACCAATTGCCGATGCAGACCGGGCCGTCGACCACGATCGAGTTCGGCGTGAAGCCGTTCAGGAGCGCAGTGGTGTAGACGTAAGGCTTGAACGAGGAGCCGGGCTGGCGATAGGCGTCGGTGGCGCGGTTGAACTGGCTGGCGCCGTAGTCGCGACCGCCGACCATGGCGCGGATGCCGCCGTCGAGATCGGCGACCACGGTCGCCGCTTGCGTCGCGTGATAATCGCGGCCGAACTGGCGCAGCTGGTTCTCGATCGCGTCTTCGGCGGCCTTCTGCACATTGGTATCGATCGCGAGCCGCACCACGAAGACTCGCTCGGTGTACGACTTCGGGAAGGTGTCGACGAGCTTGCGCATCTCGTCGAAGGCGTAGTCGAGATAATAGTTCGGCGAAGCCTCGTCGCGGCGGTCGACCGCGAAGGCCGGGTTGCGGCGGGCGCCGAACACCTGGCCCTCGGTCATGAAGCCGGCATCGACGAGGTTGTCGAGCACGACGTTGGCGCGCGCGCGCGCGGCCGGCAGGTTGATGTGCGGAGCGTATTTCGTCGGCGCCTTGAACAGGCCGGCGAGCATCGCCGCTTCCGCCAGCGTCACGTCGCGCGCCGATTTATTGAAGTAGAAATGCGCAGCGCCATCGACGCCGAAGGTGCCGCCGCCCATATAGGCGCGGTCGAGATAGAGCTTGAGGATCTCGTTCTTGGTCAGGCGCCATTCCAGCCAGACCGCGAGGAACGCTTCGTTGACCTTGCGTTCGATGGTGCGCTCGTTGCTCAAGAACAGATTCTTGGCGAGCTGCTGGGTGATCGAGGAGCCGCCCTGGCGGACGCCGCCGGCCTGGGCGTTGGTGACGAGCGCGCGCGCCGTGCCGGCGATGTCGATGCCGAAATGGTCGTAGAAGCGGCGGTCCTCGGTCGCCAGCGTCGCCTTGATCAGCACGTCCGGGAAATCTTCCAGCGGGATCGAGTCGTTGTGCTTGATACCGCGGCTGCCGATCGGGTTGCCGTAGCGGTCGAGGAAGGTCACCGCGAGGTCGGACTTCTTGAGCCAGTCCTCGTCCGCGGTCTCGCGGAAGGCGGGGATGGCGAGCGTCAGCATCACCACCAGGCCGCCGAGGCCGAGGGTCGCAGCTTCCGACAGCGGCTCGATGAACACCCAGCGCTTCCACCGCCCGACATAGAACCGGTCCATGAAGGTGGAGTAGCGCTCGTAGAGCTCGCGGATGCCCTTGGCCGAGGAGAACAGCGAGGAATCGATGCGCGCATCGAGATCCAGGAAGAAATTCCGGACCTTCTGCTTCCAATGCGGTGGTATGATCTGGCGCACCTAGAACCCTTGCGGCTTGCTTCGAAAGCGTTCAAGCACCCGGCCGGGGGCGGCATCGGAACGTCTTGCGGGAATGTTGCGGCAAACCCAAGGCGCCCGGTTCGCGTCCTTCGGGGACTTGCTGTTCCTTCTAGCCGAGCAGGGCCCATAAACCAATGGCCACGCTCGCGATTTTGAACAACAGGCCTAATTGACCCCGGGACATTACGGGCCTTCCGAGGGCGTTGCTTGCACCGTCACGGCCGCTCGCTCTAGATGACTTCGCCGTAGCTCTTTCGAACCTTTGTTGAGGCGCATGACCGCAGCTCCCAAACGACCTTCAGGCCAGGAAGGATTCTTCTGGAAAACCAAGACGTTGGAGCAGCTGTCGGCGGCCGAATGGGAAAGCCTGTGCGACGGCTGCGGCCGCTGCTGCCTGAACAAGCTCGAGGATGAGGATACCGGCCAGATCTATTTCACCCATATCGGTTGCAGGCTGCTGGATGGGGCGAGCTGCGCCTGCAAGGACTACCCGAATCGCTCCGACAAGGTTCCGGACTGTGTCCGCCTGACCCCGGCCAATGTCCGCACCCTGAACTGGCTGCCGCCGAGCTGCGGCTACAAGCTCGTCGCCGAGGGACGCGACCTCTATTGGTGGCACCCGCTGGTGTCAGGCGATCCCAACACCGTGCATGAAGCCGGCGTCTCCGTGCGCGGCCGGGTCGAGGGCAGCGAGGAGGAGATCCCCGACGAGGATCTCGAGGATCACATCGTGCAATGGCCGGCCGTGCTGCCGAAACGAGCCCGTCTGAAGCGACGTCCGAAGGACTGATCCGCCGCGCGCCTCGGATCACGTGTTCGGGATGACCCTGCGGTGGGATGCACCCATGCGCCGCGGTGTCTGCCCGGGAAGGATTTTGCTGTCTACATTGGACTGCATAGAACGAATCCTTCGCGGCGTTGTGCCGCCCCACGACGTCCGATCGAGATGAACAAGTTCGACCGGCAGAGCAGTTCTGCCGACATCCAGCCGTTGCCTGACGACATTGCCGAAGAGCTGTCTCGCCTTCCGAGCGAGGTCATCAGCGTCGATGACGCGCCGTCCATCGCGCCGCCGGTGCCGCTGTCCCAGGACGAGGTCCGCACCATCGTCATCAGCCTGATGCTGACGATGTTCCTGGCAGCGCTCGACCAGACCATCGTGGCGACCGCGCTGCCGACCATCGGGCGCCAGTTCCAGGACGTCTCCAGCCTGTCCTGGGTGATCACGGCCTATCTGCTCGCCTCGACTGCGGTCGCGCCGGTGTTCGGCACGCTCAGCGACATCTATGGCCGCAAGGCCATGATCATCACCTCGCTCAGCCTGTTCGTCGCGGGCTCGGTGCTGTGCGCGATTGCGCCGAACATGCCGATGCTGATTCTCGCGCGCGGCCTTCAGGGCCTCGGTGGCGGCGGCATCATGCCGGTGGTGCAGACGGTGATCTCGGACGTCGTGAGCCCACGCGAGCGCGGCCAGTACCAGGCCTATTTCTCCAGTGTCTGGATGGTCGGCGGCATCCTCGGCCCGGTCATCGGCGGCGTGTTTGCCGAGCATCTGCACTGGTCGATGATTTTCTGGATCAACCTGCCGCTGGCGGCCGCCGCGATTGCGCTGCTGCTGCCGAGGATGAAGAAAATCCCGGTGTTCCACCGCAAGCGCAAGGTCGACTGGCTCGGCGGCGTGTTGCTGATGGCCTCCGCCGTCGTCTTCATGCTGGTGCTGACCTGGGGCGGCACGCGCTATCCCTGGCTGTCGCCGACCGTGCTTGCGATGGTGGGCGGCGCGGTCGCACTCGTCGTCAGCTTCGTCTGGCACGCGCGGCGGGCGGACGAGCCGTTCCTGCCGCTGCCGCTGCTCGGCGGAAGTGTCGTACCGTTTGGGCTGATGGCCGGCGGCTGTGCGCTCGGCGCGATCACGGGCCTCACGGTCCAGCTCCCGCTTTATTACGAATCCGTCTATCACCTCAGCGCCAGCGAGGCGGGCCTTGCGCTGATTCCGCTCGCAGCCGTTTCGACCTGCGGTGCGGCCATCGCCGGGAGGACGATGGCGCGGGCCAAGCACTACAAGCGCGTCGCCATCATCGGCACCTCCTGGGCCGCGCTGTGCGGCCTCGGGCTCACGTTGACGACGCTGCCGCTATGGGGCCTGCTGACGCTGATGGCCGCGTTTGCGCTCGGCCTCGGCACCACCTTTCCGGTCTGCGTGGTCTCGGTGCAGAATTCGGTCGCGCGGCCGCAGATCGGTACTATCACCGGTGCGTTGAACTTCTTCCGCTCGCTGATGTCGTCCTTCACGGTCGCGGCGTTCGCGGCCATCCTGCTGATCGCGCTCGGTGCCGACATTCCGCTCGGCGAGCATCACGCCGCCGTCAGCACGATTCCCGCCGACGACATGCGGCATGCGTTCCGCTACGTCTTCGGCGCCGCCACAGCGCTGATGACCGGCGCTGCCCTCTGCCTGATTGCAATGGAGGAGCGGCCGCTGGCTGGTCCCGCCACGTCGCAGCCGGTGGAGATGGCGGAGTAGGGGCTAGCCGCTTGGATCAGGGAAGCTGCTCTTCCGCGGCAGCCGGATCGTGAACTCCGTGAACGCGCCGGGTTCGGTCGCGACGTCGATCGTGCCGCCGTGCTGTTTCACCACAATATCGTGACTCATCGATAGCCCGAGGCCGGTGCCTTCGCCGGCCGGCTTGGTGGTGAAGAACGGATTGAACATCTTCTCCCTGACCTCGTCCGCAATGCCGGTGCCGTTGTCGCGGATGCGGATCTCGATGCTGTCGCCGCGGTCGCGCGTCGCGGCGACCACCACCGGCTCGTAATCGGCGGCGCCCTCCGCCTTGCGCTTGGTGACCGCGTGGAAGCCGTTCGAGATCAGGTTCAATAGCACCCGAGTGATCTCCTGCGGAAACACTTCGGCTTGCCCGGCCGCGGGATCGAGCTCGCGCTTCAGCGTCACGTCGAACCCCGGCTTCTCGGCGCGCGCGCCGTGATAGGCGAGGTTGAGGCTCTCTTCCACCAGCGCGTTGATGTCGCTCAGTCCATGCTCGCCGCCGCCTTCGCGCGAATGCAGCAGCATGTTCTTGACGATGGAATCGGCGCGCCGTCCGTGCTGCACGACCTTCTGCAGATTGTCCTTCAGAAGCCCCGTCAGCTCGTTGACCTCAGCGCGGACGTCGTCTGCGAGCCTAACCGGGGCGAGCACCTCGTTCAGCTCGTCGGTGAGCTCAGCGGAGAGCGAGGCAAAATTATTCACGAAGTTGAGCGGGTTCTTGATCTCATGCGCGATGCCGGCGGTGAGCTGGCCGAGCGAGGCCAGCTTCTCGGTCTGGATCAGCCGGTCCTGCGCGGCGCGCAGATCATCGAGCGATTTGGCGAGCTCGCTGGTGCGGTCCTGCACCTCGTTGAACAGGCGCGTGTTCTCGACCGCGATCACGGCCTGGTCGGCAAAGGTCTTGAGCAGGTTGATCGCCTTGTCGGGGAAATGACCGGGCTCCGGCCGCGTGACGGCAATGGTGCCGATCGCAACGCCGTCGCGCAGCATCGGCACGACGAGGATGCTGCGATAGCCTCGCGTCCGCGCCAGCTCCTTCATGGCCTCGGTGAGATCCGGTTCGCTCTGCATGTCGCTGCGGAAGGCATATTGTCCGCTTCTTGCCACCCGGCTGTGAATGCCTGACGCCGACAGCGGCGTCGGGAACGAGCTGAGCAGGTCTGCGTTGCCGGCCTCGTTGTCGGTGGTGAAGGCCGCCAGATGCAGCATGCCGTCGATGACGCGGGTGACGGTGGAGGAGTGCCCGCCGATCAGCGCCTTGGCGCTGTCGGAGATGGCTTGGAACACCGGCGTGACGTCGGCAGGCGAAGCTGCGATCACCTTGAGAATGTCGGCGGTCGCGGTCTGACGTTCCAGCGCTTCCCTGGTGGCGTTGAACAGGCTGACATTCTTGATCGCGATCACTGCTTGGTCGGCGAAGGTCTGCAGCAGCCGCACGTGATGCTCGGCGAAGCGGCCCGTCGCGCGGCGCGTGGCGATGATGATGCCGATGACTTCGCCCTCGCTCATCAGCGGCGTGAACAACATGCTGCGATAGCCGCGGGCGCGGGCGATGTCGCGCGCGGCCGGCTCGAGCTCGGTGTCGGGCAATTGCGCCGCGGCGCCGTTGGCTACGAGTCGGTAAGGCGGGAATTGTGCAAACGGCACTGGAAACGAGGCCTGGAGCACGCGATCGCCCGCGGGATCGGTCGGCGTGAATGCCGCAAGATGCGCGGCGCCGTCGACATAGCGCAGCACCGCCGTGGAGAAGCCGCCGATCAGGCGATTGGCGTTGCCAGCGATGGCCTCGAACACCGGCTGCACGTCCGAAGGCGAGGCGGCCATTACCTTGAGGATGTCGGCGGTTGCGGTCTGGCGCTCCAGCGCCTCGCGCGTCTCGTTGAACAGGTTCGCATTCTCGATCGCGATCACGGCCTGGTCGGCAAAGGTCTGGAGCAGCTGCACGAGGTCGGGCGCGAACGCGCCGGGCTCGGCGCGCGTAACGCTGATCATGCCGACCGGCGCGCCCCGGTTCATCAGCGGCATGAACAGCACGCTGCGGAAGCCGCGCAACCGCGCTAGCTCCCGGTTCAGCTCCGGGACGTCGGCGGCCTCGCTGTCGGGAAACTGGATCGTCTCGCCGTCGCGCACGAGCGCAAAAGTCGGGAAGTCCGCGATCTTGCGCGGGAACGACGCCTTGAGTCCTTCGTCCGCCTCCGGGCTGGTCGGTGTGAACGCCACGAGGTGCAGCTCATCGCCAATGAACAGAAGCACGGTGGCGGAAAAGCCGCCGAGCAGGCGCTTCGAGCTGGACGCGATCGCCGCGAAGACCGGCCGGGCGTCGGAGGGCGAGGCCGCGATGGTGCGCAAGATCTCGGCGCTGGCGCTCTGGCGATCACGCGCAACCGCAAGCTCGCCGCGCAGCCGTGCATTCTCCGCTGCGGCCGACTGCAATCGGCGCTCGAGTTCTTCGGTCTCGTTGGAAGGGGTGGTCATTCCTAATCCGGCTTGATGCCGCGGCTTGCGTGGCACCGGGCCGGATTATCACATCTTGTGCGGCCGGAGCCAGCGCCTACGGCCTTGCCGCTGAAGCCCGTCCCGGCTCACGAGCCGGGCCGCGACACCTCGGTCTCCTTGCTGGTGATGAACTCCAGCAGCACCGTCACGCCTTCCTGCGTTTTCTGGATGCCGCGCTTGATCGCGGGCACGATGTCTTCCGGCCTCGTCACCCGCTCGCCATGACCGCCGAAGGCGCGCGCCATCGCGGCATAGTCGCCGGAGATGTCGGTCGAGCGATATTTCTCGGTCGAGACCGGCATCACCTTCAATTCGATCGCCATCGAGAAATTGTTGAGCAGGATCGACATGATCGGAATGCGCTCGCGTACTGCGGTCTCGAAGTCCATGCCCGTAAAACCAATGGCCGCATCGCCCCAGACATTGATGCAGAGCTTGTCAGGCTTCGCGAGCTTGGCGCCCATCGCGAGCCCAAGGCCGTAGCCGAGCTGCGTCGTCTTGCCCCAGCCGAGATAGGTGAGGGGCTCGATCGATTTCCAGAACGGCGAGAGCTGGTCGCGCGGGCTGCCGGCGTCATGCGTGATGATGGTGTTGTGGATGTCGACGGTGTGCTGAAGATCCCACAGCACGCGATAGGGGCTGAGCGGCGCGTCATTGCTGGTGAGTTTCGGCATCCATTTTGCCAGCCACTCTTTGTGCGAGGCCGCAATCTCGGCCGCGACCGCTGAGGCGTCGCGATTGGATGTCACCGACTTGCCAACCTCCTCCAGCAGTGCATCGAGCACGAGACCGGCATCGCCGACGAGGCCGATCTTGGCTTCCACGTCCTTGTTGAGATGGTTCGGGTCGAGCGTCGAATGGATGATGGTCTTGCCCTTCGGCATCGCGATGCCGAAATTGGTCTCGGTGAAGGAGCAGCCGATGCCGAAGATGACGTCGGCCTCGGCCAGAAACTTCGGCACCGCGCGCGGCACCGCGAGCCCGCCGGAGCCGAGCGATAGCGGATGTGTTTCCGGGAACGACGACTTGCCGCCGAGGCTGGTGGTGACGGGAATCGCCAGCCGTTCGGCGAGCCGTTTCAGTTGCGGCCACGCCTGCGCGTAATGCACGCCCTGGCCGGCATAGATCACCGGCCGTTTTGCATTCACGAGCAGGTTGGCTGCTTCCTTTACGTGAACAGGGTCGGCGCCGTAGCGCGTGCGCAGCACCGGCGTGTAGTTCAGCGGCTCCGGCACCTCCTCGTTCCACATATCGGAGGGGATCTCGACGATCACAGGCCCGCCGCGGCCGTTCTTCAGCTTGGTGAAGGCGCGGCGAAAGATGTTGGCGACTTCAGCCGCAAGAATGATTGGCTCGGAGGATTTCGCGAACGGCTTCATCGCCTCGCTGGAATTGAAGTTCGGCTCGATATGCGACAGCCGGCGCTGATAACCCATCGGCAGCACCAGCACGGGAACGGATTCGCCGAAGCACTGCGCGACGCCGCCCATCGCGTTCTCCGCGCCCGGCCCATGCTGCATGCAGAACGCGCCGATGCTGCGGCCCGACGTCACCCGCGAGATCGCATCCGCCATATGGATGCCGACACGCTCCTGCCGCACCATCACCGGCCGGATCTCGGCTTTCGCCGCATGTTCGATCAGATGGTTGACCGGATAGCCGCAGAGGATCTCGATCCCCTCACGCCGCATGATTTCCGCAATGGCGGTGCCGAGCTTCATGGCGTCTCTCTCCCTGGGCAGGCCGGTTGGTCCGGCGATTGAGGAGAGAGGATCAGGAAATTGGAGAGGCGTAAAGCGCAGTTGATCGCGCCTGCAGGTAGGTCAGCTATGCAGGAGGTGTACGCAGGACGCACCGTCATCGCTGCTCTGCGGTTCGCAGTGTGCTCGCAAAATCGATCAAGCTATCGCGCGACGAGAAGGCGCACTCACGCGATGCGCTGCTGTCGAATTGGGCAGCTCACCGCATCCAGCTTGCCGCCGAATTCAAACTCGCCCGCAGTTGTCGTGCGAATTTGAAAGTAAGCGCAGATGCGGTGGGGATTCGGTTTGACAGTGTTGAAGCTTCGTAGGCACGCTTAGTTCCAACGTTGCGAAGGGACACGTCGACATGATCGAGCTCACCGTCAATGGGATCAAGCACAGGGTCGACGTCGTTCCCGAGATGCCTCTGCTCTGGGTGCTGCGCGACGAGCTCGGCATCACCAGTCCCAAATATGGCTGCGGGGTCGCGCAATGTGGCGCCTGCACCGTCCAGATCGACGGAATGGCGGTCCGATCCTGTCAGTCGCATATCGGCGAGGTCGCGGGTAAGTCCGTCGTCACGATCGAAGGCTTGGACAAAAGAGAGCAGCACCCGGTCCTTCAGGCCTGGATCGCGCATCAGGTCCCGCAGTGCGGCTACTGCCAGACCGGCCAGATCATGCAGGCCATCTCGCTTCTTGAGCTAATCTCCCAGCCGACGGACGAGCAGATCGATCAGGTGATGTCCGGCAATCTCTGCCGCTGCGGCACCTATCCCCGCATTCGCACGGCGATCCATGCGGCGGCCAAGAAGATGGCGGAGAAGTGAGATGGGCCACATGCAGAGCCTTTCGCGTCGGGCCTTCGTTTTCGGCTCCGCCGCCGTCGCCGGCGGCATCGCCTTCGGCGCCTACGGCAATGCCGAGGCCGCAACGCCGAGCGGGAACGGCAATCCGTTGGCTGCCGGCCTCGGGCCGGACTCCGTGACCTTCAATCCCTGGGTCGAGATCAGCCCGGAAAAAATCACGCTCATCGCGCAACACGCCGATATCGGCCAGGGCGTCGGCTCGGTGCAGCCGACCATGATCGCCGAAGAGATGGATCTCGATCCCGGTCAGTTCGAAATCCGGTTTGCAGGGCCTAGCCCCGCCTACTTCAACACGGGCTTCGCGGACGAGTTCGCGCCGTTCCTGGCCGCCGACCAAAGTCCGGCCGCCGAGGAGGCACGTGCGGCGGTGCTCGAAAATCTCCGAAAGTCCGGCCTGCAAATGACGGGCGGGTCGAGCACGATCCCGGACACCTATGAAAAGCTGCGCGTTGCCGGCGCTGTCGCGCGCGAGACGCTGAAGGCGGCTGCGGCCAAACGTTCGGGCATGGCTGTGGCTGACCTCCGCACCCAATCCGGCCATGTGATCCTGCCGGGCGGAACCAAGATCGCCTATGTCGAGCTCGCGGCGGAGGCCGCAAAGATTCCGCCGGTGCTCGATGCCAAGCCGCGCGATCCGTCCAAATGGCGCATGCTGGGCAAGCCGATGACGCGCCTCGACGTTCGCGCGAAGGTCATGGGCGAGTTGAAGTTCGGCATCGACCAGAAGATGGACGGCATGCTGCACGCCTCCGTCAAGCTGAACCCAAACAAGGGACAACCGCTGAAATCGTACGACGCCAGCAAGGCGCGGTCGATGCCGGGGGTCAGGAAGATCCTCGAAATCAAGAATGGCGTTGCGGTGATCGCCACGAACAGCTGGTACGCGATCAAGGCGGCCGACGCGATCGCCTGCGAGTGGGCGCCGTCAGTATATCCCGCCGAGCAGGCCGACCATTGGAAAGTTCTGGAATCCTCGTTCAAGCCGGAATTCCTGGGCAAGGAGTGGCGGAAGATCGGCGATGTCGAAGCCGGCCTGAACACGGGCACGCGCGTCGAGGCCGAGTATCGCGCGCCCTATGTGGCGCATCAGCCGCTCGAGCCGCTCAACGGGATCGGCCTCGTCACCGACAAGGGGATGGAGATCTGGGTCGGCCACCAGAGCCCCCAATTCGTGCAGCATGTCGCCGCGACGGCGATCGGCCTGAAGCCGGAACAGGTCACCTTCCACAATCAGTGGAGTGGCGGAAGTTTTGGCCACCGTCTCGAATACGAGAACGTGCGGGTGCTCGCCGAGATCGCAAACCAGATGCGCGGGACGCCGATCAAGCTGGTGTTCTCGCGCGAGGAAGATTTTCTCCAGGACATTCCGCGACAGATTGCGATCGCCCGGCATAGGGGAAGCGTCGACAAGGGCAAGATCGTCGCGGCCGATTTGCAACTGGCCTCGACGGCTCCGCTCAAGGGGCTGCTTGAGCGTTCGGGCATCCCTTCGAAGGATCCCGATGGTCAATTGGCCGCCGGCCTGTGGAATGTCTATTACGACATCCCCAATTTCCGGGCTACGACCTATGAGGCGCAGGGCCTGTCGCCGAGCACCACGTGGCGGTCAGTCGGCGCCTCGACGGCCGGCTTCTTCACCGAGAGCTTCATTGACGAACTGATCCATGCGGCCGGCCTCGATCCGATGAAGGCGCGCATCGAGATGTGCGCCGTTCCGACCTACCGCAAGCTGCTTGAGACGCTCGCTGAAATGTCGGATTGGAAGGGACCGCTCGGGAACGGCCGGGGACGAGGCGTCGCATTCGTCGAAGCCTTTGGGACACCGACAGCCGAAGTCGTCGAGGTCACGAAGACCGACAGCGGCATCAGGATCGATAAGGTCTGGGTCGCGGTCGATGTCGGCAAGGTCGTCGATCCCGTCAACTTCGAGAACCAGGTGCAGGGCGGCGTCATCTGGGGACTCGGCCACGCCATCAACTGCGAGCTCACTTACGCAAACGGCGCGGTGCAGCAGACCAATTACAACCACCACGAGGCCATGCGGATCTACCAGTGCCCGGTGATCGAAGTTCGTGGGCTCGAGAATGATCCCAAAGTGAGAGGCGTCGGAGAGCCACCTGTTCCGCCGGCCGCGCCTGCGCTTGCCAACGCGATCTTCGCGGCGACAGGACTGCGCATCCGTGAAATGCCCTTCAACAAGTTCATCGATTTCGTGTGAGGCAGGCCATGAAGGGATCTCTGATTGCGCTCGTCCTCGCCGGCGCGGCAATGGCCGCTCTCACGGGGATTGTCGCGGCCAAGGACGAGGCCGCCAAGAACGTGCTGGCACCGGGCAGCGTCAGCCGCGCCGAGGGGCTGGAGGCCTGGAAGCGGATTGAAGCGGTGGTGACACATCCACGTTGTGCCAATTGCCATGTCGATGCCAAGGCAATTCCGATCTGGACGCCGGCCGGCGAAACCAAACCGCGCGCACATGGCATGAACATCCACGGCGGCGAGAGCCGCATCGGCGCGGAGGCGATCCCGTGCTCGACCTGCCACATGACCTCCAGCCAGGCCAACGAGCCGGCACCATCGCCGCCGCGCGCCGGCATCGACTGGCAGCTCGCTCCGGTCGATTTCATCTGGTTCGGCAAGAGCGGCGCCGAGATTTGCGCGCAGATGAAGGATCCCAAGCGCAATGGCGGTCGTGACGCTGCCGGTCTCGTCGAGCACTTGCGGCACGATGCGTCGCTGAGCGGCTTCATTCCGCGGGGCTGGGCCCCCGGAGCCGGCCGCGCGACGCCGCCGGGCACCTTCGAAGATCACGTCAAGGACATGGCCCTGTGGGGCGCCGCCGGACAACCCTGTCCGAACTGACGCGTTCGCCAGCTCCGGCAAGGCCCCGTGGGAGCGCAGACGCTTGACCCAGGTCAAGCCGGCAGCCGGTCGCGGCATGCCATGATGGCGTTGAGGGCGAGATGACGGCCCTCATCGTTCAATTGCTCCTAGGGACCCATGGACTTGAGCCTCGCGAGCTATCCTGACAGCACCGTTGCCAACGAGAAACACAATGATAGGCCGCCGTGCCCTTCTCACACCGATGGCCGGCGATGCAGGGGCTGACCGCGCCCGAAGCGCAGGCACGGCTGAAGGCCGAAGGCTTCAATGAGCTGCCTCGCACGGAGCGGCGAACGATCGTGCAACTCATCCTCGAGGTGATGCGCGAGCCCATGCTGCTGTTGCTGCTGGCGGGTGGGCTGATCTACTTCGTCCTGGGCGATCTCGGCGAAGCGCTGTTGCTCCTCGTGTTTGCATCAATCTCGATCGTCATCACCATCGTGCAGGAGGCGCGCACCGAGCGCGTGCTCGAGTCGTTGCGCGATCTGACCAGCCCCCGCGCACTCGTGATCCGCGGCGGCGAACACATCCGCATTCCGGGCCGCGAGGTCGTTCGCGGCGACCTGATCATGCTCTCCGAGGGAGATCGCGTGGCAGCCGACGCTACGGTCCTTCAGTGCGACGATCTCCTGCTGGATGAATCGCTGCTGACGGGGGAATCCGTCCCGGTCCGCAAGCTGGCGCATTGCGCGCTCGATCAGCCGGTGGCGCCGCATGCTGGTGGCGATGACCATCCATTCGTCTTCTCCGGGACGCTGGTGGTGCGCGGAAGCGGCGTGGCTGAAGTCACGTCGACCGGAGTCCGAAGCGAGATCGGCAAGATCGGACAATCGCTGCATTCACTGTCGACGGAGGCGCCCCGCCTGAAACAGCAAACGACGCGCCTGGTGGCAATGTTTGCGATCGCCAGTGCCTTCGTGATCGCGTTGACCGTGCTCCTGTATGGACTCTATCGCGGCGGCTGGCTCGAGGGCGTGCTTGCCGGCATTGCGCTCGGCATGTCGATGCTTCCCGAGGAGTTTCCGGTCGTTCTGACGGTGTTTCTCGCCATGGGCGCTTGGCGCATCTCGCAGGCTCGCGTGCTGACGCGGCGGGCCTCGGCCATCGAATCGCTCGGAGCGGCAACCGTGCTCTGCACGGACAAGACGGGCACGCTGACCGAAAACCGCATGACTGTTGCGCGTCTGGTGCTGCCAGATGGTTCACAATGCACGCCTGACATCGCGGCGCGCGCGGAGCATGCATTCCATTCATTGATTGAGACTGGCGTCCTGGCCTGCGTCCCGGAGCCGTTCGATCCCATGGAGAAGGCGTTGCATGCGCTCGGCCCGGGGACCGGCACCGGCCGGCGGCTTGTGCAGAGCTACGGCTTGCGTCCCGACCTGCTTGCCATGTCAAACGTGTGGCGTGGAAGCGGTGACGAATGCGTCGTCGCGACAAAGGGCGCGCCCGAGACGATCGGCATGCTTTGCGGTATGAGCGCGGAAGAGCTGGCTGAATTGCGGGCACGTGTGGACGTCCTCGCGCGAGACGGGCTTCGCGTGCTCGGCGTTGCGCGGGCGACTTGTGCGGCGACGGATCTTCCCGAGACGCAACGCGGCTTCTCCTTCCGATTCTGCGGCCTGACCGGCTTTGCCGATCCGCTGCGGCCCCAAGTGAAGGGCGCCGTCGCCGAATGCCGGTCCGCTGGCATCCGCGTGGTCATGATCACTGGCGACTATCCCGCGACCGCATCTGCGATCGCGACGCGAGCGGGCCTCGATCCCGAACGCATTCTGACGGGGGCGGACGCCGAAGGCATGGCCGAGGCCGAACTGGCCCAGGCGGCGCGGGGACAAGCCGTCTTCGCGCGAATTGCGCCGGCCCAGAAGCTACGCATCGTCAATGCGCTCAAGGGCGCCGGCGAAATCGTTACCATGACCGGCGACGGCGTCAACGACGCGCCGTCGCTGAAGGCCGCCCATATTGGCATCGCCATGGGCGGGCGCGGCACCGACGTGGCGCGCGAGGCGTCCTCGATCGTTCTGCTTGACGACGATTTCGGCTCCATCGTGAAGGCGATCCGCCTCGGCCGCCGGATCTATGACAATCTTCGCAAGGCGATGAGCTTCATCCTTGCGGTCCACGTTCCGATTGCCGGCCTTGCGCTGCTGCCGTTGGTGACCGGGCTGCCGCTCCTGTTCGGGCCAGTCCACATCGCATTCCTCGAAATGATCATCGATCCCGTCTGCTCCCTGGTGTTCGAGGCAGAGACCGAAGAGCGCGACGTGATGCAGAGGCCGCCGCGCTCGCCGGACGAGCCGCTGCTGTCAAGGTCCTTGCTGGTCTGGTCGGCGCTGCAAGGTGCGCTCGCGCTGGCCCTGACCGGAGGCGTGATGGTGACGGCGAATGCCTACGGCATGCCGGCGAACGAAGTGCGTGCCCTGACGTTCTTCTCGCTGGTGTTGGTGATCGTGAGCCTGATCTTCGTCAACCGCTCGTTCTCGACGTCGCTTATCGAAGCCTTTACCCGACCGAACCGGACACTGGTCATCATTGTCGTGTTCGTGACCACCATGCTCTCCCTAAGCCTTGCGTGGCCGGCCGCCGCCGACCTGTTCCGCTTTGGCCCGCTGCATTCCGACGATCTCGCCGTTACGGTGGTGGCAGCGCTTGTGTCCCTGGTGTTGCTGGAGCTATCGAAATACCCGTTGCGTCATTGCTGGCTTGCCTCAGCCCCGTAGCCCGGATTTCGCTGCGCTCCATTCGGGCCACGAGCTTGCCAGCCGCATGCCGCAGGTCGGTTTCACCCGCGGCTGACAAACCTGCTATTTGCAGTTCTTGCAAATCGTCAGCTTTCGTTGCAACGCCTCGTCTTCCTGATCGATCGACGATTGTCCGGCGAGGCCGTTCGCATCCGGATTGGACCTGGAGCCCTTTGCTGCGCGTGACCTCACGGGCGGCGTCACCTGACTTGGGGTGTCATTGTCGTCAGTGCCGACGCTGAAGCCATCGTAGTCGGCGGCCGGATTCGGCGCCTGCGGAAGCCCGCCGACCACAGGTGGCGAAGCCTCTCTGCCGGACGTCGCCGGCGGAATTCTTGAATTTGTGGCGCTCCCGCGTGGTGGCGGCGCATTGGGGGGAGCAAGCGAAACCGGCGGCGCGGCCGAGGTCTGTCCTCTCGCGCCGTCGCCCGACCAGACGCCGACAAACATGAGGCTGAGCGCCAACAGCGTCACGCTTCTCATCTGCATCCTTCAAGCAGCTCTGGTTCATCGATAGACAGCATGGCTCGTCGAGCCGCGCCGCGGTTGCAGAGCGAGAATCCCGTAAGCAGACATTCGAGTCAATGGAACCGCGGCGTCGCTCCACACTCTGTCATTGCGAGCCGCCGGGCCCGCGCTTTGCGTGGACCCGGTGGCTCTCAATGACGAGATTGAGGAGGCTGCATGCTCCGGCAAGGCCGCCGCGAGCCATGCTGAAGTCAACGCATAGAGACGTCGCCTCGGGCCAGGGCGGCCGTTACTTCAGCGACGAACTGATCGAGTTGAATTTGTTGTTGAGGAGCTGGCTGCCCGTGTTGTTCACGACGGTTACGATGGCCAGTGCAATGCCGGCGGCGATCAGGCCGTATTCGATGGCGGTGGCGCCAGTCTCATCGGCAAGGAAAGACCTAAGCAAACTCATTGCCAACTCCTCTTCATCCGAACCAATGTATGGCCGCGTCGTTTTCGAACCGGTAAATCGATCGAATAGATTTTCTGCGCGCCAAAAGAATTAAATCCAGGCGAACGCGCCTCTGTTTCATACGGTGACATTCATTAAATTAAGGTTCCCTCATCCCATCCAAATGGATGCAAATCGGCGCGCTCTCTGCGACAGCCGCAGGGTCCGCTAGGACGGGATCGCGGCGCCGGGGAGGCGGCGTTTCAATATGGCGGTGAGGCGGCCAACGAAGTCCTTTACCGCGCCCCGCTGCGAGCGCGCCCCCGTGCCCGCGGTCCGCTCGCTCTCGCGTGCGTCGTTCACGATGCTGATGTAGCTCTTTCTGACGTCCTGCTGCTGCACGGCACGCGTACTCTTGGCTCGATCGGGGCTGGCACCATGCTGTGCGCAAGGACAACCAGTGCTTAATTTTGTCTCCCGTAGGAATACCCTGGTTCATGCGCAGAGCTCCGCCGTATCGGTAAACGACGGTCGCGCTTAACGGATTATTGAGCCTGTTCGTCAACGGCTCGGCAAGCATGCTGCTTGAAGGGGCCGACTATCGCCCTCATTCGCGCCGTCCGTCCGCATTGAGCGCTCGCAACATGGCGATGCGGGCGAACATCATCCAGCCCCCGCCGGTCTCGGCCGCATTGATCAAGGTCTCGATCGCGGTCTGCCAGTGCGCCTCGTGCTGGGCGTCCTCAGGCAGCTGCATGACGTAGTCCGCCGCCTCTTGAAGCGTGAGCAGCTTGCGTTTGTTGCTCACGCGAACCGGATCGTCGAACTCCGCCGACCAGGGCATGTCAGTCCGGCCGACCGGCGAGGGGGGACATCACGGTGCGATTGTTAGGTGCGATGCGTCTAGCTGGCCTTCTTCGCCCGCGCCGGCGCGCGCACCGGCTTGTCGGCCTTCTTCGAAGCCTCCTTGGGCGCAGTCTTCGCCGCGGCGTCCTTGCCGCCCTTGCCGGCGATCGGCAGCAGCATTTCGCGTTGGCCCTCGACGCGCTTCTTCGGCTTCTTGCCCTTGACGGGCTCCTTGACGACCTTTGCCGCGGGCACCGCCTCCTTCTCGCTCGCGAGACTCTTCTTCAGCGCATCCATCAGGTTGATGACATTGCCGCCGGTCTTCGGCGCTGCCTTGGCGGTGATCGGCATGCCGCTGCGCTTCTTGTTGATGAGATCGATCAGCGCGGTTTCGTAATGGTCCTCGAACAGCCCGGGCTCGAATGCACCGGACTTCTTCTCGACGATGTGTTTTGCAAGGTCGAGCATGTCCTTGGTCAGCTTTACGTCCTGGATGTCGTCGAAATACTCCGTTTCGCTCCGCACTTCGTAGGGATAGCGCAGCAGCGTGCCCATCAACCCGCTCTCGAGCGGCTCCAGCGCGATGATGTGCTCGCGGTTGGTCAGCACCACGCGGCCGATTGCGACCTTGTCCATGCTGCGGATGGTCTCGCGGATCACCGCATAGGCGTCGTGGCCGACCTTGCCGTCGGGCACGAGGTAATAGGGACGGATCAGATAGCGGTTGTCGATGTCGGCCTTCGGCACGAACTCGTCGATCTCGATCGTGTGCGTGGAGTCGAGCGCGATGTCGTCGAGCTCGTCCTTGGTGACCTCGACATAGGTGTCGGTGTCGACCTTGTAGCCCTTGACGATGTCCTCGGACGTGACCTCGTCACCGGTCTCGGCGTCGACCTTGAGGTACTTGATCCTGTGGCCGGTCTTGCGGTTGATCTGGTTGAAGGAGACCTTCTCGGTATCCGAAGTGGCCGGATAGAGCGCGACCGGACAGGTCACGAGCGACAGACGCAAAAAACCCTTCCAATTGGCGCGGGGGGCCATGGGCTACTCCAAACGCAACGGGGACGGATGACAAGGATACCATCGGGGAACAACGAATCATAGCAAGACGGGTTGCTCAATCTTGCAACTACGTTAACCAGCCACTGGGTCCGCGGTTGCTGCCCGATCTGGGGGCAAAGGCCGGAACATCATATCCAATCACGCGTTGGCTTCGAATATCGGCTGCGAGGAGGTCGTGGCTATCTGAAGCGACATCCAAAGATTGAGGGCATCATGGCAACCACGCGAGAGCGGCATCAGATCGTGGAAACTCCGACCGAGGCCCGTCAGGGCGAGCCCGGGCCGTCGGTGGCGGCGCTGCTTGCCATCTCGACCGGCCTTGCGATCCTGATCCTCGCCGTCATCTGGTTCGTGTTCTTCCGGACCTGACCGGCAGATCCGAACGCCTCGGACCTTCCTATTCGCCGCGTGACGCGGCACATTGCGCCCGCCATGCCGTCGGCTCGTCCGGTTGCCTGGCGGGCGCAGTCGCGTCGGCGCGTGGGAGGTCGTATATGACCAAAAAGTAACGTGCCGGTTCCCCGCGTTCATATTCAGTTCACGCCGGAATTGCTCATCTCTGGCCGTGGTCATGCAGCCTGTTCTTGCAGCCAATCTTTGGAGAGAAGCGTGCGCCTGCTCGTTGTTGAGGACGACCCCGATCTCAATCGCCAGCTCACCAAGGCGCTGACCGACGCTGGCTACGTCGTCGACCGCGCTTTCGACGGGGAGGAAGGGCACTATCTCGGCGACAACGAGCCCTATGACGCCGTGGTGCTCGACATCGGTCTGCCGAAGAAGGACGGCATCTCGGTGCTGGAGGCTTGGCGCCGCAACGGCCGCACCATGCCGGTCCTGATCCTCACCGCGCGTGATCGCTGGAGCGACAAGGTGCAGGGGTTCGACGCCGGCGCCGACGACTATGTCGCAAAACCGTTCCACCTGGAGGAGGTGCTGGCGCGCATCCGCGCGCTGCTGCGCCGCTCGACCGGCCATGCCCAGAGCGAACTCAGCTGCGGCCCGGTCACGCTCGATACCAGGACCGGCCGGGTCAGCGTGTCAGGCAATCCCGTGAAGATGACCTCGCACGAATATCGGCTTCTGGCCTATCTGATGCACCATTCCGGGCGCGTGGTCTCCCGCACCGAGCTGGTCGAGCATCTCTACGACCAGGATTTTGACCGCGACTCCAACACCATCGAGGTCTTCGTCGGCCGCATCCGCAAGAAGCTCGACGTCGACATCATCCAGACCGTCCGTGGCCTCGGCTATCTCCTGACCCCGCCATCCCCCGGCGCTTGAAGCGTCTTGACGGGCGGCTCGACAGGGGCCTTGGTCCGGTCATGACCGACGCCCTGCCATCCTGCGCCTCCCGGGTTCATTCCGATGCCCGCTAGCTCGCTTGCGAACCGCCTGTTCCTGTCGGCGACCGCCTGGCTCGTGGTGATCCTGGCCATCACTGGCGTGGTGCTGTCGTCGGTCTACAAGAACGCCACCGAGCGCGCCTTCGACCGTCGGCTCAATCTCTATCTCCGCACGCTGATCGCCGAGGTCGCGACCCCCGACGAGCCGCCCGACCGCCAGTTCCAGTCGCTCGGCGAGCCCTTGTTCGAGCTGCCGCTGTCGGGCTGGTACTGGCAGATCACGCGGACCGACACCGAGAAGCCGGAGGTGCGCTCCTCGCGCTCGCTCTGGGACAAGAAACTGCCGAAGCTGGAAGAGCAGGGTGCCGAGCTCACCGCCGCCGGCATCCGGCTCGCTTATGTCGACGGTCCCGAAGGGCAGAACCTGCGCATGGTGGAGCGGCCGGTCGATCTCGGTGCCGACGGCAAATTTCTCGTCAGCGTCGCCGGCGACGACACCGAGATTTTCGACGAGACGCGGAGCTTCGACTACTATCTCGGCGGCACGTTTACGGCGCTCGGCATCGTGCTGCTGCTAACCACCGTGTTCCAGGTCCGCTTTGGCCTGGCGCCGCTCAAGCGCATCTCGGAATCCATCGCCGACATCCGCTCTGGGCGGGCAGAGCGGCTCGAGGGCGAATTTCCCGTCGAGATCGCGCCTTTGGCGCGCGAGACCAATGCGCTGATCGACGCCAATCGCGAGATCGTCGAACGGGCGCGCACCCATGTCGGCAATCTCGCCCATGCCATCAAGACGCCGCTGTCGGTCATCGTCAACGAGGCCGGCGCCCACGCGGCCGATCCGTTCGCGTCCAAGGTGATGGAGCAGGCGGACGTGATGCGCGACCAGGTCGCCCATCATCTGGAGCGCGCCCGCATTGCGGCGCGGGTCTCGGTGGTCGCGACCGTGACGGAGGTGGCGCCCGCCATCGAGGCGCTGCGGCGGACCATGGAGAAGATCCATCGCGACCGCGGCATCGTGGTCGAGGCCAAGGCCGATCCGTCTGTGAAGTTCCGGGGCGAGCGGCAGGATTTGGAGGAGATGGTCGGCAATCTCGTCGACAATGCCTGCAAATGGGCGGCCTCGCGCGTCTTCATCGAGGTTCTGGCCGAGACGCCGCACCAGACTGGCGCCGGCCCGCGTCTGCGGATCATCGTCGATGACGACGGCCGCGGCCTGTCGGAGACCGAGCGCGCCCAGGTCTCCCGGCGCGGCCAGCGGCTCGACGAATCCAAGCCCGGCTCGGGTCTGGGGCTGTCGATCGTGACCGACCTCGCCGCGCTCTATGGCGGCAGCCTCTCGCTCGGCGGGGCGCCGATCGGGGGGCTGCGAGCCGAACTGGTCCTTCCCGGGCTATAATCCCTTGTTCTCACTGGATTTTTCGTTGCGGCCGATGCACCTCCAGGGAAAAACCGGGGGCATTCGAGGCGACTTCCTAAACGGCTTCTTAAGTGGGGACCTCTTAAGATCGCGCCCGGACGCATCCCATGTCCGCCATTTTACCGTGCATGACCCGGGCGCATGAGCCAGACATCGATCGAGCGGCTGAGGGAATATCTCGCGCAGCTCCCGCCGCAGTCGCAGGCGCTGCTGATGCGAGAGTTCGAGCGCGCGCTGGAGCGTGGCCAGGACACGGCTGTCGCGACCCTCGTGCTCGAGCAGTTGCGCAAGATCGTCCGCAAGAGCGAAGCCGACGAGGCCCCGCCGCCGCGCACGGACGATCTGTCGCGCCTGCTGTTCCAAGTGTTGGAACCATTCCTGGTCGAGGCGGGCGCCCCGATCCGGGTCGGACAAATCCGCCGCTCCTCGCTGCATCCGATTTGGCAATGGCTCGGCCGTGACGGCGCCCCGGACAAGGTGAACGAATTCGAGGCGGCGCTGGCCCGCATGCCGGCAGACAGTGCCGGACAGGTCGAGGCGCTGGCCTCAAAGCTCCGGGCGGTGGCTGCGGACGCCATCTTCGCGCTGACGGGGCCTGGCGGCGGCGACAAATCGCGCGCGCTCGCCCGTGTCGGCCCGCCCAACGTGATCGATGATCTCTATTCGATCGGTGCGGTGCTCCAGGTCCGGGAAGCCATCGCCGCCCTGAACGAGAAGTTGCCGCGCTTCCTGCGCGCCTTCGGCGATTCCCAGATCGCCTCGGTGACGTCAGCGCTCAACATTCCCGTTCTCCAGACCCCGCAGATGCTGCCCTTCGCGCTGTCGATGGTGGTGCAGCGCATGACCGCGCCGTGGCAGATCATCCGCCTCGCCATCAAGATTGCCGCGTCGGACGACGAGATCCGCGTCGCGGCAACGCCCTACGGTGTGGCCGTCACGATCGCACTGCATGATTTGTTCTGTGTTGCCGCGATCCTGCGCATGGACATCAAGCGCGGCCATTTCGACAATGTCGCCGGCAACCTCAAGGCGCTGCACGATGGCGTGCGCGGCCTGCGCACCGAGCTCGACCTGCGCAATGATTCCGCCTGGGGCAAGCAGTTGGTCTCGATCCGGGCCGACATCTCCAATGCGCTGCAATCCGAGATCGACAGCGTTCCCGGCCGCGTTCGCCGCATCCTGCGCCAGCGTGCGGAGAAGGACATTCCGCCGGGGGCGCGAATCGACAGCACCGAGGTCGAGGAAACCGTGGCGCTGATCGATTTCGTCGCGACCTGCCGCAACTATGCGAGCGAGCTTGCGATCAACGAGGTGACGCTGCGCACCTATTCCGACCTCCAGCAATATGTCGAACGCTCGACCGAGCAGCTGGTGCAGTCGCTGCGCGCCGCCGATCACAAGGTCCGCACCTATCGACAGCAGCAGGTGCAGGCCGCGATCCGCTTCTGCCAGGTGCTGTTCGGCGACGATTACGCCTCGCTGATGAGTCGTGCGGCAGAAAACGCGCTCACGGGCGAGCGCAAATCGTCGCGCGCAAGCTGATATAAGCGCATATTTTTGTGATCACAATTTGAGGTTGACGCTACCGGTGGCGAGCCCTACGGTCCCGTGCAAGTCCGGGGAATTTCTATTTGTGGGCGCATGAAACCCATTATCAGCTCCATCGAAATCGAGAACCGCGTCATCACTGCCAAATATCAACGACTGATGGTCGGCGCGAAGGTGGTGCTGGTCGAGAAGGCAAGCGGTCGGCAACTGCCGGAGACAGTCACCAGGGTCGCCTCGCCGGTTCCGGTGGGGGCGTTGCGCATCAGAATGCCCGCTGCAATCCGGCCCGGAACATACTTCCTGAAGGCCTTCAACGGGCACGGCGAGGATGCCGCACAAAGTGCGGACTTCGAGATCGGCTAAGCCGTTGGAGTTTCATCGTTTCGGGCCGCGCGCGGTCTCGCCGAATTGACAATTGTCAATTGCCGCCTCGTCCGGCCGTGGTGTAAAGCCACCTGTGGGCGCGGATCGTGCGCCGCCGGAAGCTTGCCAGATGACGCTGTGGTTCGTGTTCGCGCTGATGACGGTCGCGGCGATTTTCGCCGTGCTTCTGCCGCTCGGGCGCAGCGGACGCGTGCAAAATCAAGGCAGCGAGGTCGCGGTCTACAAGGACCAGTTGGCCGAGATCGAGCGTGATCTCGGCGCGGAACTGATCGCCGCTCCTGAAGCCGAGGCTGCCCGCGTCGAGATCAGCCGCAGGCTGCTCGCCGCGGCCGCCAGCGAACCCGCAACGGCGCCGAAATCGAGCCTCAAATGGCGCCGCGCCGCCGCCGTGCTGGCGCTTGGCGGTCTGCCGCTGGTTGCGATCGGCGTCTACGTGCCGCTCGGCTCGCCCAGGCTGCAGGACTTTCCCTTGGCGCAGCGCGAGCGCGGATCCGGGTCCGGCATGGCGCAATCGCTCGAGAACCTCGTCGTGCAGGTCGAGCAACATCTGGAAAAGAATCCGACCGACGGTCGCGGCTGGAACGTGCTCGCGCCGGTGCTGGAGCGGCTCGGCCGCTTCGACGATGCGGTGCGCGCCTATCGCAACTCGCTCACCTACAATGGCGAGAGCGCCGAGCGCCGGTCCGATCTCGGCGAGGCGCTCTCGGCCGCTGCCGGCGGCGTCGTGACCGCCGAGGCCAAGGCGGAATTCGAGCATGCGCGCGCGCTCAACGCCGACGATCCCAAGGCGAACTACTTCCTGGGGCTCGCCGCCGAGCAGGACGGCCGCAAGGACGATGCCGCCAATATCTGGCGCACGCTGCTTGCGAAGGCGCCGGCGGATGCGCCGTGGCGTCCTTTGGTGCAGTCTTCGCTGGCGCGGGTCGGCGGCGGCACGATGCCGGCGCTGTCGGATGAGACGATCGCAGCGTCCAAGGATATGGCCGAAGGCGATCGCAACGCGATGGTGCGCGGCATGGTCGAACGCCTCGCCACGCGCCTCAAGCAGAACGGCGATGACGTCGAGGGGTGGCTGCGCCTGGTGCGCGCCTATCTCGTGATGGGCGACCGTGGCAAGGCGGTGGGGGCATCGGCCGATGCCCGGCAGGCGGTCGCGAGCGATGCCGAGCGACTGCGCCAGCTCAATGAAGGCCTGAAGACACTCGGGCTCGGCGGATGACGATGTCGGGACGAGACGAGCGGAGAACGGATACGCCATGACGCGCAAGCAGCGACGTATGACCATCATCGGCGGCTCGCTCGCCGTGCTCGCGCTCGCGGCCGCGCTGGTGCTCAACGCGTTGCGCGACTCCATCGTGTTCTTCTCGACCCCGACCATGGTCGCCGAGAAGCACGTCGGGCCCGGCAAGCGGTTTCGCCTCGGCGGGCTGGTACAGCCCGGCTCGCTCCAGCGTGGCGACAATCTCGCGGTGACCTTCGAGGTCGCCGACGGCAACGCCAAGCTGCCGGTCGCCTACAAGGGCATCCTGCCCGACCTGTTCCGTGAAGGGCAGGGCGTCGTCGCCGAAGGTGCGCTCGACGCCAACGGCGTATTCAAGGCCGACACCGTGCTTGCCAAGCACGACGAAACCTACATGCCCAAGGACGTTGCCGATGCCCTGAAGAAGCAGGGGCACTGGAAGGACGATTACGACAGCAAGGCTTCGGGCGGCAGCAAACCTGCGGCCACGACCGCGCAGGGCAATCCGCAGGGAGCGGTGCGGTGATCGCAGAATCCGGACATTACGCGCTGGTGCTGGCGCTCGGGCTCGCACTGATCCAGTCCGTCGTGCCGTTGATCGGCGCCCGCCTGCGCGACGTTGCATTGATGAACGTAGCGCGCTCCACCGCGCTGGCGCAGCTGCTGTTCGTCGGCGCCTCGTTCACGGCGCTGGTGATGCTGCACGTGAACTCGGATTTCTCCGTCGCCAACGTCTACGAGAATTCCCACTCGATGAAGCCGCTGCTCTACAAGATCACCGGCGTGTGGGGAAACCATGAAGGCTCGATGCTGCTGTGGGTGTCGATCCTCGCCCTGTTCGGCGGGCTGGTCGCGGCTTTCGGCAACAATCTGCCGCTGTCGCTGCGTGCGCATGTGCTGGCCGTGCAGGCCTGGATCGCCAGCGCCTTCTATCTCTTCATCCTGGTGACTTCGAACCCGTTCCTGCGCATCGCCAATCCGCCGATCGAGGGGCGTGATCTCAATCCGGTGCTCCAGGATATCGGTCTCGCCGTGCATCCGCCGATGCTCTATCTCGGCTATGTCGGCTTCTCGATCTCGTTCTCCTTCGCCATCGCGGCGCTGATGGAGGGGCGGATCGACGCGGCCTGGGCGCGTTGGGTGCGGCCGTGGACGTTGGTCGCCTGGATCTTCCTGACCCTCGGCATCGCCATGGGCTCGTACTGGGCTTATTACGAGCTCGGCTGGGGCGGCTGGTGGTTTTGGGATCCCGTCGAGAACGCCTCGCTGATGCCGTGGCTTGCCGGCACGGCGCTGCTGCATTCGGCGCTGGTGATGGAGAAGCGCAACGCGCTGAAGGTCTGGACCATCTTGTTGTCGATCCTGACCTTCTCGCTATCGCTGCTCGGCACCTTCCTGGTGCGCTCGGGCGTCATCACCTCGGTGCACGCCTTCGCGACCGATCCGACCCGCGGCGTATTCATCCTGCTGATCCTCTGCCTGTTCATCGGCGGCAGCCTGTCGTTGTTCGCGGGCCGCGCCACTTCGTTGAAGCAGGGCGGCCTGTTCGCGCCGATCTCGCGCGAGGGCGCCTTGGTGCTGAACAATCTGCTGCTCACGGTCGCCTGCGCAGTCGTGCTGTTCGGCACGCTCTATCCGTTGGCGATGGAGATGCTGGCCGACTTCAAGATGTCGGTCGGCGCGCCCTTCTACGATCTCACCTTCGCTCCGCTGTTTGCCCTGTTGCTGCTCGCCGTTCCGTTCGGGCCGATGCTGGCGTGGAAGCGCGGCGATCTGCTCGGCGTGACACAGCGCCTGCTCGCGGCGGGCGTTGCCAGCCTCGTCGTCGTCGCCATCACCTGGGCCTGGGCGCGGGGCGGCAGCGCGCTGGCGCCGCTCGCGATCGGGCTCGGTGTCTTCGTCGTCGCCGGCGCGGTCACCGACATCGTCGAGCGCACGGGCCTGGTTCGCCTGCCGTTCGCAACGGTGCTGCACCGCTCGCGCGGACTGCCGCGCTCGGCCTGGGGCACCGCGCTCGCGCATGCCGGCCTCGGTGTCGCGCTGATCGGGATCGTCTGCGAGACCACCTGGAACAGTGAATATATCGCGACGATGAAGCAGAACGAGGTCGCTCACGTCGCCGGCTACGACGTGAAGCTCGACGGGCTGTTTCAGCGCCAGGGCCCGAACTACCGCGAGATGATCGCCGAGTTCAACGTCAGCCGCGACGGCGAGACGCTCAGCATCATGACGCCGTCCAAGCGCAGCTTCACCACCCGCGGCTCGTCGACCACCGAGGCGGCGCTGCTGACCCGCGGCGCGAGCCAGCTCTACATCTCGCTCGGTGACGCCACTGCCGGGGGCGCCATCGCGGTGCGCATCTATCACAAGCCGCTGGTGCTGCTGATCTGGTGGGGGCCGGTGCTGATGGCATTCGGCGGCGTGCTGTCGCTGTCCGACCGCCGCTTGCGGGTCGGTGCGCCGAAGCCGGCGCGGGCCAAGCAGCGCCTCCAGCCGGCGGAGTGATCCGATGCGCCGGATGTGGTTCGTGATCGTCGCGCTGATGTTGCTGGCCTGGCCGGCGGCGCACGCCGTGCAGCCTGACGAGATCATGTCGGATCCCGCCAAGGAGGCGCGCGCGCGCGACTTGTCGCGCGAGCTGCGCTGCATGGTCTGCCAGAACCAGTCGATCGATGATTCCGACGCGCCGCTCGCGCGCGATTTGCGACTGCTGGTGCGTGAGCGCATCGCCGCCGGAGACAGCAATTCGCAGGTGCTCGACTTCCTGGTCGCGCGCTATGGCGAGTTCGTGCTGCTGAAGCCGCGCTTCGAGCGGCAGACCATGCTGCTATGGCTGCTCGCGCCGCTTCTGCTGGTTGGCGGCGGCCTGGCGCTCTGGCTGCAAATCCGGCGCCGCGCGCGAAGCGGTGCAGATCTACCGGCGCCGCCGCTTTCGCCCGACGAGAAGGCGCGGCTCGCCGCATTGATGTCGGATGATGCCAAATCGTCCTAGCGTCCTGGCTGCGTCATGATGCGCAGGCCGCCGGTCGTCCCTGCGTGTTTCATGCTCTGTTGACCTTTGTCTGGAAACTTGTCGCGAGATTCGATTCCAGACTCTGAGTCCCCCAATGTTCGCGAATAGCAATCTGACGATCCGCTTCCTGGTCGGCGCCGTCGTCGCTGCATTATTGTTCCTGCTGGGCATCGGCGGCGGCACCGGATTCATCGCGGTGCTCTACCTCAACAACGAGATCACTAGCCTATCGTCGGACTTCGCCGCGCTGAGCGGTCCGGCGCGCGACCATGCGATGCAGATCTACCAGCAGGCGCAGACCGCCTTCTCCTATTTCCTGGTCGCCTGCGGCGTGATCGCGGTCGTCGCCGTCGCGATCTGCCTCACCACCTGGTTTGCCGTGCGCAACGGCATCCTCAATCCCTTGGCAGCGATCGTGCATGCCATGCGCGAGGTCGCCGATCAGAAATTCGAGACGCCGGTTCCGGGGCTCGGCGGCACCAACGAGATCGGCCTGCTCGCCAGTGCGCTGGAGGTTTTCAAGACCAATGGCCTCGAGCGGCGCCGCCTCACCGAGCGGCAGTTGCATGAGGCGCAGCACCAGGCCGAGCGGTCGACATTTTTGGACGCACGGATCAAGCGCTTCAACGATCTCGTCGCCAGCGTCGTCGACAGCGTGGCGTCCTCGGCCGTGCACCTGAAGAGCAACGCCGAGACGCTGTCGCGGACCGCCAACGACACCAGCACCAAGGCCAATGCGGTGGCAAGCGCCGCGAGCCAGGCCAGCGCCAGCGTCCAGACCGTTGCGGGCTCGGCCGAGGAGATGACCAATTCGATCGGCACGATCAGCCGCCGCGTCACCGATGCGACCCAGCGCGCCGAGGGCGCAGCGTCCCAGGCCGAGAAGAGCCGCGACACCATCCACACGCTGTCCGATGCGGCCGACAAGATCGGCGAGGTCGTGCAGCTCGTGCAGGCGATCGCCTCGCAGACCAACCTGCTGGCGCTCAATGCCACCATCGAGGCGGCGCGGGCGGGGGAGGCCGGCAAGGGATTTGCGGTGGTCGCGTCCGAGGTGAAGAGTTTGGCGCACCAGACCAGCAAGGCGACGGAGGAGATCACCTCGCATGTCGCCAGCATCCAGGGCATCACCGCACAGACGCGCGGCGCGATCGACGGCATTTCCAAGACGCTGTCGGAGATCTCGTCGATCATGTCCGGTATCGAGGTCGACACCGCCCAGCAGCGCAATGCCACGCAGGAAATCACGCGCAGCGCCCAGGATGCCGCGCACGGCACACTCGACGTCTCCAATCACATCGTCCAGATCACCTCGACCTCGGCCGAGACCGGGCGCATGGCCGCCGAGGCGCGTGATTCTGCGGTCGATCTGTCGCGGCAGGCCGAGACCTTGAAACGCGAGGTCGACGAGTTCATCGTCAGTGTCAGGGCAAGCTAAAATCGTCCGAGCAGGGTTCCACGGTCATCGCGGGAACTCGATTAAGTTCCTGTAGAACCGCGATTTTCGGGCTGCGCTAAACTGCCGCATCCGCGCCGCCGCTTCATTACGAAAGTTTAACCCCGCCGCCAGCGCACGGTAAGGCGGGAGCCCCCATGTTCAGGACCGTAAGGTGCCGCTATCCGGCGCCAAATGAATTTCAAGGCCCTGGAGATCTCTGCATGACCGACCGTCCCGACCTCTCGAATCTTCCGTCCTACCGGCAGCCGCGCCGGTCGGTGTTCTCCGCGCGCAAGATCGCGCTGATGGCCTCGGTCGTCGCCGGTCTCGGCGCGGCCGTCTATGGCTTCAGCCCGTCGACCTCGCCGGCGGACCTGTTCTCTAGCCCGGCGCATGCGCAGGTCAACCAAGAGGTTCGGAAGGTCGAGCGTCCGATCGGCTTCGCCGACATCGTCGAGCGCGTGAAGCCGTCGGTGATCTCGGTGAAGGTCAACATCAAGGAGAAGACCGCGAGCAACGATGACGGCGATGATTCCTCCTCGCCGTTCCAGCCGGGCTCGCCGATGGAGCGCTTCTTCCGCCGCTTCGGCGGTCCGGATGGTTTCCCGGGCCTGAAGGGCGGCCGTGGCCGCGTCGTGCAGGGCCAGGGCTCCGGCTTCTTCATCTCGCCCGACGGCTATGCTGTGACCAACAACCACGTGGTCGACGGAGCCGACAAGGTCGAGGTCACCACCGACGAGGGCAAGACCTACACTGCCAAGGTGATCGGCACCGACCAGCGCACCGACCTCGCCCTGATCAAGGTCGAGGGCAGCTCGAACTTCCCGTTCGCCAAGCTTGCGGATAGCAAGCCGCGGATCGGCGACTGGGTGCTCGCGGTCGGCAACCCCTTCGGTCTCGGTGGCACCGTGACCGCAGGTATCGTCTCGGCCAGCGGCCGCGATATCGGCAACGGTCCCTATGATGATTTCATCCAGATCGATGCTCCCGTGAACAAGGGCAATTCGGGCGGTCCGGCCTTCGACACCAACGGCGAGGTGATGGGCGTCAACACCGCGATCTATTCGCCCTCGGGCGGCAGCGTCGGCATCGCGTTCTCGATTCCCGCCAACACCGTCAAGAGCGTGGTGGCCCAGCTCAAGGACAAGGGCTCGGTCAGCCGCGGTTGGATCGGCGTGCAGATCCAGCCGGTGACGTCTGACATCGCCGACAGCCTCGGCATGAAGAAGGCCGAAGGCGCGCTGGTGGCGGAGCCGCAGGCGAACGGTCCGGCGGCGAAGGCCGGCATCGAGTCCGGTGACGTGATCACCTCGGTCAACGGCGAATCCGTCAAGGACGCCCGCGAGCTCGCCCGCACCATCGGCGGCATGGCACCCGGCGCGACCGTGAAGCTCAACGTGCTGCACAAGGGCCAGGACAAGGTCGTGAACCTCACCCTCGGCCAGCTGCCGAACACGGTCGAGGCCAAGGCCGACAACGACAATGACAAAGGCAAGGGTGCGAGCCGCGGCACCGACGTTCCCAAGCTCGGCATGACCGTTGCGCCCGCCAATTCCGTGGCCGGTGCCGGCAAGGAAGGCGTCGTGGTCACCGAAGTCGATCCGAAGAGCGCCGCGGCCGAACGCGGCTTCAAGGAAGGCGACGTGATTCTCGAAGTTGGCGGCAAGAGCGTGAGCACCGCCGGCGAAGTCCGCGACGCCATCAACACGGCGCGGACCGACAACAAGAACAGCGTCCTGATGCGCGTCAAGAGCGGCGGCCAGTCGCGCTTCGTCGCCGTGCCCATCGCCAAGGGCTAACAAGGGCTGAAGCCTCAGGAGGCCTACCAGATGAAGGGTGTCGCCGGCATCAGTCGCCCCCGCCGCCGGCGCCCTTCGGGGGAGCAGCGCAACGTTTGCTTCCCTCATCTACCTTCCGGTGGAATTACGCCCCCCTCCGTCGGAAGGCCTAGGGCGGTGAAGTCCCCCCAGCTTCACCGCCCGCCTTTTCCCGATCCGAGATCGTTCCGCTTCGGCTTGCATGCGATTGCCGCTCGCGCCATGTTTAGAGAAGGTTCACTCCCTTGACCGCCGCCGAACGCACGATGCGCCTCCTCATCATCGAAGACGACCGCGAATCCGCCGACTATCTCGTGAAGGCGTTTCGCGAAGTCGGACACATTGCCGATCACGCCGCCGACGGCGAGGAAGGCCTCGCCATGGCCGAGAACGGCGATTACGACGTGCTGGTGGTCGACCGCATGCTGCCCAAGCGCGACGGCCTGTCGCTGATCGGTGGGCTGCGCGAGAAGGGCACCACCACGCCGGTGCTGATTCTCTCCGCGCTGGGGCAGGTCGACGACCGCATCAAGGGCCTGCGCGCCGGCGGCGACGATTATCTGCCAAAGCCCTATTCCTTCGCCGAACTGCTGGCCCGCGTGGAGGTGCTGTCGCGCCGCCGCGGCGGCCCGGCCGAGGACACGCTCTACCGCGTCGGCGATCTCGAGCTCGATCGGTTGTCCCACCGCGTCGCCCGTGGCAAGGACGAGCTGACGCTCCAGCCGCGCGAATTCCGCCTGCTCGAATACCTCATGAAGCACGCCGGCCAGGTGGTGACGCGCACCATGCTGCTCGAGAACGTCTGGGACTATCATTTCGATCCGCAGACCAACGTGATCGACGTGCACATTTCGCGGCTCCGCTCCAAGATCGACAAGGGTTTCGAGCGCCCGCTGCTGCACACGATCCGGGGCGCGGGGTACATGATCCGTGACGGCATTCGGTAAACTCGTCCGCACCACGGCGTTCCGGCTGACGCTGGTCTATCTGCTGCTGTTCGCGATGTTCGCGGCCTCGCTGCTCGGCTATTTCGCCTGGAATACGCGGCGACTGATCACCGAGGAGATCACGCAGACGGTGAATGCCGAGACCTCGGAGATGAACGAGATCTACGGCCGTGGCGGCATGTTTCGCCTGGTGCGGACGATCGAATATCGGGCGCTGCGCCCGGGCGCGAACCTCTACCTCGTGACTACGCCGACCGGGCAGGCGATCGCCGGCAATGTCGGCTCGCTCGCGCCCGGCGTGATGGCGACGCGCGGCTGGTCGGAGACCGCCTATCGGCGGATCGAGGATGCCGATGAGCGCGACCATCGCGCGCTCGTTCGCGTCACCGAATTGGAGAACGGCTTCCGCCTCCTGATCGGCCGCGACCTCGACGAGAGGCGTCGCCTGTTCGGCATCGTCGCCAAGGCCGCACAATGGTCGATCCTGATCGTCGTGGTGCTCGGCCTCGGCGGCGGCATCTTCGTGGCGCGACGTGTCTTGACGCGCATCGACGCGATGAGCGGTACGGCGCATCGCATCATGATCGGCGATCTCAGTGAACGCCTGCCGGTAGGGCGCAGCGGCGACGAGCTCGACCGCCTCGCCGAAAACCTCAACGCCATGCTGGAGCGGATCGAGGCGCTGATGGCGGGGCTGAAGGAAGTCTCGGACAACATCGCGCACGACCTCAAGACGCCGCTGACGCGCTTGCGCAACCGCGCCGAGGAGGCCCTGGCGAAATCGGGCTGCGAGGCGGACTACCGCGCTGCGCTGGAGCGCACCATCGAGGAATCCGACGGGTTGATCCGCACCTTCAACGCGCTCTTGATGATCGCGCGTGCCGAGTCCGGGCAGGCGCGCGGCAACATGGACGATTTCGACGCGGCCGAGGTCGCGGGTGGCATCCATGAGCTCTACGAACCACTTGCCGAAGATGACGGCATGACCCTGAAGGTCAAGGCCGAGCCGACGCCGGTTCACGCCAATCGCGAACTGATCAGCCAGGCGCTCGCCAATCTCGTCGAGAACGCGATCAAATACGGCAAGCCGGCGGCTCAGGCCGCGGGAACTGTGGTCAGCATGGACGCCAGGCAAATCACGATCGAGGCGAGGCGCGAAGGCGACCAGGTGCTGCTCAGCGTCACCGACCGTGGTCCGGGGATCCCCGAAGCGGATCGCAAGCACGTCGTCGAGCGATTCGTGCGGCTGGAGGCCAGCCGCACGCTGCCAGGCTCCGGCCTCGGCCTCAGCCTTGCCTCGGCGGTTGCGACATTGCATGGCGGCGAATTGCGCTTGGGCGATGCCCATCCCGGTCTCGTCGCCACGCTGGTGCTGCCGGCGCGCGCGGGCGCCGGCAGCAGGGTTGCTCCGCCAATACAGGATGTGCCACAGAAGGTGGCATGAACCACTCCGCGCCGGGAAACGCGGACCAGCATGGTGAGAGTCTCGCGGCACGCTTCGCCGAGGCTCCCTATGTTGCCGCTTCCACAACCGACGAAAGACGTTTTGGGAATTGGCTGGCCGAGCTCGAGCCGGCGCAATCGGCCCGTCTCGAATCCCTGCTGGTTCACCCCTTCGCCCGGGATATTTTGACCGGCATCGCGGAATTCTCGCCCTATCTGTTCGATCTGGTGCGCGCCGATCCCGTGCGCCTGATCCGGCTGCTCGAATGCGATCCGGATGTGCATCTGGCCGCGCTGATGGCGGAAGCGAGGGGGGCGGTGCTCGCGGCGCCGGATGAGCCCGAGGTGATGCGCCTGCTTCGCCGCATGAAGGCGGAGGCAGCGCTGCTGACCGCGCTGTGCGATATCGGCGGCGTCTGGCCGGTGATGCGGGTGACGGCGGCGCTGACTGATGTCGCGGTGTTCTCGGTCCAGGCGGCGCTCCAATACCTGCTGCGACAGGAAGCCGCACGCGGCAAGCTCTCACCGCCCGATCCCGAGACGCCCGAACAAGGCTGCGGACTGATCGTGCTCGCGATGGGCAAGATGGGTGCGGGCGAGCTGAACTATTCCAGCGACATCGATCTCATCGTGTTCTTCGATCCCGATGCGACGACGCTCGCGCCCGATATCGAGCCGCAGCCGTTCTTCGTCCGCGTCACGCAAGGCATGGCGCGCATCCTCCAGCAGCGCACCTATGATGGTTATGTGTTTCGCGTCGATCTGCGCCTGCGGCCCGATCCGTCCTCGACGCAGGTAGCAATCTCCCGTGACGCCGCGCTGAACTATTACGAGCGGGAAGGGCGCACCTGGGAGCGCGCCGCGATGATCAAGGCGCGCGCCTGCGCCGGCGATGCCAACGCGGGTGAAGCGCTTCTGGCGGAGATCGCGCCCTTTGTCTGGCGCAAGCATCTCGACTTCGCCGCGCTCGCCGACGTGCATGACATGAAGCGGCAGATGCAGACCTATCGCGGCCAGAGCGAGGTCGCCGTCGAAGGCCACAACGTCAAGGTCGGGCGCGGCGGTATCCGCGAGATCGAGTTCTTCGCGCAGACGCAGCAGTTGATTGCGGGCGGCCGCCATCCGGAATTGCGGGTGCGGCCGACGCTCAAAGCGCTCGATGTGCTCGCCTCCAGCAACTGGATCACCTTTGCGGCGCGCGACGAGCTCACCACGGCCTACGAATTCCTGCGCCGGGTCGAGCACCGTCTGCAGATGATCGCCGACGAGCAGACCCATACGCTGCCCGAGGACAAGGAAGCCGTCGAGCGCTTCGCCTGGTTCTTCGGCTATCCGGATCGAGAGGCCTTTGCACGCGACCTGTTGCGGCAGCTCGAAATCGTTCAGGGACACTACGAAAAACTGTTCGAGGGCGACGATCCGACCGGGACAGACAAACTGCTGCCGACGCTCGACTACAGTGCCGGTCCCGACGATCCGCGCTTGCTTCAGCACCTGGTGACGCTCGGCTTCAAGAAGCCGGCTGCCGTCGCGCAGACGGTACGCGACTGGATCACCGGCGATTATCGCGTGTTCCGCAATGAAGCAACGCGCAGCGCCTTCATCGAGTTCGTGCCGGCCCTGATCGACGGTCTTGCCCATGCCGAGGAATCGGATCGCGCGGTGGTGGCGTTCGATCAGTTCCTGGGGGCGCTCCAGCGCGGCGGCCGGCTGATCACGCTGCTCGGCCAGAACCGTGAGCTCGTCGCGCTGGTGGCGCTGGTGCTGGGCGCGGCGCCCCGGCTCGGCGAGATGCTGGCGCGGCAGCCGCAGCTCATGGACGGTCTGATCGATCCGCGCTTCTTCGGCGCCATGCCCGACAGGCAGGAATTGTCGGGACGGCTTGCGACGACCGTGCAGGACGCGGGCTCCTACGAAGAGTTTCTCGATCGCCTGCGCCTGTTCGGGCAGGAGAGCCTGTTCCTGATCGGCACGCGCATCCTGTCCGGCACGGTCTCGGCGCAGCAGGCGAGCACCGCTTTTGCCGACGTCGCCGAAGGTGTCGTCCACACCGTGCATGGTCTCGTCGCCGATCGCTTTGCCGCCCAGCATGGCCGCATCAGGGATCAGCAGACCGCGATCATCGCGATGGGCCGGCTCGGCAGCCGCGAGATGACCGCCTCGTCCGATCTTGACCTGATCCTGCTCTACGATTTCGACAGCGACAATCCGGACTCCGACGGGGCGAAATCGCTGCAGGGTGCTCACTATTTCGCCCGCTTCACCCAGCGCCTGATCAGCGCCTTCACGACCCGCACCAATTACGGCGTGCTCTATGAGATCGACATGCGGCTGCGTCCGTCGGGACGCGCCGGTCCCGTGGCCTCGAGCCTCACTTCGTTCGCGGACTACCAGGCCAACGAGGCCTGGACCTGGGAGCACATGGCGCTGACGCGCGCCCGCGTGGTGTCGGCGTCGCCTGAATTCCGGATGCGGATCGAGCGCGTCATCCGCGACGTCCTGACCCGCCGCCGCGATCCCGCAATCACCACCCACGACGTTGCCGACATGCGGCGCGCGATCGCTCAGGAGAAGGGCGAGGCCGATTGCTGGGATCTCAAACATGCCGCCGGCGGCATGGTCGATATCGATTTCATTGCACAATACCTCCAGCTCGTGCATGCCCACGGCAAGCCGGAGATTCTCGACGTCAGCACCCTGCAGGTGCTGGAAAATGCATGCAGGCTCGGCGTGCTCGCGCAATCGGAGACCGAGATATTGCGTGCGGCGGCGCGGCTCTATCACGACCTGACGCAGATCTTGCGGCTTTGCGTCAGCGAGCGCTTCAAGCCGGAAACCGCCGGCACAGACCTCCTGCGCGTGATGGCGCGCGCTGGCGACGCGCCGGACTTCTCGTCGCTGGAGGCGCGTGTGAAGGAAACGCAGAGCGAGGTGCGGCGCGTGTTCAGAGCGCTGCTGGAAGGGACGTCGCCTGCTTCAGCGAGGTGAGGGCCTCGCGCACGTTTGGCTCGAGCCCCACTCCACCCGCATCGAGATGGACGAAGATCGCGCGCTTCATGCGGGGATCCCAGAACTTCTTGATGTGTTCGGCAATGCCAGGCACGGCCTTGTCATGGCCCTGGCTCTGGAAGAACTTGCCGATCTGGTTGGCCATGTAGATCAGGCGGTCAGGCGACATCGGCAACCTCCGTGGCATGGCGGGCGACGACCCGGTCACCATGCGAAAACACTTCGAACCCGTCCTGGCGGGTAATGGCAATCAGTGTGATGCCGGCGGCTTCTGCCGTGCGTACCGCGAGCGCGGTCGGCGCGGATACGGCGACCATCACGGGGGCGCCGATCGCGGCCGTCTTCTGCACCATCTCCACCGAGACGCGGCTCGTCAGCAGCACCATGCCGCCGCACGCATCCGTGCGGCTGCGCGCTAGCGCCCCGGCGAGCTTGTCCAGCGCGTTGTGGCGGCCGACATCCTCGCGCAGCGCGACGATGCCCCCGGCGGCGGACCAGAACGCGGCGGCGTGAACGGCGCGGGTTTGCAGATTGATCGATTGCAACGGCGCGATGGCCTGCATCGCCGCCATGATTTCATCCGGCGCAAAGCTCTGCCCCTGCGGCACCACGGCCGCCGGCCGTACCGCCTCGGCAATGGACTCGATGCCGCAGATGCCGCAACCGGTCGGGCCCGCGATGTGGCGACGACGCTCGCTGATGCGCGCGGCGTCTTCCGATGCCAGCCACATGCGCAGCTCGATGCCGTCGTCGAGGCGGACCACTTCGAGCGAGCGAATGTCGTCGACCGATCCGACGATGCCTTCGCTTACGCTGAAGCCGACCGCAAAATCTTCCAGATTCTGCGGCGTCCCCATCATGACGGCGTAGGTGCCGCCGTTATAGGTCAGCGCCAGCGGCGTCTCCTCCGGGATCAGCCGCGCCCCTTCGGACGCGGCACCGTCGCGCCAGCTGTTGCGATCGATGGCCTGGACGGGCACGTGCATGCGGTTACTCCGCAGCCTCGGCCGGCACGATGCGGCGGGACTGCCGCGCCTGCGCGTCATAAGCCTTCTGCCAGTCCGACGGGCCGTTCGAGGGCGAGACCTGCACCGCCGTGACCTTGTATTCAGGGCAGTTGGTGGCCCAGTCCGAATAGTCGGTGGTGATGACGTTGGCCTGCGTGTCCGGGTGGTGGAACGTGGTGTAGACGACACCGGGCGCGACGCGGTCGGTGATCTCCGCGCGCAGCGTGGTCTCGCCGGCGCGGCTCTTTAGGCGTACCCAGTCGCCGTCACGCACGCCGCGCTGCTCGGCATCGTGCGGATGGATCTCGAGGCGATCCTCGGCATGCCAGACCACGTTGTCGGTGCGCCGGGTCTGCGCGCCGACATTGTACTGGCTGAGGATGCGGCCCGTGGTGAGCAGCAGCGGATAGCGCGGGCCGGTGCGCTCGTCGGTCGCGACATATTCGGTGACGACGAACTTGCCCTTGCCGCGGACGAAGCCGTCGATATGCATCACCGGCGTGCCCTCCGGCGCCTTCTCGTTGCACGGCCACTGCACTGAGCCGAGCTCGTCGAGCTTGGCGTAGGAGACGCCGGCGAAGGTCGGGGTCAGCGCCGCGATCTCGTCCATGATCTCGGAGGGATGGCTGTAGTTCATCTCGAAGCCCATGGCCTTTGCAAGGCCGATGGTGACTTCCCAATCGGCCATTCCGTTCTTCGGCGTCATCACCTTGCGCACACGCTGGATGCGGCGTTCGGCGTTGGTGAAGGTGCCGTCCTTCTCGAGGAAGCTCGAGCCGGGCAGGAAGACGTGAGCGTAGTTCGCGGTCTCATTCAGGAAGAGGTCGTGAACGATGACGCATTCCATCGCCGACAGCGCCGCCACCACGTGCGAGGTGTTGGGATCGGACTGGAGGATGTCCTCGCCCTGCACATAGATTCCCATGAACGTGCCTTCGACCGCGGCATCGAACATGTTGGGGATGCGCAGGCCCGGCTCCGGGTTGAGCTTGACGTTCCACAGCGCCTCGAACTGGCCGCGCACGGCATCGCCCGAGATGTGGCGGTAGCCGGGCAGCTCGTGCGGGAACGAGCCCATGTCGCAGGAACCCTGCACATTGTTCTGGCCGCGCAGCGGGTTCACGCCGACGCCAGGACGGCCAATATTGCCTGTTGCCATCGCGAGGTTGGCGATCGCGATCACGGTGGTCGAGCCCTGGCTGTGCTCGGTGACCCCGAGCCCGTAATAGATCGCGCCGTTGCCGCCGGTGGCGTAGATGCGGGCAGCCTCGCGCAGCGCCTTGGGATCGACACCGGTGAGGATCGCGGTCGCTTCCGGGCTGTTCTTGGGCTGCGCGACGAAGGCGGCCCATTCCTCGAACTCGCTCCAGTCGCAGCGCTCGCGCACGAAGGCTTCATTGACGAGGCCTTCGGTGACGATGACATGCGCCAGCGCGGTCATGACCGCGACGTTGGTGCCGGGCATCAAGGGCAGGTGCAGCGCCTTCACGTGCGGCGATTCCACCATCTCGGTGCGGCGCGGATCGATCACGATCAGCTTGGCGCCCTGGCGCAGCCGCTTCTTCAGCCGCGAGGCGAACACCGGGTGCGCCGAGGCGGGGTTGGCGCCGATGATGAGCACGACATCGGTGTCTTCCACGGAGTCGAAATCTTGCGTGCCGGCGGAGGTGCCGAAGGTGGTGGCGAGGCCGTAGCCGGTCGGGGAGTGACAGACGCGGGCGCAGGTATCGACATTGTTGTTGCCGAAGCCGGCGCGGATCAGCTTCTGCACCAGGTAGGTTTCCTCGTTGGTGCAGCGCGACGAGGTGATGCCGCCGATGGCGTCGCGGCCGTATTTCTTCTGGATGCCGCGCATCTTCGTGGCGGCGAACGAGAACGCCTCGTCCCAGGACACTTCGCGCCAGGGGTCTTCGATCCGCTCGCGGATCATTGGCTTGAGAATGCGCTCCTTGTGGTTGGTGTAGCCCCAGGCGAAGCGGCCCTTGACGCAGGAATGGCCGCGATTGGCCTTGCCGTCCTTGTACGGCACCATGCGCACGACCTCTTCGCCGCGCATCTCGGCCTTGAAGGCGCAGCCGACGCCGCAATAGGCGCAGGTGGTAACGACGGAGTGCTCGGGTTGGCCGATCTCGATCACCGACTTCTCGGTCAGCGTCGCGGTCGGGCAGGCCTGCACGCAGGCGCCGCAGGAGACGCATTCGGAACCGAGGAAGCTCTCGCTCATGCCCGGCGAGACGCGGCTGTCGAAGCCGCGACCCGAGATCGTCAGCGCGAAGGTGCCTTGCACCTCTTCGCAGGCGCGGACGCAGCGCGAGCAGACGATGCACTTGGAGGGATCGTAGGTGAAATAGGGGTTGGACTCGTCCTTCGGCATCCAATTGTCGTTGGTGCAGCCATCCGTCTTGGCGAAGACGTGGTTCTCGCCCTCATAGCCGTAGCGCACGTCGCGCAGGCCGACGGCGCCGGCCATGTCCTGCAACTCGCAATCACCGTTGGCGCCGCAGGTGAGGCAGTCGAGCGGATGGTCGGAGATGTAGAGCTCCATCACGCCCTTGCGCAGCTGCTTCAGCCGCTCGGTCTGGGTGTGCACGACGAGGCCGTTCATCACGGGGGTGGTGCAGGAGGCCGGCGTGCCGGCCCGCCCCTCGATCTCGACCAGGCAGAGACGGCAGGAGCCGAACGCGTCGACCATGTCGGTCGCGCACAGTTTTGGGATCTGGTGGCCCGCGTCCATCGCGGCGCGCATGATCGAGGTTCCCTCCGGCACCGAGATCTGCTTGCCGTCGATGGTCAGTGTCACCATCGTTTCCGATTTCGAACGCGGCGTGCCGAAGTCGATTTCTTCGATCAGAGACATTGTCGTTCTCCTATTCCGCGGCCTGAAGCGTGGTCGGCGCCGGGACGAAATCCTCCCGGAAGTGCTTCAATGCGCTGAGCACGGGGTAGGGCGTGAAGCCGCCGAGTGCGCAGAGCGAGCCGAATTTCATGGTGTTGCAGAGGTCTTCGACGAGGGCGAGGTTCTCGCTCAGGCGCTCGCCGTTGATGATCTTCTCGATGGTCTCGACGCCGCGGGTCGAGCCGATCCGGCAGGGCGTGCACTTGCCGCAGGATTCGATGGCGCAGAACTCCATGGCGAAGCGCGCCTGCCTGCGCATGTCGACGCTGTCGTCGAACACGACGATGCCGCCATGGCCGATCAGGCCGTCGCGCGCGGCGAAGGCCTCGTAGTCGAATGGCGTGTCGAATAGCGCGCGGGGAAAATAGGCGCCGAGCGGGCCGCCGACCTGGACCGCGCGCACCGGCCGTCCGGTGAACGTGCCGCCGCCGATATCGTCGACGAGCTCGCCGAGCGTCACGCCGAAGGCGGTCTCGAACAGCCCGCCGTAGCGGATGTTGCCGGCGAGCTGGATCGGCATCGTGCCGCGGGAGCGGCCCATGCCGAAATCCGCATAGGCCTTGGCGCCTTCGGCGAGGATGAAGGGGATGGCGGCGAACGACAGCACGTTGTTGATGACGGTCGGTTTGCCGAACAGGCCGTGATGCGCCGGCAGCGGCGGCTTGGCGCGCACGATGCCGCGGCGGCCTTCGAGGCTTTCCAGCAGCGAGGTCTCCTCGCCGCAAACGTAAGCGCCAGCGCCGACACGCACCTCGAGATCGAAGGCTTGCTTCGAGCCGCCGATGTTCGCGCCGAGATAGCCGCCGCGCTTCGCCGCCGCGATGGCGGCATTCATCGCCTCGACCGCGTGCGGATACTCGCTGCGGATGTAGATGTAGCCCTTGGTTGCGCCGACGGTGATGCCGGCGATCGTCATGCCCTCGATCACCAGGAACGGATCGCCTTCCATGATCATGCGGTCGGCGAAGGTGCCGCTGTCGCCTTCGTCGGCGTTGCAGACGATGAATTTGCGGTCGGCTTTCGCTTGCGCCACCGTCTTCCATTTGATGCCGGTCGGAAAGCCCGCGCCGCCGCGGCCGCGCAGGCCGGACGCGGTCACTTCATTCAGGATCGCATCCGCGCCGAGCGACAGCGCGTGCGCCAGGCCCTTGTAGCCGCCATGGGCGCGGTAGTCGTCGAGCGAGCGCGGATCGATCACGCCGCAGCGGGCGAAGGTGAGGCGGGTCTGGCGCTTCAGCCAGGGGATCTCGTCGGTGGCCCCCAGCCGCAGCAGATGCGGCGTGTTGCTGGCGAGCGCATCGAGCAGGGAGGGCACATCGGTCTCGCTGACCGGGCCGAAGGCGATGCGGCCCTGTGGCGTTGCGACCTCGACCAGCGGCTCCAGCCAGTACAGGCCGCGCGAGCCGGTCCTGATAATCTCGATCGCAATGCCACGCTTGGCTGCAGCCTGCTCCAGCGCCAGCGCGACTTCGTCAGCGCCGACAGCAACCGCACCGGCATCACGTGAAACGTAGAGACGCATGCTCATCGCTGTGCCTCCGCAACCAGCGCATCAAGGCGCTTCTGGTCGAGCCGGCCAATGAGGCGGCCGTCGAGCATCGCAGACGGGGCGGTCGCGCACAGGCCGAGACAGTAGATCGGCTCCAGCGTGACGCGATCGTCGGCCGTGGTGTTGCCGAGCGCCACGCCGAGCTTCGCCTCGGCGCGCGCCGCCAGCGCATCGCCGCCGGCGGCCTGGCAGGCTTCAGCGCGGCAGAGCTTCAGCACATGGCGACCGGCCGGCTTGTGCCGGAAATCATGATAGAACGTGAACACGCCGTGCACTTCGGCGCGTGACAGGTTCAGCGCCTGCGCCACCATGGGGATGGCGGCCTCCGGCACGTAGCCGAACGCCTCTTGAAGAGCGTGCAGGATGACGAGCGTCGCGCCTTCCTGCTGAGCATGTTCGGCGATGATCTCGGCGCCGCGCGTCTCGTCCCAATCATAAACCGCTGTCATTCTTCGTTCTCAACCTGAGCGTTTCTTCCGCCCAAACTATTTGGAATCATTCGAAGATCAATAAAGCTGTCCCGTGCTGCGATTGCGAACTCCGATCGATTGGCAAGTACGATCGGTCGATCTGAAAATGAAATTATGGGTGTTCTGCCCGGTGTTTTTGCGTGTTGGGAGGGGGCGAGCGTGCTAGCTTGCATGCCACGACAGAACTCGAGGGGACGACCGGTTGATCGACAAGCTTGAACTATTGCTGGCGCTGGCGAAGGAGCGGCATTTCGGACGCGCGGCGGAGGTCTGCGGCGTGACGCAACCGACGATGTCGACCGGGCTCAAGCAGCTCGAGGAGATCCTCGGCGTGATGCTGGTCCAGCGCGGGTCGCGCTTCCAGGGCTTTACGCCGGAAGGCGAGCGGGCGTTGGACTGGGCGCGGCGGATCGTGGGCGATGCCCGCGCCATGCGCGACGAGATCAACGGGCTGAAACATCAGCTCTCCGGCGAGATCCGCATCGCGGCGATCCCGACCGTGCTCGGCATGGTCGCCGCGCTGACGACGCCGTTCCGCGCCAAGCATCCCGAGGTGCGCTTCCGCATCCAGTCCACCACGTCATCCGAGGTGCTGGGACTGCTCGAAAATCTCGAGGTCGATGCGGGGCTGACCTATATCGAGAATGAGCCGATCGGCAAGGTGCGCACCATCCCGCTCTACAACGAGAGCTATCGCCTGTTGACCGCGCCCGATGCGATGTTCGGTGACCGCGAGACGGTGACCTGGACCGAGGTCGGGCAGGTGCCGCTGTGCCTGCTCACGCCCGACATGCAGAACCGCCGCATCATCGACCGCGCGCTGCGCTCGGTCGGTGCCGAGGCGACGCCGACGCTGACCTCGAACTCGCTGCTGGTGCTGTTCACGCACGTCAAGACGGGACGCTGGGCGAGCGTCATGCCGGCCAAGCTCGCCGAGACGCTCGGCCTGTCCGACACGGTGCGCTCGATCCCGATCGTCGATCCCGACGTCAATTACAGCATCGGCATGGTGATCCCGCAGCGCGATCCGATGACGCCGCTGATCGCGGCTCTGGTCAATGTCGCGCGCGAAGTCGCGCCGACGCTGCAATTGTAGAGACCTAGAGCGTGATGTGATCCGATTTGATTGCTACAACGGAGGTGCACTCCCTCTCCCGCTTGCGGGAGAGGGTTGGGGAGAGGGTGTTTCCGCAATGGGACAATCCCCTAGAGGAGACAGCCCTCACCCGGCGCTTCGCGCCGACCTCTCCCGCAAGCGGGAGAGGTGAACGAGCCGCGGCAATCGATTCAACCGAAAGCCATTCCGCTCTAGAGCAAGCTTTACGCCGCCGCCGATATCCCGGAGGCCTTGATCGCGTCGCGCGGCAGCGTCACGCGCACCACCGTGCCGACATCGATTTTCGAGCGCAGCCGCATCGAGCCGCCGTGGAGCTGCGCCAGCGAGCGGGCGATGGCGAGGCCCAGTCCCGAGCCGTGATAGGTCTTGGTGAGCTGGCTCTCGACCTGCTCGAACGGGCGGCCGAGTCGCGCCAGCGAATGCGGCGCGATCCCGATGCCGGTGTCGGCGATCATCAGCACGATCCGGTCGTCGAGCTGCCGGCTGCGCACCACGACACGTCCGCCGTCGGGTGTGAACTTCACCGCGTTGGACAGCAGGTTGACGATGATCTGCTTGGTGGCGCGGCGATCGGCGACGACGGAGATGGATTTGGCGATGTCGGCGTCGAGCGTCAGGTGCTTGTCCTGCGCCCGGCCGGTGACGACCCGCAGGGATTCCGCCAGCGTCCGCGACAGGTCCAGCTCTTCCATGTCGAGCTTCATGCGGCCGGCCTCGATCTTGGACATGTCGAGAATGTCGTTGATGACCTCGAGCAGATAGTGGCCGCTGGTCAGGATGTCCTCGCAGTATTCCTGGTACTTCTCCGAACCGAGCTCACCGAACATGCCGGAGCCCATGATCTCGGAGAAGCCGATGATGGCATTGAGCGGCGTGCGCAGCTCGTGGCTCATATTGGCGAGGAATTTCGACTTGGTCTGGTTGGCTTCCTCGGCGCGGGTCTTCTCGCGCTGGTACTTTTCGGCGAGATCGGCGAGCTCGACCGCCTGGCGTTCGAGCGCGGCCTGCGAGCGCTTGAGGTCGATGACGGTGGCGCGCAGGCGCAAATCGTTGTCGACGAGCTTCTGCTCGTGCTCCTTGATGCGGGTGATGTCGGTGCCGACCGAGACGTAGCCGCCGTCCTTGGTGCGGCGCTCGCTGATGTGCAGCCAGCTGCCGTCGTCGAGCTGCGCCTCGAAAGTACGCGCGCCCGGGCTCTGGCTCGCGGTCTCGTTGTGGCGGGTGCGCACCTCCGGCATGCGACCGACCTCGAGCACGGTCTCGTAGGAGGTGCCGGGGATCACGGCGGTGTCGGGCAGCTTGTGCAGGCGCTGGAAGTGCGAATTGCAGAGCACGAGGCGGTCGCTCGCGTCCCACAGCACGAAGGCTTCCGGAATGGTCTCGATCGCGTCGCGCAGCCGAAGGTCGGCTTCCACCGTCTTCTCGGCGAGGCTCTTCTGCTCGGTGATGTCGACCGCGATCCCGATCAGGTGGACGCTGGAATCGGTCGCCCCGCGCGTTTTCTCGCAGCGGACGCGAAGCCAGATCCAGTGGCCGTCGACATGCTGCATGCGGAAGGTCTGGTCGATGTGGTCGATCTTCTCGGAGATGAGCCGATCGGCGATCTCGAACAGATCGATGTCGTCGGACTTCACCAGCGCGTTGACCTCGCCGAAGGTGAGGAGCTCGTTGCGGCCGTCGAGGCCGAGCATCGAGAACATCGACTGCGACCAGAAGATCCGGCCGCGCGACAGGTCCCAGTCCCACAGGCCGCAGCGGCCGCGGTTGAGCGCGGTGTCGATGCGGCCGCGCACGGCGTCGTTGATGAGGTCGCCTTCGCGGGCGCGGGTCGACTGCCAGTGGAATGCGAAGCCGAGGATCAGGACCACGAAGCCGGTGGTCGCCGACAGCGTCACCGAAAGCGCGGCGTCCGAGCCCCAGATCGGCTCGTTGCGTTCCTGGATCACGGTGACGAAGCCGGGCAGCGACTTGATCTGCCGCGAGGTCGCCATCGCGGCGTTGCCGTTCGGCAGCGTCATGTCGGCGATGTTGCCGTCGCGCGGCGGCGCCGCGATAAGTTGCGCCGTCGTGATCGCATCGAGCAGGCGGTCGTTGCCGGAGGGATCGCTCTCGACCGGGATGCGGGCGAGGATACGGCGGTCGATGCCGGCCGAGGTGACGATGACGTGGCGGCCCGAGGCCGTGCCCCAGGACGGAATGAGGTCAGGCAGCAGCGTCGGCAGGCTCTCGATGTTCTTGAGCCGCTCCTGCCGCACGGAGGTGAGGCGGTCGATGCGTTCGGCGAGCAAATCGGCGAGCGCCGAGATGTCGTGACGGATCACCAGCCGCTTCTGGCGCGTCTGGTCGACGACCTGCACGAACGCGCCGAGGCAGATCGTGATCAGGAAGGCGATGATGAGCGTCGGCACGGCGCGGCGCAGCGCTGGCTCCGCGATCAGTAGCCGGTGATAGGCAGGTTTCGCGATCGATTGCGCCAATCCCTTGATCGAATCGGATTGGACGCACGCGTTCGCGGCGTCTGCACGCGACATGCCTTCGGCCCCCTGAAAACCTGCTTGCAACTAGGCTCGAAAGCAGCCCCACGTCGCTTTCGAATCACACCGATTTGAATCCAGTTTTCGCGGGCTGTCGAGAGTCAACGAATCGTTAACGCGAAATTATTCTTATCCAACGCGCAGTTTGCGCATCGAGAGTCCGCAAACTCACGTGCGTGAGGAGTCCGAAACGAGAACGTGTGACTCCTTGCGCACTAAGTCACGCACGCGGCGGCTCGGCGTGGCTGATCACGCGCTTCACGCTCGGGAACGCGCGCCGCAATGCGCGCTCGATCGCGTCGACATGCTCGTGCACCCTGATCACGCTCATCGACGGCGCGGCGCGGCAGTGGAAGTTGACGATCTCGCCGGCGTCGGTGTTGCGGACGCGCACATTGTGGATGTCGTGGATCTCGCCCTCGCCGGCAAACTCGGCCAGCGCGGCGGCAATTGTCTGCACCCGTTCCGGCGAGGCGTCGACGCCGAACGGCAACTCCGGTTCCAGCGGCTCGATATGGACGTCGACCTCGACGTCCTCGCCGAATTCCTCCTGGATGTTGCGTTCCAGCGTGTTGGCGACCTCATGGGCGGCCTCGAGCTGCATCTCGCCGTCGACCTCGAGGTCGATGCCGACGATCAGCTTGGTGCCGAGGTCGTGCACCGTGACGTGGTGGACGGCGAGGCCGGAATTGCGCGCGATCACCATGATGCGGTCGCGCACGGTCTCGTTGTTGCGTGCGACGGGGACGGCGGTGAAGGTGAGGTCGGCGTCGCCGAACGCTCTTGTGACGGCGGCCTGCGCGTTGTGCTTGATGTCCTCGACGCGGTCGATCGGATAGGTCCGCGGCACCTTTGCGATGGTGTCGATGAACATGGTCGCCCCGACCATGCGCAGGCGCAGCCGCTCGACATCGATCACGCCGGGCACGCTGCGGATCGCGGCCGTGGCCTTCTCCTGGGCGCCCTCCGGCGCGCGGTCGACCAGCGTCTGCACCGTCGAGCCCGCCATGCGCAGGCCGAGAGCCGCGATCAGCACGGCGACGGCGGCGGCCGCGGCCGCGTCGCCCCACCAGAAGCCGAGCCCGGCGAGGACCAGGCCCACGATCACGGCAGACGAGCCCATGACATCGGAGGCGAAATGCAGCGCGTCGGCGGCCAGCGCCTGGCTCCTGGTCTCCTGCGCGGCGCGGTGCAGCGCGCGGGCGCGCCAGAGATTGACGGCGATGTCGATCACCAGCACGACAAAGGGCACGGCCGAAATGGTCGGCGGCGGGGTTCCCTCGCGCAGCCGGCTATAGGCCTCGACCAGGATGCCGCCGGCGAGCACGTAGAGCAGGGCGGTGACGCCGAGCGCGGAGATGCTCTCCAGCTTGCCATGGCCATAATGGTGCTCCTCGTCCGCCGGCTTGTCGGACACCCGCACGACCGCCCAGGTGATGATGGTCGCGACCAGGTCGATCGAGGAATGCAGGGCTTCGGAGATCAGCGCCAGCGAGCCGATCGCGATCCCGACCACGAATTTGGCCGCCGCCATGCCGCCGCTGGCGAAGATCGAGATCGCGGCGACCGTGGTCTTGTTGGGCTGGGAGATCATGGCGGGGATTTAGCAGGGCGTGGGTGAACATCAAGCCACGATCCACAGCTGTAGTCGCAAGTGACTTGCAGGAGCGATGGCAACCTCTCTCCGTCATGCCCGGGCTTGTCCCGGGCATCCACGTTCTTCGTGCCGAGTGGCAAAGACGTGGATGGCCGGGTCAAGCCCGGCCATGACGAGCGGAGAGTGCGGGGCGGTCGCTCTACTTCGGTCAGCACACCCTCACACCGTCACGACGATCTTCCCCAAATGCTTGTTCGCCTCCATGTGCTCGAACGCCTTGTCGATGTCGTCGAACGCGAACACCTTGTCGATCGGCAGTTGCAGTTTTCGCGCTTCCACCGCACTCCAGATATCCTTCCGAACCTCCTCAAAAATCTCGCGGACTTCCTCGATGGTGCGGGAGCGGAAGGTGACGCCGACATAGTCGATGCGGCGGGCGGCGTGCAGGTCGAAATTGAAGTCGGCATGGGTGCCGCCGAGCCGGCCGACATTGACGATGCGGCCCTTGATCTTCGTCGCGGCGAGGTTCTGGTTGGCGACCTTGCCCGAGACCTGGTCGACGATGAGATCGACGCCTTCGCCGTCCGTCGCCTTCAGGACGTCGTCGACCCATTTCGGATCGGAGCTATCGACGGCGAGATCGGCGCCGTACTCCTTCAGCCGGCCGCGGCGGGTGGCGTCGGTCGACGAGCCGATCACGAGCTTTGCGCCCTTGAGCCTGGCGATCTGCATCGCCATCAACCCGACGCCGGAGCTCGCGCCCTGGATCAGCACGGTCTGGCCCGCCTGCACGCCGCCGACGGTGACGACGGCGTTGTGCATGGTCGCGAGCGCGACGGGCAGGGTGGCCGCCTCCTCGAAATTCATGTTCGCGGGCGCGTGGAACAGGCGGCCGTGATCGGCCAGCGTATATTCGGCAAACGCGGCGCCGCCCGATCCCATGATGCGGTCACCGACCCTCACGCCCTTCGCGTCCGGCCCGAGCTCGGCGACTTCGCCGGCCCATTCCATGCCGAGCACCGTGCCGACGCCGCCGGCCGCGCCGTGGGCGTGACCCTTGCGTATGCCGGTGTCGGCGCGGTTGAGGGCACAGGCGCGGACGCGGACCAGCACCTGCGTGCCTTTAGGTTTTGGTTGAACGACGTCGGAAATCGTAGCGCCATCAGGGCCGTAGACGTAAGCCTTCATAAGTTGCTTTCTGGCATTTGACGAACTGGTTTAACCGGAGGCGGTGCTCTTCGCCTCTCCCCGCAGCGGGGCGAGGGAGCATACCTTCGCGGTGGCGGGCGCCGTGTTCAAATCACATCGGCGATCACTCCGCAGCCTGCGCCGCTGCGCCTGCAATCATTCCCTCCAGCCGGCCGCGGATGATCGCCTCTGCCTCGCGCACGATGCGGGAGACCAGCTCGGCGCAGCTCGGGATGTCCTGGATCAGGCCCTGCACTTGGCCGGCCGACCAGATCCCTTCGTCCGAATTCCCCGTCGCGTAGACCATCTTGCCGCGGGCACCGGCGACGAGCTCGCGGATGTCCTCGAACTTGGCGCCTTCCTTCTCCATCGCGACGACCTTGGTCGAGATCTCATTTTTCGCGACGCGCGAGGTGTTGCGCATGGTGCGGAAGATCAGCTCGGTCTCGCGCTCGTCATTGGCGACGATCTTCTCCTTGATGAGCTGGTGGATCGGGCTTTCCTTGGTGGCCATGAAGCGCGTGCCCATGTTGATGCCGTCGGCACCGAGCGCCAGCGCGGCGACGAGGCCGCGGGCATCGGCAAAGCCGCCGGAGGCGATCATGGGGATCTTGACCTTGTTGGCGGCGGCCGGGATCAGGATCAGGCCGGGCGTGTCGTCCTCGCCGGGGTGGCCGGCGCATTCGAAGCCGTCGATCGAGATGGCGTCGACGCCCATGCGTTCGGCCGAGAGCGCGTGCCGCACGCTGGTGCATTTGTGCACGACCTTGACGCCGTGCCTTTTGAACTCGTCGACATGCTCCTGCGGCTTGTTGCCGGCGGTCTCGACCACCTTGATCCCGCTCTCGATGATGGCGGCGCGGTATTCGGCATAAGGCGGCGGCTTGATCGCGGGCAGGATGGTGAGATTGACGCCAAAGGGCTTGTCGGTGAGGTTGCGGCAGCGCGCGATCTCCTTGGTCAGATCCTCCGGCGTCGGCTGGGTCAGCGCGGTGATGAAGCCGAGCGCCCCTGCGTTCGCGACCGCGGCGACCAGCTCGGCCCGCCCAACCCATTGCATGCCGCCCTGGACGATCGGATGCTCGACGCCGACGAGTTTGGTGAACCGTGTCTGCAACATGCTCTGTTTCCCCCGCCGGTGTGGCGATCTGTTATCGCGTGTTGGCGTCAGGATGCCGCCCGGGCCGGCAAAAGTCTATCAGCGGGGCGTGCGATTGGGGTGGGGCGATCATGCGGGGACGAGGGGGATTCCGCGGGGCGGATAATTGGATTGCGTCGCTACCTGACGGCGCAAGCTCTTTCCTCATACGCCGTCGTCATGCCCCGGCTTGACCGGGGCATCCAGTACGCCGCGGCGTTTCGGCTCTAGCTTCGCAGCCTCTCGAATACTGGATTGCCCGCTTTCGCGGGCAATGACACCGAGTATGGACCGAAGAACTACTCCGCCGACAGCCGCACCATCTGGCGGCCGCCGTTCATTTCCTTGAGGCGGTTGACGAAGTTTTCCGGGCGCTGCCAGCGGTTGGGGACCTGCAATCCCATGAACTCGGCGATGTCGCCGATGAAGCCGGTGCAGTTGGCGGTCTCGGCGTTCCACACCGGCGAGTTCGCCTGCAATTTCTTGATATAGGCGAATACGCGCTTGGCGTCGGCCTCGTTGAGGTACACGCGATAGCTCGCGGTCAGATATTCCGGATCGAGATCGCCGTAGCTCGCGCCGGTCTCGGAGGGCACAAAGGTGATGTGGCCGAGCACGTAAGCAAGCGTGTCGCCCGCGGGCGTGAGGCCCGCGACCTCGACGGCACGCTCGCTGGTCTTGCCGTACCAGACGAAGGCGTGGCCCCAGCTCGCGGCGGTTCGTGCCCGGAAGTCGACGTAGTACGGACCTTTCTCCGCACGCGCGACGGGACGCCGCGTCGCTTGCGGCGCCGGTCGTGATGCGGTGTCGTTCGTAGCAAGCGCGTTCGCATCGGCAACGCGCTTGTTCGCTTCATGGGCCGAGGCCGAGGGCATCGTGCATGCGATCATGGCCGCGAGCGCGAAGCCCGCGAGGATGCAGGATCCGGATCGATCAGGTTTGTACGTCACGCTGTTGCCCCTCGACTCTCAGCCGCTTTACGCGAGATGCGTATCGTATTGCGCGTCAGTAACGCGCTGCGACCGGGCCGGGCGCCTTGCCGATCGGGGCCTTTCCAACCGGGCTCTTGCCAATCGGCATCTTGCCGATCGGAGCCTGCTCAGCCGGATAGACCGGCACGGGCTGGCGGCGCGGCAGATCCGCGGCGTTCGCAGCCGTCACCAGAGCAAGCGTAGCACCCAGAGCAATTGCAATCTTCTTCACAGTCATACCCCTAGCAGGTTTGGTCCAAACACGGCGATGCCGTGCCCCCAGACACGCCTCACAGAAGGGCGGCCGAATGCGTCCAAGTTGCGGCGAGCGCGGGACATGTTGGCGGCATATGTCGGGCGCGCGGAGATGTGATGTGTACGGATGTTTCGGAGCTGCGTGATGGCTGTCCGTAGCCCGTAGTAGAGCGAAGCGAAACCCATCAGCCGCTTCGCTGAGGAGAGATGATGGGTTTCGCTATGCTCTACCCATCTTACGCCCGCCCCTGTATTTGTAGCCCGCATGAGCGAAGCGATATGCGGGAAACGTTCGCGGAGAGCGTGATCCCGGATGTCGCTTCGCTCATCCTGGCTACGGGACCGTGCCTGCCGCTACAGCCGAAACTCGTTGGTCAGCTCGCCGATGCCGTCGATCGCGACGGTCACGGTGTTCACCGGCTCCTTCATCACGCCGACGCCAACCGAGGTGCCGACGGCGATGAGGTCGCCGGGGAGCAGGGTCATGTCGTAGGAGATTCTGCTGACCAGCTCCTGCGCGCTGAAGATCATGTCCGAGATCGGATAGTTCTGCCGCTCCGCGCCATTGAGGATGGTGCGGACCACGAGCTTGGCCGGATCGAGGCCCGTGGCGATGACGGGGCCGAACGGGCCGTAATCGTCGATGCCCTTGGCGCGGGCCCATTGCGGGAAGGTGGGGTCGCTGGTCAGGATGTCGTTGGCGGTGATGTCGTTGACGCAGGTGTAGCCGAAGATGAAGCTGTCCGCTTCACCAGAGGAGACGCGGGCGCAGGTCCTGCCGATGACGATACCGAGCTCGCCCTCATAGGTGGTCTTGCCGTCGTAATAAGAGGGGCGGCGGATCACCGCGCCGGGCGTCGTGATGCTGGTGGTGGCTTTCAGCAGATAGAGCGGCTCCGGCGGCTCGGGCTGGTTCAGCTTGGCGGCGAGCGCGTGGAAATTATTCCAGAGCGCGACGATCTTGCTGGGCACGCAGGGCGCGAGCAGCTCGACGTCCGACAGCGCCAGAACCTTGCCGGTGGCCGCATGGCGGCCGAACATCTCGCCCTCATGTACGCTGATGCCTGACGGCGTCAGGGTGCCGAAACCGGTCGCACCGGCGTGGCGGAAGCGGAGCCACTGTTTCATCTCGCCCGCCATCACGCCACCGCCAGTGCGCGAGGATCTGAAGGTGTCGAGACGCCGTCATAGAGGCCGGCGATGCGGGCGCGCTGGGTCACCATCGCGAGCACCGAGTCGAGCGCGGGCGTGGCGATGCCGGTGAGACGGCCCATCTCCTGCACCACGGTGACGAGCGGGTCGATCTCCATCGGGCGGCCGCGCTCGAGATCCTGCAGCATCGAGGTCTTGTGTGCGCCGACCTTGCGGGCGCCCTCGATGCGGCGCTCGACATCGACGCGGAATTTGACGCCAAACGTTTCGGCGATGGCTTGCGTCTCCACCATGATCGCGCGCGACAGCGCGCGCGTCGCCGGATCGGTGCAGATCACGTCGAGCGTTGCATGGGTCAGCGCGCTGATCGGATTGAAGCAGACATTGCCCCAAAGCTTCAGCCAAATCTCGTCGCGGATGCGGTCGAGCACCGGGGCTTTCAGCCCGGCCGCGACGAAGAGATCGGCGAGGCGCTGCACGTCCGGCGTGATCTCGCCCGAGGGCTCGCCGAGCGGGAAATTGTTGCCGTAGACGTGGCGGATCACGCCGGGCGCCTCGATCTCGGTGGCGGGATAGACGATGCAGCCGATGGCGCGCTCGGCGCCGATTTCGCGCCACTGGCGGCCGCCGGGATCGATGCTCTCCAGCGTCGAATTCTCGTATTGGCCGCCGTGCTTGTAGAAGTACCAATAGGGGATGCCGTTGACCGCGGTGACGATGCGGGTGTGCGGGCCCAAGAGCGGCTGCATCTTCTCGATCACGCCGGTGATCGAATGCGCCTTCAGCGTGATGATGATGTAATCCTGCACGCCGAGCTCGGCGGGATCGTCGGTGCAGCGCGGATGCACGGTGTGCTTCTCCTCGCCTGCGAGCAGCGAGAGGCCGCGCTCGCGCATCGCGGCAAGGTGCGCGCCGCGTGCGACCAGGCTGACATCGGCGCCCGCGCGCGCGAGCTGAACCCCGAGATAACCGCCGATCGCGCCGGCGCCATAGATGCAGATCTTCATGAAGTCCTCGCGAAGGAGCAGAAGCCGGAATTTGGGACGAAAGATCCGGTCCGGCTCGGAAGGATCCGAGCCGGGGCCGGTAGTCGCAGGGGAAGGCTTGCCGCTTTAGGCTGCTTGCGGCGTCGAGTTGGTGGCCTCGTCAACGGCAGCGGCGATGTCGCGCATGCTGATGACCGAGACGAGGCTGTAATCGTCGATCACGGGCAAATGGCGGATGTGATGACGGTTCATCAGGTGCCGGACATGCTCGATCGTGTCCGAGGAGGTGCAGGAGACGAGCTGCTGTACCGAGACCAGCTGCGAGACCTTGACGTTGACGGCAGCCGCACCGTGCTCGGCGACGGCGCGCACCACGTCACGCTCGGTGAACATGCCGACCGCGGTATTGCCTTCCGAGCGGACCACGTCCTTCACCACCAGCGCGCTGATGTTGTTGGCGCGCATCAGCTTGGCGGCGATACCCACCGTTTCGTTCATTCGCACCGTGACAACGCGCGGCGTCTTCTTGCGCAGAATGTCTCCGACCAGCATTGCAACCTCCCTGGGTGAATGACAGGCCAAGTGTGGTATACATAATGCCAACCGTCAAGCGCTGGATTTGTCTGATCCGAAAAATCTTGCGGCAGCAATGCTGACGTTTGCCGCGCGCCAAAAAAAGAAGGGGCGCATCGCTGCGCCCCTTCTCAAGCCCTGCAAAGCGTGTTGGTGGCTTACGCCGTCTCGGTCTTGGCATTGCCTGTTGCGGTGTCAGCGCTCTCGGCTTCCTTGCCGAGGATGAAGGAGCGGCGCAGCGGCTTGATCACGAACAGCGCCATCAGCGCCGCCGTCGCGTTCAGCGCCACCGCGACCACGAACACGGCCTTCCAGCCATAGGCGGTCGAGATCACGCTAGCAAGCGGGACGAGCAGGGATGCTGTGCCCTTGGCGGTGTAGAGCATGCCGTTGTTGGTGGTCGCGAACTTCGAGCCGAAGGTGTCGCCGCAGGTCGCGGGGAATAGCGAGTAGATCTCGCCGAACACGCCGAAATAGATCGCGGTGGCGAGTACGAAGACGACGGGTACGTGACCATAGGCCGACAGCGCCAGCAGCATCACCGCCGCCGTGCCGAAGGCGATGAACATGGTGGGCTCGCGGCCGATCGTGTCGGAGACCCAGCCGAAGAAGGGACGTCCGAAACCGTCGAAGATGCGGTCGAGCGAGATCGCGAAGGTCAAAGCCGCCATCTGGAAGCCGGCGAGGGTGACCGGCGTGTCGGCGATCTTGAAGTCGTGCGCGATCGGGGCGATCTGCGCCGCGGTCATCAGGCCGCCGGAAGCGACCATGACGAAAACGAGATACATCACCCAGAAAATAGGGGTCCGCAGCACTTGCGGCGGCGTGAAGTCGATCTTGGTCTGCGGCAAATTGAGCTGCTTCTTCTTCGGCGGAATCGAGATCCGCGGCGGCTGGATGAAGAAGGCAAGCACGAACACGATCAGGCCCTGGCCGATACCGAAGGTGAGGAACGCGTGCTGATAGCCGCTCGATACGATCATACTTGCGATCGGCACGATGGTGAGCGCGGCGCCGGCGCCGAAGCCGGCGGCGGTCGCACCCGCTGCGAGGCCGCGGCGGTCGGGAAACCATTTCAGCGCGTTGCCGACGCAGGTGCCGTACACCGCGCCCGCGCCCATGCCGCCGATGATCGCGGCGGCGTAGAGCAGGGTGAGGCTATCGGCGTAGGAGTTGAGAATCCACGAGAGCGCGATCATCGCGCCGCCGAACATGACCACGATGCGCGGGCCGTATTTGTCGACGAACCAGGCTTCGACCGGCACCAGCCAGGTCTCGGTGACCACGAAGATGGTGAAAGCGAGCTGGATCGCGGCGCGTCCCCAATGATGGGCCGCATCGATCGGATCGACGAAGAGCGTCCAGCCGTATTGCAGATTGGCGATCATCGCCATGCAGACGATGCCCATCACGAGCTGGAGCCAGCGGAAACCGGTGCGAAGAGGCGCGGCCGTGACGGCGCCGTCCAAGCTGGAAATCATCAAGAACCTCCCAACGCGCTGATTAACTGCGACGTGGGATTGCAAGATGACCCAGTGTCGCAAATGTTGTGGCTTATCGTCGCAAGCGCGGCGCGGAGCTTGGTATACCATATTCCAGATTGCAAGCCTTATCTTGGCTCCCCGTCCAACAAAATGCGCGGGTTCCAGCCGCTCTCCACGGCATCGCAGTGTCTTCGCATCAAACGAAAACGCCCGGCCGTGAGGCCGGGCGTCATGCTCAGTGAACTGTGGTGGAGCGGGTCAGACGGTCGATTTCGCGACCACGACCTTGCGCCAGGGCTTGAGCAGCACGATCGCCAGCAGCGAAGCCAGGATGTTGGCGCCTGCCGCGATGATGAACACGCTGTCCCAGGTGCCCGACGACTGCTGCATGTAGTTGGCGATCGGCACCAGCAGCGCGGCGGTGCCCTTCGCGGTGTAGAGCAGGCCGGCATTGGTGGTCGCGAACTTGGCGCCGAACGTGTCGGTGCAGGTCGAGGGGAACAGCGAGTAGATCTCACCCCAGGCGAAGAACACGAAGCCCGAGAGCAGCACGAACCAGATCGGATCGTGGCCCCAGAGGTAGAGAAACCAGATGCCGATCCCTTCCATGCCGAAGGCGATGAACATCGTGTTCTCGCGGCCGATCATGTCGGAGATCCAGCCGAAGAACGGACGCGTCAGGCCGTTGAGCACGCGGTCGATCGTCGCCGCGAAGGTCACCGCCGTCATCGTCACCGCCATCAGCGTGACCGGCACGTTGTCGACCTTCCAGTCGGCCGCGATCGGCTTCAGGTTCGCCGTCACCATAAGGCCGCCGGCGCCGACGATCACGAACATGAAGTACATCAGCCAGAAGATCGGCTGACGCAGCACCTCGGTCGGCTGGTAGTTGCGCCGGGACTGGAGCAGCGCGGCATTGACCACGACGTTCGGCACCTGGCCCGATTTCGGCGCCAGCAGGAAGAAGGCGAGGATGCAGATGATGATGCCTTGCCCGAGGCCGAAATAGAGGAAGGTGGTCTGGAAGCCACTGTCCTTGATCATGGCCTGGATCGGCGCGACGGTCAGCGCAGAGCCTGCACCGAAGCCTGCGGCCGTGATGCCCGCGGCAAGACCGCGCTTGTCCGGAAACCACTTCAGCGCGTTGCCGACGCAGGTGCCGTAGACGCCGCCGGCGCCGATGCCTGCGATGATCATGCCGAGATAATAGCCGTTGAGCGTTGTCGCCTGCGCGTTGATCGCCCAGCCGATGGCACAGAGCACGCCGCCGACCAGCACCACGATACGCGGGCCGTATTTATCGACGAACCAACCTTCGACCGGCACGAGCCAGGTCTCGAACAAAACGAACAGGGTGAAGGCCCATTGGATCGAGGCGCGATCCCAGCCGAACTTCTTCTGGATGTCGGGGACGAAGAACGTCCAGCCGTATTGATAGTTGGCGATCATCACCATCGCGCCTACGCCGATGGCCAATTGCGCCCAGCGATAAGCATCGCTGACGCGCGCGGCACTTGGAGCCGCTGTTGACTGCACCATGTCCGTCATTAAAACCCTCCCGAACGCGCTGATCATTTTTATGCATGCGCTGCCCGCATCCTGGTATTCATTATGCCAAGATTCAAGCAGAGGACTGGAGGTGCGGCGAAATATCGCGGGAGTCGTTCACATGCGCGATGGCCGAGGAATTGTAAAGCCCAAAACGCTGCGGCGTAACCGCGACGGCGGCGACCGGGTCAATTCAACAGATTGATTCCGTGACAGATTTTCGTATTTGCGCAAGCCGCAAAGAACTGCCTGCAAACCCGCTCCGCTCGGACTTTTAGGCTGCCGATGGGGGCGTGTGCCGCTCGCGCGGCCCGAGGCGCGGACGTTCGGTGACCGCCCATTTCCTGGAATTCTTTATTCCAGAAGCCTAGTGCGGAGAGATTCGGCCTTCGCTTTTCGGCGCGGATTGCGCCGGCGGCGCGCCTCGCGCCATCGACGTGCGCAGGCGGCTGTAGCCTTCCTGGATCGCGGACCAGAACAGGGCGACCAGACCGAGCGCCATGATCGTGCTGACGAGGCCGTTGGAGAAAAACACCCCGAGCGACCCCTGTGAGCCCAGCAGCGACTGGCGGAAGGCTTCCTCCGCCTTGTCGCCGAGCACGATGGCGAGCACCAGCGGTGCGAGCGGGTAGTTGCACTTCTTCAGGAGATAGCCGAGCACGCCGAACACCAGCATCAGCATCACATCGAAGGTGCTGTTGTGCACGGAATAGGCGCCGATCGCGCAGAGCACCATGATGAGCGGCGCGATGATGCCGAAGGGCACGCGGAGGATCGCGGCGAAGATCGGCACGCAGGTGAGCACGACGACGAGGCCGGCGAGATTGCCGAGATACATCGACGCGATCAGGCCCCAGACAAATTCCTTCTGCTCGACGAACAGCATGGGGCCCGGCTGCAGGCCCCAGATCAACAAGCCGCCTAGCAGGACGGCGGCAGTCGGGGAGCCCGGCACTCCGAGCGACAGCATCGGCAGCAGCGCCGAGGTGCCCGCGGCATGTGCGGCCGTCTCCGGCGCGATCACGCCCTCGATCTCGCCCCTGCCGAAATTGTTGCCGCGCCGCGCCAGACGCTTGGCGATGCCGTAGCTCATGAAGGATGCCGGCGTAGCACCAGCGGGCGTGATGCCCATCCAGCACCCGATCAGGCAGGAGCGCAGCGAGGTCATCCAGTAGGAGGGTAATTCCCGCCAGGTCTGAAGCACGACCCGAAGGTTGATGGTGGCACTGCCGCCGCGGAAAGCCAGCCCTTCCTCCATGGTCAGCAGGATCTCGCCAATGCCGAACAGGCCGATCACGGCGATCAGGAAGTCGAATCCGTTGAGCAGTTCGGTGACGCCGAAGGTCAGCCGCAACTGTCCCGTGATCGAGTCGAGGCCGACCGCCGCGAGCGCAAAGCCCACCATCATCGCCGCGATGGTCTTGAACGGCGGCTCCTTGCTGAGGCCGACGAAGCTGCAGAAGGCGAGGAAGTACACCGCGAACTTCTCCGCCGGACCAAATCGCAGCGCAAAGCCCGCGACGAGCGGCGCAACCAGCGTGATCATGATGACGGCAAACAATGCGCCCACGAAGGAGGAGGTGAAGGCGGCGGTCAGGGCTTCGCCGGGCTTGCCCTGTTGCGCCATCGGATAGCCGTCGAAGGTGGTCGCCACGGACCAGGGCTCGCCGGGTATGTTGAACAGGATCGAGGTGATGGCGCCGCCGAACAATGCGCCCCAATAGATGCAGGACAGCATGATGATCGCCGATGTCGGCGGCATGCTGAAGGTCAGGGGAAGGAGGATCGCCACGCCGTTGGCGCCGCCGAGTCCCGGAAGCACGCCGATGATGACACCGAGCGTGATGCCGATGATCATCAGCATGATGTTGTAGGGCTGCAGGGCGACCGCGAAGCCGTGAAACAGATTGGCCAACTCTTCCATATCGATACGTCCTGCAGCAGTAACGGATGGCGGCGCAGCTCTTACAGACCGAGCCATTCCTCGAACGGACCCTTGGGCAGCGGGACCAGGAACCAGCGCTCGAAAACAAGATAGGTCAGCACCGGCATGCCGATCGCCACTGCGATGGTCGTCAGCCAGCGATAGCCGCCGAGCCAGCGCATGAACCAGGCGATGAAGACCATCGAGGCGACGTAGAGGCCGATGAACGGCATCGAGCCGACATAGATCGCGGTGGGCACGACGACGCTCATGACCTGGCGAAGCTGTCCCCATGTTGCGAACAGCCGGCCGTCACCGTCGCGTCGGGCGCTCCAGAGGTTGATGGCGCTTGCGCCGACGATGGTGGCGCCAACATAGAAGGGGAAGAAGCCGGCACGCGGGCCTTCCGCGCCCCAGTTGATGCCGGCCTTCAGGCTGCCGAAGATCACGACCAGGCCGAAGGCGCCGATCAATAGCGCGATGCCGATTTCCAGCGTCTTGTGTGCGGGGCCGGATTCGGATCCGGATTGTTCAGTCATGTGACCTCCAGGCGGACGCAGTCTTTCGCGGTCGCGGCAGACGGGAGGACGCGTAGCGTCCTCAGCCGTCGTCGATGTCGCGGGTCAGTTTCCCGACCCGAGGAAGCCGGCTTCCTTCATCAAGCCTTGGTGGCGCTTCTCCTCGGCCTCGACCCACTTCGCGTATTCTGCTCCGGTCAGGAATGTCGTGTTGAAGGCGCCGTTCTTCATGAAATCCTGCCATTCCGGCGTGGCGCGGACCTTCTTGAACAGCTCGACGTAGTATTCGATCTGATCCTTCGTGGCCTTGGGCGACATGAAGATGCCGCGCAGCATGAGATATTCCATCGCCAGGCCCTGCGACTTGCAGGTCGGAATATCCTTCCAGGCCTTGCCCTCGGCGATCGGCTCGTCATAGGCCATCGGCTGGGCGTCGAAGACGCAGAGCGGACGGAGCTTGCCGCCGCGCCATTGCGCGACCGCCTCGATCGGATTGTTGACGGTCGAATCGACGTGGTTGCCGACGAGCTGAACGGCAACTTCGCCGCCGCCCTTGTACGGGATGTAGGTGAACTTCGAGTCGATCGCCTTCTCGATGCCGACCGTGATGATCTGGTCTTCCTGCTTGGAGCCGGTGCCGCCCATCTTGAATGAGCCGGGCGGCGCCTTCTTCACGGCGTCGACGTAGTCCTTGACGGTGTTGTACGGCTTCTCTGCATTCACCCAGAGCACGAATTCATCGAGCGCCAGCATCGCCACCGGGCTCAAATCCTTCCAGTTGAACGGAATCCCCGTTGCCAGCGGTGTCGTGAACAGGTTCGACAGCGTGATGATGATCTTGTGAGGATTGCCCGACGACGTCTTCACATCCAGGAAGCCTTCGCCGCCTGCGCCGCCGGCCTTGTTGATGACGACCAGCGGCTGCTTCATCAGATTGTGCTTGGTAACGATGCCCTGGATGGTGCGCGCCATCTGATCGGCGCCGCCGCCGGTGCCCGCGGGCACGATGAACTCGACTGGACGGACCGGCTCCCAGGCAGCACGGCTTGCAGTGCTGTTGGCGCACGACATCGCGATTGCCGCCAAAGCGACATTCAGAACGAATGGCTTCATGTTTCTCTCCCTGTCGAACCTCGAACGCAGCCGCTCTTTGTCGACTTGCGTCAGCCCATCTCGATTCACCTGCCCTGGGGTCACCCTTGCGGTCGATCTCCCACGGCAGTCCCGATAGAAACTCTATGAGCAGGGACAACGCGCGGCATCCGCTCCTTTCGGCTAAGGCTCCGCCGGGGTTCGCGGCACGCGTCTCCCCTCGGCCGTTCCCGTCCCGCGCTGTGTTTCCCCGCCTTACACCTTTGATTGTGAAACCGTTCTTGGTTCCCGAATGGTATGCGAGATGCCAGCGGCCAAACAATCGGATCGGCGGGTCACGTCGGCGGACCAATCGTCGCAGATGCGGTCGCGAGCGGGGCGAGGACGAAAAAACAAAATGGCCCCGACATGCGGGGCCATTTGATCAAACGCAGCGTATGCGGGGTTTGCCAGCCCGCCGTTCGGCGGGGGCGGGCAAGGCCTTTTTTACAGGCCGAAACGCGGCAGGTCGCCGTTGTGATTCGAAATCTCGGCGCTCGCCATCAGGAGGCTGTCGATCGCGGCCATCAGGCGGGCGAACAGCGAGGAGGAGGGGGCGAGAGCAACGGAAGCGGTCTTGGACATCGGAAATCCCTTTCTTGAGAACAGTCAATCTTGCTGTCTCATTTCGAAGGGCAATTTATGTATACCAGATGCCAGTGTCCATGCTCTTGTTTGCATAGCAGCACGCAACCTCTCGCATTGCAGCATAATGCCGGGTTAACGGGGGGCATTTCGGACATAAAGTTGCCGGCGCGGCGGGAAGGCGGGTCTTTTCATCGCCTAAAGACGGGAAAAGCGGGCTGAAACGTCCGGCTGGAAGCGGAAATCTCGCAACAATCGACGCCAGGTTCTAGCCGCACTGCAACGGGCAAGCCCTTGGCACGGCCATGCAAAGCGGCTAGTGGTCCGCCCCCTTATCCAATCAACTTCAGAGTGGTTCATGTCGAGCGCCTCGCCCGCCGTCTCGATCGGCATCGATTTTGGGACCAGCAATACGGTCGTCGCGCTCGCGGCGGACGATCGCCGGGTCGAGGCCATTCGCTTCGATCACGGCGGTCAGCGCCACAGCGTCTATGTGTCGGCGTTGTGCTTCTGGGAGGACCGGCCGGGAGCCGGCGCCCAGGCCGAGGGCGGGCCTTGGGCGATCGAACAATTTCTCGAAGGACGCCACGTCTACCGCTTCCTCCAATCGTTCAAGACCTTTGCGGCGAGCAGCAGCTTCAACACCACCCAGGTGTTCCGGCAGCGCTACAAGTTCGAGGATATCTTGGCGGCGTTCCTGCGGACGCTGGCGCGCCGTGGCGGGGACCGGTTCGGCTTCGAGGCCGCAAACATCACGGTCGGCCGCCCCGTCCGCTTTGCCGGCGGCAATCCCGACGAGGCGTTGGCGATGCAGCGCTACCGGGCCGCGTTCGACCGTCTCGGCGCCGGCCACGCCCGCTACGTCTACGAGCCCGTGGGCGCGGCGTTCTCCTTCGCCCGCCGGCTGGAGCGCGATGCCACCGTGCTGGTCGCGGATTTCGGCGGCGGCACCAGCGATTTCTCCGTGATGCGTTTCTCGCGTGCAGGCGGCAGCCTGCGCGCCGAGCCGCTGGGACACGCCGGCATCGGCATCGCCGGCGACACGTTCGATTACCGTATCGTCGATCATGTCGTCTCGCCGCGCCTCGGCAAGGGCTCCAGCTTCCGCTCATTCGACAAGGTGCTGCCGGTCCCCAGCGGCCACTACACCAACCTCGCGCGCTGGCATCAGCTCGCGATGATGAAGAGCAACGGCGATCTGCGCGAGCTCCGCGAGCTTGCGCGCACCGCGCTGAAGCCGGCTCTGCTCGAGGACTTCATCACCATCGTCGATCTCGACCTCGGCTTTGCGCTGTACCGCGCGGTGTCCGACGCCAAGGTGGCGCTGTCGGCTCAGGACCAGGTGGACTTCCGCTTCAAAGGCGGCGGCGTCGACATCGGCGCGGCCATCACACGGAAGAATTTCGAATCCTGGATCGCCGACGACATCGCCCGGTTGGGAGCCACCGTCGACAAGGTGCTGGGCGAGGCCCGCATCACCGCGCGCGAGGTGGAGAAGGTGTTCTTGACCGGCGGCACGTCCTTCGTGCCCGCCGTCCGAAAGCTGTTCGCCGAGCGGTTCGGCAACGAACGGCTGATGTCGGGCGACCAGTTCGAGTCGATCGCGTACGGGCTGGCGCTGATCGGACATAGTCCTGATCCGGGCCGATGGACGGCGAGTGGCGGGATCGAGCCGAGGACAGGCGCGTAACAATCGTTCGCAATCAGTCGGATCTGCTTCACTGGCAACCGCAGTTGGGCTGTGTAGATATCTGCAGACTCGATGTGAGTTGTTCTCTCGGAAACTTCCTCATTCTCCGTCATTGCGAGCGCAGCGAAGCAATCCAGAGTCCCTCCGCAGAACGATTCTGGATTGCTTCGCTGCGCTCGCAATGACGACGTGGGTAGATCCGCGCGTCCCATCGAACAGTGCCGTAGGGTGGGCAAAGTCGCGGAGCGCCGTGCCCACCATCTTTCCGGGTTGAGAGAGCATTGGTGGGTACGCTGCGCTTTGCCCACCCTACAATACTCATGTCGTCGCTATTGGTTGATCTCCGGCTCGACGAGCCGGGCCAGGTTGCGTAGCGATTCCTGCCAGCCGAGATAACAGGCCTCCGGCGGGATCACGTCGGGGATGCCGGCCTGCGTGATGTCGAGTTCGGTGCCGACCGAGACCTTCTTCAAGACCACGGTCACCTCGATCAGGCCCGGCAAATTGGGATCGTCGAACTTGTCGGTGTAGCGGATGCGTTCGCCGGGCACGAGCTCGACATATTCACCGCCGAACGAATGGCCGTTGCCTGTGGTGAAATTCCGGAACGACATCTTGAACGTGCCGCCGACCTTGGGCTCGAAATGATGCACGGTGCAGGTGAAGCCGTTCGGCGGAAGCCATTTCGCCATCGCATCGGCCTCTAGGAAGGCGCGATAGACTTTCTCCGGGCTGGTGGCCAGGACGCGGTGCAGGCGGATCGTGCTGGGCATGGTTGTTATCCTCAGTGATTGATGGGCCCGAGTTTGGCGTCTATGGCCCATTCATGTCACGAGGACGACGGGGAAGCTGCCGATCCGACAAGCGTCTCGGATTTTTTTGGTCGAGTCTTGTTCGGCCGGTTGCTAAGCATGATGGGATGAGGCTTGATCGCCGCCGCGACGGAGGTGCTTCGCCTCTCCCGCTTGCGGGAGAGGCCGACGCGCTCGCAGAGCGCGGCGGGTGAGGGCTCTTGCCACCCAGGGACAGCCTCCACATTTCTCGACAATCCCGCCGCGGAGATATCCCCACGCCAGCCCTCCCCAGCAGGCGGGAGAGGGAGCCGAGTCCCGACGCCGAAGCATCATTCGCACCATATGCGATTGCCCTCCCTTTTTGCGGGCAGTTTGCCTCAACGCCAATAGCGGCGAAGGTGTGCCCACGTACAAGCTGAGCCACAATTCCGCTATCGTTCCTCGTTCAACTCCTGCGCGAAATCAGGGGGCTTCCGTTGCGCAGCACGCTCTGGGCTTTCGTCATCACGCTCTGTTGTCTTGGATCGCCCGCGGACGCCGCAGGCATTCAGCTCCTGGAGTCCGATCCAACGTTGTCGGGCGCGATCTGGTATCCCTGCGCGGCGGAGCCGACGCATGTGGCGCTTGGCAGGCTTTCGGTGCCCACAGTCGATTGGCTGGAGGGAGCGAAGGACTGTCCCGTCACGGGGACCAAACTGCCGCTGGTTATCATCTCCCATGGAAATAGCGGCTACTTCGCCCTTCACCTCGACATCATAGAAGCGCTGGCAAACGCCGGCTTCATCGTCGCAGCGATCAACCATCCCGGCAACAACACCAACGACATGTCGGCCCGTGGGATGTCCGTCTGGGCATCGCGTCCAGCACATTTGGTTCGACTGCTGGATTTCATGCTGCAAGAGTGGAAGGACAAGGCTGCCATCGATCCCGCCAGGGTAGGCCTCTTTGGCTTCTCTTTAGGGGGCTTCACCGGATTGGTTCTGGTCGGCGGTCAGCCCGATTTTCGCAGGTTTGCCCCCAATTGTAAGCAAGAGAACAAATCGACGGTCTGCGAGCAACTGCGCGCTGGCGAGATTCCTCCCGTCCCGCCACACGATGCCCGGATCAAGGCCGCAGTGATCGTCGATCCTGCTGTGAGTTTTTCATTCACACCCGAAAATCTGGCGGGCATCGGAATCCCGCTGCAGGTCTGGCGATCCGAACTAGGGGGAGGGGGCGTCAATGCGACCGGCGTCGCATACGTAACCCGTAGTCTGCCGGGCAAGCCTGATATTCACGTCGTTGGGGCCGGTCACTACGCATTTCTGCCACCCTGCACGACGGAGCTCGCAGCATTGAGGCCGCAGGTGTGCTCGGATCCTGAAGGCTTTGATCGGGTGGCCTTTCACCGCGAGTTCGACGCGGCTGTAGTGAAGTTCTTCCGTGAGCAGTTCGCTGGCGGCGATCACTGAGCATTGAGTTCAGGGAGGCGAGGGTGAGACGACTTGGCTGTGTGATGGGTGTGCTTGGGCTTCTGCTGTCTCCGGCCGCGGCCGATCCCGCGCTGTCGGGCCTCGTTCGCGAAGATCGGCTGATCCCGGTCACGCGCGCCGATGGCAGTCAGGTCAAGCTTGAAACCATGATCATTCGCCCGGACCGGCCCGGGCGCTTTCCGCTGGTTCTGCTGATTCACGGTACAAATCCTGCCACCGGGCAAGCGTTTCGCGCAGCCGCAGCGCGACAATCGCCGGTCGATCTTCTCAATGCTGCCGTCGCGTTTGCACAGCATGGTTATGCCGCCGCATCGATCATGCGTCGGGGTTTCGGTCGTTCAGAGGGACCGTTTGCCGAGGCACTTTCCGGACCATGCGATGATCGGGACTATCTAGCCGTTGGGCGGATCGCGGCTGAAGACGTCACCGGCGCTGTTGCCACGCTTCGTGGTGAGCCCTGGGTCGAGCCCGATCGGGTCCTGCTAATGGGACATTCGACGGGAGGCTTTGCGGTGACGGCCGCGGCGGCAAGCAATCCTGCCGGCGTCATCGGCGTCCTCAATTTCGAGGGGGCTCACGGCTCGGTCCCGGGTCGTACGTGCAGCCCGGACCATCTCGTGGCGGACGCCGGCATCTTTGGCCGCGCGGCGCGAATTCCGGCGCTGTGGGTCTATTCGGAGAACGATCAGAATGCTCCGCCGGCGTTGGGCCGTCGCATGTTCGATGCTTACGTCTCCTCCGGCGCACCGGCGCAGTTTCAGATCTTGCCGCCCTTCGGTGTCGATGGGCATGCCATGGTGCCGATGGGTCCCGCCGACATCTGGTGGCCTGCGGTGGAGAACTTCCTGAACCGGTTGCGGCTGCCGACCTCGCTGGTTGTCGAATTGCCTCCACCCGCCGCCATTCCGGCGCCGACGCCCCTCAACGCTGCGTGCACGATCTATTTCGATGCTTATGTGAAGGCGTGGACCGACATCAAGGCATATGCCTGGAATCGGGAAGGTCATTGTTCGTCAATTACCTCCAACCAGCGAACGGTCGACGACGCGAAGACCGAGGCGATGCGCCAATGCGTGGCCGCATGGAAAGAATGCTCGCTCTATGCGGTCGGACAGACGCTGGCGCCCGGTTAGCATTCGAAAAGAAAGTGCCGCCGAAACGGCGGCCCTTGATCGATGTGAACCGCCTACTCCGCGGCCTGCTTCTGCGGCAGGCCGTCCTGACGGGAACACCTCGCCGTCGTCAACGCGCCTTTCCAGTTCTGGCGATCGCAGTTCGGCGCCTCCCGGCTGTCGGGAACGGTTCGGGCACGTCGCGCGTCGCGGAGGGGCTGCCCGGCAAGCCTGACATTCACGTCGTGCCGGCCGGGCACTTTGCATTTCTCGCGCTTTGCTCGCCCCAGCTTGCAGCGGCAGTCCCACGCATCTGCACCGACGTGCCCGCGGGATTTGACCGCGCAACATTTCATCGCGAGTTCAACGCGACCTTAGTGAAGTTCTTTCGCGAGCAGTTCGGAGAACGTTGAGCGTTATGATAGGGAGGATGGGCATCGTCGAGCAAGCAGCGCCTGACAAGCCAATCGGGCCGCTCATCATGAAATTGCTTGAAGGCTCCATGCCTCGAAAGGAGCCGATCGAGCGCTCGTCGTATTCGACGCTGGAACCGTTAGACAAATTTCCCAGGTGGCTAGCGTTCTTTTTGGCTGGCGGCGCCGAGCCCGGGCGGCCGAGGCGATAGTGTTTCAAGAACAATGCCGTGCGGCAAGAACGACTTGAGTAAGAAATCCTGATCATTGCAGCGACAATTGCTGTCGTTCTCCGATCATTCAGGGGCCGGATTGCGGCTTCCGTTGCGCAGCACGCTTTTGGCTCTTGGTCGTTGCGCTCACGGTGCGGCGGCCGAAAGCTTGTACCCGCGGTTCCCTATTGGTGCTGCACCAGCGCGAGTCCTCGAACGCGTGAAACTTTTGCCAGAGTCGGAGCTTGCAACTATATCTGGCCAAAGCCTTGTAAGTGACCATGACGGGGTATACGTTGTGTCTGTTCGTTCAGCCGCTGTGCCTTGTTGAATGCGCCCGCGGGCTCCTTTTTCCAGAGACATCGACGAATTGAATTTTTCTGCGTGACGATCACGCGGAACGTGCGCGTGTGCGCTTTGGAGAAGAACATGACAACAGGTACAGTGAAGTGGTTCAACGGCCAAAAGGGCTTTGGATTCATTCAACCCGACGACGGCGGCAATGATGTGTTCGTTCACGTCAGCGCGGTCGAGCGGGCTGGTCTTGCGGGTCTCGCCGAGGGCCAAAAGGTCAACTTCGAGCTCAAGACCGACAAGATGCGGGGCAAGGTCAGCGCAGAGAATCTCTCGCTGGCCTAAGGGCCCTGGCGCCGTTTCACGGATGTACTGAAACGGCCACGCTACCCGCTCGATCCCCGGATTGAGCGGGTTTTGTCCGTTGTCGGGTAGGTGAACAATGAGGGCCAAGAGGTCGGCTGAACCGTCGCCCGAAGCTATTGCGCGGTCCAATCGTCAACGTTTGGCCGCTGAAGAAGGCGCGCGAGCCATGGCGGATGCCGAAAAGCAGGCCGTCGACGTTCGCAAGAATATGGCGCGGCTTCGAGAACTGCGCGAAGCCAAGGAGGCGGCTGAGGCCGCCCTACAAGCATCGTTGCCGGCGCCTGCAAAGGCCAAGCGCAACAAGAAGCTGCCGCGATAGTCGACTCCATTGTGCCGACGACATCTGGAGAGGACCGGTCACATGCAAAGGATGCGGGTCATGCCTCAAGTTAAATCGGACAGCGGTGGAACCATCACCTTCTTTCTCGCGCTTGGTGCGGGCCGGCAGATGTGCCGACTGGCCACCACGTTTCAGACGCAGAAGCAGGCCTTCAGCTATCTTCAGAAATATCGGACGGAGTTCGAGCGCATCGCGCGGACGCGGCTCGCTTCGGGAGAGCTCGAAGACGGGGTCGTCGTGCTCTCGATGCTCTAAAGCATGATGAGACGGGAATCGTCGTCGCGCTTCAGGTTATTGTTCAAGCATCATCTCTTTGGAGAACCGCTTCACGCTGGTTCACAACGCTACTATTCGGAGTGGCTCTTGCGCTTGGCCTCGCGGGCTAATCGCTCCGCTTTCAGTCGTTCGCGATTCTCGTGGAAGGATTGCTGGTCCTTCGCATAGTCACTCATCGGTTTTTGGGTTTTGACGGGCTTGAACGCCTTGTTGGCTTCGCGCTTTGCGCGATCAGAGGATTGATCTCTCAACATTTCGACCTCGATTTGATCAACAAGCGTGGTCCGGACGGCAGCTGAATGCCACGTCTCCGGCGCCTACGCTGACGGGGATAGACACCCTCCGGGCGAGACGGCGGCCAAGTCTTCAGCGTTGGACAGATCTCGTGCGAGGCGCGCAGTCACTCGCTGGAAGGAGGCGCGCCCGCACTTCCGAGAGCGCACCGGTCAGGGGAATAACCGTGGGTCATCGTATCGGTTCCTCCAGACCAATCTTAATTCAACGTCGGCTGGTCGAACATTCCCCGGGGTTCAACGCCAGACGGTGCAGCTGCTCGGCGAAGCGTTCTGGACATTCGCAGTGTCGTTTCAGACGATGGCAAACGGCTGGTGAAGGGCGCAAGCTCTTTGCCGAGCCTGACATCCGTATCTGTGGACGATGGCATAATACCCCTGTTTTGCCCGACGCGTCAAAGGGAATTTCGTAAAATCAGCAATCCCTTTTAGCCCAAGGAGTTAGCTACTGTGCATGGGGTTGTTTTTCGACTTTTTAGTTGGGGGCCGGTGATGGCAGGTGTTCTCATGCAAAAAGGGCCGCCTCGACAGGCGGCCCCTTTGTCTCGCGTCAGAGTGCTTCCACTTACTCAGCGGCCTGCTTCTGCGGCGGATCGAGGGCGCCGGACTTGTGGATATCGGCGACCTGGTGGTCGCTGAAGCCGAGCACCGAGCGCAGGATCTCGTCGGTGTGCTCGCCGAGCAGCGGGGAACGCTGCACGTCGCTCGGGCTATCCGACAGCTTGATCGGGTTGCCGACCGAGATGTACTTGCCGCGGGTCGGGTGATCGACCTCGACGACGGTGCCGGTCGCGCGCAGCGACTGATCCTCGGCGATCTCCTTCATCGACAGGATCGGGCCGCAGGGGATGTCGTCCTTGTTGAGGATCTCCATCGCCTCGAACTTGGTCTTGGTCATCGTCCACTGTTCGATGCGCGCGAAGATCTCGTTCAGGCGCGGCAGGCGGGCCGGGGGCTTGGCGTAGTTCGGATCGGTCTTCCAGGTGGGTTCGCCGATCACGTCGCAGATCTTCTCCCAGACCGGGGCCTGGGTGATGAAGTAGATGTAGGCGTTGGGATCGGTCTCCCAGCCCTTGCACTTCAGGATGCGGCCGGGCTGGCCACCGCCGGAATCGTTGCCGGCGCGCGGCACGGCATCCCCGAACGGAATGCCTTCGCCGAACTGGCTGTATTCCTTGAGCGGGCCGTGGGCGAGGCGCTGCTGGTCGCGCAGCTTGACGCGGGCGAGGTTGAGCACGCCGTCCTGCATCGCGGCGGTGACCTTCTGGCCCTTGCCCGAATGCGTGCGCTGATAGAGCGCCGTGACGATGCCGAGCGCCAGATGCAGGCCGGTGCCGGAATCTCCGATCTGCGCGCCGGTGACGAGCGGCAGGCCATCGCGGAAGCCGGTAGTGGAGGCGGCGCCGCCGGTGCACTGCGCGACGTTCTCATAGACCTTGCAGTCTTCGTAGGGGCCGGGACCGAAGCCCTTGATCGAGGCGACGATCATCTTGGGGTTGATCGCCTGGATCTTCTCCCAGGGGAAGCCCATGCGGTCGAGCACGCCGGGGCCGAAGTTTTCCACCAGCACGTCGCACTTCTTGATCAACTCGGTGAGGACTTCCTTGCCCTTGGGGTTCTTGGTGTCGAGCGTGATCGAGCGCTTGTTGTGGTTGAGCATGGTGAAATACAGGCTGTCCACGTTCGGGATGTCCTGCAGCTGACCGCGGGTGATGTCACCCACGCCCGGACGTTCCACCTTGATCACGTCGGCGCCGAACCAGGCCAGCAACTGCGTGCAGGTCGGTCCGGACTGGACGTGGGTGAAATCGAGAATGCGAACGCCCTTGAGCGCTTTAGTCATCGTATTGCTCCTGTTACCACTCTGTTTCCGTCATGCCCGCGAAGGCGGGCATCCAGTATTCGCTGTCGTTTCGGTTGGGCTCAGTGCTCGCCACAATGGATGGTCCGGCGAATACTGGATTCCCCGCCTGGGCGGGGAATGACCCGGAGTTACTTCTTCTTCTGCAGAACGCTCTGCGGATTGAGGTTGCCGATGCGGCCGCTCTCCGAGCCCGCGGCCGGATCGATCACCGCGTTGATGAGCGTCGGCTTGCCGGAGGTCATGGCGTCGTTGACCGCGCGCTTCAGTTCATCCGGCGAGGTCGCGTTTACGCCGACGCCGCCAAAAGCTTCCATCATCTTGTCGTAGCGCGCGCCCTTGACGAACACCGTCGTCGCCGGATCCGAGTTGGCGCCGTTGACGTCGGTGCCGCGATAGATGCCGTCATTGTTGAAGATGACGACGCAGATCGGAAGGTTGTAGCGGCAGATGGTCTCGACCTCCATGCCGGAGAAGCCGAACGCGCTGTCGCCTTCCACTGCGAGCACGGGATGGCCGGTCTCGAGGGCTGCCGCGATCGCTTGGCCCATGCCGATGCCCATCACGCCCCAGGTGCCGACGTCGAGACGCTTGCGCGGGCGGTACATGTCGATGACGCCGCGGGCGAGGTCGAGCGTGTTGGCCCCCTCGTTGACGAGGATCGCCTCGGGGTGATCTTTGATGACATTCTTCAGCACGCCGAGCGCGCCGTGATAGTCCATCGGCGACTTGTTGTTCATGAGCTTCGGCGCCATCTTGGCGATGTTCTCTTCGCGCTTGGATGTAATCGCCTTGGTCCATTCGGCCGGCGGGGCGGTCCAGCCTGCGCCCATCGCCTGGTTGAAGGCGGAGACGACCGAGCCGATGTCGCCGACGACGGGCGCGACGATCTCGACGTTGGAGTCCATTTCCTTCGGCTCGATGTCGACCTGGATGAACTTCTTCGGCGCTTCGCCCCAGCTCTTGCCCTTGCCGTGCGAGAGCAGCCAGTTCAGCCGCGCGCCGATCAGCATGACGACGTCGGACTCTTTCAGCACCGTCGAGCGGGCCGCGCCGGCACATTGCGGATGCGTGTCGGGGAGCAGGCCCTTGGCCATGCTCATGGGCAGGAAGGGCACGCCGCTCTTCTCGACGAAGTTTTTGATTTCTTCATCGGCCTGCGCGTAGGCCGCGCCCTTGCCGAGGATGATGAGCGGACGCTTTGCGCTCTTCAGCACGTCGAGCGCACGCTTGACCGAAGCGGGCGAGGGGATCTGCGCGGGCGCCGCGTCGATCACCTTGACCAGCGACTTCTGGCCGGCATCGGCGTTCATCACCTGGCCGAACAGTTTTGCCGGCAGGTCGAGATAGACGCCGCCCGGACGGCCCGAGACTGCGGCGCGGATGGCGCGGGCAAAGCCGATGCCGATATCCTGAGCGTGCAGCACGCGATAGGCCGCCTTGCACAGCGGCTTCGCGATCGCGAGCTGATCCATTTCCTCGTAGTCGCCCTGCTGGAGGTCGACGATCTCGCGCTCCGACGAGCCCGAGACCAGGATCATCGGGTAGCAGTTGGTGGTGGCGTGCGCGAGCGCGGTGAGACCGTTGAGGAAGCCCGGCGCGGAGACGGTAAGGCAGACGCCGGGCTTCTTGGTGAGGTAGCCGGCAATGCCTGCGGCGTAACCGGCGTTCTGCTCGTGACGGAAGGAGATCACGCGAATACCGGCGGCCTGCGCCATGCGGCCCAAATCCGTGATCGGGATGCCCGGCACATTATAGATGGTGTTGATGCCGTTCAGCTTGAGCGCGTCGATGACGAGATGGAAGCCATCCGTCAGTTCCTGCTCGGTGCCCGGTGCTTCGGACTTGGTCGCGGTATTCAGCATGGGCCTTGTCTCCCTGGTCTCAAGGTAGTGGGGCGAGTTGTTCGCCCTTCTGGTGAACGTTGCTAAGTGAACAGTTCCTGGCCATGCGCCTCGACGTAAGCGGCAAGGCCAAGGGTGTGATCGCGGGCGCGCTTCTCGGCGAGCTCGGTGTCGCGCGCTTCCAGCGCTTCGATGATGCCGAGATGCTCGGGCAGGGAGGTCGCGGTGCGGTCCTTGCGGCCGATGGTCAGCTGCCGGTAGCCGCGCACGTGCAACAACAGGTCGTTGGTGAGATCGACCAGCACGGGGGATTCCGACAGCGAGATCAGCGCCTGGTGGAAGGCGATGTTGGCGCGCGAATATTCCTCGACGTGATCCTCGGGCAGACGGTCCTTGCCGAAGTCCTTGAAGAAGTCGCGCAGCGCCGTGATGTCCTTCTTGCGTGCGGTGGTGGTGATGAGGCGCGCGGCCATGCTCTCCAGCGCCGCCCAGGCGCGGATCATGTCGACGATCTCGCTCTTGGTCCTGCGCACCACCATGATGCCGCGGCGTGGCACCGTCTTCACGAATCCGTCCTGCTCGAGCATCGCGATCGCTTCGCGGATCGGGGTGCGGCTGACGCCCAGCCGTTCGGACAGCGCGCGCTCGTCGAGCATCACCGGCTCGGGCGTCGAGTAGATGTCCATCTTGAGGATGGCTTCCTTCAAGGCGTCATACGCCTTGTTCTTGAAGCTGCTCTCCGGGGCAATACGAACGATTGCGATGTCTGCCTCGGCCATGTTCGGCAACGCCTTGGTTGGTTTCCGTTGTGACACGACGAATCTCCTCCAGTGGGAGTCGTCTTTTACAGGAATATTTATGGGAAAGTTTTTGGCATACCACATGCCAGAATGTCAAGCTGGCTATTTTTTGCGGCGTTCTAAGCTGTGCACTGGCTTGACAAGTTGGCTTCTGGCATACCAAATGCCATCGCCAGCCATTTTTGATCCAAGCCGGCGGAGTAGTCTTGGGGCTTATGCCACTCCGTTCCGCCGCATGGAACAGAGCGCGGCGAATGGCAAGCATCACGGGCAGCCGCTAACCACGCGCGCGCTTTGCAAAGAACGAACTAAGGTCAAGGGAGAACCCACATGTCCAATTCCAAAGATGCCGTCCGCAAGGTGCTTGACCAGGTCAAGGCGGACAACCGCACCAGCCTGACGGCCCCGGAAGGCAAGCTGGTCTGCGACGCCTACGGCATTCCGGTGCCGAAGGAGGGCGTGGCCAAGTCGGCGGGCGAAGCCGGCAAGATGGCCGCCGCGATGGGCTTCCCGGTCGTGATGAAGATCGTCTCGCCGGACATTCTCCACAAGACCGAAGCCGGCGGCGTCATCGTCGGCCTCAAGACGGCCGAGGAGGCCGAGAAGGCCTACGAGACCATTCTCGGTAACGCCAAGAAGTATAAGTCCGATGCCAAGATCGAAGGCGTCCAGGTGCAGCAGATGCTGGCCGGCGGGACCGAAGTCATCGTTGGCTCGATCACCGACGGCTCGTTCGGCAAGCTGGTCGCCTTCGGCCTCGGCGGCGTGCTGGTCGAGGTCCTCAAGGACATTACCTTCCGCCTCGCGCCCGCGACCAAGGAAGACGCGCTGTCGATGCTCGATGGCATCCAGGCGCATGAGATCCTGAAGGGCGTGCGTGGCAGCGAGCCGGTGAACCGCACGGCGCTCGCCGACGTCATCGTCAAGGTCTCGCAGCTCGTCACCGATTTCCCTGAAATCGTCGAGCTCGACCTCAACCCTGTGTTCGCGACCCCGAAGGGCGCAACCGCCGCCGACGTCCGTATCGTCGTCGACTTCGCTTATGTGCCCAAGCCGAAGCCGCGCCCGACCGAAGAGATCGTCGCGGCGATGAACCGCATCATGCAGCCGAAGGCGGTCGCCGTGATCGGCGCCTCCGCGGAGGACGGCAAGATCGGCAATTCCGTGATGAAGAACCTCATCAACGGCGGTTACAAGGGCGAGATCATTCCGATCCATCCCAAGGCCGCCGAGATCCTTGGCTACAAGGCCTACAAGAGCGTCAAGGACGTGCCCGGCGTGATCGACGTCGCGGTGTTCGCGATCCCTGCAAAGTTCGTCGCCGCCGCGCTGACGGAATGCGGCGAGAAGAAAATCCCGGGTGCGGTGCTGATCCCGTCAGGCTTTGCGGAAGCTGGCGCGCCCGAGCTCCAGGCCGAGATCGTCGAAGTCGGCAAGAAGTACGACATCCGCCTGATGGGGCCGAACATCTACGGCTTCTACTACACCCCGGCCAATCTCTGCGCGACCTTCTGCACGGCCTATGACGTCAAGGGCCACGCGGCGCTGTCGTCGCAGTCGGGCGGCATCGGCATGGCCATCATCGGCTTCTCGCGCTCGGCCAAGATGGGCGTCTCGGCGATCGTCGGCCTCGGCAACAAGTCCGATATCGACGAGGACGATCTGCTCGCCTTCTTCGAGCAGGACCCGAACACCAATTTGATCGCGCAGCACTGCGAAGACCTCAAGGACGGCCGTGCCTTCGCGGAAGCCGCAAAACGCGTCTCCAAGAAGAAGCCGGTCGTCGTGCTCAAGGCCGGCCGCACCTCGGCCGGCGCGAAGGCGGCGTCCTCGCACACCGGCGCGCTCGCCGGTAACGACCGGATCTACGAGGACGTGTTCAAGCAGTCCGGCGTGATCCGCGCCCGCTCGCTGCGCCAGCTGCTCGAATTCGCCCGCGGCGTGCCGGTGCTGCCGACGCCGAAGGGCGAGAACGTGCTCATTATCACCGGCGCGGGCGGCTCCGGCGTGCTGCTGTCGGACTCCTGCGTCGACAACGGCCTGTCGCTGATGTCGATGCCGCCGGACCTCGATGCGGCCTTCCGCAAGTTCATCCCGCCGTTCGGCGCGGCCGGAAATCCTGTGGATATCACCGGCGGCGAGCCGCCGATCACCTATGTCAACACGGTCAAGCTCGGCCTGTCGGATGAGCGCATCCACGCGCTGATCCTCGGCTACTGGCACACCATCGTCACCCCGCCGATGGTGTTCGCCCGCAACATGGTCGAGGTGAAGAAGGAGATGGAGGCCAAGGGTTTTGTGAAGCCCATGGTCGCCTCGCTGGCCGGCGACGTCGAAGTCGAGGAAGCCGCCGAATATCTCTACCAGCACGGCATCCCGGCCTATGCCTATTCGACTGAGCTGCCGGTCGAGGTGTTGGGCGCCAAGTACAAGTGGGCGCGCGGGGCAGGGCTGCTCTGAGCTTGCGTTCGCCTCTCCCCGCTTGCGGGGAGAGGCCGAATTCGAGCAAGGCTCGAATTCGGGTGAGGGGGACTCTCCGCGAGTCTAACTCTCACCGTGTTTGCGGAGATAGCCCCTCACCCCGACCCTCTCAGCGCGAGCGAAGCTCGTCGCAGCCCCGTAAGAACGGGGAGAGGGAGAAGAGGCGGCTCGCGTCTTGTCTGATTGGCAAATGCAGGTTGCGATGAGCAAGAACGTGATCCGGCGCAAATCGCTCGAAACACGATCGGCATCGGAGGCCGACCGCGACGGTGGCGTGCAGTCCGTTGACCGCGCGCTGTCGATCCTCGAAACGCTGGCCGAGGACGACGAAGGCTATCGCCTCAGCGATCTCGCGATCCGTACCGGTCTGTCGGCCTCCACCGTGCACCGCCTGCTGGCGACGCTGGAAAGCCGACGCTTCGTGCAGTTCGACCGCGCCGAATCCAAATGGCATGTCGGCGTGCGCAGTTTCACGGTCGGCGCGAGCTTCGCGCGGCGGCGTAATTTCTCCACGCAAGCGATCCCTTACTTGCGCAAGCTGCGCGATCTCACCCGCGAGACCGCCAATCTCGCCGTCGTCGACGACGAATTCATCATCGTGCTGACTCGGATGGAAAGCCGCGAGATCATGCGCTCGCTGACCCAGGTCGGCGGCCGCGTCCCCATGGTAACCTCCGGCGTCGGCAAGGCGGTGCTTGCGACCTATTCCGACGAGGACGTCGGCGCCGTCATCCGCCACCACGGCATGCCCCGCCTGACCGAGAAGTCGATCGTGCGGCCGAGCGACCTGTTTCGAGAGCTCGAAAAGATCCGCAAGCAGGGCTACGCGCTCGACGATGAAGAGGCCTGCATGGGCCTGCGCTGTGTTGCCGCAGTCGTCTACAATGACTGCGCCGAGCCGCTCGCAGCGATTTCGGTCTCCGGCATGACCAGCCGGTTGACTGACCAGAGGTTGCCGGAAATCGGGCAAATCGTGCGGGAGGTCGCCGCCGAACTAACGGTTGCGCTCGGCGGGGTGGTCCCGACGCCCCACTAACGGGGACCACCGGGGGATGTCACTGGACAGCATCGGCCGTTTTGGCTGATATGCGACCAAACGACACAATGCGGCAAACGTCCGCACGAGCCTGGAGATGCCCCCATGTTTCAATTCCCCGCGCGCCTTGTCGGCGCAGCCGTCGCGCTGACCCTCGCGGCAGCCAATCCGGCTTTTGCCCAGCAGCTCGAGCTCAAGCTGATGGCGCCGGCGGCACCGGGCGGGGGCTGGGACCAGACCGCGCGCTCGATGCAGCAGGCGCTGGTCGCCTCGGGCGTCGCGCGCAGCGTGCAGGTCACCAACGTTCCCGGCGCGGGTGGCAGCGTCGGCATCGCCCAGTTCGTCAACGGCGCCAAGGGCGACGGCAACCAGATGATGGTCAACGGCTTCGTCATGGTGGGCGCGCTCGCCATGAACAAGTCGCCGGTCACACTGGACCAGGTGACGCCGATCGCGCGCCTCACCGAGGAGATCCAGGTGATCGTGGTGCCCGCGAATTCGCCGATCAAGACTGGGCAGGATCTGGCTGCTGCGGTGAAGGCCGATATCGCCAAGGTGACCTTTGCCGGCGGCTCGGCCGGCGGCGTCGACCATGTCATGGCGGCGATGTTCGCCGGCGCCGTCGGCGCCGACGCGAAGAAGATCAACTACATCCCGTTCTCCGGCGGCGGCGAGTCGCTCGCCGCCATTCTCGGCGGCAAGGTCACCGCTGGCATTTCCGGGCTGAGCGAATATGAAGGGCAGATCAAGTCCGGCAAGCTGCGCGCGATCGGCGTGACTTCGGAGAAGCGCATCGCCGGCAGCGACATCCCGACTTTCAAGGAGCAGGGCATCGACCTCGTGATCGCCAATTGGCGTTCGGTGGTCGCGCCTCCCGGCATCACGCCGGAGCAGCGCAAGACTTTGAGCGATGCGGTCGAGAAGATGGTGAAGTCGGACGCCTGGAAGGAGATCCTCAAGCAGAAGGGCTGGGAGGACGCCTATCTCGGCGGCGATGCCTTTGCCGACTTCCTGAAAAAGGAAACGGTGCGCGTCACCGACGTGCTGAAATCGGTCGGCCTCGTCAAGTCATGACCTCAGGCGATCCCGTCAAGCCGGCGCGGCGCGTCGATCGCGCCGGCCTCGTCATCGCTGCATTGCTGGCGGCGCTCGCCGCGGTCCTGGTCTGGGACGCGCGCGGCCTGCCATCCGCCGCGATGTACGGGATGGGGCCCGAAGCGATGCCGGTCGTGGTCGCCTCCGGCCTCGCGCTGCTTGCGATCGGCAATTTCATCGACGCGTTGCGCGGTAATTTGCCGGCGCGCGAGAGCTCCGATCCCGTGCCGGTGGTCTTAATCCTCATTGGTCTTGCGCTTCTGATCGCCATCATCGGCTTCGGCGGCGGCTTCATCCTGGCGACGTCGGCGCTGTTCGTGACGACCTCGGCGGCCTTCGGGCGCCGTGCCATCCTCGTCGATTCCATCATCGCTCTCGTGATGTCGACCCTCATTTATCTCGCGTTCGACCGGCTGCTGACGCTGAGCCTTCCGGCCGGCCCCCTGGAGCGACTGCTGTGATGGACACTTTTGCCGCGCTGGCGCATGGCATGGCGGTCGCCGTCCAGCCGATGAATTTGCTTTATGCGCTGATCGGCGTCTTCCTCGGCACGGCCGTGGGCGTGCTGCCCGGCATCGGCCCGGCGTTGACGGTCGCACTGCTGCTGCCGGTGACCTACAAGCTCGATCCCGGCGGCTCGTTGATCATGTTCGCCGGCATCTACTATGGCGGCATGTATGGCGGCTCGACCACCGCGATCCTCATCAACACGCCCGGCGAGAGCGCCTCGATGGCGACGGCGCTCGAAGGCAACAAGATGGCCAAGACCGGTCGCGGCGGGCCGGCGCTTGCGACCTCCGCGATCGGCTCCTTCGTCGCCGGCACCATTGCCACCATCGGGCTGGCGTTCCTCGCGCCTTGGCTGGTCGATTTCGCCGTGCGCTTCGGCCCGGAGGATTACTTCGCGCTGATGTGCGTCGCCTTTGTCACGGTGTCGGCGACCTTCGGCGATTCCCCGATCCGCGGCCTGACCAGCCTGTTCATCGGCCTCACGCTCGGTCTCGTCGGCATCGACAAGCTGACCGGTCAGGCGCGGCTTGCGTTCGGCGTCCCCGAGCTGCTCGACGGCGTCGAGGTGACGACGCTTGCGGTCGGCCTGTTCGCGGTGGGCGAGGCGCTCTACGTTGCATCGCGCCGCCACCACACCGAGGAGAAGCTCGAGGCGGTGCGCGGCTCGCTGTGGATGACGAAGCAGGATTGGAAGCGCTCGTGGAAAGCGTGGCTGCGCGGCACCATGTTCGGCTTCCCGATCGGCGCATTGCCCGCGGGCGGTGCGGAGATTCCGACCTTCCTGTCCTATTCCACCGAGAAGCGGCTCACGAAACATCCGGAAGAGTTCGGCAAGGGCGCGATCGAAGGCGTCGCGGGACCGGAAGCCGCGAACAATGCCTCCGCCGCCGGCACGCTGGTGCCGCTGCTCACGCTCGGGCTGCCGACGTCGGCGACGGCCGCGATGATGCTGGCGGGTTTCCAGCAATACGGCCTCAACCCGGGGCCGCTGCTGTTCGCGGAGCGGCCGGACCTGGTGTGGGGCCTGATTGCCAGCCTGTTCATCGCCAACGCGATGCTGCTTGTGCTCAATCTGCCTCTGGTCGGCCTGTGGGTGCGGCTGCTCGCGATCCCGCAGCCGTGGCTCTATGCCGGCATCCTCGTGTTCGCGACCATGGGCACCATCGCGGCAAAGCCGTCGGTGGTCGAATTGTCGATGCTGGCCGGCTTCGGCGTGCTCGGCTTCCTGATGCGCCGGTTCGATTTTCCGATCGCGCCCGTCGTCGTCGGCCTGATCCTCGGCCCGATCGCCGAGAGCCAATTGCGCAGGGCGCTCGCGATCAGCCTCGGCGATCCCATGGCGCTGGTTCAGAGCCCGATCTCGGCGACCCTGCTTGGCGTCGCGCTGATCGCGCTGCTGGCGCCCTTCGTGCTGAAGGGACTCGGGCGGTTCAAGGCGAACGAGGACTAGGGCGTGTACTGATAAAGTAATGTCGGCTCCGAGGGCCGAGCGGGAATTTTCTGATCGACCAGAGCATTACCGCTGGTGACCCTGGCTGTGTGAAAAGCCACGAGTCGGCTACGATTCCGCCGTTTCCTGGT